>CAZGMJ010000012.1:0-104928 GCA_964526785.1 uncultured Pirellulales bacterium
AATAATGGACAAATGGCCGGTTGCGGCGGCCGGTCAACTCGCTAAACAGATACGAAATACTTTACATCCTAACCTTTGTCTATGGCCGAACTACTCCATATGTCGCGTCTATTCTCCTCTGGCTGCCGATCTTATGAGCCCCCGATGGCCTCTTTGCCTCATACCTCAACGCCCTATATCTTTATCTCTAGTTTTTCTTCGAACATTTCACCCCCGGCAAACGTCTATATGTATTGTAGGTATCCAACTATACGAAGGAGCCAATGAGACAATGCAGCAGACCGCCCAAAGCCTCCTGCCCCATACGGCAATTACCCCGCATGCACCACAACACTCGCATCCCCGCATTCACAACGACACTCGCATCCCCGGATGCGCCACCACTCCGTCATCCCCGCATACCACTGGCGGGGACCCGGCAGAAACCTTGTCCCGGCCCCCGAGCCGGAACCTCAACAACCAGCGAACAGGACCGACACGTGCGAAGCCACACCGGAACGAAAAAATGAAAAACAAAGCCAAAAGCAAAATGCACAAGCTTCTCGCGATTGGACATGTCTACCCAGATTATCGCAGGCGCGCCCATTCGAAACCAAAACGTGCAAAACAAACCCAATCGACACCCTTCTACATGGACTCGGGTGTCGTCCCGAGCGAGTGGAACGAGTCGAGGGATATCCCCTTCAGTTGGAAAAACATGCAAAACAAACCCAAATATAACCTGGATAAAAAGGCTATGCCTTCGAATGCTTGCCCATACCCTCATGCAAACATCCCCGCGGAACCCAAACGTGCAAAACAAAGCCAATAGTAAGATAGGTAAACTATGCGAATCGGAACACGAAATGCCTTTCAGTGCCGAAACCTGTCGTTTGCAGCCTACCCGCACGACCCGGGCCACAAAGTTGTTTACAAACGGCGGCGAATCGCAAATAATCCGGTTTTATCCCTGATTTAAGGAGGTGCAGATGTCAGAGATACATGCAGCCGTAGTGGGTGCCGGATTCATCGGCCCGGTTCACGTTGAGGCCCTGCAGCGGGCCGGCGTGCCCGTGGTGGGAATCATGGGCGCCTCGAAGCAGGAGGCGACAGACGCCGCCGCCAAACTCGGCCTGGCCAAAGCGTACGCGGATTTCGACGAAATCCTGGCCGACGAGTCCGTCCAGTCCGTGCACATCGCCACGCCGAACAAGCTCCATCACGGCATGGCCAAACGCGCCCTGCAGGCGGGCAAGCACGTCATGTGCGAAAAACCGCTGGCGATGAACTCGCAGGAGTCGGCCGAACTGGTCGAGCTGGCCGCCGGTTCGAACCTGGCCGCGGGCGTCAACTACAACATCCGCTTCTATCCGCTCTGCCTCGAAGCGGCCGATATGGTCGAACGAGGCGACGTCGGCCGGATATATTCCGTCGTCGGCAGCTATGTCCAGGACTGGCTCTTCCACGAAACGGACTACAACTGGCGCGTCCTCGCCGAAGAAGGCGGCGAACTGCGGGCCGTGGCCGATATCGGTACGCACTGGCTCGATCTCATTCACGCGGTCACCGGCCTCGAAGTCGAAGCGGTCTGTGCGGATTTGACGATTGTCTTTCCCGTCCGCAAGCGGCCCAAAGGCGAGGTCGAGACCTTCAAGGGCAAGCAAGGCTCCGGGCCGGTCGAGACCGAGGATATCGCCATCGCCACCGAGGACCAGGGTTGCATCATGTTCCGCTTCAAGGGAGGCGGTCGCGGCTGTCTCTGGGTCTCGCAGGTCACGGCCGGTCGGAAGAACTGCCTGCGGTACGAACTGGCGGGCTCGAAATGTGCCATCGAATGGTGCAGCCAGCAGCCCAACAGCCTCTGGATCGGCCATCGCGACAAACCGAACGAGGAACTCATTCGCGACCCCGCACTGCTCGGCGATCGGGCTGGCTCGCACATCGGCTATCCGGGCGGCCACAACGAAGGCTTCCCCGACACGTTCAAGCAATGCTTCCGTGCATTTTACGGCTATATCGACCAGGACGATTTCTCCAAACCCGCACCGTTTCCGACCTTTGCCGACGGCCATCGCGAAATCGTGCTGTGCGAAGCAATCCTAGAAAGCCATCGGCAAAGCGGGTGGGTACAGATCGAAGGAGGCGACAGATGAAACTCGGATTCATGACCGCGATACTGCCCGATCTCTCGCTCGAACAGATTGTCCAGTTCGCCGCGGAAGAAGGCTTCTCGTGCCTGGAGATCATGTGTTGGCCGAAAGGAAAGGCCGAACGCCGCTATGCGGGCGTTACGCATATCGACGTCGTCGATCTAAAAAAGGCCGACGCACGGCGGATTAACGACCTCTGCGCCGCACACGGCATCACCATCAGCGGCCTGGGCTACTACCCCAATCCGCTGACGCCGGATGCGAAAGAGGCAAAAGTATACACTGACCACATCAGGAAGGTGATTCGCGCCGCCCGCCTGCTCGACGTCAATCTCGTCAATACGTTCATCGGCAGGGACTGGACCAAATCGGTCGACGCCAACTGGCCCCGCTTCAAGAAGACGTGGAAGCCGCTGGTCAAATTCGCAGCCGATAAGGGCGTCAGGATCGGTATCGAGAACTGCCCGATGTACTTCACCGGCGATGAATGGCCCGGCGGCAAGAACCTGGCGCACTGTCCGAAGATTTGGCGCAGGATGTTCGAGGATATCCCCGGCGACAACTTCGGCCTCAACTACGATCCCTCCCACATGATCTGGCAGCACATGGACCATATCAAGCCCCTGATCGAGTTCAAGGATCGCATCTTCCACGTGCACGCAAAGGATGTCCGCCTCGACAAGCACCGCCTCGACGACGTCGGCGTCATGGCGACGCCACTGGAATACCACACGCCGAAGCTGCCCGGCCTCGGCCAGGTCAACTGGAGCCGCCTGTTCTCCGTGCTGGGCGATACCGGCTACAAAGGGGCCGTCTGCATCGAGGTTGAGGATCGGGCGTATGAAGGCTCGGTGGAACTGAGAAAGACATCGTTGATACAGAGCGGCCGTTTCCTCAGGCAGTATCTGCCGTAGAACCGGCCGCATCAACCGAATTGGAGCACTAAATGGATTATACGTACAGCGATATCGCAAAAATGATCGATCATTCCCTGCTGAACCCGACGCTGACCGTCGATCAGCTCGAGGCCGGCTGCCGGCTCGCCCTCGACTATGACGTCGCCAGCGTCTGCATCATGCCCTACTACCTCCGGCGCTGCGCCGAGATGCTGAAGGGTAGCACCGTCAAAGCCAGCACGACCATCGGCTTTCCCCACGGCGGGCACACGACGGCTGTCAAAGCCGCCGAAGCAAAGCAGGCCCTCGACGACGGCTGCGAGGAACTCGATATGGTCGTCAACATCAGCAAGGTCCTCAGCGGCGACTGGGATTACGTCCGCGACGATATCAAGACGGTGGTCGATCTCGCCCACGCGCAGCAGCAGAAGGTCAAGGTGATCTTCGAGAATTGCTACCTCCAGGATGAACAGAAGATTCAACTCTGCAATATATGCGGCCAAATCGGTGCCGACTGGGTCAAGACCTCAACCGGTTACGGCACGGGCGGAGCAACGATGGAGGATTTGAAGCTGATGCGCGAAAACTCTCCCGATCAGGTGCAGGTCAAAGCCGCCGGCGGCGTCCGGGATCTCGACAAACTGCTCGAAGTCCGCGCCCTCGGCGTAACGCGCGTCGGTGCAAGCAGAACCGCAGATATACTCGATGAGTGCAAAAAACGGCTTGGTAAAGGCTGAAAAACGCCCGATTTCGCCCGAAAGTTTTGACGCTTGAAGGGGCTGTGCCGGCTCTGTAAGGGCTTATGTCCGCCGCAGCAGAGGCAAATGCCGCAGGTTATTGCGCGATAACCGAGCCCGTATGCGGCTCATGGGCGAAAAACAGTCGCCGAAATGCTCAATAGTCGAGCTTTTGTTATTCCTTCAGTGCTGCGGTCGCCTCTTCGACGCTCGCGCCTTCGTGCACCATCTTGCTCAGGGCTGCGATCATCTTGGTCGGATTCGCGTGCTGAAAGGCGTTTCGCCCGATGGAAAGGCCCGTCGCCCCGGCTGCCAGAGCGCCTTCGACCATCTTGAAGATCTCCTGGTCGGAGCCCATTTTGGCTCCGCCGGCAATGACCACGGGCACCGGACACCCGTCGACAACCTCCTGGAAGGAGTCGACGCCGGTGTAGTTGACCTTGACAATGTCCGCGCCCAGTTCGGCACCGACCCTGGCCGCGTGCTTGACGTACTTGATGTCATACTCGTCGTCGATCTTCGGCCCTCTGGTGTACATCATGGCGATCAGCGGCATCTGCCATTCCAGGCACCGCTCGCTGACCCATCCGAGCTGGCGGAGCATCTGGCTTTCCGTCTCGGCTCCGAGGTTGATGTGGACCGAAACCGCATCGGCACCGACCTTGATCGCCTCTTCGACGGTGCAGACAAGCTCCTTGGCATTAGGATCGGGGCTCAGCGACGTTCCGGCTGAGAGATGCACGATCAGCCCGACGTCCTTGCCGGTGCCGCGGTGCCCGGCGCGAACGATTCCCTTGTGCATCAAGATGGCGTTCGCACCACCACCTACGACTTTGCCGATCGTCTCGCGCATATCCTGCAGGCCGTCGATCGGCCCGACCGTAACGCCGTGGTCCATCGGCACGATCACAGTCTTGCGCGAATTGCGATTGATTATACGCTCCAGTCGAATCTTCTTGCCTATCATTGCACTACCTCCAGTGGGCGAAAAGCCACTGTCATAATCTCTATTGTGAAACAACGTTCTTTGCCACGCACCAATAAAGCGCCTACTGTACATGCGTATCTGCCAAACGCAAGGGAAAACTGCCGGATAGACTGCGGCAGGTTTGCGACACTGGCTGGTTCGATGCGGCGGCCGACTGCCGCGATTGGACCAAACGGTGATGCCTATGATGAAGGAGGCGAAGATCGCAACGGATGCTGCGATTGTCCGGCAGCGCTTCTGCGTCGCCTCGGCGGGATGATCACAGAGTCATCGAGCGAGTGTGCGTCATTCGCCCCCACCGCGGGTGGCACTGGCTCTACCAGCCGGGGGTAGGCGAGTCGGCCTGCCAGTTGGCTGGATCGTTGCTCGCTGCGTCGGCCTGCAAAATGACCCGATGCAGCGATCTGCCTGTACCGTCGGCGTCTATCGGCCATGGGGACGAGTCGGAGTAGTACACCTCGTCGGCCAGCACCCAGGCAATATCTCCGCCGATTGCATCCGGTGCTTCGGGTCGTTCGAGAGCGAGTCGCTCGCCGCCGTTGGACAGATTGCCCGACCACGGCCCGACGATATCCACGCCCGCGGTCAGCGAGCCGGTATCGTACGCCGCCTCGAAGGCCGCCAAAGCCGCCGGGTCCGTATACGGATTGAAGCCGACCACGATCAGCCGCCCGCCCGCGGCAATGGATACGCCCACGTCGAACGTATGGCTGACCGCGTTATCCAGCCTCCAGAGCCCGACCGCATTGACCAGACTGACCGCCACCGCCTGCGGATTGTACAACTCGATGTACTCGGCATTCGGATCGACCGGGTGATACATGATCTCCGATATCACCACGTCGCTCAGCGGCTCGCCGTTGGCCGTGCCGCGCGAGGGAATCATCGCGAACCAATACTCCCCGCCGTCCGGATACCGGCCCAGCGACACGTTGTTCTCCTGGCCCTTGAACGCAATACAATCGACCACCCGATCTTCCGACGTGCCCGGCAGGTACGACAGATACAGCTCCTCGCCCGCCTTGTTGAGACCGAAGCCTTCGGTGATCGGATTGTGGAAATCATGGATCTCATCGAAGCTGACCCGGCCGTGCCCCGCCAGCATCTGCGCCGGTATCGCCCATTTGTCCAGATCGTCCGCATCGTCGCTGAGATACCAGCCCGCGAGATTCACCGCGCTGTTCGACGTATTATACAACTCGATCCAGTCGTTCGATTCGTGCTGCGGATACAGATCGCTGCTGAGGTCCGTATGGGCCATCACCTCGTTGAGCACCACGGTTCGCTGCAGTTCGGCATCATCGCCGCCCGGGGAGCCGTGGATGTACGCACTGGCCCGCCAGTTGCCCCCGTAGTTCAACGGTCCGTCCGGCTGACTGCGAATCGCCTCGGGCAGCGGCACAAGCGAATGGCCCGCCCCATCGGCCGAACCCGGCCAGCCGCGGCCGTCGTTGTACTCGAAATCGGCAATCGTACCGTTGTAGGTATCCACCAGGCGAATCCGCTCGCCCGCATTGGAGAGCTTGTTCGGAAATACCCCGGCGATACGGTCCGAAAGACCCGCGCCGTATCGCGAGGTAAAGGCCGCTTCGTTGCTGACCACCAGCACAAACTCGCCCGGACCCAGCGTACTGACCCGGCTGCCCTCGAACGCAAATGTGATGCCGTTGTCGAACGATACGTACTTCAAATCCAGCGTCTCGTCCCCGATGTTCTTCAACTCCACGAACTCGAACTCGTCGTTGTCCCGCATATCCCCCAGCGGCGGATCGGCCGGATTATACATCAACTCGGTGATACGCAGATTCTCCAGAATGCCCTTGGCGACCGGTTCGCCCGCAACGAACTGCACCGGTTGCGACCAATGGCTCCACCGACCCGTATTGTCCTGCATCCGACAGCGAACGCGGTACGTACGCCCCGGCTTGACTTCCGTCGCCGGAATTTGGATCGTATCGTCAAACTCCGTCAGCAACGGACTCTCCCAAACCGCGTCTATCTCATATCTACCCCGCGTCCGCTGATAAGAAGGCGGTGCAGGGGGCTCATCCGGAGCTGTTTCGGCAAGCAGAAGTGCGTCGATGAAGCAATCACTGGAGTTTCCCAGGCTTCTGTTGAGCAATTGAATCGCGATAACGTTGGTGCCCGAAACGAGGTAACTTTGCGGGTCCGGCAAGACGAAAGTCCCCCATCGCTCATTGCCGCCTCTGCTGGCGGTCGCATCAAACGGCAGTTCCGATCCGGACACATTTTCGGAGAGAACATGTTGCCCGTTGATCCATACGTTCATGCCGTCGTCGTACAGGCACTCGAAGGTCAACTTCCCAATGCTATCGGTATCAAGTACATCGAATTCCCTGCGGAGATATACAGTGGAGTAATTGTACCTCATGTCGGCAAGCCTGGTGACGATGAAGCCTTCTCCAAAACCTATGGGCAATCCGCCCTCGGCCCATCCGTCGTCCTGGAATTCGGGCTGTCGCCAGAGGGTACGGGGAACCGACGGTTCCTGTGTCCCTTTGAAGTACTTCCATGTCGTGCCGTCGTGGACAAGTGTGGATCCCTGATCGGGGTCGGGCGGCTCAGAGCCCGGGGCGACGTCGGCGATACGCCACTGCGCTGCTGCGAACGTATGCGCACCCTGCGGGTCTGCATACGGTCCGGTCTGGAATGTCAAGGCGTTGATCGGGAAGCCGGCAGGACTAGTCGAACTGATGACAGGTCTGGCCGGAATCTGGGAATCACTGGAAATCGAGTCCATGTGACTGAGGCGTTCGGCCACGTAGTCCTTCATGACTTTGACCATGCCGGCGAAACTGCGCTGGTAGCCCCGGGATTCGGCGGCACGATAGAAACGCCCCTGACCAGCTTTGAACGAGGCGTTTCTCGACAAATACGTCGGATAGGCACCATCGCCAACGACCCAATGGTAGTCCCACATCGCTCGATCAGCCTTTGCCATCGACAGCCCGCCATTCGGGTCATCTATGATTGCCGCATACTCGTCGATCAACTGGTTCATCTGCTCGGGATTGAACAGCAGGTCCCGGATTTCGCGGACACGGTTTCTGCATTCGATATTTACTGCCGGGAAATCGAGTACACCGGCACGCCTGAACGGGTCACTCGGATAATTGCTGCCGTAATACGTTGTCCACGTCAGATCCACGTCCCAGGGAAGTTGCCACCAACGATCCGTCTGGGGATGGTGATAGAGGAACCAGTTCTTACCGGTGATGTCGCCGTGGTGGATAGCCTGGTATACCGCGTAGTAGCTATACCAGACGTCAAGATTGACGTTTTGGCGCCACCATTGCTCATCGCTCCACTGGTAGCGTCCCATGAAGGAGTTCAGGTCCGACTGGTCGTCCGGTTGCGTGGGCCCCTGGTTGTTGGTCTCCCGATTGCTGTTATCCATCTTATAGAGATTCCCATCGGGCAGATCGTGCTCGTTGAGAAAACGGCCGTCCATCTGTTCGATGGTCATATACAGGCCCCAGAAATCTCCATCGTACTGCGTGCCGGAACTGGTAAGCGGCGGATGGGCATCATTCAGTTTCCCGTCTTCATGAGGCTCGTCAATGACGCGGAAGTGGAGATAATTGGTTTTGCTTGCGGGGACGCCGGCCATTCTGAACATTCGGAACGAAATCGCCTCGAACATCCCCTGCTCTCCGCGCTGGCCGAAGCTGCCCTGCTGAATACAGGCGGAGAAGTTGAGTTTGTCCCATTTCTCGTCGTACTTCTTGCCGTAGTCGTTTCGCGCCTGGAAGTAATGACCCCGATTGAAGTCAAACTTCCACATGTTCTTACCCATTGCATATCGCCATACGCCCCCTCGCATCCGGTAGCGAATATGGTCATAGACTTCTCCATCGTATACGAGCGTTCCATACCATTTGTAGTCGCTGCCGGAGTAGTGTTGGAGCCACGTGGCTGTTTCGACATCGGATTTCCTGCTGATGAGGTGGTAGACGGGGAGCGATTGCATCACCTCTTCGGGATATTCAACGACCGGCTCGACCCCCGGCCGTATGGAACCTTCCCATGCGGGCACTCCATCGTAAACAAAATATGCAAAATTGGGTTGAGTATCGTCTGCGAACGGCACCTGAAGCTCGTTGCCGAGCATGTCTCTGACAACGATACGGTAGCGAATGAGGCGGCGATGAACCTGGAGCGAGCCCGGCAGTTGAATGGTGAATCTGTCGTCCCCGGCGGTGGCATCCCCGGCAAGACCGTCATCGTGCATGAAGGTTTCGACCCAGCCTGAATGGTAACGCACGTCATTAAGGCCTATGTATTGGCCGGGTTCGATGACCTGATAGAGTAGCCTGACGTCTGCAACGCCATCCGGGTCAGTCACCTTGGCGGTCACAGTCAGGCTTTGGCCCGAACGCGGCTGTTTCGGCGAATGCCTGACCTGGCGGATATGGGGCGGGAGATTCTCCAGGTAGACACCGTTGTTGCGGACGCCGGGCGACGGAAAGGCCGAGCGCCAGCTTGCCCCGAGGTCATTGTCGGCGTATGCATTGGCGAGTTGCATGGAGTGGGCATGGCCGGAGACGGTCTGCGGGACCGAATCACCGACCGTCGGCCATGGAAAGCCAAGGCCGTAATCGACTTCGTCGACTTGATCACCCTCGGCGTTGCGCAGCCTGATCGTCTCTCCCTCATTAGCGAGCTTGCCTTCGAAGGGGCCGTAAACGATCTCGGAACGCCATCCTCTTGAGCTGCCCCATTTGCGGGCAATGTCTTCGGTGCTCTGGACCACGATCACATAGTCGCCCGGTGGAATGATTGTACCAGCCGGAAAGGTATAGCTGATGCCTTCGGAGAAATACCAGTTAGAGAGATCGACCGGGCGAGAACCGGCATTGAACAGTTCCACAAACTCGATCAACTCGGTCTTGACGTCCGGATTGCAGTGGATTTCGTTAATTATGACAGCCGAGGCGTGCCAGTCCTCCGCAAGTACAGCGAAATCAGCCATGTCGACGCAATTGTCGGGATCAGCGAGATTGGCAATGCCGGGCGGTTGGGCGAGCCATTGATCCGCGAGTATCATCAGGTCGCGGGCATCGACGGTGCAATCGCCGTCCAGATCACCTTTCAGGCATTCTGCACCGGCGGGCGTCCAGCCAGCGGCAAAAAGGGCAGCAAGCAAAAGGCCTGCACGGAAAAAACGCATCTTCTATTACCTTCCTCACAAGCTTACGAACCAGTACTGTTGCATCTCGCAACATCCTGACTACATCCTATCAGATTTCGGTGCAAACAGCAAGGTTTCGGCGGGAAAACAGCCGTACGGGAATATGGTCACCAGTTGAGGGCCCATTGCCTGAACTGCTCCCAGCCGGCGGTATCAAGGCCATGCGTTCGGCAATACCTCTCATATTGGGTCAGGATGTCGCTCACATGGGCGTAATCGCCCTTCTCCACCCTCTTCCACGGACCGGGAGCGACATATGCGTGCCATTTGGCGCGTTCGTAGCTCATGCCGCCGAAGGCCATTGCAGCGAGCGTTGCGGCAGTACCGGCGCGATCGACGCCCCGGTGGCAGTGCACCAGCAAAGGGGGTTCGGCGCGATCGATCGCGTGAACGAGTTCGCGAAACGCGGCCCTGGTCATTTGTTTATTGGCCTGGAGGTGGATTTCGATGTACTTGATGTCCTGTTCGGCCAGGAATTCTATCTCCTGTGTGCGAGTCTCACCGCCGTGGTAACCGCGGAGGTTTACGACCGTGCGGATGTCGTGGCGATCAATCCAGCGGCGCAGTTGGTCAATAGTCGGTTGGGCGGAACGGTAGACGGCCCCCGGTACGACCAGGCGGAAATTGCTGCGACTGATGTGAAACACGAGGTAGTACCCAATTAGAGCAGCTACTACGAGTGTGAATACTCCCAGCAGAATGCATATGAAGCGGACGTCAGCCTTGCGGGATGTGGCGTTGCGAGTTGTGATTTTACCACCCCATCATGCGGATTTCGGTCAGGTAAGCCGGAGCGAAATAGGCCATAAACGCAAGCATTCCGGCGTTCACGGCGACTGCCAGAGCCGCGGTGATGGTCATTTGGGATCTTTTGAAACTCAGCACACCTGCGATCAGCCCGAGCAGATAAATGACAGGTGAGAGAACGATCAACAGCAGCATGATGATATCACATCTGACGGTCGCACAAGCCGGCGGGCTTATCAATGAGATGAAGAGGAATACGCCGAAGAGCAAGACGTTGCCGATCGGCAGCAGCAAACCGGCACGAGCTACAGCGGCCGGGGCCGGTCTCTGAAGCCTCATGTTCGTTCTTTCTGATAACTGTCGATTCATCAATTTGTTCTGTAGCATCCCCAGGGAATCACACGCAGCCTGCTGCAATCAGGCCTGCCAGATAATGTTGGGTCATACTACCAGCAGAGGGCGATTCGAACAATACGGAGTCTTGAAAAAGGCGATGCGGTCAGGCATGTTGCGGTCTATCAGGGCAAACGGACGGCTCAGCAAGCCGGTGATCGGGACGAGGGCTTTTTCGTACAGTTTCGGGAGAACGTAAGGCAGGCTCCCTTCGGGAACGAGTTGCCTGCCGATTGCATGGATGATGACGGGGGCAAGCCGAACCCCACTAAGAAGATACGCCTGCACAACGTTGTATTTCGGCTTGCCCCAAAGGTCTTATTAATCCTCGGCGAAGCAGCTTGCGACAGACCATAAAACTCGCGATCCTGGCTACTGTCGCATCCTGCTGCTCATTACTATCATATCGGCATACGGCGGAGAGCCCCAGACAGGTTATTCCTCAACATCTGACTCTAATCGGCTAAGATGTAGATAGCCAAAGGCTAATTGCGCAAGCGTATCTGCATGCGCTTTGGCACGAGCAGGCAGAGCCTCGAAAGGATGTGTACATAACTCCTGTGTTAGCAGAATGTTAGAGAGTTTTCTTCAAATGCGGCGGGTGAGACATTTCCTGCTTTGTCCGTTGACTTTGTCGTCTGTAATCGGTATGATTAGGGGTGTTGTCACGCCCGTATGTGGCAGCAATCTCATTGGGTATGCACAGAATCGCGCCTGGCGCATCGGAGGACCGGCCAGTCCAGATAATCAGATGGCATTCTGCAGAACATTCCACTTGTGCACCCAGCGCATCGGTCCGCACGTCTCATATATCGAGGAAATGCTATGACAACACGTAATTTGAGACTTCATCTTCAACGTCGCCACGGCGAAGGACCCGTTGGCCGCAGGATGGCACTGTCGTCCGTGCGACTTGTCTGTGTCGCTTTTGTGCTGGCCTTGTCGGCGAGCGGCGTGCTGCGTGTGTCGGCGGCACAGACCAGTTCGGATGATGAGCGGACGCGGTATGCCTATTTTGTGGAGGCGCTGCCCGGCAGCGACGTGGAGGCGGCGCTGACCGCATACAACGAGTTCATGGCGGATAATGGCAGCGTAACGGCTGAGAACGCCAAGGATCTGCTGGTTAAGATGTATGCAGCCGCGGGCGACCCGGAGAAGGCGCACAAAACGGTGGCGCTGATAATCAAGCAGGAACTGGGGCCGGAGAACACCAGCGGGGATTTCAACCGGAAGTTCGCCGACGGGGACTACCAATACAGGCAGATCAGCAAGGAGCACAGCATCACGCTGGCCAAGGCGCGGGACGCGCTGATCGAGCAGACCGTGATGAAGGTGCTTGAAGAGCACAAGAGCGACGGCTGGTATGTAGGACGGAGCGATTCCGGGAACGTTGACAGCGGGATGAAGAGCGATATCGACCAGACGTTCTACGCCTACAGGATCGAAGACGGCAAGCGGGTACGGAGCGAGGCGCTGGATGCGGCATTTATCGAGGCATTCGAGCAGACCTGGAATGCGCAGGAAGCTACGCGGGACGTGTCGCTTGATGCCCTCGATGTTGTTTCCATAGAAGGGAGCAACAATTTTCCCGATCCGCGGAGTCTGTCGCTGGATGAATACGGCAAGGCTTTCGAGGGGACCATAGCAAATCTGCGCAACACCGAAGGGGCTTACAGCACGTACGGGGCGCAACAACAGCAGGTTCAGCAGCGAATATGGGATGTTCTGGATGATGTCGACGGGCAGACGGGTGAGGTCGGGAACCAGCGTATCTTCCAGACATACGGGCCGGACGGGGAGAGCTTCGACGGAGAGATCGTTAAGCACGGCGGCTTCGACGTGGAACTTGCGAGGGAGACGATGTTTTTCGCCAAGCCGGAGATTATGGAGGGACACGCGTTCGGAGCGGCGATCGCCAATTTCATGTTTCTGCAGGAGGGGCTCAAAAAGGGCAAGTTCGACCCGAAGTATCACCTGCGGACATTTGACGATGCGATGTTTACGCGACAGTTGATGGAGATGGGGCAGGGCAAGCGGTGGAAACAGGACTTGTTGGATATGAATCGGGGCAAGCAGGACGTTTTTCTTGAGAAGGTGCTGGACGATCTTTTTGCCGAAGGTCAGAAGAAGAAGCACCATCGGCTGGCTCTGGAGATATCCATGGACCAGCGGCGGATTCATAAGGGCAAAGTGGACGACGTCTCGGCGTTTCGGGACCGGTCCGGTGCGATGGACGCATCGCCGGAGATGCAGAAGCAGTGGCTTTATGAGGGGTTGGCGAAGGAACTGCACGGCAGTCGCTTCGATCCGGAGAACAATCCGCGGTGGTTGACGGAGCAGCAGATTAAGGGAGCGGAACTGTACCACAAGCAGCTTGCGAATGAGTTCTGTCTGCAGTCGGTGTATAAGACGGGCAAGGAGAATTTCGACTTCATCAAAGACGGGTCGGTGGCGGATCGCTGTCGGCATCTGTATGGGGCTATGAGCGATGCGCAGTGGAACAAGATGAAGCTGAACATGCAAAAGGGCGCGAAACTGACGCTGCTTTACTCGATTTACGATTTGGGCATGCTGCGGAGCATCGAACTGGTGCGGCAGTTGGATGCGCCTGCGGGGACGAAGTTCCGGACGTGGCTTCACGGGCAGTTTCAGCCTATTATGGGCGCGTATGATAATCCCGATCCGTATATGCGAAGCGTTAAGGCCCGGCTCGGCGAGCTGTCGACGCGGGCTCAAATGCATGCTTTGACGGAGTTGGGCTTTAGCCGGGTGCCGGAGGCGGAGGCGGCACACGTGATTCTGAAGAATCAGCGGCTGAACTGGAGCATGCACGGTCTGGCCAAGAGCATGTTCTGGAATCCGGGCAGTATCGATGCAATCGGGCAGATCATGCTGAGCTACTCGCAGTCGAGGGGGGATTTCGAGGTGGTTGCGGCCAAGGTGCTTGATGAACTGTATCTGGCGCTTCCGCTGGTGGGGCAGGCCGAGGGCGTTCGCCGAGGCGGCGGTGTGGGACTGGTGCTGATGGCGTGGGGCATGTATCATCCGGCGGTGGGCGGCGTGATGCTGGCCTACAGCTTCGGCAACACGTGCTATACGCTGTACCAGGTCGAGGTGGGACAGCCTTATCGAGGGAATCTGGAGGATATTCTGTATCGCGGTTTTGCGGGTCCGGAGACGGTTGCGTATGGCGAGTTCGGCAAGGCGCCGCCGCAGTGGAATAACTCGGACCAGCAGAAGCTGGATGCGTTGAAGAAGGAGCTGCAACTGGCCAGGCCGCCGATCGTTATGACGGGCGATCCGACGATGGCCGCGGCGATGGAACCAACGCCTGAGGAGAGGCAGAGGCAGATAGAACGGTACAATGCGGCGCGCAAGAGGCTCGAACCGCAAATTCACATGCTCGAAATGAAGAAGGCTGCTTTCGAGCAATACAGCAGCGGCGCGTGGCTCGGCGGGTATATAACCGGGTATGGACACGTGCCCGAACAACTATGGATCGACGATTATCTGTTGAAAGAAGTCGTTCCGACATACGGGTTCTTCACCAAAGGAGTTGTCGATCTGACGCTGGAGTTTGACGAGAAGACACAGGGTGCGAGGATTGCAACGATTGAGGAGGATATCGACAAGGCCAGGACTTCGGACGAACTGCTGGAACTTTCGGCTGAGCATCATGAACTGACACTGCTGCGAGACCGTTACGAGCGGGCACAACGCTACAGGGCATTCATGGAGGGAAAGAATTGGCTGCAGAAGGAGGGGGAGCAACAGCCTAACATGACTCTGAAGAAGCGGCCGGAGATGGTGCGGCGTTTCAAGCGGGACAGCCTTGCGCGGTGGGTGGTGGACAATCGGAAGAACATAGACAACTACGTAGATAACTGGTTTGCCGAGAAGGACGACACAGGTGTTGCCCGCGAGGAGAGGATCGCCAAGCAACTCCATGCCATGGGGCTGCTTAGCAATCCATACTGGCATCCAGAAGGCATACCGCCCGGGATCGGGCCGTCGTCCAATCCGGCGCTGTCACGCTATGAAGAAGATATACCGATGACGATTATTCCGACGGACGTCAAGGACAACCTCAAGAAGCGCATGCTGGCGGACTTCAAGCGGAGCCAGATGCTGATGAATACATACAGAAAGCAGGAGCTTGCGCGCGCGGACAAGAGCAAGGAAAACATGAAGAAGGCCAAACCGCTGTTCGAGGCCGAAAGTGCGGGTCTGTTCATCGAGGAGATGATCAAAGACCCGAATTTCCGAGACAGTCTAGCGGCGCTGCGCTATGCGGCTATTCCGCGGCTTCGCCCCAAGATCGAAGCGACCATTTACAAGACACAAAAGGATCCCAAGCAGTTCCGGCAGGCCGGCGACGATATTAGCGAGGCCTTCGAACTCGGATTTCTGGTGAACGTGAAGACGGATCCGACGCTCTATTTCGAGCCTTATTCTTCGAAGATGATTGTGCTGGATAAGGACAACCTCGGTTCGTTGGGAGGCGAAGTTCAGGGGGTGCAGATTGATTCGGAGACGGCCGGGGTCATTGCGGCGATCCAGTCCGAGCACGCCCAAGAGATTGCGGACGGAAACGGCGTCGTGGCGGTTCTGTCATTTTACGCATCCGGCATGGCGGATATGACGGGGGCGTTGAAGGAAACCTTTGCAGGACTGCCGGGCATTGAGATGGCGGGACAGGACGGTCAGGTCCTGATGGGCCAGCAGGCGACGTTCGTACCTGTCAGACGCAAGAGCGTCAAAGTCGAGCCTGTGAAGGTCAAGGTGCTCGATCAGGCGGGCAAGCCTCTAGGCAATTATGAGAACTGCGAGTGCACGGTTACCATTGCGGGCGAGAAGGCGCTGCCGACCGTGGATGAGTTCTGGAAGGCCTACGAGTTCACGAAATACGACGAAACGATCGATATCGTCGCCACATACACACTGGCCGACGGCAGCACATTGACGGGCAATGCGCAACTTTCGGTGAACGATGTGAACGACTGGGGGGAACCACAGCCTCTGGCCGAGCCCATAACCATTACGTTGCCTGTATTCGGGCCGGGGAGTTTCGATGTCAAGGGAGTTGTGGAAGCCAAGGCCGGGCCAAACGAGCCCATACCGGCGTATGTGGCGGTCAAGAACGAAGCATTGGGAATTAATGAAACGGCCATCATTCCCGGCGGGGACAAGTCGCTGACATCGACGGGTAGCATGAACCTTGGAGGCGGGCTTATTGGCGAAGCCATCGGGGCGATGTTGCCTGGCGGCCGGGAACGGCCGGAAGATGGTTCGTTCATGGCCGACGTCGAGGCCCCGATCAAAGTCGGTGCACCGATCAAGTTGACGTTCCTTGGGGCGACCACGAAGAACAAGTTCCAGGCGGTCAAGACGATGCCTGCGACGAGTCCGGGTATGATCGATTTTGGGAAGATCACGCTGACACCCGTTCGCGATGAGGTAGCTATCCCTCGCTGGGACCCGACGAATCCCCCCACCGCCCAGGCGTATCTGCAACAACTGACCGGTGCAGGCCTGAGCGGTACAGTCAAACTCGGGGATTTGCCTAATAAGGGCGCATTGCAGCATCGCGTGCAGGAGACGGACCCCGGTGCCGGTCGAACGGTGGCCAGAGGAACGGAAGTCACCGTCACAATTTATGGAGAGTTCGCACGGGCGGTTCCGTCTGTCATCGGAATGAACGCGACGGACGCGAACGAAACGTTGACTGAGGAAGGATTCACGGTCACCTTCTCTCTCGGCGATCCTGCGACAAAGAAGACGGACGAATTCAAGGTTGCCACGCAATCGGTCGGACCGAACGAAAAACACGCTCCGGATATCCCGATTGCGTGCACTCTGCACGGGCAGTTCGTGCCGACGATCGTCGTGCCCGACCTGGAGGACATGCCGGTACGGGATGCAAAGAAGGCAGTCGAGGAAGAGGCAAAGCTGCATTTCGAAGTAGTCGACGATGCCAGGGAGACCGATGACGCGGACAAGCGGGGAAAAGTGTACAAGCAGGAGCCGCAGGCCAAGGCGAAGGTGGGGGCCGATGCGAAGGTCAAGGTCTGGGCGTATGCCGGCGGAGCACCGATTGCGGTTGCGTCGGGACCGTATTACGTCGCCTTTCAATTGACGATGCCCGCACCGAAGGAGGGCGCATTGCCCAAGTTCGAGAAAGGCGAGAACGAGAGCACCGAGGCCTACAGAGAGCGTAAATACCGAGCCATCATGTCGCTATCCGAGAGCCAGATACAGTACAAAGCTTCGTCCCCTGAAGACAATGTCGTTGTCTTGCACATCAGCGGCGAGGCATTGCGGAAGTATCCGGCCGGGTTCTTCCTAGATGGGGAGAATTACACCTGCAAGATGTCCGGTAAAGGCACGACAGGCAGCGGCGATCCCATGACGCTCGATGGTGCGCTGCTGCTGACGGCTTTATCGCGGCATGATTCACTTGAAGAGATCGTAGCAGCCTATCCGGCATTCGAGAAGAAGAAGGAGAAGAACAGCTTATCCTTTACCAGCGCTGCAGGGACGGCTGTTTACAGACAAGAGGACAGTTCCTTTCTGATAGGGCCACTAACAAAGGGATGGACAAGCGCAGATAAGAGAGACGCCCTGCGGCTGTTCGCGACCGTACTGGCATCGCTGGACTGCTACATTGCCACGGCCGTGTATCCCGAGCCGATGTCGCATGAGGTAACGGTGCTGAGGCAATTCAGAGATGATATTCTACTGCGTTCGCAATCCGGCAGGCACCTTGTGGAACTCTACTATCTGTATGGGCCGCGAGTGGCGATGGCCCTGCTGGACAGGCCCGCGCATTCGGCATTTGTCCGCCGGGGGCTGGATACGTTCGTAGCCGTATTGGAGGCCGTCGATGCGGCGAATCCCCTTGTCAAGTTCGGTTTTGATCTTATGATGCATACGATCGACAAAACGGCCCGGCCATTTTTCGGCCCGGCGGATTCAGTTGTTGAAGAATATCAAAAGGCATGGTTGAAGCAGCGGTTCGACCGGATCGCTTCAAACGGGTCTTCGCAGAACTGAGGGATTGAACGAGGAGTGACGCTATGTTCAAGAAGCACATCATCCTGTGCATTGTGGTAATAATGGCAACAGCAGCCGGTGCGCAGGCGACCAAGATCAAGGCGAAGATTACATCCGTCAGCGGCAAGAAGGTGACCATCGAGATCAGCGGGGATGTACTGCCCGTCGACGGCGATGAAGTGACCATCGCAGGCACTGTTCCGGGACTGGGAGAGGTGCCTTTGAGCGGGACATGGAAGGTCACTTCCGTTGACGACAAAGTCGTTACGGCCGACACAGAGGACGAGAACGCGGGCACGCCTCAGCCCGGCTATATCGCAACAATAAGCTGCACCATCCCTACGGCGCCCGAAATACCGGCGGTCGAGACGCCGGAACAGGCGCAGGAGCAGCCTGCGCAACAGCCGGATGAGCCGGAGGAAGAAGAGGGGCAAGAGCCAACTGAGGAGGACTCGACCGAGCAGGTCGAACCGAGCGATGTGAAGCTGGTGAGCGTGCTGGAATTGTCCAAGGCATCGGAAGTCTGGGCTCAAGAGTGGTTCGTTCTGAGCACATTCAAGGATTTTCCGAATGGCGGCAAGGCGGGTTTCTACAACACGAGCGGCAAGAACGGCGACGCCAGTCCGGCCAAGGGTCGCGAGGGTATACTGCACGTGCACCCCGAGACGCTTGAGAAGCCCGCGAAACTTGCGCGGAGGGTCAAGCTGCCCGAGGCGGAGAAGCAGAGCATACTGCGGCTGGGCGTCTGTGCGAATGCGGATCCCGAGGGAAGCTGGCTGCTGGCGGTCAGCGCCCAGGGCAAACAGATCGGCAAGGACATGAAGATCGAGGGTAAAAAGGGTTGGCAGGACCTGACGTTCGATCTGGCGGCCTATGCCGGCAAAACAGTTCTGCTCGAAATCGAGGCGAAGGCTGCACAGTGGTGGCACCAGTACGCCTTTTTCGACTACATCGAGGTGGGTCCCGAACAGACGCTTGCCGAGGAGACGGAGAAGTCGACGATACGATATACCAGGCCGTCGCTCGGTCTTAAGATAGCTGAACATACGGGCGCCGGCCTGGCGGTCGCGGAGGTGAAACCTGACTCGCCTGCGGCCAATGCCGGCATCGCCGCCAATGACGTCATACTGGAATTTGCGGGCCGTGACTTATCGCGCAATGGCAGGGAACCACAGGATCTTGTGAGAGCGGTTCTCGATGCCCCTGCGGACAAGCCGGTGAAGGTCGTCTATCAGCACGGAGCGAACAAGCGCACCATCTATGTGATGCTGGATCGGAAGCCCTTCTTCGGAGTGGCCTTCGCCGCTCATACGGAGCCGGGCTTTCTTGTTCATGAAGTTGTTGGAGACTCTCCGGCGGCCGAAGCGGGGATTCGCAAAGGCGATATTATCACGGCCTACGGCGATGCCGTCTTCGGGCGAGTTGGTATTCCAGCTTCCGCGCTCGTATCGAGGGTGGCCCAGAGCCCACTCGATAAGCCTGTTAAAGTGCAATTGCGGCGCAACGGTCTGGGCAAGACAGTCTATGTGGCCTACAGCAACAAAGCGCAGGCTGCGATTACTGCGATGTCCAAACCCAGGGACAAACCCGCTGAAAGCGCTACACCGCCCTCCAAACCTACGCTTGACCTGTTCGGCGTCAAGCCTTCGGGCTCGTCAACACATGCTCAGGTTGTATTTGAGGATACTTTCGATTCGGAGAACAAGGGGCGAGGGCAACTGAACCATCGTGGTTTCCGGCAGTGGTACGTTGGGCCGGGCGAGGTGGACCTGATCGGCAACGGCTTTATGGACTATCAGCCCGGTAACGGTTTGTACGTCGAGATGGACGGGTCCAAGAGCCTATGGTCGAAGGCACGGCCGCAGGCGGGTACGCTGCGGATGAAACAACCGCTCGCGCTGGAGAAAGGGGTTTACATTCTGAGCTTTGCGCTGGCCGGGCATCCGAGCCAGGGGCCTAATACGGTGGTTGTCCAGTTGACGGGCCTTTTTCAGGAGGAGTTCACAATGGAGGCCCAGGCCGTAAACACGGGATTCCAGGTGTTCTCGCGCAAGATTGCCGTGCCGAAGGCCAGCGAGGCGCGCCTGATCATTCAACATCAGGGAGGCGACTGGAGCGGGTTGCTACTCGACAACATTAAGCTCGAGAGGATTTCCGACTGATTCGCATGGTTCGCTCAGCCGGCGCGCACGTGCTACCGCATCTTCTCCAGAAAGGCATGTGATATCTCGATGGCCCGCGTTCGGTCTGCCTGGTCGTAATCCCAAAATTCGTCGATGGCCCGGTTAGCCGCGATCATTTCCTGGCGGACATAGTCCGTGGGGGCAACCGAAGGATCATCCACACTGATGCGGGCCCGCAGCTTCCTGAAACGCGATTTGAGGTCGCTCACTACATTGGCATATTGGGGATCGTCATAGACGTTGTTCATCTCCCGCGGGTCTCGCTTTAGATCATAGAGTTCCCAGCCGGGCGGAGTCGGGGTGTTCTCACGTACATTTCGCCGGTTGCCATACTTGCGGCGGCCATAGAAGAACAGCAGCTTGTAGCGTCTGGTGCGCATGGCTATGTGTGCGGGATTGTCGTGATGGGCCATGTGCATCCAGTACTGGTAGTAGGCTTCCTGCTTCCAGCCGGGAGGTTCGACGCCTGTCTGGAGTATCGTTTTGAAGCTGCGACCCTGCATGTACGAGGGCGTTTTGACGCCTGCGAAGGCCAGCATGGTCGGTGCGAAATCGACGTTCTCGACGATGGCGCCGGTTCGGCTGCCCGCGCGTATTGTCTTTGGATAGCGGACAAGCAGGGGCATCTTCATGGATTCCTCGTAACCCCAGCGTTTGTCCTGGTAGTCGTGCTCGCCGAGCCACATGCCCTGATCGCCGGTGTAGAAGATGACGGTGTTGTCGTAGAGATCGTGCTTTTTCAAATAGGCGAAGACGCGGGCGAGGTTGTCGTCGACGCCCTTGACACAGCGGAGGTACTTCTTCAGGTACGTTTGGTATGCTCGGGTTTTGGCCTGCCTGTCGGTCAGTGCATTGTCTTTGGCCCACATCTGCGTGTAGTTGCGGCGGAGATTGCGGCGACCAATGCTTGTGCCAATGTAGCGGACCAGTTCGTCATTGTGTCCCCGCGTGGCGATTGAGCCGTGATCGCCCGGTTCGTACATGCTCGGGGGTTCGGGGATATCGACATCTTCGAGGTGTTTGTCGTAGCGATGGGCATGATCGAAGAAATCGTGCGGGGCCTTGAAGTGCAGATTGAGGAAGAAGGGTTTTGATGTGTCTCTTTGCTCGAACCATGCCAGCGCGGAGTTCGCGATGCAGTCCGATGAGTGGCCGGTCATCGTGACCTTGCCGTCTTTGCCACTTTCGTAGAACTCCGGGTCGAAATACTTGCCCTGGCCGGGGAGGACCTTGTAGTAGTCGAAGGACGAGGGGCGCTCCTTGAGGTGCCACTTGCCGATGATGGCGGTGTGGTAGCCGGCGTGTTTCATTTCCTTTGCGAGATACTGGCGGTCGAGCGTTAGTCCTTCGCCGAGGGTAATGCAACCGTTGACGTGGGAATACTGGCCGGTCATGATGCAGGCGCGGCTGGGGACGCAGATCGAGTTGGTGCAGACCATGTTTTCGAAGAGCATCCCTTCTGAGGCAAGCGTGTCGATGGCAGGCGTGGGGTTGAGAGCCGCCAGGCGTCCGCCATAGGCGCCGATTGCCTGGGTAGTGTGGTCATCGGACATGATGAACAGGATGTTGGGCTTGCTCGGCGGCTTCAATGAGGCGGCAGCGGCGCCTGCACCGCCGGCAAGGCAGCCAAGGCCTATAGCGGTGTTGCGCAGGAATTGTCGTCTGGTATGCAACATTTGATTGTCCCTTCATGCGTTGTTTCTCGGTGCTGATTGTTTTTCTCGACTCTCCTGATGAACGCGATTTTGCCATAATCTATCGCCCGGCGCAGATCTTCGTTGCGGATGGCGGTCAATGACCTCTGAGGTCGGTGCTGGTACGTTTTGGAAGTCCGTCTTTGGGCGTTCTTGCAAGCACGATGTATTTGATTCCGTGTTCTTCGCAGAAGCGGCGTTTGACGGGCCTGTCGCCATCTTCGTTGACGGCGTAGATGTCCGGCTTGATTGCGAGCAGTTCGGGTTCGGCATCGAGCCAGCCGTGACCTGTTGAGATGAGTGCCCGGTGCACATGGCGAATGGACTGGACGATATATCTGCGCTCATCCTGTGCGAACATGGGGTGCCCTTTGCCCTTCAGGTGTCTGATATTGGCGTCATGTCCAACAACCACGTAGAGTTGGCCCAACTCGGAAGCCTCTTCGAAGAATCGAATATGCCCGCTGTGAAACCAGTCATAGCAGCCCGTGACGAGAACTTTCGGGCGCGCCGGCTCGTCGGGCTCGGAGTCGGGCATTTCCGGGAAGCCGTTGAGTTCTTCCTGAGGAATGACTCTGCATTGCACGTTATTTGCCCGGCACCACGCTCGTCTCGCTTTGGCGGCGTCTCGTTCGCGCAGGGCCCAAACGTCAGGTGAGAGGCCGTCGATATCGCCAAGGGCTTCGGCGTTTCGCTCAGACGCAATCAGGTGGACCTTTTCGACGAAGCGAATTGCTTCGAGGTAATACAGCCTTTCTTCGGCAGGGAACCTGGGCTCTTTGCCGGCGAGCGAGCGAAACATGCCATCATCCCAAAGCAGGACATGCAACTTGCCCAACCTGGCCGCTTCCTGGAGAAAACGAATGTCGGGCGATCGAATATCATCGAACGCGCCCGATACTACTACTGTTTGCGACGTGCAGCTCATGGGGTCTCAACGTGGAACTTCACTTTGAACGCACCGGGAACAGGCTCCTGCGATATGACGTACAGGTAGCCCCCGCCACAGCCCGAGTACATGGCACCGACATAGCGGTCCTGGTAGTGTTTCAATAAGGCCGGCAGGTCGATTTTCAACGTCGGATGGCGGACGGTACCCGGCAGAATTGCCTCCCAGCATCGTATACACTCATTCATCGACCCGGCCAGCGTATTGATGTTCCGGTTGACAATCGCATTGAAGCAATCGCTGCCCGACTGGCCGAGGCGTCTGATCCATTCGGGGTCCAGGTTCTTCGTCTCCAGGGGATTATATCCCTCAGGGCGAGGTTCGACGGGAACCACGTGCAGTATGTCGCTGAGCCAGCGGGCGACGGCGGGGTCGTTGTTGGACTCGATGTGCCTAGGGAAGATACCGCCCTGATACGTGAAATCATAGTCCAGCCGGCTGACGCCCGGATATACCAGGCCGATCATATCCTGGGACCCGGAGGGTTCAGCTTTGCCTTCGTTTTCCGCAGCGTACAGTTCCTGCACCAGTTCTTCGCGCTTGCGGTCGGGAAGTTTGCCGTTCCAGAGTTCCAGGGCGATCTCACGGGTGCTGCCACAGATACCGCTTCTGTTCATCCAGCGGAACTGCGGCTCGACCGAGATGACGACCATTGAGCCCGGCGGTGACGGATCATGCCTGGACACAAAAGGCTGATCAATCCAGCCACCAGCCAGTGCAATGCGGTAGGGTACGGCCCCAACGATATCTGTGATGTCCTTCGAATGCATTGCTTCCTTTCCGGCAATTGTGAGTGCAGCAATCCGGGCAGTCCGAAACGGGCGATCAACTTACGGTGCGTTTGCCTGCCTTGCGATCCGCGAATTGCTGCGCGATCCACCCGTATGTCTGCGCCAGACCGTCTTCGAGGGGTGTGTCCGGTTCCCAGCCAAGAATGCTCCGGATAAAGGTATTATCGCTGTTGCGACCGGCAACACCCTTGGGGGCGTCCATATCATGGTGGCGCTTGAGCTGAATGCCGCCGATCTTCTCAGCGAGCGACACCAGATCGCTTATGGCGATCATGTGACTGGAGCCCAGATTGACGGGCGTGGCGATCAGGTCATCGCAATGCATGATCATGTCTATGCCAAGCACGCAATCGTCGATATACATGAAACTTCGCGTCTGCGAGCCATCACCCCAAATAGTAATTTCGTGCGAACCGGTGTCTTTGGCTTCGATGACTTTCCTGCAGATCGCAGCGGGGGCTTTTTCCCGACCGCCGTCCCATGTTCCGTGCGGGCCGTAGACATTGTGGAAGCGGGCGATTGCGGTCTTCATGCCGCGTTCGGCCCAGTATTCCTGGCAGAACATCTCGGACATGAGCTTCTCCCAGCCGTAGCCGCGTTCGGCCATTGCGGGGTAGGCATCCGATTCCTTCAGGGCCCGGCAGTTCGGATCTTTCTGGAGTTCCACATTGTATGCACAGGCCGAGGAGGAGAAGAAGTATCGTTCGGCACCGGCGCGATAGGCGCACTCGATCATATGCGTATTGATCAAAATGCTTCGCAGGCACTCGATGCGAAACCGCTCGATGAAGCCCATACCTCCCATATCGGCTGCGAGATTATAGACCTCGACGGCATCCTCACAGGCGCGTTTGCAGTTATCTTCATCGCTGAGGTCCATGCACAGACACTCAACGCCGGGCACCCGCTGGTACCATTCGGGCAGCGGCTTCTTGTCGATGGCGCGTATGCGCGTGAACCCCTGCTCATGGAAATAGCGCGCCAGGGCGCCGGCGATGAAGCCCCCTGCTCCTCCGATGACGATCTGATCGTCCTTGTTGAGTACATTGCCCGCTTTTACATTGTCACTCATTGCCATGTTTTCGACTACCCCTTTCCTCAGACGGATCATGGGATCACGATTGGAGGGCCACGCTCCGACCTGCATCATATTGACTTTCGAAAAAGACCAGAATGCAGTATAATGGTTGATGCGACAGCACCAATAGCAATTGTTGTCCATTGCATGACGATTATTGACTTATCAATGACTGAGGATTTGCACAAGAAAGCTGCTGCTCCTGATTTCTTCTCGCGTCAGGTTTCGCAGTCGGACTGGTTCTACCTGGACAACTATGCGCGTGCCCATCAGCCTTTGGAGGTTGTCTGCGGCGGCTGGGAACACTGCGAGCCGGATTATCGAATCAACCGACGGGATTTTCCTTTCTATTCGATTGAGTTTGTCGCCAGAGGCAGAGGCACTTTGAGCATGATGGGGCAGAATTGCAAGTTGCGGGCAGGCAACGTCTTTACATACGGGCCCGGCGTTCCACACGCAATCTCTACAGATGCGGCCGATCCATTTGTAAAGTATTTCGTGGACTTCACCGGTCGCCAGGCAAGCGGCATGTTGCGCCAGTACTCTCTGGCGCCGGGTGCTGTTGTCCGTATATCATCGCCTGAAGCGGTCCTGCGGATATTCGACGATCTGATCGCCAACGGCAATACGGGCAGCCGATTCAGTTCCGCACTCTGTGCCACTCTGATCCAACAGTTAATGCTTAAGATTGCTGAGACCATAGTCGTCGAGGACAGGAGTCTGACGGGGTCCTTTACGACCTACCAGCGATGCAGGGAGTTCATTCGCGATAATGCGAGGGGACTGTGGACAGTGAAGGAAGTCGCCGAGCAATGCCGGGTGGATGAGGCATACCTCTGTCGACTCTTTAGACGTTACGACGACCAGAGTCCATACGAATACCTGATGCGATTGAAGATGAACATCGCGGCTCAGAAACTAAAGGATTCGCAGATGCTGGTCAAACAGGTTGCATACGAACTGGGTTACAGCGATCCGTTTCATTTTTCGCGGGCGTTCAAGCGCGTGTTCGGCCTGTCGCCCGGGGCGTTTCGGCGTCTGAGATAGGAGATTATGGAGCTGTGTGTTTTGAATGCTGCCCAGACGGCTCTTCTACTCTTTTTCGCCGGAGCGGTGTTTGCTAATGATAGCGAAGGCGAGAACGGCCAACAGGATTACGGCTGATGCGTATTTGATTGTGTCGGGTAACATCCAGCCGGGCCGCACGAACACCTCGAAATCGAAACCGCGAGCGGCATAATCCAGCAGCATACCGCTGGCCAGCGCACAGCCCGCAACGGTCGCCAAGTACGCCACGGCGGTACGGCGGCCAAGCACCTTCCAGATAGTGACCAGGGAGGCTGCATTCGTCGCGGGGCCCGTCATCAGGAATACCAGCGCGGCTCCGGGAGTCAGCCCCTTCATGATTAACACGGCCGCGACAGGCACTGATGCGGTCGCACACACATATACGGGTATGCCCAGAAAGAGCATTAGCACCATTGCCAGGAACGGATGGGCGAGTTTGCCCGCGAAGTAGTCATTTGGAACGATTGCGGAGAGAATCGCCGCTATAAACAATCCGATCAGCATCGCCTTTCCAATGTCGCGAGGCAGAGCGACAAAGCCGTAGCGGAAGGCACGCCTTGTTCTGCTGTGTTTTACAAGCGCACAACAGTCATCCTGGCACGTTTCTTTATCGGTGCGGTCGGTCGGCTTGTCCATGGCGAGCATATCCACCAGCGTGCCACCGATCAAGCCCGTGGCAAAAGCAACGAACGGCCGAAATACGGCGAAGATCGGTCCGAGCAGGCTGAGGGTGACGAGAATGCTATCGACACCGGTCTGGGGCGTCGATAGCAGAAAGGAAATCGTCGCCCCTCTGCTCGCTCCATGCTTGAACAGGGACATCGAAACGGGAATGACGCCACACGAGCATAAAGGCAGCGGCACCCCAAGGAGTGATGCTTTCACTCGCGGCCATATCCCCCGTCCTCCGAGATGGCGTTCCACTGTTTTCTGGGAAATGAATACCGACAAAAATCCGGCTACGAGAAAGCCAAAGAGCAGATAGGGAGACATCTCAGCAAGTGTCTCCCAGAACTCGACCGTAATGGACTTTACGAAATCAAACATAGCCTTATCCGATGGATGCGGGTTGCGGTTCGACGGTCTTGCGATCAACCACCTCGCCCTTCAGACTTACGGTGACATCTTCGAACGGGACAGGCTTTCCGCTTCGGCCAACGGCCTGCCGGGCAACGTACGTCAGGCCGGAGCAGCATGGAACTTCCATGTGTACGACTGTCAGGCTCTTGAGGTCGTTCGCCTTGATGATTTCGGAGAGCTTGTCGATGTAATAGTCCGCGTCATCCAGTTTGGGACAACCGACGGCAACCGCGCGGTCCTTCAGAAAGCGGTTATGGAAATCACCCATTGCGAAAGGCACGCAGTCGGCCGCGAGCAGGAGATCGGCATTTGCAAAATACGGCGCGGCAGGCGAGACGAGTTTCAACTGCACGGGCCAATGCCCCAGTTGAGAGGGCACATCGACATCGGCGGCCTGTTGCGGCGGCTTGTCGGCGCCGAGGTCATGCGCCATCATGCCGGGGCATACGAATTCCGTCGTCGGCTGCGATTTCTTCTGCGCCGCAAGATGTTCTTTCGTTGCCTCCTCATCAAATTGGGACGCCTCCCGCTGTTCTATGCTGATGGCATCTTCCGGGCAATGGCCCAGACATGCGCCCAGTCCGTCACAGTACACGTCGCTGACCAGCTTTGCCTTGCCATCGATGATTTCAATTGCACCTTCGGCACAGGCTGTGACGCATTGGCCACAACCTGTGCACTTGTCTTCGTCGATTTTCACAATGTTACGTACTGCCATATGATCTTCCCGGTAGTTCTTTCTATTTGAGCATTTCCGCCATGTCGGTCTTGACGTCCTTAATCGGAGCGATCTTGAACTTATCCACGAGCACCTGCGTGACGTTCGGGCCGAGGAAGGCGGGCATGGACGGTCCCAGTTTCATGTTCTGGATGTTCAGATAGAGCAACGTCAGCAAAATGCATACGGCCTTTTGCTCGTACCAACTCAGGACGAACGAGAGCGGGAGGTCATTCACGTCGCAATCGAACGCTTTGGCAAGGGCGACCGCAATCTGGATAGCCGAGTACGCGTCGTTGCACTGGCCCACGTCCAGCAGTCTCGGAATTCCACCTATATCTCCGAACGGGAGCTTGTTGAAGCGATACTTGCCGCAAGCGAGCGTCAGCATCACACAGTCGTCGGGCACGGCCTGGGCGAATTCGGTATAGTAGTTGCGTCCGGGCTTAGCTCCATCGCACCCGCCGATTAAGAAGAAATGCTTTATATCGCCGCTCTTGACGGCATCGACGACCTTTTCGGCGACGCTCATTACTGCGTTGCGGGCGAAGCCGATCGTGATCGTCTTCTCTTCGGCGTCCTCGGTGAAGCCCGGGGCCGCCAACGCCGCTTCGATCACGGGGGTGAAGTCGCCATTATCTATATGCTTCACGTCCGGCCATGCGACCAGTCCCGACGTGAAGATACGGCCCTTGTAACTATCTCGCGGGCGCTGGATGCAGTTGGTCGTCATCAGGATGGCGCCGGGGAATGCGTCGAACTCCTTGGCCTGGTCCTGCCATGCCCCGCCGTAGTTGCCGACGAGATGTTTGTATTTCTTCAACTCCGGATACGCCAGACAGGGCAGCATTTCGCCATGCGTGTAGACGTTTATGCCTTTGCCCTCGGTTTGCTTGAGCAACTCGGCAAGGTCCTTGAGATCGTGTCCCGATACCACTATCGCCTTGCCCTTTACGGGGGTGACACGGACTTCGGTCGGCTCCGGATGGCCGTAAGCGCTCGTATTTGCTTCATCGAGCAGTTCCATAACGCGGAGGTTCACTTCGCCACATTTGAGTACCATCGGAACGAGCGAGTCGACGTCTTTGGCCTCTTCGGTCGTAAGGAAGTCGAGCGCTTCATGAAAGAATGCATATATGTCGTCGTCGGTCTTGCCGAGAATGCACGCGTGGTCGGTATAGGCGGCGCTGCCCTTTAGGCCATACGTTATCAATTCCTGCAAGCCGGCGACATCCGGGCCGAGGCCTTCAAGCATCTTGTCTATGCCGATTTCCTGGGCCTGCGAGAGCATTCCTGCGCGGTCTTGCGCAGGCTGCCACGTGGCGGGGCCGGACAGTTTCTCCGGTTCTTCGCCGGCCTGTTCGCAGGCTTTGTTATAGTTGTCCGCGGCCTTGTTGAGGACCTGGCCGGCTTCCTTGAGCAGAATTTCCAGCCGAGCGGGATCGAAGTTCACGTTCGTAACGGTACTGAAGAGCGCCTTGATGACGAAGCGATCAATGTCCTGATTGGCCCTGCCCATTCGGCGCGCACGATGGGCGTACATTGAAATGCCTTTACAGGCGTGAACCAGTACGTCCTGCAGATCAGCCGTTTCGGCATCCTTGCCACATACGCCGATCTTCGTGCATCCGCTTCCGCCTGCTGTTTGCTCACATTGGTAACAGAACATTGGGTTACTCCTTTCAAAAACTCAATTGGCTAATAGCTGCTTCAGTTCATTTGGTTCATTTACGGGGCTCCTGCAGGTAAAGTTCTGGCACACGTAGGCAGTTGCCCTGTTGTCGATTTGTGTTTTGTTCTCCAGCGAGGCATCCAGGGATCGGATGTCCGTCTTCGAACCGTTACCCTCATGAAGCACGACGGCGCTTCGCGGGAGGAATGTACTATGGACTAATCGCATCATTCGCCTGGTGTCGGAGGCGTCCGATTGTCCGCGTATCACCAGCTCACGACGGGGGCCGATCCAGTAATCCAGTGCCATGAGCATCGCGGTCAGCGAGGTCGGATTGCTGTTTAACTGCGTCGACCAGGTCCCCAGCGACCTGGCAGCAATGCGGAAGAGTTCCTCATCCACGATCGTGTGGCCAAGCTTGAGCAGCGCGAGTGTTGCGATTGAGTTTTCACTTGGAACGGCACCATCGTATGCGGGCTTTCGGCGGATGAGAACGCGCTCCGCGTCCGACCCCGAAAGGAAGAAGCCGTCGTGGCGGCTGTCGTAGAACAAGTCTATCATTGCGTCGGCAAGTGTCCTGGCCTCGACAAGGCGACGGGCGTCGAACGTAGCCTCATACAATTCGTGCATCGCGAGAATGCTGCATGCATAGTCGTCGAGAAAGCCCGCTTGTACCGCCCTGCCATTGCGGGAGTAACGATGGAGACGTCCGTTCGTGATATGGTTGGTCACGATGAAATCGGCAGCCTTCCGTGCGGCGGCCACATAGCGAGGTTCGTCCAGGACGCGACCGCCGTGGGCCAGCGACCAAATCATCAGTCCGTTCCAGCTTGTTATGATCTTGTCATCGCGGTGCGGTTTCGGCCGCTGCTGCCTGCGGGTTAGCAGTTTCGCACGTGCGTCGGCGATAATGCGCTCGATCTCCACAGGTCCGCGGTTGAATTCTTCGGCCAGGGCGTCGAAAGACTGGTTCATGCTGAGAACGCTGCGTCCGCTTTCGAAATTGCCTTTTTCACTCACGCCATAATGAGCCACGAATATGGCGGCTTCTGTTTCGTCCAGAAGCGCGCGAATTTCCTGCGGCGTCCAGACATAGTATGTGCCCTCAGCCCCTTCGCTGTCGGCATCCCGGCCGGCGTAGAAGCCTCCTGATTCATCGGTCAGATCGGCCAGCACATAATCGAAGACGCCGCGGGCGATTTCGGCATACGCGGCTCGACCGGTAACTTGATATGCTTCCACATAGGCTCGTGCTATCAGAGCCTGGTCGTACAACATCTTCTCGAAATGCGGAACGAGCCACTGGCGATCAGTCGAGTAGCGATGAAACCCGCCGGCCAGATGATCATAAATGCCGCCTGCCGCCATTCTGTCGAGCGTGGTTGTAACCATTTCAAGGGATTCTGCGTTACCCGTTCGGTGATGATGGCGGAGCAGGTATAGAAGCGTGCTCGGCTGTGGGAATTTCGGGGCCATGCCGAAACCGCCATACTCGCCATCGAAGATCCGTTCGAGTTGCCGTTTTGCGGCGTTAAGCGTTTCTGTGTCGAGATCCGCTCCGCTTGCAACGGCAGCATCCGAGGTCAGGACTTCCATGATCTTCTCTGACGACGCCAGCAATTGCTCACGATTATTCTCCCAGGCCTCTGCGATAGAGAGCAGTACCCTGTCGAAACCGGGTCTGCCCATCATGTCTTTCGGAGGAAAGTAGGTTCCCCCATAAAACGGCCTGCGATCAGGCGTCAGAAACACCGACAGCGGCCAACCGCCGGTTCCCGTCATCATCTGTACGGCGTGCATGTATATGTCATCGACGTCGGACCGCTCTTCCCGATCCACCTTGATGCTGACGAAATGTTCGTTCAGTATGCCGGCGATGCGCTCATCCTCGAAGCTTTCACGCTCCATCACGTGGCACCAGTGGCAGGTGGAATAACCGATGGACAGGAAGATCGGCTTGTCCTGCGTTGCGGCCCTGCCGAAGGCCTCGGGACCCCAGGGAGACCAATGCACAGGATTATCCGCATGCTGAAGAAGATACGGGCTGGCCTCATTGGCCAGACGGTTCGCATCACCAGCGGGCCGTGTATTGGGGCCTGTATTGTTTTTCTGTACTGCCATCCATACTCCTATCAGTGCAAGCGTGGAAAACACGACTATTGGCGTACACCTGCACATCGTATTCGTAATAAGAGAATCTGTGAGTCGCCGCAGCTTTGGACTGCCCAACCGAGCGTGTTCCCGCGGGGCCGCACTACGATCCATTTGCTCTTGACACACCCCCACTATCGCTTCGTTGCTCCTCAACGAGTGCGTTTTTGACCGGCTTTGCCCCGTTGCCTTCGAGGATATCCTCGATAGCTATGGATCGACCGGTGTCGGTCTTAAATACCCGGTCAATCAACTGTCTGATCATTAGATGATCGGCATTGGCATATTCCTCCGGAATATTCACCAGCCAGTCGGCGTCCCAGACGCAACGGAATTCCGTCGTGTCAATCTCGCGGGCACTGTGATGATTAGCGATTATGGCACATATGTGTTCGCGACGTTCGTGTGACAAAGGGTACCTCATTAATATATCGCGGGCGACGGGCGGTCCTTCGATCTCCTGATAGCGGCCTGCAGAGGAGTCATGCTTGCGCTCAGCGGCAGGTATGCCGATATCGTGCAGTATTGCGGCTGCAATGACGACGCCGGGGTCATTGACCGATTCAACAGCAGCAATACGTTCGGCGTAGTGCAGGACGAGCAGAGCATGTGCAATGCGTTTGTTGTCTGAGTCAAACACCCGCTTCATATCGTCAATGAGATTCTCTCGAAATCCGCTGCTATCCATCACATCGCCCGCCTATCCTCGAATCATCGTAAGCAACATTTTGAAACGCTCGTCGGCCATGACCGCGTGAGGTATATGGGCGGGCATGACAACAAGCCGCCCTGCCTCGGCGGCAACTTCCTCGCCGCCAATTATCAGACGGGCCCTGCCGTCAAGAATCTGCACAACGGCGTCGTACGGGGACGTATGCTCGCTAAGACTTTGGCCCTCATCGAACGCGAACAGCGTGAGCGTGCCAACACTCTTGTCCAGGATGGTCTTACTGACAACTGACTCGTCCGCATATTGCACCAAGTCCCCGGGCGATACCGCTTTGCCGAGGCAGGACGTGAGAATCTGGCTCTTCGTATCATTCATGCATATGCCCTTTCGCTTTTGCGTCTCTTCTTTCCTGATGAACTGTCCCGACACCCTCCCAACTCACACAGGGTAATGCCGCCAAGATAGTCCCTCAACTGACTCTGAAGCTGCAACAGCCGGGGATTGACCGGACACGTTTTCTGTCTGGCACACGCCTTTTCGCTCACCAGGCATCTATTGAGGCGAATCGGTCCCTGAATGACCTCGATGACCTCCAGCAGGCTGAGCTTAGATGGATGACGGGCAAGCGAATAGCCGCCGCGCGCACCCATCACGCTGGTGGTAAAGCCCGCTTTGCCGAGTCTCTGCATAAGCTTGCAGGCAAGTTGGTACGGAACATCCTCCTGCTCGGCAAGCGCCCTGGTCGAAATCGGCTCCTGCTCATAATGCGATGCGAGATTTATCATCATTCGCAAGGCATAGTCTGTATTTCGCCTTAAAATGTCCATGCAGGATTTTACTCCATTGCTTATAAGTAAAAACCTTACGCCTCACCAGCGGAGGTGTTTACCTGATATACGACTAATATAGTCTTACATGTTCGGCATGGCAACGAAAAAACACGGAATTCCGCAGATTTTTTTTCGGGCACATCGCAGGGCGCGGGCAAGTGTCGGCTTTGCTCAAACAGAGGCCGCACCGGGAGTCCCGAGACATTTGCGCACTATCCGGTTAAGAGTGCGCGAGTTGTTACGCCGCGAGATTGTCAGTGGACAGCACACGTGCCTCAGATAGAAAAAAAGTTGCAGCGACAGATGCAATAGCATAGACTTTTGGTATGATTTCGCGCTTCACACGGATGTTCAAGCGTTCTCTGGGCTGGGCGAAGGTTCACCTGCCCACATTCCTGCTGGGTTTTGGTTTTGCCATCCTCTGTTTTGTGGGACTCAACGCGGCCATGAAGCCGTTTTCAACCGCCGGGTATTGTGGCGGACAATGCCATGAAATGAACATATCCTACCAGAGTTGGGAGTTATCACCTCACGGAACCAACGCGAACGGCGTGCGCGTTACGTGTGTCGACTGCCATCTACCCCCGAAGGACCGCTATTTCGCCCACGTTGCAATGAAGGGTTACACGGGAGCGAAAGACATTTACAAGCACTATTTCGGCCCTGAATACGATCGCGAGAAGATCCGGCAGAAGGTGTTGGAGCACTTTCCCCGAAGCCGATGCTTGCAGTGCCACAACACCTTGTTGGCCAGGCCCGGGAGCCCGGCGGCCAGGCTCGCTCACGTGGACGCACTTGCGGATCTAAAAGACCCCGAAATGCATTGCCTTAAATGTCATGAGAGTACGGGCCATGAGAGAGAAAGCAGGCTTTTTGCGCCCTGAGACACGAAAGGAAGGACTATGAGACATGTGTCAAGACATAGATTCATAATTACCGTCATGCTTGTCACCGTTGCGGTCGCCCTGTCTTCGGTGATGGCATTCGCCCAGGAGGAAGGCACGGTAGACATCCAGTTAAAGGAGTTCCGTATTGTTCGACAAATCTCGGAAGATGCCCGGGAATGTATCGAGTGCCACTCTGACAACAGCCGGGGCATTGTCGCAGACTGGGCGAACAGCCGACACGCGCATGCCAACGTCTCGTGCCTGGATTGCCATGCGGCGACCCCGGCGGACACCGATATATCGACCGAGCATCTCGAGTACGATGACACGCGGATCAGCGTCATCGTGTCGCCCAAGGATTGTTCGAGATGCCATCCCTCGGAATCCGCGCAGTACGCCAGAAGCAAACACGCCAACACGCTCGAACTGATCTGGAAATTCGACCCCTGGCTCAATCAGGGGCTGAACAGTTCCATCGAACGCCAGACGGGGTGTCAACACTGCCACGGGAGCACTGTGAAGGTCACGGACGGCAAACTGGATCCCGCGACGTGGCCCAACGTTGGAACGGGACGTATCAATCCGGACGGCAGCAGAGGAAGTTGTTCGAGTTGTCATACGCGTCATCGCTTCTCGCTGGCTGAAGCAAGAAAGCCTGAAGCCTGCGGCCAATGCCACCTGGGACCCGACCATCCCCAGATTGAAATCTACGACGAATCGAAACACGGCGCCATCTACGATGCGGAAGGTGATACGTGGAACTGGACTGCGGCACCGGGCGCCTGGACGCCAGGCGTTGATTACCGGGCGCCGACGTGTTCGGTCTGCCATATGTCGGGTGTGGGCAAGGTGGCGACCACGCATGACGTGACCGAACGTCTTGCGTGGGAAACGCAGGCGCCATTGACGGTTCGTCCGAGTGAGTTCAAGCCGTGGCCGGCTGCGACGAACTGGAAGGAAGAACGTAGGAAGATGGAGAGTATCTGCCTCGAATGCCACTCCCCGGCTTGGACCAGGGGGCACTTCACGCGTCTGGATGCCGCGGTAGCGAACTATAATGAGAACTACTTCAAGCCCGCTCGCAAGATCATCGACGATCTTTACGAGAAAAAGCTGCTCGACAAATCCAAGACGCTCGACCAACCATTAGAATATGATTTCTACGAATTATGGCACCACGAAGGTCGCCGCGCTCGTTTCGGCGCCGCCATGATGGCGCCCGACTATGCATGGTGGCACGGCTTTTACGAACTCAAGCAGCGCTTCATGGAAATCGAAGAGCAGGCTGAAGAACTGTTGCAAAGCGGCGAGCCAGCCAGGGTATTCGACGTCAGATCCGCGACAGGTGAGACGCAGGCGCCGAACATGGGCAAGTGATGCACTCCTTCGGGCGGTGGAACGTCAGGAGTCCGTCTCGATGGTCCCGTCGGGTTTGATTCGGATACGTTGATCCAGCCTCTTGGTAGAGCGGAACGGATACTGATTCGCGCCTGAAACCACAACCTGCTCGCCATCAACCGAGAGCTGCACCGCATTATCGGGCCGGCGCGCCCGGATGACGTTGGCCAGCACGAAGGCCTTCTCCAGACCGTCGCCGGTACCATAGTTGACGACTTCATCGGGCTGGGCCAAACGTGGGCCATCGTAGATCGACTCATCGGGCATATCCTGCAGCCATTGGTATACCTGATCCAAGTCCAGGTTCCCGGATGCTTCAATCGCAACCGGGTTACGCTCTATTGCAGCCTTGACGAACGGACGCCAGTTGCAGGTATCCATCTCGCGGTATGCATAGAACGCGAGGTCAACCGTCGTATTGTCTCGCCGCAGGGTTCGCAGATGCTCGATTATGTTCCGGCGTCCCCGGCCGGCATCGATATCTATCGGGCGAGCAGGCGAGAAGGTCTTGTCGAAACCAGGCAAGCGAGGCTGCATATGGGCAAACCGTGCGAGACTCTCGACGAAAGGCCTGGTGTCGGGTATGGCGTTGCCGAAGAACTTTTCGAGGGTGCTTCTGCCCTTCGATGTTGTCACGTCCGGTCTCTCTTTTTCCAGGAAGGCCTCGAGGATATCGCATTGGACTCTACCCGGCCACGGAAACGGCACAAGGTCCTCATCCGAAACCTCCTCCAGGAGTTTATCGTGGCTGTGGCAGCCTATCTTGTGGGGACTGCCGTGCTCGTAATGGAAGAGAATCTCCGCTTTGAGATATCTCGCCTGCCCGTGGCAATCCCGGCAGACCTGGAAGAACTGCTGGTACTCATGATGACAGCGGAGGAAACTGGCGATTAGCTCCATCGTCAAATCCGTGGTCAAATACGATTGCAGTTTGTCAGCGAACTGCTCATACCGCTCGCGGCTGATCGTTGCATCGTCGTACAGGCAGTGAACATGTCCTGAGTTATGCGCGACTATCGTAACCTGCTCGTTGCGCAACGCACGCTGGGCCTTGTTGGAAATTTCCGTTCCGTTAAACCACATCGTCTTGGTAACCAGTCGCCTGTTATTAGTCAGTATGCCGTCCTTGAGATCGATGAAGTTCTGGGAGTGCAGGGGTGTGAGGATCATGTATATGTCCTCAAGCGGTATCTCGCAGACGACGAACGCAGCGGCGGCATACAGTGCGGCCAGAGAAACGCACTCTCCGGCGGCCTTTTTGTAATCCTCCTTCCGCTCAAAGGCCTTCATGGCCTCAACAGTTTCGGTCTTCCAGTACGGAATGACGTCGGCATCGTATTTGTCGAGCCCGAAGTGTCTGCGGATGTCCACATCGAAATAGTACTTATCGCCGTGGTAGCCGAACAATGCGTTGCTGGCAGCGATGTCTTCCGGTGCAAGGAAATCCTTAAAACGCTCGAGTTCGCGTTGTCGGAGCGTCAGTCCCCATGTTTCCAAATCAAGGTTGAAATCGAATTCGTCCATGATGTACTGTTTGAGGCGCATGAGCTTGCGATAACGGGTCTTGCCGCGGAGTTTTTTGAAGCAATCTTCGTCGCGCCAACTCCAAATGACCGGGCTCATGATATTCGCCAGAACGAGGCTGTACATCAACTCGGGGAAAACGAATATCTCCATGTCGGAGAGGGTTATTGCGGAGGAATATTTTTCAAGCTTCCCTGCGTCCATTCGGCCAGTTCTCCCGTTTAAGGCAATAGTTCAATAATTCGCATGCATCGCACCGTGCGCGATAGCGACCATCGCAGTCTTCGACGATTCCGATTCGTGACAATGCGAAATCATACTTCACGGGATCATCCGGAGCAAGGTCTTTGAATGCTTCGGTTATCTGTATCGCCATCGGAAGGGATACCGATTTACGATCATGTAGTCCGATTATTCGGCATAGTCTGGCCATATGAGCGTCCACCGGCACGATCAGCGACACTGGATCGACCGACTTCCAAACGCCCGGATCCACGGCATCACTGCGAACCATCCATCGCAGAAAGAGGTTCAGTCGTTTGCATGCACTTTTTCTGGCCGGATCGCTGAGCAGGTACTTGAGTCCAGTCGTCATGCCACGGCCTGTCATTGTCCGGTATCTGTCGGACAATAACGCACAGAAACGGGACAGCACCGGCAGCATGTTCCGGTCGGCGGATTCGCTGCAAGCCAGGAAACAAAGCTCGATGCTGCCGTATTCCAGCAGTACCCACTGCAACAAAGTGAATAGATCGCAGATATCCCGGCCGCTCGTGAAGCGATGTCTGAATCCCTGCAACGCGGTGCTGCGAGGCGGATCGAAATCCAGGACGAACCGCGAGGGGCTGGCGCCCATCAGTGTCAAGAGTCGATCCACGCTACCGGCAATTTGTCGTACTCGCCCGTATGCCAGGCCGGCGGCCACAAAGCCCGCGATTTCCCTGTCCAGCGGATCGGAGTAGCGATATACGAATTGGAGTGGATCGGGAGGGATCAGCGCGCGACGATTGTATCGGTGATACAAGGTGTCGAGCGTGTGCCTCAGCGATTGCGAAGAACCAGCGGCGGGAGGCTGCGTCAACATGCGACCGAATCCCCGTCCTTCGCCGCGACAGCAGCAAATTTGCCGTCACGCTGGAATACGTGGACGCGGCAGTTGAAAAGATCGCTCAGTTTGTCCGACGTCAGCACGTGTTGAGGCGGTCCGCAGTCAAAGATCGAGCCGCCTTTCATCAGGAGCACCCGGTCGACTTTTCGCGGCAACTCATCGAGATGATGAGACACAATGAGCACCGTCGGCCTGCCGCTGCGGCCAGCGAGTCGATCCAGGCTGTTCATGAAAGCTGCTCGCGATCCCATGTCCAGACCAACGGTCGGCTCGTCGAGCATCAGGATGCTCGGGCCGGCAACGATCGCTCTGGCGATCAACACCTTCATTCGTTCGCCCGTGGAGAGGGTGGCGAAGTGGTCGTTCTCGCGGCCGCCAAGCCCGGTTTCAGCAATCGCCGCATGGACACGTTGCCACTGCTGCTGTTCCGGTCTGATCCAGAGCGGCAGAGCAACGGTGCCGAAGAGGCCGGTGGCCACGAGGTCTCGAACAGACATCCGTTCATCGAAGCGAGGCATGCGGGAAGGCTCTATAAGACCGATCTTTCGACGGACCGCGCTGAGTTCCACCTGGCCAAACTCAAATCCCGCGACGCGCACAGTGCCGGTCGTCGGCCAGGCATAGCCGGCCAATACCGCCAACAGCGTGGATTTACCTGAACCGTTAGGCCCGATGATCGCGCAACACTGACCGGCCTCCACGCGCATGCTGAGATCGTTCAGAATGACCGCGCCGTTGCGAACCAGGCTTACGTTTTTGAGTTCAACCATAATTACGTCCTCGGCCAGACGAAGACAAGCGCATGTTCGCCCCTTTCCCGATGCAGACGCCGTGTGCGGCAGGACAGGCGTTCCCGAAACGGGGAGCGATCTTAGCACAAATCGGGACCAAATACAAACCTGTGCGTGCATGTGTGTGAAGAGACCAGGAGTCGGCAGGTGGAATTCCGGAGACGCACGTGGCTCAGCGGTCCACAGATGCGATTCAGGGAGAGTTTGCGAAGCGATACGAAAGGCAGAGGAATCTCAACAGGTTCGGATTCTTGGCCGGCAGCGTCAATGAGCGCAAGAAATGCGGCTCGATCGAACGTCAATCGCCAACCGAGCCGCAGAGAACTGTTCAAATGCCTCCGTTTTACTGGTCCGTGGCGTTTCCTTCGGGTTCCAGCATTTTCGTCTCGCCAGGCAACTTGCTTTCCATCTCTTCGACGCTACCCCGGAGACGGCTCTTTAGTTTCTTCAGTTTCTCCTGGGCTTCGATCGCGGCCTCGGGCAGCGCATCTTCGTCTTCGTCGACAACGAACGGCGTGATGAAGACAAGCATTTCTTCGTTCGACTGGATGACCTCGTTGTGCCCAAAGAGACCGCCGACCAGCGGCAGATCGCCCAGAACGGGGAGTTTTCGCTCGATGAGGCTGTCCTTCTGGAAGAGCATGCCTCCGAGGAGCAGCGTCTGGCCGGATCTGACAATCATGTTCGTCTTGGTGTCCATCTCCGTTCGTACCGGCTGGCTGTTGACCTCTTCCGAAGTCAACTGGGAGATTATCACGTTGACGATCATGTCCACATTGTCTTCGGGCGTGATGCTGGGCCGCGCGAGGAACGTCATACCCACCTTGAAGAACTCGATATCCTGGGTGACGCCTACATTGACGGAAGCGGTCGAACCCGTGGTGAACGCGACCTGCTGTCCTTTGAAGAAGCGGGCCTCTTCATTATCCTTGGTCCAGAGGGTTTGCTGATTGAGGATCCTCGCGTTGGTATTCTTGATCAGAAAATCGATCAATGCATAGATATCGGTGCCCGCGCCCAGCACGCTGCCTGTCCCACTGGCACCCAGAGGGGTGTCCGCACCGGGAGATATTGCACCCGAAGCATCTCCGTGTGTGCCGATATTGGTCAGATTGCTCAAAGCTGTGACCGCATTCTCATCCAGCGTTCCGAACGCGGACGGATTGGTGGCCAACTGTACACCGAGACTGCTCAGGTGGGCGTGGTTGACTTCCATGACGATTGCCTGGAGCATCACCTGCTTGCCCGGCTTGTCCAACTGGTCTATGAGTGTTCCGACTTCGTCCATGAACTCCGGAGGCGCGAGGACGAGCACTGCTTTCATGTGCGTGTCTGGAATGAAGCGAATGCGTCCGATCACGTTACTAATGGGCAGTCCCTCGTCGAGGGTGCGCCGGGATCCCTGTCCCGACCACGGCGGCGTGTAGTTGTCCGACTGCTGGTTGCTCGTCGTATTGTTGTTGTTCGTGCTGCCGCCGTCCTGTGACGTGGCCATGGAGTACTCAGTGAGGCCTGTGGCTGTTCGTCGAATGGGAGCATTCTGGCCGGCCTCGGCGAACATTGCGTTGAGCCGTTCGCACAGTTCTTCGGGATTCGCATACTGCAGCGTGAGGACCTGCGGAATCTCGCCCATTTCTTCTCTGTCGAGGTCGAGAATCAACTCCTCGATCACATCGTATGCCTCCGGAATCTTGCTGATTACGATAATCTTTTTGGTTCCGGGCACATCCTCGAAGGTTAATTGTCCGTACAGCGGGCCAACAATCTGCTGCTGACTCGTGCCGCTTCTTCCGAAGATGTAGTCAAAGATGGATCCCCGACCAGTAGAGGACTGGTCACTGAACAACGTGTTGAGTAGTTGCGCCAGTTGGACCGGATCGGAATTCTTCAATTCGATAATGCGCGGTTTGACCTGATCCACATCGAGCGGCTGATCCCATTCGGCGATCTGTCTGGCGATGTCCTGCATTTTTTCAGGCGATGCGATTACCGTGACGACCTGTCTGGTCTGATAGGCGATCACCTTCACCGTATCCGCAGACGTTCGCGAGGAGGAGCGGCCGCGGCCGTAATAGTAGTTGTAGGAATATCTCGAGCTGCTGCTCGAGCTGCTGCTCGAGCTGCTGCTCGAGCTGCTGCTTTCGCCGAACAGTTCCTCGATATTCGTCTTAATCATCTCGGGGTCGGAGTATTTCAGCTCGAAGTGGCGTGTCTCGAACTGTCCCGGCGGCACGTCGATCTCCGCAATCATCTGCTTAACAATCTCGCGCAGGTCTTTTCGTCCAAAGACGATTACCTGCCGCGTTTCCTCCAGGGGTTCGACCAGGATACTGGGAAGATACTGGGTGCCGGGTAGATCCCGAAAGCCGTCTTCGACACTGTCTTCGACTTCCCCCGGATCGGCATACCGCAGTTGCACGATTTCATACTCCGACTCGACCGGCTCTTCCCTGTCCAGCTTTTCGATCCACTGGGCGATCTTCTTCATGTCTTCAGCAGAGCCCCGGGCAATGATCCACTTTCGCCGCGGTTCGGGTATCAGGATAATAGGCCCCGTAGTCTTGCCGACCACCACGGACGCTGCAGAACCGCTTCCACCGCCGCGCGATGGCGGAGGCGAAGCGGGCAAAGGACCGTGCGGCGCGAGATCTGCAACAGCGTTTCTTCCTCCCGCCCGTACCGGCACCGGACTTGGAGCCGGCCGATACCGTCGGAAGCGGTCGCGATCTCTATATGACGAGGATGAATTCGTTCGCCCCTCGCTTTGACCAAGCAACATCTGCAGAATCTGCACAATTTCCGAAGGATCGCCGTATTGAATCTCGAATATCTCGGTCACCATCTGCTCGGCTTCGGGCACGTCGAACTGCTGAATGATCCGCTCGATACGCATGAGATTCGATACCGTGTCAATCACCAGCAGACTGCGCGCGTTTTCGTCCACGCTGACGTAGCCGTGGTCGCCGATAAGCGGCTGTACGACCGATGACATCTCCGAGGGGTTGTAGTTTCTCAGTTGGAAGAACTTCTGGACAACCTGTTCCTTGTTTGCAATCGCGGCCAGCGGCTGATCGGGTGTTATCGTCGGAACCTGGCCCATCTTCGCTTCTTCAATAGGCTTGAGGAAGATCGTATCTTCGATTTCTTCGGCAACATACCCTTTCATCCTCAGGGCGCTGTATATCTTCGCCAGGGCCTTAGGTCGCGGCATCTTATCCGGCGCATAGATCGTTATCTTTATCTTCTTGGCCTCATCGTGCGGAATAACCGTTTTGCCCGTCCATTCTGCAATCTTCTGAATGATGTTCTTCATTTCCACGTCATTGAGATTGATGGACTCCATCGGCTCGTTGGGCTCGCGGGGCTTCTCGGGCTCGTTCGCGTCCGCCACTTCATTGGGCTCAGCAGGTGCATTAGCGTCGGCGGGCGCGTTTGCGTCAGTGGGCTCATTCGGCTCGCCGCGCTGCCCAGGCTCATTGGGTTCGCCAGCCTCCGACGGCTGATTGGAATCAGCGGCCGGCGCGTTGGCGTCAGCGGGCGCGTTCGAATCGGCAACGGCATTTGGGTCGGCTGCACTCGCTGCCAGATCCTCCAGGGGCGGACGAAAGCCAATCCACCAGACGATTAGAATTGCCAAAACAGCAACTATCAGCACTAACAATAACTTCGACGCTTTCAATCTAATCACCTCTTGTCAATTGTATTGCCCGTTCCTGCAACGTGCGATCACGCCCGGGGCATTCATTGATTATTGTTCGGCTTGCTCACTGCTCTCAGTGTTTTGAGGTTCCTCTCCGGTTTGCTCTTGCGGCCGGCTTCCATCCGGTGCGGGGCCGGGGCCGCCTTCGCCCGGTCTCGTCCTTCCGGGGCCTCTGCGGCCGCCTCCGAATCGCTGTCGCATCTGATCGCGATACTCCTGCCGCTCTTCGTCGGACATCGTCTCCCACCTCGCCCGCATTTCCTGCATTCTGGCGCGGTCCTCTTCAGACATCATGGGCATTCTTCTCTGTCGGCCGTCGTCCGGTCCGCCGGCACGGAACCTCTCGCCTCGCTGCCTGAAGAACTCATCACGCTCTTGGTCAGACATGTTTTCCACGCGCTGTCGCATTTGTTCTCTGTTGTCCCGTTCAATCTGTCGCTGCTGCTCCGGTGCGGGCCTGTCCGCCAGACGCCGGGCCATCGCTCCGCCCGGCGCAGGAGGCGACGGCGCCTCTTGCGCTTGCTTTTCCTCGGCAATCTCCACCGCCTTTCGCGTGCGGATCTCGCGAACACCAAGACCGGCCACGATCGACGCCGCCAGTACTGCGACTGCGCCTACAACCCATATGATTGTCCCTGTAGCTTTCATACGTGCACCTCAGTTTCCATTTATCGGGGTCCTCTGCCGCCTCGTCCACCAAACCCACCGGGTGGTCCGCCACCCGGCCCACGTCCGCCGAACCGTCCTCGCATTCGTTCCCTGAACTCGCGGCGTTCTTCTTCGGACATATTCATAAAGCGTTCTCTCATATCAGCGAATCGCTGGCGCATGTCCTCGGGCGGTCCACCGCCCGGAGGTCCCGGAGGGCCGCCGCCCTGCACCACCACTCTGCCGGGTGCACCCCCGCCGGACCTTGTCGGACGTCTGCCCGGTCCGCGATCTCCCGGTCCATCATCGGATCCTTGCGTCGCCAGCGGTGCGAACGTCTTTTCCTGCCCCTCCCACTCCACTTTTACCTGTGTTGGCTCGATTTCAAGCACCTTTGCGTCCGCCACGCTTTGCCCCTCCTCATACCATTTGCCGTTTATGAACGCCTCGCTACCCAGGATACCGGGCACGCCTTTGACGGGATGCTGCTTCGGCTGAGGAGGTGCGAAGAGATTCTTCTTCTTCAACTCGTCGGCGAGCGATCTTGATTTTGCCAGGTGCTCTTCCATGTCGTTCTCATCCGAAGAGCCTGCATTCGCCGCCCGGCCGGCCAGATCCTTCGCCCATGCCGCGGCCGTTTGAAATCCTACCAGCTTAGCCAGAATCAAGATGCCGAGCAAACCTGAAGCCACAAGAAGAGACGCTGATAGCACATGTTCTCTTCCGTTTAGTCTTTTAGCAATCTTCAAATCCATATCGCACCTCGATTAGACGCTGTCAAGAAAGCGGCCATGCGTCAACGGCGTCACATCTGCTTCCACTGTTCCATAACCTTCTGCTTCTCTTCATCCGACATCCTGCCCCACTCGGCCTTGGCCTCGGCCTTCTGCTCGTCCGGCATCTGATTCCACTTTTCGATGAACTTGGCCCGCAACTCCGGCGACAACTCAACGCCCAGCCAGGCCAGCGGGTCCTCGGCGGATGAGCGCGTTGGAGCCACCGCTGTCTGAGTCTGTCCTCGACTCATCTGGGTTGGCGCCTGTTGCGGCTGCGACACACGCGAGCCTGTGTTCGACGGCCTTTCCGGCTGCGGTTCGCTCGCGGCCGCCATCGGCGCAAAGTCTTTGGTCTTGCCATCCCATTCGATCACGACCTTTGTTGAATGCACAGATACAACCGTAGCATCACCAATCTTATCGCCGGCGCCATAGAGTTTGCCGTTTATCAGCACTTCATCACCTAATATGCCCTGAACGCTCTTGACGGGGTGCTGCTTCGGAGGAGGCGGAGCGAAGAGGTTCTTCTTCTTCAACTCGTTCGCCAGAGCCGTCGACTCCGAAAGGTGCTCTTCCATGTAGGCGTCCCCGCCAAGTGGGGAGGTCGATGCATCTTTAGCGAGACTCTGCGCCCGCGCCGAGTCCATATAGAAGGCGGCCACCTTGGCTGCCGTCAATACGATCAGGACGGCTGCGACAGCGAGCATTCCCGCTGCCAGAAGTTGTTTCTTGTGTTCTTTTACCCTGTCTATGTTCATGCTATTCAAGCTTCAGAGGTCTGAATGGCCGTCGGCAACACCGTCTATTTCACCAGCGTTGAGACGGTCAGATCCAATTCAACTTCCTGCGGTTTTTTCTTGTCAGTGCGAATTTGAAACTCCTCGACCGCAACCAGATACGGGTTTTCATTCAGATTCGCCAGGAGATTCATAACCTGGTCGAATCTGCACTTCGCACTGCACTCGACGAGCAACGTCTTGTAGCCTCCTACGGTGGTCTTGCCCGAGGAAAGGAATCGCAGAGGTTTGTTGTTGATGCCCGCCTTTTTGAACTGCTCGCGGAGTTTGTCACGAAACAGAAATTGTTGCTCCTCATGCGGCTTAGGCATTTCGAGCACGGGCACGATAGTCAACAGGCCCGCCTGTCTGGCCTTACCGACGTCGATTGCTTCCAACTTGCTCCTTACACGCACTATTTCCGCCCGGACCTCTTTCCAATGATCCATCCACTTCATACCGAGATAGAACACAAGTATCAGGCCGACGCCGACGGTTCCCAATTTTAGCGTGCGGATGTCTTTTTCACTTAGTTTCTGCATGTTCCGGCCTCACCTGGCATAGCGCGATATCGCGGCCTTGCGTGTGCTGAAATTCTTATAGTCGAAATCGATCGTGAAGTTGACTTTGCTGCCTTTTGATTCAGGCGTTTGGTTTGAGATAACGGCATTGTCGACGTCGTTATCCTCCAGCAAAGCCTCCTGAAAGTCGTACATGGTATCCTGATTGTCTGCCTGGCCGCTGACGCTGACGGGCTTACCCTTATTGAAATGGAGGGACGTTAGTTTAATGCCGCGCTGCCCTTTTTCGTTCACCAGTTTGATCAGCGCAAGCATATCCGGACGGGCCTGGGCCACAGCCTTCATCAACTTCTGTCTGGCAATCAAATCCTGCATCTCCGTCTCGGAGAGTGAAGCTTCGATCCGGCGTTCGAGCGCCCCCGGCGTTGCGGCGTCGACGGCATACGCCACGGCCAGCAGCAAGAGGACCATCGCTCCGGCGATCGCTATCGCTACCCGAGGCGACAATATCCAATGCTTATTTCTCTTTTCTTCCCTCGGCTCATAGAGTTTATCGAACAGATCAAGCCACTTACGTTCCGATTCCAGGGCCATCGAAGCCAGGCCTATAGGCACTCTGTAGTCGTAAAGATCTTCGGCGGAAAGATCGCTCTTGCCGGCCGAAACGGGCGTGTGCGGCAATACGCTTGCGGCGTTAAAGCCCGCGGAAGCCAGTGTGGCGACCATTTGTTCGATATACTCATTGCCGTCGGACAGGGCCAGGATCGGCAAATCACCGCCCTCACCGATATCGAACAGCCCGAGGATGCTCTTCATATCCTGTACGAATCGCTCGGGAACGTGCGTATGATGGGATCGGGCGGCGCGAAAATCCTCCGAACCGGTGTCCAATACGACCGCATTGCACAATTCGCCGTTCCGTACCCGGCAGACCTGTGTTTCATGCCTGCGGACATTGAGCAGCACTGCATCGCTCTGGCGGGCATCGAACAGGCGTTTCCACGCCTCGACAACGCCCTCACAGTCAAGCACGATATTCGTTGGAGAGAAGAATCCTACCTGATTGACAAAACTCCTGAGGCGATCCGTTCGCGCTGCCGCCATGGTAACGGGAAGTTCACCGTTTTGAGAACTCCCTACGCGCCAAGCAAACTGCATCTGACTGGCCGGCAGCGGCAGGCGGCTCTCAGCCTGCAGGCGAACAATCGAAGCGATCTCCCCCTTCGCAGCCGGCGGCACACCGAGCGTGTAAAAAGCAACACCGGAGGTGTCGAAACCGACAACCACAGGGTGGTCGTGGCGCCCTTTTGTCGCATTGCCATCTCCGTTCAGCAATCCGCACTTATCGGCAAAAGACTGCCAGTCCGAGCGTTCATCGTCGTCGCTCTTGGCCCAGACCAGCTCGAAGCCCGCCTCTGCACGGCGGAGCTTGATGGCCCTGAGCCAGCCGTCAGCCCGCGTCAGTGCTATGACCGACCTGTGTTGATGTGTACTGCCCGTACGCGTACTCATTAATTACCTGCTCCCTGATACCAATATAGCAGCTCGTATGGGGACTCACTTCTGTCCACCACAGCCTCGGTAATCACTGTGATACCGTTTCCCGCCCCCCTGTTCGCGGTCGCCCAGCATCTAATCATAAAGACGTCTGAGACAACCGTAATTGATTCAGAAAAATCCTGAAAAAGACCACTGTTCATGCCCTGGACCTGCTCAAGCTCTTGCGGATCCTCTATCCCGTACGGCATTGACTCACGGTAGGCTATGATGTTCTCCGCGGTCTGCCATGCTGTGTCGTCGCCGCCGAGCAAAGCCGCCAGAACGTACACAGATGCCGTGTTGACGTTAATCTGTGTATCAGATCCGCCGTCCTGCTCGCTGTTGTTCTGGCTATTGCCGGACTGGTTGTTCGAATTAGCCTGATTACCGCTTTGCTGATTGCTTGTCTGTTGATTGCCTTGCTGGTTGCCGGAATTCCGGTCATCCCCCTGCTGGCTGCCACTTTGTTGATTGTTCGATTGGTTCTGGTTGCTGCTTTGCTGATTGCCCCCCTGCTGGCCGGATGTCTGCTGTTGGTTGCCACCCGGCCCGGCCGGACTGTCCTGACTTTCTGCACGGGGATAGCAGGTCAGGTAGCTGATCCAGCCTTCGTCGAGAATATCGTCCGCGTCGTCGTACGGGAGGCTCTGATCCCCATCATTTTCATTATAATCCAGTTGTCCGTTCAGGTTCCAGTCCTCGCCGTAGAGCAATTCCTTTGTAACGCCCCGGACCATAAGCAACTCTCGAATGGTCCTGAATGCATCATTTCTGATGTAATAGGGATAGTCGATGTTCTCGTAGTATCCCGCTTCGGCGCCGCTGGGTTGCACCTGATCATCGCTGTCCCGCCAATCCACGATGGCATCCGCTATTTCCTGCGTCATCTCGGGCAATACGAGCAACTGTTCGGCCGTAACCGTGTTGATGTTCAGTTTGCTCGTTTCGTCCACCACTTTGATGTTCAGCACGCAACCTTCCATCGCGATATCGTTCAAATCGGCGGCGTTGTCGCTCCATAGATCCGTCAACGCATCGGTTTCTCTTTCATCCTCATACAGCAGCGCTGCAGCCTTCTCCACGCCTGCTCGGCCGGCCCACCGGCAGCGCATTTCATCCACATGCGACAATTGCACCTTTGTGTCGAGGCGGCTGCTCCTGCTGGCCGTCGTGACAATGGCTATCAGAATGAGCACAAGCCACAGTACGGCGACCAGCGCAAGGCCTTTGTTGTTCTTCGATAGTCTCATAGGTTGATAAACGCCATGAAAACCACTAATTCCCTTCCGCCAGACTGCTTGCAGCGCTGCCTTCGTCCGTTTCCTGGCCGGATTCAGAGATTCCACTGCCTGCATTACGTGCATAGTTTATGAGGAACGATTCGACGGCGGGAGAACCTGCCGATGTTCGGCTGCTTACAAGACTGACTTCCACCAGATCGGGCAAAGCCTGCATTTCCTCGGGCCATTCCGTGGACCACTCCTCGCCGTCGAAGAATCGCATCTGAAACGCTGCGATATCCTCGGCCACAGCCATCAAAATGCCCCCCGGCTCAACGATCTCTTTGTCCGGATTGGGCCACAGGCGGCGCATCAGGACGGACCGCTCGTCCTGCTGTTCTACGTAATACTCCACCTCATACACCTCTCCTTCCGGCTGCCCGGGCCTGGCCCTGGTTCGACTGATCGTATAGCACAGCAGATAACTGTTGGCGCCCTCCTCGATGTCCCCGCCCATTGCAGTAAACTGCGTATTGTCCGTATCCTCGTCCCGGTAGAGATTGATCAGATCTCTTTGCAGCATCGCGGCTGCAAAACGTATCTCCGCCGAGTCCAGAATATTCTCATCCAGTTTCTGTGCGCTGGCGCTGACCGCTTGCAGCGTGCCGACCGCCACGAGTGCAATGAAACTGGTGATGGTTGTGGCCACCAGCACCTCTACGAGGGTGAACCCATGATGTCGCGTGGGATTACTGCGCACCGCTCTGCCCTCCCTGGGCCTCTTCGGCCAGCGCGTACGTGCTCAGGCCATCGAACATGGTCTGCACCACGAGCTGACGCGGACGGTTCATTTCCACCCAGCGGACGGTAATACTCACAAGATACAGACTGTCGATCTCCTGATACTCGTAGGCTACTTCCCACCGATAGCTTGGTTCATAATCCTCCACAACACCTTCGGTCTGGCCCATTTCGATGAAGTCGTCTATGCCGATGTAGTCGATCATGCGCAGTTGCCTGTCCGCCACGGCGGCGGCCACTTCGTATTGTCTGTTGAGGCGGGCCATTGTCAGCGCATTGGTACTGATCGCGGCCACGGTCAGGACCGCACCGGAAAGTATGGCGCTTGCAACAAGCGTCTCAACCAGACTGAACCCTCTATTGCGCATCCAAATCCACAACACCCAAAGTCACATCTTCACTCGTTCCAAACTGAATGCCGGCCTTGCCCGTAGCCGGACTGATACCAATGGTGTAGTGCGTCTTGCCATCGCCGATCTGCACCACCGTAGCCTGAGCGGTTCCATCCGGATTAAACACAATCGTAAAGCCTTCTTCCTCCTGATCGCGAGCATATGTCGTGTCCTCAACGCCGAGCGGTGATATCTGCACATCTTCGAAAGTGACGCCTCCTTCCATCTCCACCGGTCTGCAGTAGTAATCGTTTACAATCGTCTGCTGCGTCTGGCCCGTTTGTTCGTCAAATTCGACCGTTCCCAGATAAAATGCTCCATTAACAGGATCGATATAAATGCGATATTCCTGCTGCTGTTCGATGGCTTTGATCTTTGCATAGCGGGCAGTAAGTACGAACGCACGGGCGGCTTTCTCCACGAGCAGCTTGCGGTACGTCCCGGTGTACACCCCCCCGCCGACCCCGGCCAGTATCGCTACAATCGCGACGACAACGAGAATCTCCGTCAGCGTAAAGCCGATCGGCGGATGGGTTTTGCATTGTTTGCGTACCTTTTCTTTCATGGTTCATAGCGATGACAGCCAACTATGTGCAAATGCTTTTCGGTCCGCTCGCCAGCCCCTTAACCAGAGGCCGAAGAGGGCCGTCACTGGCCGTTGACAATGTCCGCATTGTCGCCCTCGCCATCGGGTTCGCCGTCGGCTCCCAGGCTGATCAAATCGTAACTGCCCGGATTGTATTCACCCTGTGCAACGTAAATAAACGGGTTGCCCCAGGGATCGAGCAACTGGCTGGGTTTGATGTATCGGCCATTCCATTTCTCCTGCACGTCTTCCGGGGCCGTAATGAGGGCTTCCAATCCCTCGGTGTCATCCGGGAAACGCCCGCAGTCCATGTAGAACCGATTCAGCGCGCCTTCAATGACCGCCATCTTGGGCTCGCACAGATCTCGCTTCGCCTTGCCCAAGTGCTTGAAGAGATTAGGCGCCACCAGAGCGGCCAGCATGGAGATAATAACGATGACGACAAGCAACTCCACAAGTGTGAAGCCTCTTCTCCGTTGTCTCTTGCGCTTCATCTATACCACCTTTCGTCTTTGCCTGAACCCGGTGTATTCCCTATCCGGGTTATACAAGATACCATTTCAGCTTGCCAATATCTCTTTGCGTCGATTCCAAGGCCCCGCGCAATGAGAAGCGTGTCCAATCAATTCTCTACAATCCGCCGGCACCGAAGGACATCATCAGAATCGGCAACAGCGTCGCAACGATGATGAACCCGATAACCACGGCCAGCAACAATATCAGGATGGCCGGAAACAGCGACATGAACCGATTGATCGCTGAATCCGCCTCGGCGTCGAACGTATCGGCCGCACTGAGCAGCAATTCGTCCAGCTTGCCGGTCTGTTCACCTATCGCCGTGATCTGCACGAGCAGCGGCGGAAAGAGCCCCGAGCTGCCCAGCGGATCGGCAAGACAGTCGCCTCGTTTCACCTTTTCCGCCACACTGTCTATTTCCCGGCCCAGTTGCTCATTTCCGAGCGTGTCGCGCACCACCGCCAGCGATTCAAGAATGGTGACACCGCCGGCTGTCAATGCACCGAGTGTCCTGGCAAATCGACCAACCGCAATCGTCCGCAGCACCGAACCCAGAATGAATATCCGAAGCTTGAACGTGTCCCACTGCAGCTTCCCTTTGGTCCGGGTCCATCTTACCAGATAATACATGCCCGCGATCATGGCCGCAATCACGATCCAGCCCTGGACCGTCGTGAAAAGGCTCCGCAGAAAACCGCTCAGCCAGAGCAGAATTCGTGTCGGCAGCGGCTGGATGGCGTTCGATCCCGTGGCGGCCAGAATGTTCGGCAGAATCCACGTCACAATGATTCCAACCGAAACCAATCCGATCGTCAGAACGAAGATCGGGTACGCAGATGCATTCTTCATACTTGTCTTTATTTTCTCGTCTCTGCCCAGGATGCCGGCCAATTGTGACGTTGTCTCCTCCAGGATGCCTCCCGTTTCGCCGACTCGAATCATCGAAAGATACAGAGGATCAAAGACCTTCGGGTGTTTGGACATGGCATCCGACAACGACTGGCCCGAACTGACGGCCTCGACCAGTTCGCCAAGCATCTTCCGCATTCCGCTCTTGGTCTGCTGTTGCCGGATCAGCTCAAGCGCATTGAACAGCGGCAACCCGGCCCGCAAGGCCGTGCTCAACTGGGTCGTCATCGCAAGGATGTCCTTGGAGGTGACGCGTCCGGAGCCAAGATTCAGCAGTTTTCCAACATCGAGAGACAGGCCGGCACCCGCATCGTTGACCGGCGCCTGGGCCTGTTCGGCCAGTTCGGTCACGAAATGTCCTTTGTCCGTCAATGCAACGACAGCACTCTTATGATCCGGGGCTTCCACCGTCCCCGTTACATGCTCGCCCCCTCGATCCACCGCCTTGTAGTAATAATGACTCAACGTTCAATCCCACTGTTGGAACAAAAAAAGACGCCTTTCTTCTCGCAGGCACATGCCCGAACGCTACCTGCATAAGCATCACACCCGATGCTCTCACGGCCAACCAACTCTCAATCCTCCGTGATGGATTTGGCCACACGGAATATCTCGTCAGGGGTCGTCACGCCTTCCATCACCTTGCCTATACCATGCTTGACCATACTGACGTGGTCGGGCGGCGCGGCCTTGAGGAGTTGTTCGGCGCTGGGGCGCTGAGCTATCAGTTCACGTATTCTGCTGGTGATCCTCAGCAGTTCGAATATGCCTTTTCGGCCGCTCATGCCCGTGTTATTGCACTCGTTGCATCCGGCTCCGTGGTAGAACTTCGTGTCGCGTTTAATCTCCACCGCCCCGTTGAGACTCTTGAGAATATGCTCCTCGGGCTGATAAGGCGCGCGACACTTCGGACAAATGACACGAATGAGTCTTTGCGCCAGTATACCTTCAAGAGAACTGGCCAGAAGGAAAGGTTCGACGCCCATATCGATTAAACGCGTAACGGCGCCGGCTGCGTCGTTCGTGTGCAGCGTTGAGAAGACGAGGTGCCCCGTCAGGGCCGCTCGAATCGCTATATCAGCGGTCTCTTTGTCGCGAATCTCACCGACCATCACGATATCGGGGTCGTGTCTGAGGATGTGACGCAGTCCGGTCGCGAAAGTCAAGCCTCGTTTGGCGTTAACGGGCATTTGATTGATGCCGTCCAGCCTGTACTCGACAGGGTCCTCGATGGTTATCATCTTCACCGAAGGCGTGAATATCTTGTTCAGTGAAGCATACAGCGTTGTGGTTTTTCCCGAACCTGTGGGTCCCGTAACCAGAACGATACCGTGCGTTTTGCGCAGGCACGTCACGAAGCCCTCCAGCGTTTGCGGATCCATGCCCAACTCTTCGAGAGGCATAAGAGAAGCGGTTCGGTCGAGAAGCCGCAGTTCCACCGCTTCACCATAAACCGTCGGCACCGTCGAGACACGAATATCTATCTTGCCCTTCTTACCCATGAACTCAATGTGGCCGTCCTGAGGAACAAATCGTTCGGCGATGTTCATGTCCGCCATAATCTTTATTCGCGAGATAATCGCGGCATGCAGACGTTTGGATGAAGGCGTCTGCGGAACCAGCAAACCGTCGATTCGATACTTAATCTTTACTTCCTGTTCGAACGGTTCGATATGGATATCGCTTGCACGCGATTCGATGGCTTCCAGAATGATCAGATTGACCAGATTTACCAGAGAGGGTTCCCTGGCCAGTTCGTGCAGTTTGGCAGCGGAGTATTCATCCTCGCGGCCGGCCTCACCGTCCGGGCGCTGATCGGCCGGTGCGAGGTTGTCCAGCATACGGGCCACATTGCTGCCATAGAACTTCATGACCGCATGTTCGAGTTCTATAGGGTCCGCATAATACCTGCGAACGGCCAGGCCCGTTACCAGTCGCAAATCTTCCAGAACCTGAGGCTGAAAGGGATCGGTCATGGCAATCGCCAGCCGACCGTCTTCATGCCACAGAGGCAGGATGTTGTACTTGCTGACCAATTCGGCCGGAACCAGGCCGATCAAGTCGCCACCGATCGTCACATCACTCAAGTCCACACGTTCGATACCCACCTGCAACGCCAGCGCCTCATGCAATTGAGACGCGGTTATGTATCCGAGGTCAACCAGTATTTCGCCCAGCGGACGGTGTTCGATTTTCTGTTCGGCCAGGGCTACATCAAGGTTGGACTTATCCAGATATGCCTTGTCGCACAATAACTGCCCCAGAGGTTTCTTATTGCTCTTGCTGATCGGGTTCATACTTCTCCGCATTCCTAAAACAAGTATAAAGTTTCACAACTACATATGTAATCAATTGATCCTTCCGTGTCAAGTACATGCCTGTAAGCGAATGAACAGGAAAGCACGGTCCACCGGGGAGTCACCCAGAAGGACCACCATCTCGAAGCGCGGCGAACGGGACCCCGCGAAAAACTTCAACTCTCTGTCCTATAGTAACTTACACTCTGCATGCTGCGAAAAAACAGCCACCAAAACCGCCTGCGGCCGGTAAATCGAGTTCACCCGGCCTCGTATTGCGTATTAACTCACAGTATCAGACGCTCGCCAAATGGCATTTGTTACAGAAAAACGGCGATGCCGTAGAAAAAAGGCCCGCACGGCTCTCCGCGTTACGGCAAATATGCTGGTGTTGCTACCCGGAGGGGCCGGGATTTTGCCGTTGTCCCCAAATGACGTATGCAAGAAAGGCCCCGCATTTGAGCATTTCGCCAATTGTCGCTCCGCTGCGCTGGTGAAAGTCCCAAAACGCGGCCGCATCAGTTTCGCAAGATGCCCTTTGAAGGCATGGCGAGGCAGAAGCAGTATTTGTGCGGCCCTTCCAGAATGCAGTTTGGCCGTAATTTGGCCGAAATAGGGTATGCAATCGAGGATCGCACTCAACCGCTCGCGTTGTGGTTGGGAACGTGCCATGGAACAAGGCTCAAGGGTATGCAGGACTGCTCCGAATACGATGGGTCTAGCTGCTGTTCAGTGTATCGGTCGCCATGGGCCGGAGCATCGCAGGGAGCAGTTACAATATCTGGAGAAGTACACATGACCATGCCTGAAATCAAGGCCAAGGCCAGGGAACTTGGAATCAAGCCCGGAAAGATGCGAAAAGCAGCGTTGATTCATGCAATCCAGCAGGCCGAAGGCAACATGCAATGCTACAAGACCGCTGAAGGCCGCTGTCCGAACGCCGACTGTTGTTTCATTACTGACTGCCTCAGCGGATCCTGCTGAAGAATCCAACCGCTTATAACGTTGTGCGTATTGAGACGAAACGCAGTTTTGCGTTACGGGCGTATTCTGTTGACACAGTCCGGCAGCATCGGCCACTCCTTCGCGTCCTTGACGCGGTGCGCTCTCTGAATATCTGAGTCCGACTCCAATACGAACGCCGATCTGAAGCAGGACTACCAACCCCTGTGGACGCGGCAATCAAACGGAAGTGACTCCGAGGCCTGCTGTCGGCAGCGCAGGTGATCCATTCGTTGTGATTTCTCGTGACCGAGCATATCGCGCGAGCCGAGAAGTCTCACTCATGCAGTTGACTGGGCAAGCACAAAGTATATCGGCGGCCTGCAATAGTCCCGACTTTCTGATCGGCTGTATCACCTCTTACATCCGATCCGCAATCTGCATCGCCTGCCAACGGTATTGATCCGCAACCGCAATGTTGTTACAGCGTCCACGTTCTATGACTATGTATTTCTGTATCTCGTACAGGTAGTAGTACAACCCGCGTCGCCTCGCGGGGGGACTCGTGTCGCGATCTGCTCCATAGCCTTCCCAGAAAGACGGAATACTTACGCCGCAATAGTCCAGCACAGCGAATTCTATCTCGGGATCGCCCCAGAGAGCCCGATCCCAGTCGACTATTCCCGTTACTTGCCCCGAGTCATCCACCAGAATGTTCTCAGCCCATACATCCATGTGCAGCAGGGAGGAAGGAATATGACGCTCGAACAGGGCTCTGTCTCGGTCGAGAAGCGTCCTGAGCCTGTCGGCCTGCGCTCTTGTGTAGCCATCCCAGGCAACGATGTCATCAAGGAGCCTGTTCCACATCCCCTCAAAAGCCTCGCCCCACGTCTCGCACGCCGCCGTCGGATGATGTGCGCCCAAATAGCCAAAGCGATCGCGCGTAATGCCGTGAATTTGCCGCAGGTGCCGTCCCACCTGCCTGTACACGTCATCGGTGGAGGTGTCCACCGATTGAGAAAACGGCGTGCCGGGAAGTCTCTCCATTATCAAGTACGGCCTCGGAGCGATCCGGCCACTGTCGTCGTACAAGAGAATCTTCGGAACCGGAACATTGGTATGCGCTTGCACGAGCGAGTGAATCTCGGGCTCCTGCGCCATCATACCAACTTCATAAAAGAGGAATCCCTGATCCGAACGCGGCGCCATACGGAATACGAACTGCCGGCCGTCCATCGCGAAGAAAAGGCTGTCATTGAACCGACCTGTCCGCGGAGGATGCACGCACTCGGGCTCTCCAGAACCGGTGAATCGACTGCGACAGACCGCTCTAAGGTATTGTTCAATGTCAGATGCCATAATCATCGAACCGGAAAATGGCGTGCGCCCAGCAAACGAATGAAAATGCCGTGACAGACGCCCTGGCCTCGCAACGGCCCTATTACAATGCATCTACGAGCGCGAGTATACCGCCATCTTGGCAATGCGGCACGCCTGTCCCGCTCACGTAGTGTATGGCCCGGCGGCAGGCGGTCGGTCGGACCTTGTGCGGATAGGCTAACGCGGGTAAGCCAGCGGGAATGTCTCAGACCGCGAATGGGCGGAGACATGACCATCGAGAAACACACAGTTGCCTTTTCCATTCAAGGGATCGCCGGACGGGGCGTGATGAAACCCCGCTATGACGTCCCAGAACGGCCCGACCCCGTCGGGTCCGGGCTTGATCAAGAGGTAACTGCCCTGCGACGTGCTGTGCGACAGCCAGTCCTTGATCATACTGTCGCTGCCCGGAACCATAAACGTGTCGTTGAGGCCCGAGACATTGTACGCCGTATCGACGTAGCAGCTCTCCTCGGCAAACGAGAATGTCTCGGCCGGTCGTCGCACCTCGGACATACGCCGCACGCGAGATTCTTCCACGCTGTTCGCCTCGCTGCCCAGGTACGCATTCATCGTGTAGTTATACCAGGGATCGTAATTGCGCAACTGGCTGCCGTAGTCCTGGAAGAAATGGTCTTCGGAGTGCCGAACCGTGTAGTTCCTGAACGCCGGGCAGATAAAGGCCCGAGCTTCCTTGAAGTACGGGTACAGATGGCCGCCATACTCCGGATGGTCTCTTAGATTCACGTCGCCGTTGCACCAGCGAAGGTGCCCGTAGCTGGTCAGCCCGGACTCCGCGTCGAATGCCTGCCACGTCTTGAAATAGCAGTTGCGGGGGTCGCAGAATTTGTCGTCATTGTCGTCCGCATACATGGCAACCGCCAGCCCGAAATTCTTCAAGTTGGATTTGCATACCGCTCCCTGGGCCAACTCCTTCGCCTTTTTCATTGCAGGCAGGAGTATTCCCATCAGCACCGCGATGATCGCGATAACAACGAGCAATTCAATCAGAGTAAAACCTCTCTTGCGAGACATGCCGGAATCTCCTAACATGCGTGGCCCGCACCCATATTGCGACCACATTTGTCGCGTGCACTGTCACCGTCAGCTTTTCATCCACAACTGCCGGAGCGGCGACAACCACATACCACACCAGTCTACCAATTCCGTGTACGGGCAACAAGCAATTTGTGGGCAGACTTTGCCCTTTCTCCACTCATATCCCGCGCTCGAGATATGATAATCAAAGGCCCGACACGGTCTCGATTGCTGCTTTCCGTCGATGATACGGCTTGACGTCTCGACTGCCTACAGGGATCCTGCCCACGACTTCGCTTTGTTGCGTAACTCTTCTGCGATACGGGGTTTTTGCGCGCGCATGTTCCGCTGCTCGGCGGGGTCCAATTTCAAATCGAATAAGCCGGCGCCCACATCATCCTCTTTCAACTTCCCTCTGCCCGGGTTGGACACCAACTTCCAGTCTCCGCAGCGCACGGCGAAGCTGCTGCGCCGTGGATCGCCGAAGAACAGCGCTTCGTGTGGCGGCGCGGGCTTTTTGCCCGTCCAGTATGGCAGGAGATTTGTGCCGTCCATGGCGCTTATATTGCCTTCTCTGGCGCCGGCTGCGGCCAGAATGGTCGGCAGAACGTCAATATGCATGACCGACTCGGTATAATCCCTGCCTTGCGGTAGTACGCCGGGCCAACTCACCAGCCAGGGGATGCGAATGCCGCCTTCGTAGAATGTGCCCTTTCGCCCTTTGAATCGCCAGTTCACAGACTCGCTCGGGTCCACCGGGTAGCCACCGTTATCACCGATGAACCAAACCATCGTATTCTCTCGCAACCGCAGCCCTTCCAGCGCATCGAGAATACTCCCAATGCCTCGGTCCGTTGCGTACAGCATCGCCCGCCAAAGATCGCGACTCGTTTTGCCGTCGTTGAACCGCTTGAGGCATTCGGCCGGGGCCTGCAAGGGGGTATGGATCGCATTGTACGACAGGTAGAGGAGAAAGGGCTCGTCCTTGTTTCGGTCAACGAAATCAACCGCCTTTTGAGTAAATACGTCGGTCAGATAACCGGTCCCTTCGACTCGCTGCTTGCCATCATATATGGGCATGTAGTGGGGTCGGTTTCGGCCGCCTTTCCAGTGTGTGCCGAGATCCCAGTCGAAGTAGTCGTGCATGCCTCCGAGAAACCCGAAGAACTCGTCGAAACCTCTGCCGAACGGATGGTTTTCCGGTTTGCCGTCCCACTCACCGATCGAACCTGTATTGTGCCACTTGCCGATGCATCCGGTCGTATAGCCGGCCTGACGCAAGTAGCTGCCCAGCATGCGCTCTTTCGCAGGGATATTCGCACGCGACTGCCATCGCTGATGGTAACGCCCGGTTAATATGGACCCGCGCGAAGGCCAGCACATGCCATCGGCTGCATAACCGTCGGTCATCCGCAGCCCTGTAGTTGCGATGCGGTCGATATTCGGCGTGTGGACATCGAGCAAATGAGGATAGCAACTCAGTTGCCCGTATCCCAGATCGTCAGCTACGATCACTATCACGTTCGGCCTGCGGCTCTCCGTCGCATCAGCCATCGCCCGCGAGACCTGCCATGATGCGAGAACTGCACCGGTCTTCTGCAGGAAGTCCCGGCGTGTAATGCTCTTTCTGCCGACGCTGACTTCATTGCATGGTACCATAGGTATCTCCCGGAACCGGCGGCCACTTTGAACGATAGAACGCACTGACTATTTCTGCATACACCAGACGGCTACGCAACCCCGCATTCTACCGGCCCTGCATGGGTCAGGCAAAATGAAACTGTACTTCGAGGCGGACTTGACGGACAGGCCGAATCGATTAGATTGAACGGTCTTATGTCACGAAACGACAGAATGGCGGCCAGACTGCTCCAGGTCATCGGAGCCTGGGGGGTTATCATTACCTCGGCGGTATCGGTGATTGTCTTTAGCACGGAGTCCGATGCGGACAAAAGGGCCATTCTCGGCATGGGCATCAGCCTTATCGTCATCTGGTGCGTCTTCGGCGGTATCGTCATGCGTCTGTTTCGAGATCGCATCGTCGCCGCCGTCAAGAACATCCGTATCAACTGGAAGATTCGCTTCGTCCTGTTCTGCATTGTGCTGGCCATGCTCGAAGAGGCTGTCACCACCTCGTTGACCAACGCCGCTCCGCTTTTCGGAGCCGTCAGCGATGCAGCCCGCATCACCGCGTCCCGGAACTATCTGGAAGTCGTGCTCTTTCACAGCGTCATTGCATTCGTTCCCATGTTCATCTGCTGGGCGTGGTTGCTTGACAGATACGCCTTCTCTCCTGTTGAGGTCTTGCTGCTGTTCGGTTTGAACGGGACCCTTGCCGAGACCCTGTCCTTCGGTCCTCAGAATCTGCTCCAGGTGGGCATGTGGACGTTCGTATACGGGCTGATGGTGTACCTGCCCGCCCATACTGTTCCACCGAATCGAGACGCGAGGACGCCAGGTTCGAGGCACTGGCTGCTGGCTGCATTTCTGCCTCTGGTGTTCATTGTCCCGCTGGCATGCTGGATCGCCTGGAAACTGATCCTCCATATCTACCGCACTATCGCACATATGCGGTTGAATTGGCGGGGTTGAAGCGGTAGACTCTGGCTTTGCCGCCTGGTCAATTCTGATGATTGGAGGTGTCCATGAACAGGCAAATTCACTGTTTGATAGTCTCTCTGCTGTCGCTGTTGCTGTCGACCCAAACGATAACAGCGAGGGAAGTTGGTCCTGCACGGGCCGCAGACACTGCCGCACGGGTTCTCGATGTCGCAGGCGCCCATGGCGGTTTGATCGCACACATCGGCTGCGGCGACGGGACACTGACCGCGTCATTGCGGGCCGGCCGGCGATATCTCGTTCAGGGACTGGACACAGATGCCAGCCTCGTGGAAAAGGCGCGCCGCCGCTTCTACGAGCAAGGACTCTCCGGCTGTATTACGGCAGATACCTTCGACGGCGTACACCTGCCATATGCGGACAACCTTGTCAATCTCCTGGTCGTAACCGATCCGTATGACCTCCCACAGCATGAGATGCTGCGCGTCGTGGTCCCCGGCGGTACGATTTGCACAAAGACCGGGCAAGGATGGAAACGGCAAACCAAGGACTGGCCCGAGCAGATCGATCAATGGTCGCATTTCCTGCACGATGCCTCGGGCAATGCGGTTGCTCACGATGAGCGTGTCGGACCGCCGCGAGGCTTTCAGTGGATAGCCGGACCGCTGTGGAGCCGAAGTCATGAGTTCAACAGCAGCCTGTGCGCGATGGTCTCGGCCGGTGGTCGGCTGTTCTATGTGTTCGACGAAGGGCTGACGGGTGTGACAACGCCCTCGCTGCCCGAAAGATGGACCTTGACCGCACGCGACGCTTTCAACGGGGTACTGCTCTGGAAACGTTCGATGGACAAATGGGGTTCCGATCGCTGGAGCAAGCGGGCGCTGCGGAGCATACCCGAGACAATCCCCCGGCGTCTCGTTGCGGCTGAAAACCGCGTGTTTATGACCCTGGGGTACAATGCTCCGGTCTCGGTTCTCGATGGCGCTACGGGGGAAGTACTAACCACATACGCCCAAACCGAAGGCACGCAGGAACTGAGACTTATCGAAAACGTTCTCCTGCTGCAGAAGAACAACAGCACCGTGATGGCCATCGATACGCAGAGCGACCGGACACTCTGGCAGCACGATGTCAACGTCCGCCCCTGTTCGCTCACGGCCAAAGACGACAGGGTATTTTATCAGGAAGGACGTCGGCTTTATTGCCGCAGCCTTCGAGACGGCGAGCCTGTGTGGAATATTACATGCGACAAGCCCGCCTCGCTTATCGTGGCACATGATGCGCTCCTTTTACTGATGATCGGACGAGAAATTCACGCTGTCTCGACCGAGAACGGTCAGCGCAAATGGGCCGTGAACGCCGGGATAAATCGTAGAGAAATGTTCGTCGCAAACGACCGCGTGTGGCACTGGCAGGGCGAGCAGGTAGTCGGGCGACATCTCAATACGGGCGACATTGCGACACGGCTGCAAACGGATGATGTATTCACTCCGGGACATCACCTCCGCTGCTATCAGAGCAAGGCAACCGACAACTTCCTTGTTACACCATTTCGCGGCGTCGAGTTTGTCAGCATTTGCGGCGGGGATGACACGCAAAACGACTGGGTCCGCGGTCCCTGCGGCTACGGCATCATGCCCTGCAACGGATTGCTGTACGCTCCGCCCCACCCGTGCTTCTGCTATCCGGGCGTGAAACTCACGGGGTTCAACGCCCTCGCTCCGGCCGCCACTGCAGACCTGCCGGAAAAGGACATTCCGCTGGCGGGCCGATTGATTCGCGGAGCGGCTTATGCACAGGGTCCTGAACTGGCATCGAAGGCTGCTGATCGCGCAGACATCTGGCCGACGTATCGCCGCGACGTGCGGCGCACCGGCTCAACGAGTTGTGCCGTACCCTCGGTAGTCGCAGAGCGATGGCGAACGAGTCTACAGGGCGGACTGACGCCCCCAACCGTAGGAGAAGAACACCTCTACGTGGCTGCAAAGAACACGTGCACGGTTTACGCATTGAACGTCTCGAACGGCAGTCAGTCCTGGGTTTTTACTGCGGGCGGGCCTGTCGATTCGCCGCCGAGCCTGTGCGGCCGGCTGGTCCTTTTTGGATCCGCCGATGGGCACGTCTATTGCCTCCGGGCCTCGGACGGGGCCCTGGTCTGGCGGTTTCGAGCGGCTCCGCTGGATAAGCGCATCGTAGCGTTCGGCCGACTCGAATCCCCGTGGCGCGTTCATGGGAGCGTCCTGGTACGCAACGACGTTGTCTACTGCACAGCCGGCCGGTCTTCCTATCTGGACGGGGGTGTCTGGCTTTATGGCATCGACGTCGCGACCGGGAAAGTTCTGCACCAGGCGCGCGTCGACACCTGGGCCAGAACGCGGAAAGACGCAGAGGGCAAACCGTTCGTACCGGCCTACCACATGGAAGGCGTACAGTCGGATGTCCTGGTCAGCCAGGATGATTTCATTTATCTCGGGCAGACCAAGTTCGATCTGCAACTGAACCCGCAGCGGGTCCCTTATGTAATGCCCGATTCGGATCAGCGGGTCAAGGCCATGGACCTGTCCGGCCAGCCGTTTATCGTTGCAGATGCTGAACCGGGCCAGGACTACGAGACCCACCAGCGAGACTGGCTCGAACGCACACAGAAGCATCTGCTCGAGCAACTACATCGCGATCACGGCAGCCACAATCTTGGCGACCGCAAGATCGGATTGCATGTGTTCTCGACCGCCGGCTTTCTCGATGATTCGTGGTTCAACCGCACATTCTGGATGTACTCGGCCACCTGGCCGGGTTACTACATCGCACATCGGGCCGCCAAAACCGGGCAATTGCTCGTCGTCGGCCCGGGCAGAACCTACGCGGTCGGGGCTTATCCATCCCGAAACCTCCAAAGCCCCCTCTTTACGCCCGGCCAGACAGGTTACCTGCTCTTCGCAGACGACAACGGCAACAAGCCCGTTCTCGACAGCCAGACTCGCGGCACCACCAAAGGATGGGGCTTTACACGAATGCAGCCGCCGGCGTGGCACAACTGGATGGACATTCGAATCCGGGCGATGGTGTTGGCGCACGACCGGTTGTTTGTCCTCGGACCGCCCGACGTGGTCGATCCGGCCGATCCGATGGCCGCGTTTGAGAATCGCAAGGGGGCCATTCTGCGAATGCTCAATGCGGATACAGGCAGCGTACTGGCCGAACGCGAATTGGCGTTCGCCCCCGTATTCGACGGACTCGTCGCGGCCCATAAACGGCTGTTCATCTCACTCCAGGACGGTAGCGTTATGTGTCTGAGCCCAAAGGATTAAGCCCGTGTGAAGAACGGCCACAGGCCATGCAGATCCGGTCCTGCCGGTCGTTGCTAGTGACGGTCCGTTCCGCTTAGTCGATCTATCGCCAGCGCAACGGGTGACGGACATGCTTTGCCCTGCTGTTGCCATCCCTTGACCTGTTCCATCGCCTTATGCAGCGTCTCACACGCTCGTTCGTAGCTGCATCCTGTGACGTGTGCGATCAGGCGACAGCCTCTGTCGATCAGTTTCTTATTACTGGGCGACAGCCAGATCATCGCGTTGCCGCACACCCTGCCCAGACGAACCATCGTACCGGTGCTGACGGTGTTTAGAATCAGCTTGGCCGCCAGGTGCTCCCAAAGTCTCAGCGGCGAAGGATGGATTTGAACCGGGAAGCAGAAGCCCCGCCCTTCATCCGTCGCATTGGTCCTTAGACCAACTGTCAGTGGTGCGCTTGTTGAGTACTTGCCGGTCTCTCTCTCAAACGGCACGTCAAGCAATCTCTGTTCGTCGCCCGCTGCCGCAACCGTGATGACGGCCGAAACTGGCCCCTGCGTGCGGCTGTCATCGGGCTCACAGCCAATCCGGAATCTCCAGATTTCCTCATTGTCAAGCGAGGGCGGGTCCGATTGCAGGACATCGGGGGCATTCAACTCCGCATATGTGCTCGCATTCCAGCGCAGAGTCCGCGGATCACGCCGCAACATTCGCTGCCAGGCATCCACTGTGGAGAGCATCGGATTCTTAACAAAGGCCCACGAAATCGGCGACTGCATATCCCCCTGCCTGCGAAACGGCGGCACCATGAACGTAGGCGAGCGCTCGGTCGTATCGGTTAGTACGTCGAGCAGCAGCGAGTCCGCCAGATACGTAACCAATCCCTGTTGTCGGTAGATATCCTCTTCGAACGCTATCATCCGGGTCATTGCGGCAACGCATTCGGCACTCTCCAGTTCACTCAGTAACTTCTCAAACCGGTCGCAGTAATCCTGTCCAGCCAGGCGGCCCATGCCCAATTGTGCCATCTTCGATTCGTCGAGATAGCCTCTTAGCAACTGCGTCAGTGCAATTTCCAGGGCAGCCCCGACAACCAGAAGCTCCACCGTTACCGCCTGCATCCGTGTCGAACCGCTAATCGCCATAGGACCGGTAGTCAAATCCAGCCTGGCAATCCGCGGTTCCTCGATCACCTCGCGACTGCGCTGAACGCGACGCACAAGCAAGTCCGTCGGATTATTGTACACGAAGAACACCTTCGCCCCGGCATCGAGCCCTTCCCATGCAGTCCCGATGACGAACGGCGTTTCCCCGCCTTCGGTAATGGCAACCACCAAATCGCCCTGTCTCACGCCTGCCTCGCGCAGTTGCCGCCGGCCGAAATCCGGGAAATCTTCGAAACCCTCGACCGACTTTATCAGTGCGAAATCTCCCCCTGCCATGACGCTGACGCACCGATCCTCGAACGACGGCACCGCCGCGGCCAATCCCTCATGGCGTGCACTGAATTGCTGCCAGAACTCTCTCCAGGCCGCTTCCAGGAGTATGCTCAACCGGCCCGTCGCGCCGCACCCGGTGAAGTACACCCGCCCGCCTGCTCTCAACGTCAAATAGAACGCTTCGATCAAATCGGCAAAAACCGGGCGGCTCAGGACCGCGCCTGCGGCCGGCGGGATATCCCGATCCACGGACTGAAGCATTCGCACGCCGGCCTCTATGTCGCTCGTGATAGTCTCTGAGAGAGTCTCCGTTCCGGGATGAAAGGATTCGGTGAGCAGACTACCCAGCCGAAACGCCCGCTCTCCGGACAGGAACTCCCTGGCGCTTTCACTTGCTTGTGACATCCTGTCCGCCTTCCTGCTGCTGAGCGTTGTTTGCATCAATGGCGACGACAACCAGGCTGTTGGCGACCCATCGCTCGGTTCCATCCGAAGGGGTGTTGACGACCTGTCCGCCCAGCCATAGCGTGGATGAACCGCCTCCGTCGAGGTTGATAGCCTCCGTGCAGCCAAGTCGAATGGCAAGTCCCGCCAGTTCCGGGTAATTCATGCCCGCCGAAAGTCCCTCCTGCCTTCCATCGACGACGATAAGGAACAAATATTCCTCATTCCAGCCCACGGCCGTTCGAGGGTGCCGTACAGGTCGTGACTTCCACCCCACCGCCTTGCCGTCGCGCACCAGCACAGGCCCGCCGCCAATGGCCGTACGAACGCCGTTCAGATCGGGCGATGTGTTCAGCGACAACGTTACGCCCGCACCGGGCTGTATCACCGGCAGCCGCTTCGCCATCTCCGGACCTACGGAAAGCACCATCTCCTCTGCTTCGACAGGCGAATTCCCCTTGTCGCTGATCGCCGCCACCACCGCGTCGTAATGCGCCCCGGCTCGTAAAGGCAGCCATTCACCCCTGCTCCGGGGTCGCAGCACAAACTCCAATCCGCCGGAGGTCCGCGTCGATTCGCCAATCGCGGGCGTGTACAGCACCGCCTTGCCGTCCTCACGTTTCTCATTGAGCCCAAATGCAAAGTCCACATCGCCGGCAACGGTCGCTCTAAAACGGGGCATGACCAGGCCGATACGTGGCTCGCCCCGCCTGTCAATCCAAAAGCTGTCACCGATGGGCCTGCTGACCAGTTCGGCGCCGGCGATGTGCAGGCCGATAGGGTCGCCCTGATACAGGCCGGGCCGAATGTGGAAGAAATCCCCGTTCACGGCCGCTACCGGTCTGCCTGACGACTCAGGCAGTTTGTCCAGTTGGCCGCTGACAGGAAACAGCCCGGGAATCGAACCATTCGCCAGACGCGATACGACTCGATACTTCGCGTCACTTCTGCGAATCTTCACAGCGTGAATCGACCACGGCACATCTCCGATTCGCTCGTGCACGTATTCCATTCCCGGTTCGACGCGAGGCGCCGAAGAGCCGGCAGCCCGCTCGATAAGCACCGGCGCCCAAAGCAATAGGCAAGCAATCGCTCCGAGCAGGCTCCCCTGCCCTGGTTTACTCATAAATCTCCAAGCGATCATAATCCGATCCTTTTCGTTGTCAGGCCAAAGACGTTTGCAAGCGTTGAAGCCGCCGACACTGTGATAGCATCTCCGGCCCGATCTGTAAATACCCGCGCGCGTCTTGCCAACCCCGGCACGGCAGTCTATAATCCATCTGGTCTATCCGGCAATGAATGACTCGACATGCATATATTGAAATCCCTGATCGAGAAAGCCCGGGCGGGTGAATGCATTCGCGCTGCGGGCCTTATGTCCGGCACATCCGCTGACGGTGTGGATGCAGCAATTGTCGATATCGAGCAGACGGCCGTCAGGCTTGTTGCGTTCAATACATACCCTTACCCCGCGGATCTCCGCAAAAAAGTACTGAGCCTGTGCCACCGCGAGAAGACCGACGCCGAAGGGATATGTCACTGCAATTTCGTTCTGGGCCACGTCTTCGGCGATGCCATCCTGCAACTATGCCGGGATAGCAGCATATCGCCCCATTCGCTGGACCTTATCGGGTCGCACGGTCAGACCATCTATCACAATCCCTCTGGTAAACGATACGCCGACGCACAGGTCGCCTCCACGCTGCAAATCGGCGAGCCTTCGGTCATCGCGGAACGTATGAAGGCAACCGTCGTCGCAGACTTCCGTTGTCGCGATGTCGCTGCGGGCGGAGAGGGAGCGCCCCTTGTTCCATACACGGACTACTTTCTTTTTCACCACGGCACCCTTTCGCGGGCCATTCAGAACATCGGGGGTATCGCAAACGTTACGTTTCTCCCCGCCGGCTGCACGGAAGACGACGTAGTCGCATTTGACACCGGCCCGGGCAATATGGTCATCGACGCCCTCATCGAATCCACAACCAACGGCCGATCCACGTACGACCGAAACGGTGCTTTGGCCGCCCGCGGCAGTGTGCACGCGGGCATGCTGGAAGAAATGCTGCGGCATCCGTTCATAGCGAAGCAGCCGCCCAAGTCAACAGGCCGGGAGCATTTCGGCACGGCTTTCGTCGATTGCATCCGCCGGACAGCTCAGGTAAACAACGTTGCCCCTGCCGACCTTGTCGCAACGGCAACCGCGTTCACCGCCGCTGCAATCGCCATGTCGTATCGTAAGTTCCTGCCCGCCCTGCCGAACGAACTGCTCCTCTGCGGGGGCGGGGCGCACAACAAAACACTGGTGCACATGTTGAACGAGCAACTCGAGGGCGTTAGAATCACCACGACAGACGAATTCGGCATCAGCAGCGACGCGAAAGAGGCCGTCAGCTTCGCGATTCTGGCCCTCGCTACGCTTAAGGGACTAACCGGCAATGTGCCGGCTGCAACGGGAGCCGACCGAAAAGTCGTTTTGGGAAAGATCGTCCCGGCATGACGAAACGCCGCCATCTTCTGACAACTGAGAAACACAACCCCGCCAGCGAGCAGATCGATCGGCTCTCTACGCTTGGCATTGTCGATGTGATAAACGCTGAAGATGCCCGGGTGGCCGGGGCCGTCAGGAGTCAGCGGGAGCAGATCGCAGCCGCAATCGACGTGATCGTCAATCGCTTCGGCAAAGGTGGCCGACTCTTCTATGTTGGGGCAGGAACCAGCGGAAGGCTCGGCGTTCTCGACGCCTCGGAATGCCCCCCGACCTTTGGAGTCAGGTCTTCGCTGGTGCAGGGCATTATCGCTGGAGGTCGCGGCGCTCTGGTCAAATCCGCAGAGGGAGCCGAAGATATTCCTCAAGACGGCGCCGAGGTGATCGACAAGAAAGGTATTCGCGGGGACGACGTGGTTGTTGGCCTGGCGGCGTGCGGCATTACTCCTTACGTGCTCGCTGCCCTGCAGCGCGCCCGCCGAATCGGTGCAGCCACCATCTTCGTGACCTGCGCGCCGGAAGCTGTGAAGAATATACCGGCTGAGATCGTTATCAATCCGGTCGTCGGCCCCGAAGTAATTGCCGGTTCGACACGAATGAAGGCCGGTACCGCCACCAAGCTGGTGCTCAACACGCTGACAACCGGGGCCATGATCAAGCTGGGCAAGGTCTATGGCAATCTCATGGTCGATCTCAAAGCCACAAACGAGAAGCTGCGGGACCGCTCGATCCGCATCGTCATGGATATCACGCATTTGTCGCGTCCCCGGGCCCGGGCCTTGCTGTCGCGTGCAGATGGCCGCGTGAAACCGGCAATCGTCATGCACTATCGAAAGACGGACCTCGAGGGGGCCATGCGAATACTCGCCGACAATAACCACTTCCTGCGTGCAGCAATCGAAGGAGGCGGGCCATCGAAGCAGTAGCATCACAGAACACCGTCGAGTCACTCGCGTGGCCTGACATTGCACTGGTCGGCATCGCAGTGATGCTGCTTTTCGTTATTTCCTACGTATTCGGCAGGGAAGAACGGGACACGAACGACTTCTTTCTCGGCGGGCGCCACGTCCCGTGGATCGTCGCATGCCTTTCGTTCGTGGCCACCGAGATCAGCGCGCTGACCATCGTTGGCTTTCCCGCTACCGCCTACAGCGAGAACTGGGAGTACGTTCAGTTCTTCATCGGCTCGGCGGTCGCCCGCATCTCGGTGGCGTTTCTCTTCATCCCAGCCTTCTACAAATACAACTGCACCAGCATATACGAATTCCTCCGCCACCGTTTCGGCCCCGAAACCCAGTACGCCGGATCGGTCTTCTTTTTTATCACGCGACTGATCGCCTCGGGCGTACGGCTGTACGCCGCCTGCCTGGGCGTAGCTGTCATCATGGGCTGGAATCTGGGCCAGACGCTGCTACTGTTTACCATCGTCAGTATCATTTTCATCGCCTTTGGCGGCATCAAGGCCGTTGTCTGGGCCGGCGCATACCAGGCAGTCGCGTTCCTGATCGCGGGTGTTGCTCTGCTTATATATCTTGTGTGCCACATCGACGGAGGTCTTGCCACCGCATGGCGCATAGCGGACAACGCCGGCCGCCTGAGCTTCTTCCGCTTCGAGTTCGATCTCAACGATCCGACGACTTTCTGGGCGGGCAGTGCAAACGCCTTCTTCATCGGTCTGGCTGCCTTCGGCACCGATCAGGAAATGGTCCAGCGATTGCTCACCGTCAAGACCCGCCGGACCAGCCAGCGCACGCTGGTATCCACCATCATCACCGTTATTCCGATCATGTGTGTCTATCTCGCCATCGGAACGCTTCTCTTCGTCTTTTATCGGCAGAATCCGAGCGTTCAGAGTCCCGCTGAGGCAAAAGAGGTGCTGTCCCATTTCGTCGCGCATTCGCTTCCGACGGGGCTCAAGGGCCTGCTCCTGGCCGCCATCATCCTCGCCAGCATCGATTCGCCCCTTAGTTCGCTGTGTTCATCCTTCGTGACGGACATCTACCGGCCGCTGATCCGAAGAAACGCGAGCGAGCGCCACTATCTCCTTGTTTCCAGATGCGGTATCGTCGTCTTCGGGTTGATCCTCGCCCTGATCGCGCTGGCGTGCGAACCGGTCAAGAACATCCTCTGGTTTGCGTTCCAGATATTCTCGCTGACCGGCGGCTCCATTCTCGGCGTCTTTCTCCTGGGCCTGCTCACCAGGCGCCGGGCAAACAAAGGCAACATTCTCGCCATGATCGGCGGCACTGCTGTCACGGCCGCCCTGATGATACTCTCGAAATTGGGACACGTCGGTCTAGCCTGGAGCTGGCTTATCGTGATAGGAACATTTGTCACCTTCATTTTGGGCTATCTGTTCGGTCAGGGCTCCGGCAACACCGAGGCAGTCGCGTCAGGTTCGGCGCAAGCGCCAAAGGAGGGTGTTGGTGCGAAAAACAAATGAACATCTCTCAGCTATTTGCTAATATGTGTGCGCCGCAGGCAATCTTGCGGGGCAATGCTCGGACCAATCGTATTGACGTATAAGGAGGCCAGGCCATGAAGAAAACCACAATCGTGCTCACGTATCTGACCACACTCTTTTTTGCGACCATCTGCCTCTCCGCTGAGAACGTCCCCCATTTTCACCCGCTGTTCAACGGCAGGGATCTCTCCGGGTGGGTCAACGTCAACACAAGTCCCGACACATGGAAGGCCCGCGACGATGTACTCGTCTGTAGTGGACACCCTATCGGCGTTCTGCGAACGGAACGCCAGTACGAGAATTTCATCCTTCAACTCGAATGGAAACATCTCGAAGCGGGGGGAAACTCGGGCACGTTTGTCTGGAGCGAGGGCGTGCCTCCGGAGGGCAAGCGCCTGCCCAGGGGCGTCGAAATACAGATACTCGAACTGGACTGGTCGGTGCAGCATAACGCCACCGACGCCTACGTGCATGGCGAAATCTTCGGAACTGCGGGACTGGAAACCGTTCCCGACAACCCTCGCGGCAAACGCAGCAAATCGTGGGAAAAACGCTGCAAAGGCCGGGGCCAATGGAACAAATACACGATTGTCTGCGTTGACGGCGTGATCAAGCTGTCCGTCAACGGCAAATTCGTTAACGGCGTGAGCATGTCACCAGTCAAGAAGGGCTATATCTGCCTGGAGTCCGAAGGGGCCGAGATCCATTTCCGCAATATCCGAATCCTGGAACTCCCGCCGGGCATCACGAACGCTGATAATACCGCGCCGGTTGTCGAAGAGAAATAGCAGCCGTATTGCCGTGCGGATCTGACGCTCGCCCTCGCGGACGTCGAATCGCGTTGCGCATGCCGACTTGCGCCACTCTTGCAGTGGCGCAACGCGCTATTTCCCGCGATGGCGGACGGCTATCGCGATACAGACCGCAAGCCCGCCGTACAGCACAGCGCAGGCCAGAACAAACATGATCCATGCAGAAACAGGCATCTGAAAATCCTCTAATCGTGCTCGGCCGCACCCGCTCGTCTGTATAGAAAGTAGCCGAGAGCGAGCAAGAGCAGCAGCGTTCCCCAACCGCCGAGTACGGTGGCCCAGCGCGGATACGCCTCATAACCCTCTTTGATATCGGCCACGATGTTGCCCGCCAGAATGACCAACAGCACCGCGGGCGTGACGTATCGCAGCGCCCAGATCCACCACCTGCCCAGCCGCACTTCCGACTGATCGTTCAGATAGCTCCGGAAATCTTCGACTCGGTACAGGTAGCCCACGACAACGCACTGAATCAGCCCCGATATCACCAGCCCGAAGTCGCAAATCCATTTATCCACGATATCGAACCAGTAATAGCCGCCCCGCGTCACAAAGACCAGCGAAATCGGTAGCGCCACAAGGACGAATCCCCGCGCCAGTTTCTCAGGTCCAATCCGCCACTTGTCCTGAAAACCGGTGGTAAAGGCTTCCTGCAGAGCAAATGCCGAATCAATGCCGAGAGTCAACAGCGCAACAAAGAATATGATCCCGAAAAGCGAATTCAGAGCCGGCAACTGGCTGATCGCGGTCGGAAACGCCACAAATGCCAGGCCCGTCCCGCTGGCCGTCACCTCCGGCACGGGCAATCCCTGCACGTGCGCAAGATATCCCAGCATCGAAAACACGACGAAGCCCGCAAAGAAGCTCGTGCCGCAGTTGGCCAGGCCCGTTATAAATGCGCTGTTGTTGATCTCCGCCCTCTTCCCGAGATATGAGCCGTACCCGATCATTACGCCCGAGGCCAGACTCAGCGAGAAGAATATCTGCCCATACGCCCGCAACCATATGCCGGGCTCGGCCAGTTTGCCGAAATCAGGGGTCAGATAGTACCGAATTCCGTCCATTGCCCCGGGCAAAGTCAGTCCGCGAACCAGCAGGACCACCAGCAGCACAATCGGCACCGGAACTGTTACCATAACCACTCTGCTTACGCTGCGCACGCCCTTTCGCAGAATGAGATAGATGGTCAACCACGTAAGCACCATCCCGACAACCAACGCAAGGACCGGCCGACCGATCTCACCTGGCCCCGAGGACCGATGCAGGACGTTGTTGACAAAAAACTGCTCGGGCTGGTCACCCCAGTTCAATCCGAAGGAATGCCACAGATATACCCACGACCACGCCAGAATTGTGGAATAGTAAATAACAATGGCCGCGCTGAGCCCGGCCGCCCACCAGCCGAACCACTGCAACGGCTTGCGCACGGACCCGAAAGCCAATGGCACGCCTTTTTGCAGCCTCTGTCCCAGCCCCATCTCAAGTACGAGCATCGGAATGCCCGCGGTAAAAAGCGCCAAAAAATACGGAATCAGAAAGGCTCCCCCGCCGCTCGAATACGCAACATAGGGAAACCGCCAGACATTGCCCAGTCCCACCGCCGAACCGACGGCCGCCATAATAAAGGCAGCCCTGCTATGCCATTGTTCACGCACTTGCGCCATCGTCCAGTCGCCAAAAATGAAACATCCTCACGGGCTCACGCCACAACGAACAGCCGTAAGATACACAAAAACCGTCCGCGAGAAAAGGCCTTTTGCTTCAGCTTGTCCTGCTGTGCGCTTGAGATCGTCGGCATCTTTGTTATCATTGTCAGTACGACGTCGGCACGCAGGAGCAGCCCGATTCTGAGGTACCCGATAACCGCAGCCTATAAGGTGCGAATTTGCCGGAAAGTGACAAGACACCCGTTAGCATCTTCAACGACGTGATTGGCCCCGTCATGCGGGGGCCATCCAGCTCGCATTGTGCCGCCGCACTGCGAATTGGACGTCTCGCCCGAGACCTGATGGGAGGCGACATCAGGAGCGTGCGCATAGAGTACGATACGGAAGGCTCGCTGGCCACAACGCATGCCAGTCACGGTTCCGACATGGGCCTTTGCGGCGGACTGATGGGTTGGGACGCCGCCGATCCGCGACTCGTCGAGTCTATTGCGTTCCTTAAAGAAAGCGGAATCGACCTTACTATTTGCTCCGCACCGCTCTTTGATTCCCACCCCAACACGTACCGCCTCACGGTTGTCGGCGACCGCCACCACCATACGATCAAGGCCGTCTCTACGGGCGGCGGCATCATCCAAATCACGGCGATCGACGATATTCCGGTCTCTATTGCCGGAGACTACTACGAAACGCTCATATTCATAGAACATTCAGGCCGGTATGGCGAACAGGGCCTGCGCGACGCTCCAGGCGTTGACCATGTTCTCTACCATTCGATCCACACCGGTACGCTTATTCAGATCAAGGGGCAAGGGTTCATCGACGAGGCAGACCTCCCGTTGCCGGCTCAAGGGCGGCACATTTCCAGTATCAAGCACCTGTCTCCCGTTCTGCCTGTGCTTTCCCGCCAGGATATGAGCGTTCCATTTTCTACGTGCACGCAAATGCTCAGTGATGAGAATGCAGCGAGTAGACCCCTCTGGGAACTGGCCGCTCAGTATGAGAGCGAGCGAGCCGGCGTTGCCCAGCAGGAAATCATTGCTCGCATGCTTGATATTGTACGTATCATGCGGCAGGCCGTTGAACACGGCATGAGCGGCACTTCGCACAAGGACCGCATTCTGCCGGAGCAAAGCACGTTGTTCGAGCAACGCTGGAGGGCGGGCACGTTAATCGATGCCGACCTCACCAACCGCATTGTTCTCTACGCAAATGCGCTGATGGAGACAAAGAGTGCTATGGGCGTCATAGTCGCCGCTCCCACCGCGGGCTCTTGCGCCGCCCTGCCGGCTGCCGTCCTGGCGGTTGCGGACACCCTTGGCCGGACCGACGAAGACGCCGCCCGAGCCGTCCTTGCCGGCGGACTTATTGGTGTGTTCATCGCCAACATGTCCACCTTCGCTGCAGAAGTCGCCGGCTGTCAGGCCGAATGCGGCTCAGCCTCAGGAATGACCGCCGCCGCGTTGGCCACTCTGGCTGGCGGAAGCTCCGGGCAGGCTGTCTCCGCAGCGTCCATGGCGCTGCAAAACACGCTTGGCATGATATGCGATCCGGTCGCCAATCGCGTCGAAGTACCGTGCCTGGGTAAGAACATACTGGCCGCGACCAATGCGCTGGCGTGCACGAACATGGCGTTGGCCGGCCTCGACCCGGTCGTTCCGCTCGATCAGGTCATAGAAACGATGGATCGCGTGGGCCGCAGCCTGCCCCGCGAACTACGATGCACCGGTTTGGGCGGCCTCTCCATTACGCAGGCCTCCCACCAAATCGAACGACGCCTGTCGAACCACAACAATCGAGATACAAAGGAACCCTGATGCGCGAACACTCCACGGCCCTCCGCGTCCTTGCGGCACGTGATATAGACCAGGCCTTGCCCATGTCGGAAGCCGTCAACATAGTCCGGACCGCCTTCGAGCAATTAGCGTCAGGGAAGGTGCAGATGCCCGTTCGCAGCCACATTGATATCCCTGAACACGCAGGCAGCGCCCTGTTCATGCCCTCCTACGCGCCCTGCTTCGGCAACATCGGCATCAAGACCGTAAATGTTTTCGGCCGAAATCCCCAACGAGGACTGCCCCGCATTCAGGCCCTCGTATGTCTCTTTGACTCGCAAACCGGCTCGCCGCGCGCACTACTCGACGGCACGGCCCTCACCGCTCTGCGTACCGGCGCCGCATCCGGCGTTGCCACCGACGTGCTGGCCCGAAATGATGCCGCGACCGTCGCAATCTTCGGAGCCGGTATCCAGGGACGCACCCAACTCCAGGCCGTCCGCAAGGTCAGAAACCTGCGCTCGGCGACAGTCTACGATCCGCAAGTGGACGCCGCCCGGCGCTTCGCTCGCGACATGTCCGAGTGTTTGACCATGGAAGTGACCGTTGCTGAGACTCCGCAGCGAGCGGTGCGCGGCGCGGACATTGTCTGCACCGCCACCGTCTCATCCACTCCGGTGTTCGAAGATGCCGACATCATGCCCGGTACTCACATCAATGCCATTGGGTCCTACCAGCCGCACGTACAGGAAATCCCGGCCCGAACAATTGCCCGAGCGGACGTTGTCGTCGATCACCGCCAGTCCGTCCTGGCCGAAACAGGCGACTTGCTGATTCCACTTCACAAGGGTCTGATCTCGAAGGAGCACATTCGCGCCGAACTCGGCGACATTCTGATCGGCAAAGCCGGAGGACGCGATTCGGATAAGTCCGTCACCCTGTTCAAATCGGTTGGCGTCGCCATTCAGGACCTCGCCGTTGCCTCTCGCGCGCTGGAAATCGCCGAGGCCGGAGACCTGGGCATTTCTGTAGAATTGTAATCCAGCGGCCCACACGTCTGGCGTTTTCCCTTAATCGGAGCCCGCATACGATGCATCCACAGGCGAAAAGGCTGTGGTGAAAGCTCATGCGTGCGGCTCAGCCCAAATTGTTGACTTTTTCGCTTTGCCTCTATTCCATTTGTGCTACAGTAATCTTATCGTCATGTGGAAAAGAAACACTGGATGGATCGGTGGGGCATTGCCCCCTCGCCGATGCACATAATTCGGAAGGATCGGAACATGCTCAAGGATCGAAAGCGACATCTGCTGCGAATCGTGGCTCCAGCCTATCCAGCTTTTAACATTTACTCGCGCATAGCCCGCAAAACGACCGCCCTCGGCCCTGTTTGTATCGCGAGCGCTGCTGATGAGATGGAAGGCTGGGACGTCGAGGTTATAGATGAAAACAACCTCGGCCGCTACGGTCCGCGGGGCCACTCACGCGGAGCCGACCATGCCCTGCTTCAGGAAAAGCGTCCGGCCGATATCGTCGGCTTCTATGGCGGACTGACCAGCACCATCCCCAGACTGTACGAAATCGCCCGCTTCTACAAGGAACAGGGAGTGATAACCATTGCCGGTGGGCAACACTTCGCCGACGAAAACATCGACGAGGCTCTCGCGTCCGACATTGACTATCTCGTCCTTGGGGAAGGCGAGGGCGCTATTAAGGAACTCATGCGGGCTATAGCCTCGGATCGGGACATTACGAGCATCAAGGGTATTGCCTTCCTCCGCGACGGTGCCGTTGTCTGCACACCGCCGCGGGCGCCCATTGTCGATTTCGAAACGCTGCCGTTGCCCGACTTCTCCCTCGTTCGCTATGCAAACATCAAGATCTATCCCGTCGAGCGAATCCGCGGCTGCGGCATGGATTGCGAGTTCTGCACGGTCAAAGGAAAGCCGAGGTGCGCGCCGGCCCGCCGATGCGTCGAGCACATCAGCTCCCTCGTTGAAACCAGAAACGCCAAACACTTCTTCATCGTGGACGATCTCTTCGGCCAGCAGCGCAGCGAGACACTGCGCTTCTGTGAAATGCTGCGCGACTACCAGATCGCCATCGGCAGGCGCCTCAGCCTGACCGTCCAGATTCGGCTGGATAAGGCCGGGGACACGGAACTTCTCGCCGCCATGCGCGATGCAGGCATCAACAACGTCGCAATCGGCTTTGAATCGCCCATTGAGGAAGAACTCGAATCCATGAACAAACGCATTCGGCCGGCCGAGATGCTCCGCAACGCGAGAGTCTATCGCAAGTTCGGATTCTTCGTGCATGGGATGTTCATATTCGGCTATCCTATCGATTCAGGCAAATGCACTGTTATGCCGCCGCAGCGCAGGGTGAAGCGCTTCAGGAGATTCATCCGGAAGGCCGGAATCGACACGGTTCAGGTTCTGCTTCCCGTTCCGCTGCCCGGAACCCGACTGCGGGAGAGGCTGGCCGAGCAACACCGGATCTACTCTCTGGCCGATCTCGGCTGGGAATACTACGACGGCAGTTTCCCCCTCTTTCAGCCGGACGGCGGAATCCACCCGGAGCAGATGCAACTGGCCGCCAGGCAGATCATGGACCATTTCTATCGTTTCCGCTACATGTTCCTCGTTGCCCTCAAGGTGTTCTCGTTCCCTTCCATCGTCTTTTTCCTGCACAATCTCAGAGGTGGTTGGAGAAGGTGGTACCGCTCCTGGCGAATGTACCTCATCCGCTTCGGCGGGTGGCTCACTATACAAAGGTGGACATCCCAACTGGCGAAGGAGGGCTTTGACAAGAAGCTCCAAACCGCTAACAAGCACCTGATCGCCCTGCGCTCCTGAACCCGGCCGAATGCATGTCATGGCGGAAAAAGCGGCCCGTTCGGTTTACTGCGACTGCGCCGTTCCTTGTCCGGCGCCTGTCCAACACGCCACGGAGCCGTCGAGCATAGAGACGAAGACCTTGCCGTCTGCCGCCGCCATGCCGTCCCAGACCGGAGCCGATGCCATCCCATATTCGGCGATCTGTTTGCCGTCGTCACAGTGTACAATCCGTATCTGCCCGGCCGCGCTGTTCGTGTAAGCGTTCTCAACGTCCTCAGGTGACGAACCCAGGGGTACAACCCCCAGAAGCAGATGCGTGCCGGCCTTGACCATGGCCCGCGTCCGGACAGGCAGATCGCGCTTCCACACGCACGGATCGACCTCGTCGCGACTCAGCTTGCGAAAATCGGCAAGCGACTCCTCGGACTGGTTGAATGGCTCGTTTTCCTTCCTGAACAGGCTGTACTTACCGTTCGAATTACCCTGCCGCCGAACGCCCCACACCCCCGACTCATCATAGACCATCATCACGCCGGTCGGCACCGCAATCGTCGGATTGCGCGAATCGGGCCGATTAACGATCCATGAATACGCAACAGGCACCCGGCTGAAATCACCCGTACCGAGCACCCAGTGCGAGCGATGGTTCTCGGCGCCGTCCAACAGACTGGACGTCGAAAAAAGGTGCCGTCTCAACTGATTCCGCCTGTTCAGTTTCGAATCGAAGCACACATGATGCAGAAACACATCGGACCCGTCGCTCACGAGTACGTCCGAGACCGCCCCAGCCGCCATCGAAAATGCATCGCTCAAATCCGACTCCTCGAAAGTCTTGTAGTCCGTCACATTCTGATCGATTCTGGCCGCATGCTCAGGCTCGGCCTTGTCCTTGCCCTCGCAGTATTCCGGGTGTTGGCTTTTGAAATGAGTTTTGCTCATGATTTCACCGGTCACAGGGTCCAGAGCATAGAGATCGATTCCTCCGTCAAGCCAGGTGGACCGCCCCGCCGAGCAATAGGCCACGTCGTTCAGGATCAGCACGCTTCCGTGTACGGGCCACAATGACTCGACGCGATTTTGCGCAACCGTCCGCATGTCCGCCCGTGCAGCGAGAAACCGCCAAACGAGCGCACCGTCGCTCAGCCGTACGCAATACACTCGACCGTCCGCGCTACCGAACAAAGCCATCCCTCTGTAGATGCTCGGTGGCGAATCCACGGCCGCCCCGGCAACGTACCGCCAGACGACCTCGCCGCTGCCCTCATCCAGCGCATAAACTGTGTTTCCTTTCTTATCCGCGACCAATACCTTCCCTTGGGCGATCACGGGCGGCGTCAAGTCGCCCCCAAGAGATACCTTCCAATGTCGTTGCAGGTCACCCGTAACGGCTCGGTCTGCCACGCCGCTGCGCAGCGCGTCGTGTCGATACTGCGGCCAGGAACCTTTCAGATTGAGTGATTTATTCTCGCATCGGCTGTAAGCGGGTCCCTTTTCCAGCCTCGCGTTGTCGCTTACCTCGGGCCATTTCTCTTTCTCAGCCGCCAACGCCCAGAACCCCCACAACTTCGACTCCATATAACACCCGCACGCGTGCGGCGGTGCATAGATCAGGCCATTGGCGGGCAGGATGCCGTACTGGCAGGTACCTCGCACCCAGTTGTTCCGAGAATGGTTGTTTTCGGCCAAATCCATCATCTCAATGCCCCGCTTGCCGGCAAGGATATAGCGCAGCGTCGCCTTCTCGCGGTAGCAGCGGTGATGATGTCCGGCTGTCTGCAAATCGACCATGACCGTGTTGGTCACCTTAACCTTTCCCGTACGCAAATCCCTGCCTTCGCTGAAGTCATTAACGGGCGGTGGCGAAACCGAATCATGCACGTGCGAACCTCGCCACACCAGTCCGTCGATAACGAAAACATCCGCCGGTGAATGAAATCCCGCTCCCCCCTCGCAGTCCCACAGGAGCTTGCCCGAATCGCCGGCGAAGGCTGTCAGTCGCCCCGACAGATTGCACAGCACTACGTTATCTACAACAACCAGCGTGTTCCTGCCGAAACTGATACGCTTGCGCGCTCCGCCTTTTCTCGGTTCGCCTGCAGTCCACAGCCGCTCGCCCGATTTCAGATCGAAGCAGAGTATGCCCTCTCCCGCCTGAACGTACACCCGCTCACCGTCCGATGCCAGCGTTTCGGGCATCAGATGCATTTCCGGGTCGGCCCACCGCCAGAGTTCCTCTTCTGTCTCCGCCTGCACGGCAACAATCGCCTTCCTATTGGGCGCACGATATCGGCCTGCAAAGGCGCCGTGCTTGAACGCGTGTTCCGCGACAGGTGCACCGGCAAGCACCACCAGAACGCCATTTACGCAGACAATCTCCTCGGCCCCGTTGGTAGCCCCGTATGTCCTTCGTGTCTTGCCCGTCGCCCCATCTAATGCCGACACCGGAGCGTTCAACGCCAGTGGAGCGTATACCACGTCGCCGTCCGCAACGAGCAGTCTGGTTACCTGTGCCGGGCCTGACCGGAACCGTATCTCATGGGAGGCCCAGGATTCCATCGGCTTGCGCCACAACTCCACACCGTTGAACGCATCTCGCGCAACAATCGACCACTCGCCCGACAGCGTAATATTCGCAGCCGGGGCCTCGTCCATGATATAGAAAAGCCTGCCGCCGGCCGTCACGACCGAACTGATGCTGCACAGCTTATGATGGTTGCGCGACCAGCGCGGACCGCCGAGCCACTGCATATGCCGGGGCGGACCCACGGCCGTGTCTTGCGCAACCGCGTTGTTGCCCGGACTATGCAGGTAATGCGTCCATTCGTCGATATTGTGGGGCCACGGCTTTTCCAGTTTCCGGTGCTTATCCCCATTGAGGATGTACGCCACGCCGCCCGGCGAAAGAACGCGCAACATCTCCTTTTCCGATACGGCCGATGGACCGCTGACCACCAGCAGGTTTACAAGATCGTCAGTGTATGGCAGGTGCTCCTCGTCAAAAGTATCTATTGTTACGGCCTCGCCATACGCCCCGGCTCGTAGACAACTGCGCGCTCTCGCAACATCCGCGGCATCGGCATCCAGTCCCTGCACGATCATGCTGCCGCTGGTCTTCAGTGCGGCCGCCAGTCGCCCATCCCCGCAGTTGACGTGCACGATCAAACCGCCTTCGACGCCTGCATCACCAAGGACCGTCTTCGCCTGCCGATCCCAGTCCTCCCGCGATTGCGCCGCCGAAAGCACCGCCGGCAGAAGCAGCATTATCAGAGCAGCTTGCAGGGAACATAGTCGCTCGATCATGGGTCTATCTCCTTCAAAACAATTGATCAATCACCACCATCGATTGCTATTGTACCCCACGTCGGGCTGTATTTCACGTGTGAACTCCATATTGGATGTGTCCCCCCGCCCACGACTCAGCCCTGCTCGCCTTCCTGCTTGTCTTCTGAAACGACCTTCGAATCGACGTACTTGCGCCCCGATCCACGCTGTCCCGCCTTTCTTTCTCGATTAGAATAGAAAGACTTTCGTCGATGACCCAAGAAGATGATGCGCACGAATACCCACACGAAAAAGAGCAAGATCAAGATGCGCAACATCGTTAGGAAGAGCATACCGTCCCGTTCTCATCAACCAGCCTCGTCATTGTCCATCTATATCACTGATCGGCAGTTTTCCCAGACAGATGCTACTCCACCTGTTCAACGTCCGGACTGGTCAGCATATTCCCTTTGATCATGTCGAGCAGCGGATTATCCGTTCCCAGAATGAGCTTTGTCCCGCCCCCGCCGAAGTGCTCTTCGTAGAGTTCGAGCGTCTTCCAGAAACGATAGAACTCCGGGTCTTCGCCGTATGCCCTGGCATAGATTTCCGTCGCGTTTGCATCTGCGGCGCCCTCGATTTGTTCCGCCTCTCTGTATGCCTCCGACAGAATCGTTTTCATATCCCGCTCCTGATCGCCCATGATCTTCTCATACTCGCCCTCACCCTCGGAGATGTATTTCTCGGCGATTCGCTGTCGTTCCTCGATCATCCGATCCTCCACCTTCTGCTTGACGTCTTCGACATAATTCAAACCGGTGATCAGCACTCCCGAAGTGTGTATACCGATGCCGTATTCCTCGCAGGCCTTGCGCGAAGTCTCCGTAATCTCCGCCACAATTTTCGGACGCCCTTCGTTGACTGCCTCGACTCGCGAAGTCTCCTGTAATTCCTCCTCCTGTACGCGCATCTCGCGATTGCTTGTGCGCACGATCTCAATGAGATCCCGGCTCGTGATCGAGTTGCGGGTGCTCGAATCGATAATGTCATCCAGTCTGGCGTGCGCCTGCTCTTCAGTCCCGACCGACCGCAGAAAACGCAGCGGGTCCTTGATGTACCATCGGGCCGTACAATCCACCCAGATATATTTCTTATCCTTAGTCGGAATTTGCTCGGGATATCCGTTCCACCGCAGCAGTCGTCTTTCGAAACGCCGCACGCTTTCGATAAACGGCGTCTTAAACCGCAGTCCGGCCCCATCGGCCACCGCAATACCTTCTTCCGCGTACCTGGCCTTCAGTTCGCCAAGCAGCGCCTCCTTGTCGCGCCCCTCGATCGGATTGATAACAACGCGCACCGGCTTGCCGAACTGCGTCACAACCGCCTGCTCGGTCTGATCGATAATATATACCGACGACCACAGCAGTATCAAACCAATCAACGCACCGACAATAATGAGTATCCGAGTCATGTGAATATCCTTAATAAGGCCGTCCCGACCGTTTCTAATACAACAACGCGCTATTTGTCACTCTCCAGATCGAGCTTCATCAGAATACCCCCTTCGGCGCCGCCCTGCTCGATAATCCATTTGTCGGGAATCTCCGGCAGAAGTTTCGCCATGGTCTCGAGGTACATCCGCTGTCTTGTAACATCAGGCGCCTTGCGATACTCCTCATAGACGCTTCTGAATTTCGCCACGTCCCCTTCTGCTCTGTTGACGCGTTCGGCCGCATATCCTCTGGCCGTTTCCACAAGCTTCTTCGCCTCGCCTTTCGTCTTCGGAATCTTCTCGTTATACGCCCGCATGGCCTCGTTGATGCGCTGCTCTTTTTGCTGCTGAGCCTTGTTCACTTCGTTAAAGGCGGGCCGTACTTTCTGAGGCGGATTCGACGACTGGATCTTCACCGTTACCACATGAATCCCCGTTTCGTACTGATCGAGCAATTCCTGAATCTTCTCCCGAGCCGAGTTCTCATACTCAATTCGACCGATTGTTATCGCCTCATCCACACTGCCGTCGCCGACCAGCAGCCGCATCACTGCTTCGCTGGCGTCCCGAATTGTCTCACGGGGCTCGCGAACATTGAACAAATAATTCCTCGCATCCTTGATCTTGTACTGAACGATCCACTCGACATCCGTTATATTGAGATCGCCTGTCAACATTGCATATTCGCTCCGCAGCACATCTTTCGCCCGCTCCTCCAGAGTCGTTCTTCTGCTCCGGGCCGTGCGCTCCCCACTCCGTTCAATCAACCGCCGCAAATCTTCCTGCCTCGCATTTCTGCTGTCTATCTCCTCGACGCCAAGATAGCGCGAGTTCACACCCGCTTCCAGAGTGCGGAATCCGAACTCCTCCTTCTGCACACGCTTGACCGGGACAGACACGGCCGATTCAATTCCCAAAGGCGCCTTAAGGTGTATTCCCGGTTCGGTGGTCCGGCTGTATTTACCGAAACGTTTGATGATACCCGCCGAGTTGGTCGGCACCGTATAGATCGATGTAACAACGGCCACCGCTATGACGACTACGGCCAGAACTATCTTGGCCCAGCGCATCCCATGTAACTTGTTTTGCCCGTAATAAACCGCTTGAGTTCTCTGTAGTAATTCATTAATATCCATATCGGTCCTCAATTTGGCGAAAAAGTCGGTCGTCCGAAGCAACCGCATACGCAACCGCGAGTATTTCTATGCCACCCACCCCAGAATCATCATAGATCATAATGAGGCACTGTAAACCTTAATCTCAATTAGAGCCGAACGCTCCACCATCCCGGCGCCCCCCCCGCGACCCGTCGAGACATCTCGGATCTGCTTGCATTGCCCTAAGCTCGGGCATCATCGTTATCTGGGCTGGAGCCAGATGAAATCCACGCCGATCTCGGCACCCGCCCCACTTGTCGATTCGACCGCGAGCACGTGTTCGCCTGCGGTCAATTCCATCGGCTTTAGTGCCATAGTCCGAAGCAATGTTCGATACGGCCGGCGCAGATCGACTGTCGCAGAGCCATCGGCAAGCTCGATAGGCCTGCCGTCCAGCCGAAACGAGACCGGACCGGAGGACGGCATCAATGAAAATGCCACGTGAATCTGCTTCTTGCCTGCGGACTTGACCGGCAGCTTGAAATGGCGTCGATTCCCGGCCTCCTCAGCCCGCCAGACGTACAACTGTCCTCCCGCCCAGATGCGCGCCTTTCGCAATTGCGCCGATTCGCTCGTGTCAGCCACATCCTCGGCGGAAAAGAAAACGGCCCCGGACGCCCCCTTGCGCGCAGCCGGCCGCCAATCCTCCGGCAATTCCGGAAGACGCACCTCGGCCGGCATAATCGCCATATGATCATCCGTCACGCCGCCCCTCGCATAATGGTACGCGATTCGGGCATAGGAAACACCCGGCGTCCGCTCATGGCTGAACAGTTCCATGTAGAACCGCATGCTGTGCTCGAAAGGAATCGCATCGAGAGAGTGCCATCGATAGTTCGTGACAAAACCGCGGTTTCCCGGACCATCGTTGCGAGGCTGGCCGCAGTGCGGATACGTGAAGATATCCGGCGAGGACCACGAATAATTGAAGTAGTCCTCCGATCCCGTCCCGAACGTCGAGGGAACCGTATCGTCATCAACGAACACCTTCTCGTCGCCCTCGCCCCACCAGTTGCCGTAAGGCGTCGGCACAGGCGACGGATTCATCAGATACACGCCCGTCCCCACGTACACGCCTGTCCCTTTCGCCAGCAGAAACGGCAGATCCTGCACCGCAGCGTTAGAGGCGATCAAATCGTGATCCACCCGCCATCGAGCCCGAAAATGCATACTCCTCTCATCCCACGCAAATGGCATCGTTCGCACACATCCGCTCGCTCGTACACTCTGCTGGCCGTAGTTCTGCAGGCGAATCTCGCAGGACCGCTCGAACGGCATAACATAGCGGCACGTCATCGTCCCGTCAGGTGCTACCGTAAAAGGCAGAGACTGATACGGATTCACTCCCGGCGCAGCGCCGAAGAAATCCCCGACCGGCGACTGCACCTGCCCCCAGGGATACTCATCACAGACGACATGCAGAATCGTCTGCCGAAGTGCCCTATCCAGGTCCTTCGCTGTCAACTTGATCTCGAACATCTCGATCGCAGCCGTACCCTCCAGCCGCAGCACGCTTGTGCTCTCGCCCGGTGCCAGACTCGCTTCGTATAGCTGCGGCTTGGCCGATGATCGCCGCTCCACATTGTTGTCCGGGTCGTCCAAGATCCGACTGACACGATCAATCGTGCTGCTGTAGCGACGAATATCTTCCGGTGCGAAGGAAGCCACGCGAGCACCTTCTTCATACAGCCGCACCTGAAGCTGATAGAAATGAATCCGCCGGATATCGCCCCGCCAGGCTACTCGCAGCCGCCTTGCAAACGGAATCGGCGCATACGAGGCATCCCGCTGATAAAGCGTACGACCGAACAGTTGCCTGTCGATGTGGCTGATCTGCGAAAAGTGGTCGTACGGCCGGTGAAAGAAATCGTTCGCACTACCCGCATACACCGCCTTCTCCGAACCGTCGATATACATTCGCACTTCTCCGCCGATCGCCGCGGTCCACAGACGCACAATCGCCCCCGGTCCTTCTACATCCGCAATCAGATATTCGCCCACTCCGTCGTCGCCGGGTTCTTTCAAGACTTTCTCAAAATTAGGCACCGGCTCGTTGCCGAATCCGTCCGAATTCGCAAACCACTGGGGACCGCCGGGCACCGTACTGCGATGGTCGTACGATGAGAACTGCACCGTACGATAGGCCGGCTCCGGAAACCTGGCCAGCCCTTCCAGATCGACCATCTCCTCGAACAGCGTGCCTGTCGTAATGAGGCGTCCCCGATCGCCACCGATGACCGGCGCCGCCAACGTCCATACGATCAAAAAGCAAGTCACTTGAAACCTCCGGATTCCTTCATACATTGTGTTCCCTCTCAATCGGACTACGTACGTTCGGACCATCACCCTGCTCCGCATAACATAGCACAATTCCCCCCGCACCGCACGCCTCTGCTCAAAGGATGCCCGGCAACAAGCCTGACGCCTGTTCGAACCAGCGCAAAAAGCCCGTGGACGCTGACTGTCCAATGCATTACAATCGCCGGTCGATTGACGGTTTCCGTAATTGCGTCCTGCGGGCGAAGGCCGCAGCGCCCGGCACCGTCGAATCGAATGTTGAAACTTATGGTGAACACAATTCACTACATGCATTAGGAGATGACCATGTCGAAGAAGAATTCCAACCTGACACGCCGCGACTTTCTGATGCGAGCGTCGGCTCTCGCGGCCGTACCGGCCATAGTGCCCGCCTCGGCACTCGGACGCGACGGGGCCGTCCCGCCCAGCGAGCGAATCATCATGGCGGGTATCGGCATCGGAAGCCGCGGTTCACACGATCTGCGATGGATGCTTCCGGAATCGGATGTTCAGTTCGTGGCCATTTGCGACGCCCGAAAAGAACGCCGACTGGCCGTTAAAAAAATGATCGACGACAGATACGGCAACAACGACTGCGCCATGTATTCCGACATTCGCACGTTTCTCGCCGAGCGCACCGATATCGACGGTGTTCTTATCGCCACGGGCGACCGTTGGCACTCGCTGGCCGCCATCATGGCTATGCGCGCCGGCAAGGACGTCTACTCCGAAAAGCCCTCCTCGATGACCATCGCCGAGGGCCAGGCCGTGGTCGAGACGGCTCGCCGCTATCGCCGAATCTACCAGACAGGCACCCAGCGGCTCAGCGAAGGCAATTTCACATTCGCCAACGAACTGCTGCGAACCGGCCGTCTCGGAGAAGTCCATACCGTTCGCGCCCACATCGCCCCATGGGACGCCGCGGAAATGAGTCACGATTGGCTTCCCGCCGAACCGCTGCCCGCGAAGGATGAGGTCTTCTGGGACGAGTGGCTGGGTCCCTGCCCGTGGCGGCCGTATAACTCGGCATACGTCCGCGGCCGTTGGCGAGGCTACTACGATTTCCACACCAGTTGCATCGGCGAATGGGGCGCGCACACATTTGCCCAGTGCCAGGTCGCGATGGGTGCCGCCGACACCTCGGCCGTCGAATACCATTACGTACCCAACAAGACCGGCGACGGAATGGTCACCAAATTCTCAAACGGCATTAAGATGGTTCTCGAACTGGACAGAGAGAAGAAATACTGGCACGGTTCCTGCGGCGTCCGCTACGAAGGCACCGAAGGCTGGGTCGCCATTGCAGACGGTTACTCCAAACCTGATGTTTCTAACCCTGCATGGATGCAGGATTTCAAGAAGCTCGTCGGCGACTACATGGCCCGCACCGGCCGGCCGATGAGCCACGTCCGTAATCTTCTCGATTGCATCAAGACCCGCCAGCAGACCATCGCCAACCCGGTCATGATGCATCGCACCATGTCCACGGTCCACGCCGCGAACATCTGCATGTGGCTCAAGCGCAACCTTCGATATGACCCGGTCAAAGAAGAGTTCATCGATGATCCCGAAGCCAATCGCTTCCGTTCGCGTGCCATGCGAGAACCCTGGATTATCTGAATACCCGATTATACCCGGAAGGAACAAGACCATGTCAAAACGAACGAAAATACTCGGCCTTATCGCCGTCGTGCTGCTGGGCCTGACCATCCAGGCCCAAGCCCAGACAGTCGTGCCGTCCAGCCAACAACAGCTCCGGAAACTCATCGCCGTTCTCGATTCGGATGCATCCCGTAAGGAGAAAGCCGATGCCTGTCGCCTGCTCTCGATTGTAGGTACGAAAGACGCCGTGCCGGTTCTTGCCGACCTCCTCGCTGACGAAGAACTCGCCCACATGGCCCGCTACGCACTCGAGCCGATTCCCCACGAATCAGTCGATCAAGCCTTGCGTGCCGCCCTGGATCGTTTGGATGGACGCCTCCTTGTGGGTGTCATAGGTAGTCTTGGAGTCCGCGAAGATGACGCCGCCGTGCCGAAGTTGATACCTCTGCTCAAGTCTTCGGATCGGATGGTGGCTCAGGCGTCCGCCCGGGCGCTGGGCAGCATTGGCAGCCCAAAGGCTGCCGAAGCACTGCTGGAAGCTGTCGAAGGCACGCACGTCAAGAATAGGCTCGATTTCTGCGAAGGCCTTTTCCGATGCGCAGAAGCTTTCGCTGCCAAGGGGCAGAAGGACCGGGCCATCGTCATCTACGACCGTCTGAAAGGCCTGTCGGACGCACCTCATCAGGTCCGTGGCGGAGCACTCAAAGGCGCCATCCTCGCACGCGGAAATACGCCGGACGCTCTGGCCCTGCTCAAGCGACATCTGCGCGACAGGGACTATGTCACGTTCTCTGCCGCCGTGCAGACAACGCTCGAAATGCACGACGCTGACGTTACCGACGCATTAGCCGGCGCCGTCTCCGCAGTGCCTGCAGATAATCAAATCCTTATCGTGCAAGCCCTCGGCGCACGAGGCGACGCACGAGCACTGCCGACCCTTTCAGCCCTGGCAAGAAACGCCGACAAACCCGTTCGGCTTGCAGCCATTGATGCTATCCCCAGAATCAACGGAGCCACGGGCATGGCCCTCGTGGGGATGCTCGATGACGATGAGCGCGCCGTCGCAGAGGCTGCGAGGGAGAGTTTCGCCTCCATTCCCAACCCGTCTGTCGATGACACGATTCTCAAGATGTTCAAGAGCGGCGACACGGACAAGCAACTCGTTGCGCTGGAACTGATGGGACGCCGCCGGATGACCGACAACGTCTCAGAAGTCATGCAGGCCGCAAGACAGTCCAATGCTCGAGTACGTCCACATGCCATACGCAAGGTCGGCGAACTCGGCGATCCGGAACAACTGCCCGCAATGCTCGATTTGCTGACCGATCTTATGGTCAGTCAAGATCTGGAAGCCGCGCGTCAGGCCGTCAGCGCGCTTTGTGCCAAGAAGGACAACCCCGAATCCTGCGCCGACCAACTTATCGACACAATGCCAAAGGCCGACCCAGCGCAAAAGACTGTGCTGCTCCGCGTACTCGGCGGAATCGGCGGCCCCAAAGCTCTACTAACCGTGCGGAAGGCCCTTGATGATTCGGACAAGCAGGTGCACGCCGCGGCCATACGGGTCCTCAGTACCTGGAACACCGCAGACGCAGCCCCCTATCTGCTGGAACTGGCCAGGAAAGCGAACACCACCGACGAAAAGATACTCGCTTTGCGAGGCTATCTCGGTTTTGCGTCAAGACCCGATCTGCCCGCAAGCCAGAGGCTCTCGATGTGTCGCCAGGCGGAACCACTGGCCAAACGCACCGACGTTAAGAAGGTCCTGCTCGGCGCACTGGGCAGCGTGAACTCTCCCGGGGCAGTGGAAATGATCCTGCCTTATCTCAAGGACGACAATACGAGAGCGGAGGCCGCCGCTGCAGCACTCGGTATCGCCGATCGGCTGCTCAAAGGCCGTAACGCTGCAAAGGTATCGAGCCGACTCATTGAACCGCTCCAGGAGGTGGCCGATACCACGGGCGGGGCTGCGGCTGCGAGAGCTCGGCAGTTACTCCAGCAGGCTCGCGAAAAGACGAAAAAGAACTAGCCTGGTGCTTCCTGCTGGCAAAGCGGCGCCTTGAATAGGTCTGTGTTATGGGCCGGGCGGCCTCTTGCCCGGCTTTCCGACGCATACAGAATTAGAGCAAATTATTTTTATTTTTTTCTGAGCTTTTCTGGTTTGTTTCGGCTATAGTGTCCATTTGTGAATGTGGCTTTCGTCTCTCAAGCGCATTGCACCAGGTGAATATATATGAGAGACAGTGTTAGACGGCCTGTTTCGGGTCAAGGAGAAGTACTAGTGAGCACAGGTATAGTGAAATGGTTCAATGCGACAAAGGGATATGGCTTCATTTGCCCTGATGACGGCGGAGATGATCTGTTTGTCCACCACTCAGAGATCAAGACAGACGGATATGCCTCGCTCGATGAAGGCCAAAAGGTCGAGTTCGAGGTCGGTCAGGGACGAAAAGGCCCGTGTGCCACGAACGTCATCCCCGGCTAACCAAATGTGCACGATAGGCGAGCCCTGTGAATAACAGGGCTCGTTTTTTGCCCAGGAAACCCAGAGAGAGACAGCAAACCTCGTCGAGCAGCCGCTTCGTCAGATGTAGCCCCCCGGGTTCGGAGGGAAGAGTCTGCGCAAACGGACGCATGACCGCATCGAAATCTGCTGGTCGGAAGAAACTCTGTACGACTGTATTGACGACAGAGCCGACCCGCTCGATTCTACCTCGCGGCTTCTACAGTCGCTTTCTGCGCCTCAGCCAACTCACCAGGCCAATGCCCAGTCCGCCTAATGCAACGGCGCCGGGTGCCGGGTTCACTATAATCCTGCCCCAGAGCTCCGTACCGCTTTGACCATCCTCCGGCGACCGCAGTTGATTGGTCAATGCCGACGGACTTGCACCAAAGCCCAGTACCTCCAGCGAGTACATGCTGTGGACGATGTGAAACTTCTTATGCGGCAGCACCCAATTCAGATCGACCATGTCATCCATGGGCCCGCCCCAATTCACTGTCTCGTCGACGGAGACCGCATAGCTGAAGGCCAGAGGACTGGAATTCTCAAAATCAAGTCCCACCACCAACTCGACGGATGTAATTGCAGTGCCGAGGTTGATCTTGTTGTTCACATGTACCAGTTGTCCCAGACTGAAAACCTCGTCAATCGGCAGATCCACAGGCGTGCCAATGCTATGGAACCTCAACTCGCTGCGTCCCCCCATGCCCCAGGGAGTCCCCCATTGAATACTACTGGTATGAATACCGCCAACATCCTCAGATGCAATGTCGTGGACTACGTTTCTCTGGCCGACAGCGTTTTGCCAGTAACTCTCCATACCTTCCAGCACAAGGCCCTGCGCCTGCTGCCCTCCAGCGAGCACAATGCCGATACTCAGTAGTGAAAACGCGAGTCCCTTCATAAGACGTCTCCTTCCATGGAAGAACCATCAGCCATTGGCCGGTAGTGCATATCGAGCCAGGCGCCATCGACACGCCATTAGCTATTCAACCAGCCGGCAACCGAGATTATCTCGGCAAGACGGCCCGATTGCGCACCCTGAACCGAAGCTGATTCTTAATGTTCCGGCCTCCACGCGTCAATTTGGGACAGACGCAAAGACCCTCTTCATCACGTCTCTCTACTCACCCCTATTCTATTATCGGTCCGAGACATTTCAATAGGTGTTAACACGTAATTATCCCAGATTTTTGCCTTTCGCCTCCGCTCTGCGCAAGAGCGAGACAGCTTGACACAACGCAAGACCTGCTCTACGATTGCCTCGATGAGTTCCGACAGAAACAGAATTATAATCCTCGGTATCGAGAGCAGTTGCGACGAAACTGCGGCCGCCGTCGTTGCCAATGCTGGCGACGTCAAGTCCTCGGTCGTCGCCTCACAGACCGAACTCCATCAGAGATACGGCGGTGTTGTGCCCGAAATCGCTTCTCGTGCGCACGTCGAGAAGATTTACCCCGTCATCTCCGAAGCATTGACACGGGCCGGCGTAACCAGAGACCAGATCGATGCTGTTGCCGTGGCCAACCGACCCGGCCTCACCATCGCCCTCGTTGTCGGAGTTACCGCCGCCAAGACCCTCAGCTTCATGTGGCAAAAGCCCCTGATCGCCATCAATCATCTGCATGCCCACCTCCAGTCCGCAATGCTGGGCGATCAACAACTCGAACTGCCGGCCGTCGCGCTGATTGTCTCCGGAGGACACACTTCGCTCTATCAGTGTAAATCTCCGCTCGATCTGCATCTGCTCGGCCATACGATCGATGATGCCGCAGGCGAAGCCTTCGATAAAGTGGCGACAATACTTGGCCTGCCCTACCCGGGCGGCCCGAGCATCCAGAAGGCCGCCGAAGAAGGGGACCCCAAAGCGGTCGACTTCCCGCGTTCGATGCTGGGGCACGATTCGCTCGACTTCTCATTCAGCGGCATAAAGACCGCCGTGCTCTACCATTGCCAGGGTCAGGACATGAAAGGCTGCAACCGCGCCGCCTCAATGTCGCGGCAGGAAATTGCCGACATAGCCGCTTCCTTCCAGACTGCGGTAATCGACGTGCTGATCGAGAAGACTCGACGCGCAATCCGCAAAGTCGGCGCGCGGACGGTCCTGCTCGGAGGAGGCGTGGCCGCCAACAGCGTCCTGCGTGAGAGAATGCGAGCGCTCTGTGCCAATGCCAATCACTCGACCCGCTTGCTCGTCGCCCCGAAACAGTATTGCACGGATAACGCCGTTATGGTAGCCTCTTTGGCGTATCATAAGTTCAGGGCCGGACTCTTTGCAGACCTGACACTGGAGCCGAAAGCAACGGGATAGAGCGAATCAACCATGCAGTCGGCGTGAACCCCGAAGCAATTGAAAGAAAGGCAGGTGTGCCATTCAGCCGGAACAAATAAGGAAGCTGCTTGAACAGGTCAAGGCCGGCGAGATCCCCGTCGACCAGGCGGTCCAGGATCTCCGCCACCTGCCCTTCGAGAATCTCGGTTTCGCGTGCATAGACCATCACCGTCAGATTCGCCGCGGCTTTCCAGAGGTCATATTCTGCCCCGGCAAGACCACCGAGCACATCATCAAGATATTCGAAACGCTGGCCGACAAAGGCAATAACGTCCTGGCCACTCGCGCCAAACCGGAAGTCTTCGCTGAACTGCGCAAGACAGGCAAGTTCCCCGCTGCCCGCTATGAAGAACTCGCTCGCGCGATTGTGCTCGAGCAAGCGAACTTGCCGCCCTCGAAAACAGTCCTGCCGATCGTCACCGCAGGCACGGCCGATCTGCCGGTTGCGACCGAGGCCAAAGTCACCGCCGAAGTCATGGGACAGCGGACCGAACTGATCTGCGACGTCGGGGTCGCCGGCCTGCATCGCCTCTTCGGCCATCTGCCGAGACTTCAGAAGGCCAACATCGTAATCGTCGTTGCCGGCATGGAAGGCGCCCTGGCCAGCGTCATGGGCGGACTGCTCAGTTGCCCCATCATAGCGGTACCGACCAGCGTGGGCTATGGCTCCAACTTCGAAGGCCTCTCCGCCCTGCTCACCATGCTCAATAGCTGCGCCTCGGGCGTCACCGCCGTGAACATCGACAATGGCTTCGGTGCCGCTTTCGCCGCAACGCTCATCAACAGGAAGATCGAAGTGGGAGCCGCTGATGGAGAGGATTGACACTCCCCCGAAACTGCCCCCTCGTGGCCCCGGAGCACATAAGGGCGACTTCGGGCGTGTGTGTATTGTCGCGGGCAGCCTCGGAATGAGCGGTGCCGCCGCTCTGGTCGGACGCTCGGCCCTGCGCTCCGGCGCCGGACTCGTCCGCGTCGCCACGCCTCGCGATGTGCTTCCGATAGTCGCATCCATAGAACCCGCTTACACGACTATACCTCTGCCCCAGGACGAGCAGGCAAGGGTGTCCGCCGAAGCAATCGGCCCGCTGCTCGACGCCGCTGAGGATAACGATATTCTGGCAATTGGCCCCGGCTTGGGCGTAAGTCTCCAGATAAAGGCCGTTCTCGAAACCCTTATCAAACAGGCTCAACTGCGAATCGTCCTGGACGCCGACGGACTGAACAACCTCGCAACCCTCAATGGCTGGCACGCAATTGCCGAAGCGCGTCTCATTCTGACACCGCATCCCGGCGAGATGCGCCGGCTCTGGGCGAGCGTTTTCCGCCGGCCCCTCCCGGAGAATCGCGAAGAGCAGGCTGCATCCCTTGCCGTCGAGACGCACGCCGTGGTCGTCCTCAAAGGCGCCGGTACCGTCGTCACAGACGGCCGCACCCTGTACGTCAACCGGACAGGCAATCCCGCAATGGCAACGGCGGGGAGCGGCGATGTACTAACCGGCGTAATCACCGCACTCGCCGGTCAGGGACTCAATGACCTGGACGCCGCCGTTCTCGGCGTATACATCCACGGCCTTGCCGGAGATATCGCCGCCGAACAACTGGGGCCCGTTAGCGTAATGGCCACAGATATCATTGAAGCCCTGCCGCGGGCATTTCAAAAACAACAGCAAATGTAAATCTACACTTGGAGGACATTTAATGGCTTGTGAAACGCACGAGTTCTTTACGAAGTTCAAGAAGAGCATTTCGCAAATGAAAAAGGAGACTCCCGACACGCTCAACGGTTTCGCTGGCATGTTCGGCAAGATCATGACCGACGGCGAAATCAGCCTCAGGGAAAAGGAACTCATCGCCCTCGCTATCGGCGTCGCCCAGAAGTGCACCCCCTGCATACGCCTGCACGTCCAGAAGTGCCTCGACGCCGGAGCCACGCGAGCTCAGATACTCGAAGCCGCCTCAGTGGCCGTAATGATGGGTGGCGGTCCCGCATATACCCACGTGCCCGTCGTCATCGACACGCTCGATGCACTCGAGGCCCGGTAGAAACAGTTAGAACACAGTAGTAGAACCGGCCATGTTCAGCCTTACCAACCCGCAGTAGGTTGCGGCAACGTGTGATTGCGTTGTTATAGAGCCCGGGTGTTGCACCCGCCAACTCAATAAGGAACTCCGGCATGGTTATCTGTTCGAGATTGCTCACCGTTGAAGCAGCCGCACTGCTCGTCCTCGCTGTCCCCTTTGGCGTACGCTCCCACGCAATGCCATCAGATGCCGAAGCCTTCCGATGGCGGGCAATGCACGTAGTTGAACGCGACATCCCCGAACCCCTGGCGGGTCATCCGGGCAATATTTTTCTCGAAGGTGAGAATGTCGCGGTTGCCGTTCCGGCCGAAGGGCCCGCCCGGATCACCTCCTGGGTGGCTGTTGATGATGCCGGCGAAACGGTTGCTCGTGGAGAAATCCTTGAAAAAGGCGGCAGGCGGTTGGCCGTACCGGGCAGGCTTGGTATCGGCTGGTATCGAATCGAATTCCATGATTCGAACGGAAGCGTTGCAGGATGGACGACCTGTGCCATCCTCGCCCGCCTGTTCGCCCCCGTGCCGCAGAACTCGCCGGTCTGCATCGACACAGCTATCTCGTGGTTCGCGCACGGCGACCGCACACGGCAGGCACAGTTTGCAAATCTGGCGGCGCTCGCGGGTGTAAACTGGATACGCGATCGCATCAGAATGCGAGAAATACACGCATCGCCCGATGGCTTTGCAGCCGAGACCACGTATGATACGGCAGCACAGGTTGCTCATGACAGCGGCCTGAAGGTGCTCCAGGTATTTCACGATACTCCACAGTGGGCCGTCGATGAGCATCTTGACGGCAAAGGCGGCCGAGGCCGCTTCCCGCGCGACTTGCGAATCGTGTACAACTACTGCCGCGAATTGTCAAAACGCTTCCACGGCCGTGTCCAGGCATGGGAACCATGGAACGAAGCGAACATATCCGTCTTCGGCGGACACACCGTCGACGAAATGTGCTCTTTCCAGAAAGCCGCGTTCCTCGGCTTCAAAGCCGGCAACCCAAACATCACAGTCTGCTGGAATGCATACGCCGCCGTCCCCATGAATCTGCACACCCGTGGCGTTATCGAGAACGTCACATGGCCCTACTTCGAAACCTACAACATCCACACCTACGACTGGCCGCACTCCTACAACGAGCTCTGGCGGCCCGCCCGAGAAGCCTCCTGCGGCAAGCCGATCTGGATAACCGAAGCGGATCGCGGCATGAAATATACGACCACCGATCCTTGGTTCGATCTCTCACGCAGCGGCGAGTTGCGCAAAGCCGAACTGATCCCGCAATCCTACGCAACGAGCCTCTTCGCCGGAGCCACTCGGCACTTTCATTTCATTCTCGGTCACTACACCGAAAGCAACAACCAGGTCCAGTTCGGACTGCTCCGCAGGGACCTGACGCCCCGCCCCGCCTATGTCGCCCTTGCGGCAACCGGACGCTTGCTCGCCGGCGCTCGCTGTCTCGGCCGATGGCAACCGACGGACGACAGCGACATCCACATCTATGCCTTCCGAGCCCAACCGGACGGGCGGACGAGAGACGTCCTCGTCGCATGGACCGAAGAACAGGTTGACTGGCCCCGCCGTGGCCGCACGGTCGCGTCGTGGCGGCTACCGCCTGCAATCGATCCCTACGGCCTCTACGATTACCTCGGTCGCTGGATGGGCATAACGGTGCCCGACAAGCTGACGCCAAGACCAATCTTCGTCCTGCTCCGTCCGGGCGCGACTGACGACCTCCAACTGATTGCTCCGGCCGCAGTCGAACGAAAGGAAGGGCTGCCGTCCCCCATGGTCCTCCAGTTGGAGATGCCGGCCGAAACGTCCGTAAAGGTGAGCGAAAGTGCCTGGTCCCGGGGATATGTCCACGCCCTCGAAGGTGCAGGCCCCCACAATTTGACAGTCCGGGCATACAACTTCAGCGACAAGACGCGCAGTGGCCGCATAATCGTGCAAGAGAAGCCGTCGGGCTGTGCGGTTGAGCCCACCCAATGGGACATCCGACTCGCTCCGGGACAGCGTGCCGCCCTGCAGATGACACTCCACAACCCTGTCCGTTCCGCCCAACTGGATGATGACCGCTGGATACGACTGAACGGCCGATTCGAATCCGTCCCGGAATCAACCCTCGCCTTCCAGATATACGACGCCTCTACCCTCAGGAAAGCCGACTGAAAACCGCAGCAATTCGCATGTAAGCTTGCGCCGAACTGATCCTTTTTATCGGCGGGCCGCCATTAATCTTACGCTACCGCCGCTTCCTCCGGCTCGTATTCACCGAACCGCACGCTGATCTTCTTGCTCACACCCCGCGTCTGCATTGTTATCCCGAACAGCACATCCGCAACACTCATCGTCCGCTTGGCGTGCGTAATAATGATGAACTGCGAGTCCTTCTGGAACTCCTTGACCAGCATGTTGAACCGCTCGTTATTCGCCTCGTCGAGCGCCGCATCCACCTCATCCAGCAGGCAGAACGGCGAAGGCTTGCTCTTGAACACCGCGAACAGCAGTGCCAGCGCCGTCATCGACTTCTCCCCGCCGCTGAGCAGCGAAATGCTCCGCGTCTCCTTGCCGGGCGGCTTGGCGATGATCTCGATTCCGGCATCCAGGATGTCCTCCGTCTCTTCCAGCACAATATCCGCCCTGCCGCCCCCGAACAGTTTCCGGAATATCTCCTGGAACTGACGCCGGATGTCCTCGAACGTCTCGCGAAACTTCTCCCGGCTCTTCTTGTTCAACCGGTTAATCAGTTGCTGCAATTGCCCCTTGCTGTCATTCAGGTCCGAAACCTGCGTCGTGAGGAACTCATGCCGCTGCTCCAGGCTTTCCTGCTCCTCGATCGCGTCGAGATTGACGTTGCCCAGACGCTCGATTTTCCCGCGCAGCTCCTGTATCTCCTCCTTCACAGTCTCCCAGTCCACGTCCCGATCCTGATACCCGCCGTACGCATCCTCCAGGTCGATATCAAGCTCGTCCTTGACCCGCTCGACCAGATCCTGCTGCTTGACTTCCAGTTGCGTCAGCTCAATCCTCAATTCATTGATCCGCTGCTCGATGCTGCCCTTTTCGCTCCGTTTCTCGCGGACGGCCTGCTCAACTTCAGCCTGCCTGTCGCGCAGTTGTTCGATACTCTCTCGCAGGCTCCGCGCCGCCGCCTGACTCTGTTCTTTCTCCACGAATAACTCGGAAACCGCCGCCTCGCACGCCAGTATATCCCGTTGCGAATCCTGGAACTGGATGGCGCAGTCCGTGACTTCCTTCTCGGCCGTCTCCCACGCAGTGCGGTTCTCCTGCATCTGGCTTTGCAACGACTTCATTACCTGTCGCAGCGCCTTGGCCTGCTCGGCCGTTTGTCCCAGTTCTACCTTCAAATCGGTCAACTGAGAAGTCATCGACTCCTGTCGCTGCTTGTGCTGAGCATACGACCCCTCCAACTCCTCGATACGAGTCGTTCGCTCGTTGTTGACCGCCTCCAACTCATCCAGTTTCTGCTTGGAATCGTACTCCTTCTGCACGGACTGAGCAATCTGATCCTCCAGCATGTCCATCTCGCCTGTGATCAAAGGCTCCTCCTCCTTGACCCGCTTGATGTTCTGCTCGATAACGTTCAGGTTGGAACTCGCCTGCATCTTCTCAGTGTTGGCCTCGTAAATCGCCGTCCGCAGGTCCTTTCGCAACTGCGCCAAGTGTGCGTTGGTCTGTTTTTTTCGCTCGATCGCCCCCTCCAACTCGGCGATCTCAGCCATCGTGCCCGCTATCGCGTCCTGCAACTGCCGCAGCCGGCTCTTTCGCGAGATAAGGCCGGTCGCCTTGCCCAAAGGCCCGAGCTTCAGGCTGCCTTCGGCCCCAACGTACTGCCCATCAAGAGTCACGAACCGATAGCCTCGCCCAACTTGTACGGACAACTCAGCGACACAGTCCAGCGTATCGACAACGAGTGTCTTGCCCAGCAGGCTCCACGCCAGTCCCGCATACCGCTCATCGAAATGGACGAACTCTACAAGCCTGCCCCGCACGCAATCGAACCGGCTCAAGTCCAGACTGTCCACAAAAGGCACCACCTGATCCAGAGAAATGAAATCGACCCTGCCCTCCAACTCATCCCGCGTCTCTGTATCAGCCAGCAGCCTCCTGGAATCCCGCACGACCACTGCATCCGTTCGCCCTTCCAGTGCGGCCTCGACCGCCCCGGCGTATTCCACGTCCGCTTCCACGATATCCGCCAGCACTCCCTCGATGTAATCCAGCCTGCCTTCATGGACCGCCCTGGCCTTGAGAATGCTCTTGACGCCCGTCTTAAGACCTTCTCGCCGCTTTTCCATGTCCGTCAAAACGGTCGATTCGCTGCTTAGCGCGCTGCGCACTTCCTTGGCGTGAGCCAGTCGCTGGCTGTCTGCGTTTATGTCCGCCTCGATTTCCTCGGATTTCGCCCTCTTCGATTCAAGATTCTCCGTGAGCTCCGCCAGTACCTTGTCGATATCGCCCAGACGGGCGTTGTGCTGAGCCTTTTCCGTCAACAGCCGCTCGAGTTCAGCCCGAGCCGTCTCCGCCCTGCCCGCCAGCCGGTCCTTCTGATTCGCCAGATTACTGCGATAGGCCGACATGCTCTGGATCTCATTGTGCAACTGAGCCGTGCGTCGCACAATATCGATTATCCCGGATTTCTCATCTTCCAGGTGCGCCTCAAGAGAAGCACATTGCGCATTGACCTGCTGGATATCCTTCTCTATTTCCTCAACACCCGAGCCTTTTTCCGTAAGCAGTTTGTCGCACCCCTCCAACTCAGCTTCGTACGTAGCGCAATCCCGCTCGAAAATCGCTTTCTGTTCCCGCAGTCGCTCAATTCGATCGGCCGAAGAAGACCGTCGCTGCTCCAGTTCCGACATCCTGCTCCGCAGAAAATCAATCCGCTGGAGACGCTGCTCGATCTTGCTCTGAACGGAAACCAGTTGATTTCCCGTCTCGCTCAACCGGTGCTCGCCATCCAGGATCTGTTCACCCAATTCGCTTATCAGCCCGTCCTCCCGAGTCACCTCCGCGGACAATCGCTCGAACTGCTCGCCGATATTCCCCAGTGACTCCTTGCGTTGCCTGATACTCGTATCGTGCTTGGCATACTCCACCAGTGAGTAATTCACCTGCAACTCTTTCAGCCGTTGCGTGTATTGCAGGTAGTTCCTCGCCTTGCCCGCCTGGAGCTTGACGCTTCGCAGTCGCTTGCCGACCTCGCCGAGGATATCCGCCAGTCGCAGCAGATTCTGCTCCGTCCGCTCCAGTTTCCGCAAGGCTTCCTTCTTATGGGCCTTGTACTTGCTGATCCCCGCCGCTTCCTCGAAAATCGACCGTCGGTCCATCTTCGATGCACTCACCAGATGATCCACCTGCCCCTGCTCGAGAATCGAATACGCCCGCGTCCCGACCCCGGTGTCCATAAAAAGTTCACGTATGTCCTTCAGGCGACAGACCTTATTGTTGATCCGGTACTCGCTCTCACCGCTCTTATAAATCTTTCGTGTAATCTGCACTTGCTCGGCATCGATGGCAACTTCCCGCGCCCCGTCGCCCCCCGGATTCGATACAACGAGACTTACCTCGGCGGCCCCCAACGGCTTTCGGCTGCTGCTGCCGCTGAATATTACGTCGGCCATCTGGCCGCTACGCAGACTCTTGACGCTCTGCTCCCCCAGCACCCACTTGACCGCGTCCACAACATTACTCTTTCCGCAGCCGTTCGGGCCAACAATCGCCGTTATAGGGGCGTCAAACGGAAATTCCGTCTTGTCTGCAAAACTCTTGAATCCGTTTAGTACAATCTTTTCAAGTCTCATCATCCATCCTGAATAACGTCCGGTAACTGACGTGGCACACTGCACATATCACTTTACCGCTTATGCTCAACAGTGTTATCGGCCGAAGTGGGGTCATTTCTTGATATTTGGGCCGAATTCGGGAAGGGGCCCCGCCCGGAACTCCGCTCTGACCGCTCCGCGGTCAACCATTTGCTGCAACAGGGCAATAATTTCCGCATAAGGAACACCCAGCCCGCCTGGCGCTGCGTCCCCCGCTTTCGCTCGCGCCTCGCCCAGAACACGCACGATGTCCCCCAGTTTGAACGAACTGCGCAGCTTGATGAACTCGCTCGAACGCGACGGATTCCTGCGAATAACCGAGACGTGCCGCTGGCCGCGGGGAGCGTCGATAACGATAGTACCGTCCGCTGACTGCACGAACACGTTCTCCGCACAGTAAATCGGCGAGCCGAACAGCACGACACGCGGCTGGCCGCTTCGCGAAACGAACACGCCCTGCCGATCGCCGTACGCAATGCGATCCAGATGGAAGCTGTCTCCGATTACTTGCCGCACGATGCTCACGTCATCCAGCTTGCGCAGTTGCTCGTATGCCTTGATGCGGACATTGAAATCCGGATCCCGCAGCAACTGCCGGGCCACAGCCGCCGCATCATTGCGAGCGGCACCCGATGCTATGGCTTCAAGCGCCTCGACACGAAGCGGCGAGCCGACGGAAAAGGCCATATTCCGCAACACACCGAACCCTTCGTCGCTCCCAAGACGAAGCATGCACCGAGCCGCATGGAATTGTGTTTGAACGTTCGATGAATTCAACAGCACTTTCAACTTGCTCAAACTCTGGCTGCCGATCGCCTCCAGCGCCATTTCATGGTCGTACTTCGATGCATCCACCGCAAGCCGGTGAACGTGGTGGCGAATCCTCGCCGTTACCTGTTCGGTCCCCGTCTCAATATACAATGCCTTGACCATCACCACGAAATCGTCTTTTCTGCTTCTGTACCCGACCGGTACGGTCACGCCTATGCGCCCCGCCTGCTGTGCCGTCGCCGTCCCCGAACCAAATCGCATGTTCAGCCGATTCCGGATCACACTGGTCATCTCGTAATCCCGACGCCTGAGCGTCAACGTGATTATGTAGTTTTCGAGTACCTTGCCGCCGGCCATTACATACGCCGTTCGCGGTTCGCGTACACGCCCCCCCAGCTTATCCATGAATATCGGCCCCCCGGCCTTGCCCACCGGCGGAGCGCCGACGACAAACCGCGCAGCCGGTTTCATTTCGGCGCCGTACAGCCACCCGCCTTCCAGCGATGTCGTCTGCGTCCCCTCCAGCGCCGTCACCAGGATATCGAATCGTTCGTTCTTCAATCCCAGACGAGGCGTATCGCCCTCGACCGCCACAACCGCCGTATTCCGGCTGCTTATCAACTGACCCACGTCGATGTTATGTTGCGGCAACTGCATCAGAATATACCGCCTCAGATACGCCCGAAGAGCCGACGGACACTCCGAAGAACCCGTGCCCTGCAGGCCCCCCACCAAACCGTACCCGCGCAGGGGCACCGAAGGAGGCACCGAAACGTCCGCAAGCGCACCGATCGTTGTTCCCAGATCCACGTCGCCCGCAAACATGCCCGAACCCACCCCCGCACCAGGCTCTCCGCAGCCCGATACGATCAACACGAGGACCGCGAAAATGGTCCATCGTCGAATTCTCTCTGTACCATCCATAAGGCAAGATGCTCCAACTATAAGGACCGGATCTCTCTGTGACGACGCACGATACTACGCTCCCCAATCCTCTCGGTCAAGCCAAATTCCCGCCTGCACATGGGAGTATCCCCGGAACAGCGAATCAAACCTGGCATCTCTTGTCGCGCCGCCCGCGCAGAACCTGTCATTCGCCACACATCTGGCAGATCACGGTACGCGTGCGGGCCCGCGTATCGAAGTCGATCAGTATGATCTGCTGCCAGGTTCCCAGCGTCAACCGACCCTGCACAACGGGCACAACCAGCGAAGGCCCCAGCAGCGACGCCCGCACATGCGAGTGGCCGTTGTCGTCGTGCCAGGTTTCCTCGTGCTCGTATCTTGCGCTCGCAGCGGCGATGCGCTCAAATGCCGCCTCGAGATCGTGATTGGCCAGGCCGGGCTCGAATTCAGTTGTCGTAATGCCGGCCGTGGACCCGACGTTGAAGACCGTGGCCGTACCATTCGTCACGCCCGATCGGCCCACGGCCCCGGTCACTTCATCCGTAATATTGATCACGTGGCAATTGCCCCGCGTCTCGATTCTAAGTTCCTCAGTTTGTACCATGCCCGCATCATAGGCATAACTGACGTTCTTGGCAAGCTTTTGCTGATCCCGCCGACCAATTAACACTTTTGCACTTGACCATATACCTCGTCTTGCCGTTGAATACCGTCTCGCATATTTGCACGGCAACGGTCCGGACAACGCCAACGCAAAGCCGGTCGCTGGTGGCAGCGTATCCTTATGACCAAAGACGTCCAGACAGATCATGGCATCATCGAAGCCGACCGAGCCCGCTTGTACTACGAAGCCTTCGGTCGCGGCCGGCCCGTCGTCATTCTTCACGGCGGCCCCGGTTTCGATCACAACCATATGCTCCCCATCGCCGAACTGGCCGACCAATACCGCATCATCTTCTACGACCAGCGCGGCACCGGCAACTCCACCTGCACCGTCAGCCCGGCCACGATCACGCTCGACAACTTCCTCGTCGATCTCGAAGCCGTCCGCCGAACTCTGCATCTCGACCGCATGCACCTCATCGGGCATTCCTGGGGTGCCTGCCTCGCCATGCACTACGCCGTCAGCCATCCGGAGCATCTCGCATCGCTCACCCTGCTAAGCACCGGCGGCGCCTCTTTCGAGTACTTCAGCAGCTACGCCGCCATCATGTGGGAGCGCACGCCGCCGCACGACCGCCTCGCCATGCGCAATATCCAAAGCTCCCCCGCCTTTCGCCGCAGGGAAATCCCCGCACTGCAGCAGTACTATCGCATTTCCATCAAGCCGCTTTTTCACCGGCCGGAAATGATCAAAGACCTCGACTTGTCGCTGACCGCCAATACCGCGGCCAACCAGGCCAGAGTCGCCCACCTGCTGCTTCGCGACCTCGGCCGCTTCGACCTGCACGACCGCCTCAGCCGCATCCATTGCCCGACCCTGCTCATCCACGGCGATAAGGACATCTTCCCCCCACAGGTCGCCCTGCGAGTTCGCCGGGCCATCCCGGACTGCCGGATGGTCCTGCTGCCCGACGCAGGCCACTTCCTGTTCATCGAAGCCCGCCGGCCAACCTTCCAGCTTCTCCGCAGCTTCCTCGCCGATCCCGCCTCCGTGGGCGATTCCCTGCCCGACGACCTGGCCATACGCTGACTGCAGCTGTCGATCTGTGCAAGCATGTGTCTACCGGCATCGGGATCGTGGCATCGAAGTCGTGGTCCCTGACCGACAGACCGGTCGGCCTGGACAAAAAAAGCGCCTTTTAAAGAACACATCTTCACTGGACCCGCCGAGGCCGATGGCATCTGCACGCTGCGTGCCAAAGACGCCCACGGGTTCCCCTATGGATAACTCGCAGTCCGGCATACGCTTGCCGGCCTTCCGTCGATGCGGTGAGGAATCGCTTCTACATCTTCGAGCTAATTCACGATCCAGTCCTCCCACCGCTCGATTAGTTTCTCAAGCACAGCAGCGTTCTTGTTCGCGAGGTTCTTCGTCTCCGTCCGGTCATTCCGCATGTCGTACAACTCCCAGTATTCTATTGGTATCCGCACCTGATCACGAAACTCGCCCGGCAAATCCCGACGTGTGACAGCTTTCCATTGGAGGGTGCGTATGGCCCGATTGCCTCCCATTTCGAAGAAGAGCGTATCCCGAGCCAGGTCGCGATTGCGAAAGGTGGGGACCAGACTCAGACCGACAAGAGGTTCCGTCTGTTCGCCTTTATACGCCTGTGGATACGCTGCACCTGCCAACTCCATACACGTGGGCAGCAAATCAATAACATGCCCCATCTGTCTTCGAAGCCCCCCGCAACCTCGGATGCCTTTGGGCCAATGGATGATCAGAGGCGATGCGATTCCACCCTCGTGCCGGCTACTGCTGCGCCGGGCTGCCCTTGTCGATCAGTTCAACCATGGCCCGGCCCATCGCCTGGCCGATGTCCATGTAGGTCTCGGCATTGCCGCCGTAGTGGCTGTTGGACGCGCCGCCATGGCACAAGGGCTTGCTGTACACGGTGGCGACGTTGCCCCTGAACTCGGGGTACTTGCCGTTGTCGCCGTCTACGGCGAGCTGGGCTTCGAGGATGAGTCCTTCGTTGCCCGTGGCGCCCTTTTCGGTCTGGCCGAGCGTGGCGCACACGAATTTCGCGTTCGGCGCCTCAAAGTCTTTGCGCAGGGTGTTGATCAGGTGCACGAGGTTACGTTCGTAACGGGCGGCATGTCCGGCGTTGTAGCGATCCTTGTCGCCCTGCCAGAAAAAGAAGCCTGCCACTTCATACTCTTTCGCGCCGGGGTAATACTTTTCCAGTTCGCCCAGCACCTTCTTCGCGCGGGCAATATCGCCGTCATACTGCATGCCGGCGTACCAGCCGATCGGCTCGGGTTCGGTGCCTTTCTCCCAACGCAGGGGAGATTCCTTGTAGCCGGCGTAGTGCCAGACCGTACCCTTTTCCTCGAACTCGAAAGAGGGACTTCCCGGCGGGAGCAGATCCCAGCCGAGGCTGCGGTTGCCGATGCAGCTCTTGAGGATGAGTACAGGTGCATCGATGGCATTGCCGAGGTGGTGTCCGATGCCGATTTCAGGCCCGATCCTGCCGCCCGTGATGGTCATCCACTCGTTGTTGAACAGCCTCATGCCGCCCGTGCCGCTGCCCATGACGCGAACGTTGCGGACGTCCCGGCGTTCGGTCCAGTCGCCCGATTCGTCGACCAGCCAGGGGTATTTCCCCTTGGCTTTCACCGCATGTTCGAGGGTGCCTTCCTTTGTCTCCGGCCCGATCTTTCCAGCCCCGAGCATGTTGGATTGGCCCAGCAGAATATAGACCTGGACGGGTCTGGTCATCTCGGCAGGTTTACCGTCCGGATCGGGCAACTGTGCGGGCGCTTTCTCTTGCGCGGCCGAAAGACCGAACGCCGACGTAAAGATCGCTGCAAGCAAACACAATGCTATAAGAGACTGTCTCCTGCTCATGAGTCGTTTCCTTTCGTTGAGAAAGAACTGCACGTGCGATTCCAGCCGACGCCGCCCCGGTTGTCATGGTAACCGAATTCGGGCCGGGTAACACCCTGCGAGGTTACGCGATGGGCAGGCTGCTGTCAATGTCTCTGGCTGGCGTTTCGGCTTGACAGAGGGCTTCTGCGCGCACGTTGTTCGCGGACCGGCAGGTGCAATCGATCCTGTGGGCGTCATCAGGGCCGCTGCATATCGAGCAACAGAGATACCGGCCAGCCTCTCTGCGCGGCATATTCCGGACGCTGGATGGAGACGATTTCATGCGATTGGTGCTTCGCGGATAGCCGAAGCCTTGAAAACGAGCACGAGATGGTTTATCAATACATCGTCCGATGCGCCGGCAGGCGGGGCACCAGGGTTCGTTTTGTTGACGTATTGAAGGAAGTACATTGCAGTCTCTTTCGCACTGGATGCAGACACTCAACGGATGGGTATGGGGGCCGATTATGGTCGCCCTGCTCGTCGGAACCGGCCTTTATCTCACTATTCGCCTCGGATTCGTGCAAATCCGCCTGTTGGACTAAGCGGCTTCGCCGCATGACAACTCGTTAGCGTTTCCGATCCTCCTC
>CAZGMJ010000013.1:0-101650 GCA_964526785.1 uncultured Pirellulales bacterium
TTCGCCGACAGAAAACGCACCCCTTAAACCTCAGCGATTTCATGCGATTGCCCTGTACATATGGTCCAGTTTCTGTAGGCCTACCGGGATACAAGACGGGCAATGGCCCTGGCCACCTTGTCGCGATGGTCTTCCATCGGTTGGGGGTTTGTGGTGAACGTGGTCATGTCGCTGGTGACGGCCGGAGGCACCTGGAGTAGAGCCGCCGCCCGCCGGTAATCGTCGGGTGACATTTCTGCGTGTTTCCGGCGCAGCAGGCGCTGGAGAACGGCGAAGTATTCGTAATCCTCGATGCCGTCGCGGAGCATTTCCCAGCGAATACTGTCGACCGGACCATCGAGGACGGGAGCGGCGGGATTTGCGTCTGCGGCGGCGAGCGGCGGATAGATGAAGCGGCCGTCGCCATTGCCCCATGGGCGCTTTTCGCCCTTCGGCGTGCTATAGCCCGAGCGCCATCCCATCGGGTCTTCGTACGGATTCTGGGGATTGGCGCTGTCCGGGTATGCGGCGGAACTGGTCCAGTAGTTGGTCTGCCAGACGAGGATGCCTTTAACGTTGTACTTCCATGTCTGCCACAGCCAGAGGCGGAGTTCGGTGCCCGGATGGTCGATGAAGAGCGTACAATAGGGGGCCTTGGGGCCGGTGCAGACATACCACCAGAAGATTTCGCCATGGGCACGGCGGCTTTCAGCGGCCTTGTGATCGTAGTGATGGGTCACGGGGCACCAGATGTTCGGCCCGCCGATCAGGCCCGGTTCGACCTGTTCGGTCAGCATGCGGTCGATATCGGGAGCGGCGGCCTTGAGTTTGGCGAAGCCGTTGTTGACGAATTCGTAGTCTTTCGGGGCGGGTTCGTCGAACCAGTACACGAAGGCTTCGTCGAGCCAGCCCTTTCGTCGCAGGTGCTCCTGCAACTGTCCGCAATAGGAGTTGAAGATTGCTTTGTAGATGTATGTGTCTTCGGAGAAGCCGAGCAGCGAGGGTTTGTGGCGGGCGTGGAACGTTCCACCCCCGAGGCCGGGAATGCTCTGGCGATACGAGTTGAATTTGAAGTGATCAATTGCCCGCTCCATCGCCCTGTCCCATGCCGAGAAGTCGAATTTGACGGCGAGCTTCTCTTTTTCGATCTCCGGCAGATCGGCCGGTTCAAATCCACCACCTTCAAGGAGTTGTCTACCTGATCCGGCGTCGCTCAGCGAGACGTCGTCGAACCATACCAGTCCGAGGTTATCGCCAGCATCCGTCCACGTCGTGGCACGGAGATAGAGGAGAACGGACTCGGCGCCTTCGGGAAAATCGGTGATGACCTTGTCGTATTCCTGCCATAGTCCGTTGCCTTCGAAGCCCATGTCGTTGTTTCGCCCGCTCATCCACTCGCCCGAGGCGTCGTAATGCGTCAATGTTACCAGAAACTGATGATCCGGGACAGCGGTTCGATACCAGAAGCGCAACCGCAGTCCGCTTTTCGGAATCGCAATGCGATCCTTGTACATGGCGGCAACATTCAAGTTGAAGCTGTCGTCGTATACAAGCAGAGAGCCGCGACCGTCATGTTTTTCGTTGGACACCACGACGCCGCCCTGCCATTTGCTCTCGGGTGGTTTGACGTTCGGCCATGTCACCTTGATTCGATCCAGCGGAGCAGGATCGTAAGGCGATATGTGATGGGCGCTGAAATTGGCAAAGTATTTATCAAGCACCTCGTGTTTTTGGGCATCTGTTTTGAGTTTCTGATAGCGGAAAACATTTCCCGGCGAGAAGCCGAAGGCGGTCGTACACGTCATACGGTCCGGCAGGGTGAAATCATATACCTCAACCTTCAGCGGCACCTCGGTTTCGTAGCTTTCAGCATTGAGTTTGATGTTGCCTTCGTAGATGCCCGCCCTGGCATTGCGCGGCGCCCTGACACGGATCCAGAAGGCCTGATTGCGGTTTGCCTGCAGATCCATCGGGCTTTGCAGCGGGGGCAGCGGATCGGGCCAGAGGCCGGTGACGGAAGTCCTGTCCGTCGGGGTTGTTACGTTGACATAGCGCACTTCGAGGATGTCCACGCACTCGGCGCCGATCGTCGTGTTATCCGGGCCGGCGAGGTCCCCGGCCATTAGCGACATTTTCTTCAGCGGCTTGGTCGGGCGCACGATCAGTTGAGCGGCTTCGGCCTCGTTGCGGGCGCAGCGAATCGTGACGGCCCGCCCGCGTTGTTTCGGAACCGGCGCGTCGACTCCCACCTTCCAGCCGGATGAGGTCCACCAGAGATTTACCGCACCGCCGGAGTTCGGCAGCAACTCACCGGTGGCGCTATCGAGATACGCCCCTGAACAGGACGATACAGTGGCGACAAGTGTGGATACGATGATGAGCAGTCTACAGGTCATAATCTGCGGCCTCCTGAAATCGGACAGTATAGATCGAACGCCAGATTAATCCACGGGACGAACCTTTGCAAGCGCGACGGCGGGAGCCCACAATATCGTAATCCGCACGCGCCGCCAACGCGGTGCCCCGGGGATATCCTGCGAGAAGAGAAAAATTCTTTGCGGTCTTCGAGTGGCCGCAAGCAGGATGTAAAGGATTGTAAATACTAAACTTGCGTTAGCATGAGCTTTCGAAACGATCGCGTTGGGCAAGCCTGGAACCGGCGCATGCCATATTTTTTCTGCAACAAATGGAGCCTTTGGCCGTATACTGTATTAAGACTATAATACAGTAATACACAAAGGGTATCTAACATGCTGCTTGACATAGACCATCGCTCCGGCGTACCGATCTACAGGCAGGTCGTGGACCAGATCAGACGCCAGATCATTGCAGGCCAACTGCCTGAGGGGGAGCAGCTCATATCGGTGCGCGAATTAGCCGCCCAGCTCAAGGTCAATCCCATGACTGTCAGCAAGGCTTACGCACTTCTGGAAAACGAGGGCCTGCTCGAACGCCGGCGAGGGGTTGGTCTTTTCATTGCACACGTGGACAGGAACCAGAAGTCCCGGACAAAGGGCAATATGCTCGAGCAGATGCTCGCCAAAGCGGTCGCGACAGCGGTGCAGCTTGACGTGCCCGAGCATGAAGTCCATCAACTTACTACTCGTCTGTTCCGAAAATACGGTTCGAATAACGGGAGTCACCAAAATGAGTAACCAGGAAACAATCGTACAGATCCGCGGCCTGAGCAAAAGCTTCAAACACGTTCAGGCGCTCGACAACGTCGATCTCGATATCCGCCGAGGCAGCATCATCGGCCTGCTTGGCGCAAACGGGGCGGGCAAGAGCACGCTGCTGCGCCACATTATCGGCCTGTACCTGCCGGATTCCGGCACCTGCGCCACGTTCGGCTGCGAGGCGGCCAGACTCGGTCCGAAGGAACTCGGCCGCATAGGATACGTGCACCAGGAAGGCGAGTTGCTCGACTGGATGACGGTAAAGCAACTGATCCGCTACGTCAGCACATACTACACGACCTGGAACCACGAGCTTGAGAAGCGGTACATTGATGAGTACGAAATCTCGCTCAAGAGCCGGGTCGGCGCACTATCACCCGGCCAGCGACAGCGGCTGGCGATTCTCATCGCCATCGGCTTCGACCCCGAGTTGCTGATCCTCGATGAACCCGCGGCCGCTCTCGATCCGCTGGCTCGCGCACAGTTTCTCGATCTTCTGCTCGAGATGATCCAGGACCAGACGCGCACAATCATAATCTCATCGCACATTCTCAGCGACGTCGAGAAGGTCATCGATCACTGTGTGGTAATGAAGGCCGGGCGCATCATAACCGATGCAAGCTTCGACGACCTCCGCGAGAAATACACCCAGGTCCGCCTGACCTCCCTCGGCGACGCATTGCCCGAGAACCTGGATCTTGCAAATGTTCTCGACTGCCGCCGCAATCAGACGAAGGCCACGCTGACCGTTCACGATCTCTCGGCCGAACAGATCGACGAAGCCGCCGCCAGGATCAAGTGCCGTGCCGATATCCAGCCGCTGCCACTGGAGGACATATACAAGGCCGTTGTGAAGTAGGATAGGCGTCAACTTATGCCCGGACGGGAAGACAAAATGCGAACGACAACTGCAAATCTAAAACACCTTTACCAATGCCGGGGCTTCTGGTGGTATTACCTGGTTTTCGCCATGTTCGCTACGCAGATGGTTCTATACGAGCGAATTCCATTCGGACGGCTCTGGTTCGGATTGATAAATGTAATGGCGGGCATCGGAATCTCGATGCTGCAAAAAGAGATATTATCGCGGCCATTTACATATTGCCTGCCCGGCCATCGCCCAATACCGCGCAGGCTCATATTCGGCTTCAGCATAGTCTTCAATCTTCTGCTGTCGCTTCTGATTATCCTGCGTAACGACACGTCTCAATACAGCATATTCATAATCATATTATCGGCCTTCTCTTTCGGCCTGACCTTTTATATGTTGGCTGTTCTGTGCAGCTTGATTCCTCGTAATACAAACCTGTTTCCAGTTGTCGTGGCAGGCCTCGTAGCTGTCCTTTTCCTTGTCAAAAGCGCCCCTTATAACTTGATGCGAGGCCTGCCTGTCCTGCTGCCTGCTACGGCGGCAATCGCATCAGCGGCGGCCTGCTTGCTATTACGGGGCCAGTCTCTCGCCAGGAAATTCTGCGGGCGGCCCGTTCAGGGGTTCTCGATTGTCAGCAAAACCGCACAGAGAAAGGCCCGGCGAGCCGCCTACGCCAAGCAGTCGGTCAACTCATCACCGTGGGTACACGAGCTTTTCCTTGCCCGCATTGGATCATCGGGCCACACAACAATGGCCAGGTCCATCTGGTCCGATCTGTACTTCGCATTCGCCACGGCACTGTCACACTGGAAGGCTTCAATTGTCCTGTTCGCCGCCACGAGCCTCGGCTCGGCATATCTGGCAACCTTCAGAAGACCCGCCGCCACCGCAGATTCACCGATCCTGGTCTCCTTCGCCGTAATTCTCTCTCTCGCAGCGATGTCGGTCCGCCTGCCTGCGTACTCGTATACGCCCGCTCTGACAGGACGAAGGCAACGCTTCTATGGCACCCTCACCATCGCAGTCCTCATGACGGCTCTTATGATTCTACTGCTGATCATCATGGCCGGCACGGCAGCGTTGCTGGAACTGGCATTACCCAGCGTCTTCGCAACGTTTCCTTTCGCACGCTTCACACTGGTTCCCCTGGCTACAGTCCCGGCTATACTGGCCCTGAACCTGTTCTTCACCGCTCCGCCGGTAAAAGGCCTGCTCACCGTTGTCTTCTTCTTCCTGTTCTTCGGCTTGTGCGTGCGATTCGAGTACGTCTTCACGCTGGTTCTCATCATTTCCGCATGCGCCTGGATTGTATTCATTCTCATCGCTCGCCACGCTTGCATGAAAAGATGCCTCGTTCAATAGGTTGCAATCATGGAATCTCCGACTCAAAGACAAAATGGAACGAATCATCGAGGCTGCGAGTTTCCTCTGTCCCCGGTCCCTGCGGAGCAGCCGCAGTACATTCCCAAAGACACAGGTCACGGTGCCGGCGGTTTCTCTTTGAACATCACGCTGCGGTTAAAGCCGTTCACGTTCGCAGTGCATCTGAGCCGGCCGGTTGAACCTGCGAGGATATCAGGATACACGCTATGAGCATTCTAAAAGCAAATCTCAAACATCTGTACCAGAGACGTTTCCTCTGGCTGGTCTATCCTTTTATCGGCCTGTTGGTGTTGCTCAGCATTCAGATCGCGCTGGAGGCTCCCAAAGCATACGAGGGCAGGTTCATGGGGCTTATCGAACTGGCGTGCCTGATCGGTCTGCTGGCGGGTGTCATACAGATGGAGATCGTGACAAAGCCGATTGGGTTCACATTGCCCGGGCACAGGCTGGTTGTGCGCAATTCCATATTCGCCATCGCGATCGCGGTAAACGCTCTCGGGTCTTTGCTCTTGCTTTTCTATCCCGGCCTCTCGTTTTCCGGCCGCTTGGCAGCGGTATGTGCGGCGTTCTTCGCAGGCATGGTCCTGTATTCAGCGGGCGTTTGGTTATCCATTGTTTCCAGGCAACCGATGGCCTTTCTCGGCCTGTTCCTACTGGGGGCCTATCTGGCGAAACTCGTCGGCAAATATCTGGAGATGGCTGTCGTCGACTCACCTGCGATTGTAATTTCGGTCGGCCTGATATGCAGTGCAGCGATGTGGGTGTATCTGGGCAGTCGGGACATGATCAGAAGCAACTGCATGCGAGACTGGGTGGGATTCGAGGTTTTCAGTATTGGGAAGATGCGCCAATACACCAGGACCAAGCGCGGGGCCCAGCGGTGGGATAGAGTAAAGACCAAGTCATGTCCTCAATTCGAGTCTTTTCTACTTCGCCGAATGGTCCGCCATGAACCGCTCAGCAGGCTGCGCCACGTGTGGAGCGCGCTGTATACGGTGCTTTGTACGGCACCTTCCCGCTGGCTGGGGGTGCTGCTGCCCGCGTTCATTCTGGCTGCGATATTCGGATACATGGGGACGCGGATGATTTGGTTCATACTGGTTATGCTGCCCTTTATGGCGCTGTACCATACGTACATGCCGGTATTCTCCAACATGCTGATTGCCGGGGGGCGGACAGAGCGATGCTGGTCGACAATGGCGGTCGTTTCAGCGATATGCGTCCTGATCAGCGCGTTCGCTCTGCTGATCGTTGGAGTTTCTGCGCTCCTGTCGTTTGTGCTGCCGGATGTGACTGTCCGCGGCCGTACTTTCACTTATGACGCCTTCTCCCCGGGATGTCTTTTGGTTCCGCTGATCGTCTCGCCGATTGCAGCAGCGATTCACGTGCTCTTTCGCAAGCAACAAGGGGTCAAGTTGCTTGTATTCATGGTCATGTTCACCGGTGCTATGGCGGCCGGGGCACTCCTTCAGGAAAGGAGTATCCCGTTGCTGGACAACGACGCAGCTATCGCCAGTCTATGCGGGGGGGCCTGGCTCGTTTTTGTGTTAGTCCTTCGCCGCGTTTGTTCGAAGCATTGCCTGGTCAATTAAGCGGAACTTGCCAATGCCCCGCGACTATCAGAAGTCGGTGCCCGTTCGGACTTCGTGGGGCAGGTTGACCAGCGGGCATTTTTCGCATTTAGGTCTGGGTTTGCAGAATTCTTTGCCCACGCGGACCAGCAGTGCGTGGTATTCGTTGTACGTCTGCAGGTCGGGCGGCAGGTTCGATTCGAATAGACACTGCAACTGCTCGTAGTCCGCGTCGGCGTCGATCAGACCGTGGCGGATTGCGACGCGGGCGGTATAGGCATCGACGACGAATATCTCTTTGTCCAGCGCATAGAGCAGAATTGAATCGGCGGTTTCCCGGCCGATACCATTGACGGCGAGCAGTTCTTCTCGGAGTCGATGGGTCGCTACGTTCCTCAGATTCTCCAAATCGCCAGCGTATTGGTCCACCAGCCAGTCAACGAAGTTCCTGAGTCTTTTGGCTTTTACGTTGAAGTAGCCGGCCGGGCGTATCAGAGCCGCCAGTTCTTCGTGCGCCAGTTCATGTATGCGCTGCGGAATCAGGCAGTCGGCCTCGCTGAGATTGGCGATGGCCTTCTCCACATTCGTCCAGTTCGTATTCTGTGTCAGGATTGCTCCGACAGCGATTTCGAAGGGCGTATCGCCGGGCCACCAGTGCTGCGGGCCGAATCGCTCCAGCAGCAGTTCGTAGATGTTCGTCAACTGATCGGTGCTCAATCTGAATCTCCAATGTCACGACAGTCATTGCCTATTGTATTGGACGCCGGCTTTCTGTACACTCTGCGAAAAATCGTACGCGCGATCAAGCGTTTTTTCATTGCAGGCCGGAGCTTTGTCAAGGAAGAAGAGTACAAGAAAGAAGAGCGAGAGCACGAAGGACAAGCTGACGTACAGCACAAGTCAGTTGTTCAACTTCGCGCCGAACTCTTATCTCGAGCGGACCAGCCGGCCGGTGTACGCGATTGTCTTTCTCCTGCCTTTCATTGTCGTTTACGAGATGGGCACACTGCTGATCAATACGAATGAACTGAATCAGTCGCAGGTTCGTGTGGTCGCGTTTGTCTGGCTCAAGGAGTTGCTGGAATACCTGGGCACGGGCAGTCGTCTGGCGTGGGTGGCTCCACCTTTCGTTGTGGTGCTGATTCTCATCGGCCTGCAGGTTGCCTCCAAGAAGAAGTGGTACTTCAACAAATCAGACTTCGTACCGATGTCCATAGAATGCCTGTTTCTGGCGGTTCCGCTGATCGTATTCAGTTTGTTTCTCAGTAGTCCACGGACCCGGGGGGCGGCTGCGGGCGTGGTTGCGGTTCCGGTTGCGGCGGCCATGCAGGAGTCGTCCGGTTATTCTTCGGCGCTCGATGCCAATCGGCCCGCTGAGGCGAGCGCTGACAGCCCTGTCGTGCAGCCCTCCCTGCTGGCGAACGTTGTTACGGGGATCGGAGCCGGCATATACGAGGAACTGGTGTTTCGCCTGATTCTCATATGCCTGCTGATGATGTTCTTCCAGGATCTCTTACGGCTGTCCCACACAAGTTCGATTATTCTATCGGTACTGATTTCGGCCGCTCTTTTCAGCGCACATCATCACGTGATCATACTCGACGGTCAGATCGGACAGACGGGCACTTTCGACGCCATGCAGTTTACGTTTCGCACTATCGCGGGCGTTTACTTCGCGGGTCTTTTTGCGATTCGGGGCTTTGGAATTGCGGCCGGCACTCACGCCTTTTACGACATCATCGCTATAATCGTGAATGCCTATTTCTTCCAGTCGTAAAAAAAAATTGCGATATCGCACTTTTCCGCGATTTTTTCTAAAGTTTTTGTTCCACCGTTACTCTTTGGGCCTCGGTAGCTTGCAAGATAATCGTCCCATAAGCGGGTTTGGCGGCCGTATCAGTGCTGATATTGGGCTTGGGTCGAGTGTGCGGCATGCGGTATAATAAATCCAGCTTAGAAGTGTTTTGGGTTGTGCTGGGATTGTCGTTTATGGATTCACCACATATAAACGTAGCCGTAGAAGAATTGACATTCAGCCTCTTTCAGAGGCCGCTGCATCCGGAGCTTTTTCAAATCTACCAGAAGCGTCAGCTCCTGACGGACAAGTACGAGGCCATTATCTGGGTTACGGGCTGTACGCACGTGGTCAGCGTGTTCTCGGGCGAGGTTTGTCTGTCGGAAGTCGTCAGCGCTCCGGGCCAGATGCTGCCGGCGCGGGGGTTGATCGAGCGCTTTCAGTTCCGCGGTCCGCGTTCACACAAGTGCACGCTGAGCCGGGGTGTCAGCTACATGACTGACTTCCAGGTCGAGAAGATGAGTCCGAACCTGTACCAGCAGAGCCACCAGGATCTGGAGCGATTCGCCCGCAACCGCGGGGTGTTCGTGAATTTTCCGGATATGCAGGTTGGAGATCTGCATCCGTTCTGCTATGTGGATTTCGAAGCGAGGCGGACGGAGTTGCACATCCACACCTTCGCCGCATACCCCGACCAGGTCACCATGATCAAGACGCAGTCGCTGTTCGACTTCCAGTAGCAGCGGCCGATTCTCACCGCGGCTTTTCTCGATATCGCATTTCTATCGCACTGCGCCTCGATATCCTGCGTTGTTGCCGTAGCCACCAAGGCCGCCTGAACGGCCGTACCCACCAAAGGCGCCGAATCCACCCATGCCGAACGGGAACATTGTGTTGTACGGGTTGTGGTACAAGTCGCGGATATCGTAGACCCGTGTCTGTCGGTCCACCGGCAGTGTATCGGCGGTGGCGATTATGATCACGCCGTCCTGCACGGTATAGCCGAGATCCGTGAAGCCGCCGCCGAGGGCTCGCAGCATCAAGCTCAGAGTGGTTCTGAGAGGGACGCCCGACAGACCGTTGATGCCGATGGGGGTGGACTGGTCGATGTTGGCGTTGCGGCGGAGGTCTTTCCAGTACACGATGATATTCAATGGCGGATCTGTTGCATTACGCAGCATATCTACGGCCCGGCCGAAGGACGTCTCAGGCGTGAGCTGTGACAGGTCGGACAATGTTGTCGAGGTCCGAGGCGATTGCGGCGCGAGGGGTGTCCGTGGCGGTGCATGCTGTCGTGATATCTGAGGCGACGCTGGTTCATTCGGGGGTGGATCGGCGGCCTCCATGTTCGTCGTTTCGACGACGGAGCCGGCTGCATCGATTGTCGTCCGACTATGCGATTCGCCGTGTTTGAGCGTGCCACGGACAATGTCCAGTATTTCACGTGCACTGAGGAGTTCTTCGCTGGATGTGGCTTGCAGCCGATTATCGATGAGTCTTCGGTGCATTACGGCATGTTCTTTCTTTTCGGCGAACCTCTTCCACTCGACGTCAAAACGCTCGGGACTAATCGGCCCGGGATGCACCAAGACTCGATACTTCAGCGTCAAAGTCTCCCCGGCCGGTAGAGTCAGCGGTTCGTTGAACAGCAGCGCGGGGCTGAAATAGCCGAACGGGACTTTGGGATCTGCGATGACAAACCAAGGAGTCGGATGTCTCGCGTTGCCGGGATCATCAAACATGGCAATGCCGACATCCCCGCCCTCGGGCGTCCCGCCGGCAAAGGCCATCCACCGTGCGGTCTTTCCATGCCCCTCCAGTCCTTCACGTCTCTCGCTGTCGATCACGCGCCAGTCGGCGATATCTTCGGCAACCCGCACGGACAGCCCCGCATAGCCACCCCAGCTCTTGCCATTCTTCTCGCCAGGTATTGGCGTGCGATTGAGGAGCACGTCCTGCCCGGCCGCCTGGAATCTGCCGGCCCAGTCAATGCGGTAACGTCCGTCCGGACCCGGAGCCTCGACGGTGATGGTTCTGTGTTCGGTGAGTACCGGCAGTTTGCCCGGCGGGTGATAGTTCAGCGAGACTTCGATCTTGGCGGAGAAATCATCGCGCGGTTCGAACGTGATTTCCTCGATGTTGCGCCGGCCTGCAGATTGGCCTGTCCGGCGGTCCTCTTCCCAGTAGTTCAGCCCGTTAATGAACTTCCATGAAAACCACAATCCGTGGTGCCAGGGATGGTCGGGCGGGCCGTCCCACGTCAGTTCGGTTCCGTCCGGCAGGCAGACCGGGTGGAAATACGCTCTATCCGACTTGTGGTTGCGGCCGAATCGCCAGACAATGTTCGGCCCGTTCATCAGGGTCAGTGAATCATCCGTCTGCTTCCACCTGAACGCCGGCTCTTTCTGGTCCGTCGGATCAGGCCACGGCTTAGCGGGGGGTATCGTCACGTTCCCCGTTGCCGCCCACTGAGTACCGCGAAGCATCAGCGTTCGCCATGCGGGATTTCGCATCGTTCGGGCATCGTGTCCGAGGATGTTATAGAAACAGCGACCTTTGCCGAATTGTGTGCAGATCATAACCGGTTCAGCCTGTCCGCTGCCTCCGGCGTCTTTGGCTGAGTAGGCCTCGCACAGCACGCGGATGTCGTCCTGTTTTCCCATTCGATGCCACAATTCATCGCGAATCACAAAGTCTCGCAGCCCCTGCGTCACGGGGTGGTCGCTGTCGGTAATTCGGACGGTGAAGTCATGGACCCTGCCATGTCCTGTCTGGCCCAGTTTCCAGGTGGCCCCGACCATTTGCTGATATTCCGGCCAGTCGTGGAAGGTCGCGCTTGCGGCATGGAACAATGCAAAACCCTTGCCGCCGCGAACGAACCGGGTAAACGCTTTCTCGGCGGTGGGACCCCATTGCCTGCCTGTGACGTCCGGCCACGCGCACCAGTTGCTTACGATGACATCGAAACGCGAGAGCATCTGAGACGTCATCCGGTGGGGTTCATCGGTTACTTCAACAGCGAACTGCCCGCTTTGTTCGTACATCTCTTGAAGTACCGGCGTGGTGGCCTTCCAGTTGTGATTGTTTCGGCCGGTGAGGACGAGTACGCGAATCGGGTTCTCGTCTGCGGCAAGACAGCCGATGGAAACGGCCAGGATTGAGACCACGCTCAGTGGCAGCGGAACAATCTTCTTCATGCCAGCCTGCCTCCTTCCGGTGCATTTCAACGAACGTGCATGTCGGTCCTACTTCAACCGGCCGTCGCACCACAGAATTGCCCGATGGACCAGTCGGCGGTAGTTCGGGTTCTGATACGCTTTGGAATCGTGGCCGAGCTGAATCGTGCAGACGCGCGCGTTGGCATATTTGCGCGTCCACATGATTGTCTCATCACTGGTGGGATGGTCGGTGGTGAGCAGCACGTGGTTGTCGGGCTCAAACGCACAGTTCTTGTACGACTCGTCGTGAATCACGAAATCGCTCATGCCGCGAGTGATGGGATGCTCTTTATCGGCGATTGTAACGTTCATATCGATATCGTGCTTGTACGTGGACTTCGGCCGATCGCCTTCGGCCCTGGTGTAGTACCTCGTGCCGATTATTTCGCGGTATTCGGGCCAATCCTGGAACGAGCACATATTGTGGTGCATAGCAAGAAGACCGACTCCATCATTAAGAAGTTCTACGAAGTTCTCCCGACGTTTCTCCGATATCTTCTGCGTCATGCTGTAGAGCACGATCACGTCGTAATCCCAGTCGGTGATGTCCTCGAATATTTCGCTGTCGTCCTTCAGGACATACTCGGTGTACCGTACGTCCTCCATCTCTTCGAATACGTCGAAGAACGGATCGTGCTCGAAACCGTGTCCGCCAGTGACCACTACCGCCTTAACCGGTCCTTTTGCTTTGTTCGAGTTTGCAAACGGTCCGACGCAGGATGTTGCGCACAGGATCATGGTCGTCAGCACAATTACTATTGCAAGGTTTCGCATTTTTCCAAATCCTGCAGACATTGTTATTCTCCTTTTCTGCGCCAAGTGAAAGACCGGGAACGGCGCCCGCCGTTTGCCGCGGGCGCCGAAATCTCCATACGGTTATCGGTTGCTCTGATTGTCACGGCAGGATGCGGACCATGATATTCTTGAAATGCACCTCGCTGCCCGGGTCGTGTCCCTGCAGTGCGACGGTGCCACCGTCGAGCTTATCTACATCATCAGGCTCGGTCCATTCATTGACCTTATCTCCGTTGATGTAGACGGTAATGGTCTTGCCATCAACCTTGATATGCTGCGTGAACCACTCTTTATCGTCAACCAACTGGTCGGTAATGTTCTTCTGATTGTATATGCTTGCCGTCTTCTTCGGGTCCTTCGCATACGTGTTGTTGACCTGTATCTCGTAGCCTTCTTTCGGCCAGCCTTCTTCCTGATACTTCGTATGAACGTACATACCCGAATTGGAGTTCGGCATGGTCATCACATCGGCTTTGAATTCGAAGTTGTCGAAATTGGCGTTATTGAACGGACCGACGTAGAAAAGATGGCTGCGCCGGCCGTTGACGATAATCCTGCCGTCCTCGACCCTGAAGGTCCCCTCGTTTTCACTGGCCCGCCAGCCGTCCAGCGACTCGCCGTCAAATATGCTCACCCATCCCTTCTCTTTCGCGAACGGCCAACTCTGGCATCCCGCCAGCATTACGCATGCGGCCAGTCCGGTTAGAAGCATTCCGCGTTTTGTCATTGCCTTGTCTCCTTCAATCCACAATTTCCTATCCGTGTGTTTGTGCCGCAACGGCCACACAGCCGGAGCGGTCATCATTGATTCTACTCTACAGGGTCCATGGGCTGCGCATCCATCGGTCGAGCCGGCGATTGGCTGCGTCGTTGTCGACGAATTTCTCGGCCTTCTGATCCCACACAAGTTTCTGCTCAAGGCGGATGGCGATATCGCTGATGTGACACAGGATATCTCCGCGCACCGCCTCGTCTATGTTGGAGACGGTCTGTTCGCGGCTCTTTGCGCAGTCCAGCAGATTGCCCTGGTGATGATTGCTCTCGATGAGCCGGATGTCGTTTGGTCCGAATTGCTCGTTGAGCAGTTCCTTCGGATGGGCGTTGATTCCGCCGCGATCGACATGCACCCAGCCGTCCGAGCCTTCGAAAGCGGTGCCGTGGGACGTGGTCCTGCCGTAGCGTTTCTTCCACTCGTCGGGGTATGGAGCGCCTGTGAAGTGGATGGTCACTCCGGTGGGGTACTTGAGCTTGACGTCCCAGTTCATGGCCGTATCGCATACGCCTTCGACCGTCGGCCAGACGCCTTTGCCTTCGACTTCGATGTTACCTTTCAGCATGTCACCGCCGCCCCACAGCGCGATGTCTATTGGATGAATTCCCCAGCCCGCGATGAAGCCCAGCGCGTAGTCGGAAATAAACCACCACCATTTGTTCGAGCACCGGTCTTTCGTATAGGGCTTGTACGGCGCCGGTCCCAGCCACCTTTCGTAATCCAGCCAGTCCGGCACGTCCACGACCTGCGTCGGGCCGCCCTGCGTGCTTCCCGGCGACCATACGTTGATCGTGTGCAATTTGCCGAGTCTGCCGTTTCTGGCCAGTTCGCACGCGAATCGGAAATTCCGCCCGGAGCGCTGCTGGGTGCCGAACTGAAAACGTCTGTCGTAGCGATGCACCGCTTTGCGCAAGGCCTGGTCCTGTTCGACGCTGAGTCCGAGCGGTTTTTCGCAGTACACATCCTTGCCCGCTTTGACCGCTGCCAGCGACGCGAGCACGTGCCAGTGATCGCAGGTAGCGACTGAGACGACGTCGATATCGTCACGGGCCATGACCTCGCGAAAATCTGCATAGGCTTTGGTGTCGGTGGTTTTATAGTGGTCGTTGACCCGGTTCCGCCGATCGGCCAGAACGTTGCTCTTGACGTCGCAGACCGCAACAACCCGCGCATCCGGACGGCCCAAAAAGCCCCGCATGACCCCCGTACCCTGGGGTCCGACTCCGACGCATGCGACGGTGAGTCGTTCACTGGCGGCTGGAGCACCCCCTGCTCCGAGCGCTGCGGCGGGAACGAAATAGGGTAGTCCGACCGCAGTGCCGGCAGCACCAGCGATACCTTTTAGAAACTCTCGTCTCGCGACAATTCTCTTACTCATCCCATTAGCTCCTATCGAATGTGCGTATCCATCGGTCGGCAACAGTCTCGATCATCGCCGAACCGGTCTTTCGGCCCCGGCGAGCGGCGCGTGGCCACGCTTCGGCGCTGCGTCAGGACCGTAGAAGAGTCTACCGAACCCAGGGTGCAAGGTCAAACCAAAACAGGCCGGCTCGAACACGCCGAACCGATCCACACGTGTGAGCTTTATTGCGTGCCGCTCGTGATCGGAGCTTCTTGCTGGATGCCCCCGATAAAGATGAAATTATTCACGAAGCCATTGACCGGTATGCCGCATGCGCGCATCCTGTTAACTACTGTATTATCGAAGAAACAATTATCCGATGAATGGAGGTTGCCCGTGAAACGCTATGTACCGCTGCTCCTTATCGTCCTGTCTGCCGCTTATGCTATGGCTGACGTCGGGCGGCTCGATAATGTGACCTGTTCGTGGCTGGGCAACTCGTTTGCGGGCACGGGTGTGAACAAATGGGTGCAGCAGGATATCGAAGATTGTTTCGTTACCGCCGAAGGGACCGTCTATTCCATCGTCTACTGGGACGAGGCGGGGGCGGAGGTCACCGAGTATAGGGATGGGGATGTGATTGCGTCGGCGCGCCATACGCATGGCTGGGGCTATCACGGCGGCAGGGCGGTTGCCGCCAACGACAAGTACCTGTATTTCGGGCAATTCGTGGAGAATGAAGGGGGCCATCTGGTGGACCCGGCGACGTGGCCGCCCAAAGGAAAGCATTGGTATGGTATCGCCCGGCGGCTTCGTTCGGACATCACTCAGGCTGCTGCTTTTGCGCACGGAAAAGGGGGCAAGGGAGACACCCTGGAAGACGGTTTCATGGTCGTTCACGAGTTGTCTGTGGAAACCTCGGACGCCCACATAACCGGTTTGTGGGCCACCGAAAAGGAGCTATTCGCAGCCTGTCCCTACGACAATACGATCCGTGTTTTCGATGCTCGGACCATGCAGCGGTTGCGTAGCTGGCGATTGGAGCGGCCCGGGTCCATGTACATGGATCGCCACGGTGCGCTGTGGGTGCTGCAGAAGGCGGGTGAGCGTGATGCTGCGCGGATCGTGCGATTCAGGACAAACGGTCGCAGGCTGCCCCAGGAGATCGTTTTCGATGAAGCAGTCATTCCAACGGATCTTTGCATCGATGCCGACGATCGGCTATTCGTCAGCGACAGCGGTCGGGCTCAGCAGATTCTGATTTACCGCGACATCGATTCGACGCCGCGTCCGGCCGGAACGTTCGGCGTCGAACACGGCATATACTCCGATCCGGCCGGTCGGTTCGGTCCGCGACGCTTCAACGACCCGGTTGGCGTCGGTACGGATGCCGCAGGCAACATCTATATTGCTTCAAGCGGCAGCAGCGCCCGCGATGCCGGGGGTGGAGGCGGCAGCACGATTCTCGAAAGCTATCGTCCTGACGGCCAACTCAACTGGCGGCTCTTCGGTCTGGAATTCATCGATTGTGCCTCGCTCGATCCGAGTGATGAGAGCCACGCCTACACCAAGGAGGAACACTTTACGCTCGATTATTCCAAGCCGAAGGGCGAGGAGTGGACCTACGCGGGTTATACCGTCAACAAATGGCGGTATCCCGACGACCCACGCACACACATCTGGTCGGCGGGTGCGTGGGTACGCCGCATCGCAGGTCGGCGATTCCTGTTTGTCAATGATATGAACGGGGAGTATCTGCAGGTCTACCGTTTTGCCAAACCGCCTGTAGAAACCGCGATCCCTGCGGCTTTCTTCGCCAAGAAACACGTCGAGATCGCAAACTGGCCGCCGGCTGAGCCGGGCCGGGGCGAATGGATATGGTGCGACGCAGACGCCGACGGCGCATTCGAGGCCGGGGAATTCGCCACTCGCCAGGGCAAGGATGCTCCCGCTCTTCAGGGTTGGTGGGTCGATTCCGAGGGAACGGTATGGCAGGCTGCGCAGCGCGACGGCATTCGGCGTTTGCCGTGTCGAGGCATCCGCAACGGCGTGCCGCGCTGGGATTATGCGTCGATGGAGACTTTCGAGCCTCCGGCTGAGCTGAAGCAGACCAAGCGTCTGCGCTACGATCCGGCGACAGATACGATGTATCTTGGCGGCACGACCGACGAGCACAGCAACCAGCACTGGAAGCCCATGGGCCCGGTTATCTGCCGTTACGATAGCTGGAGCAGCAATCGCGCGCTGCGATGGAAGATCGTCGCTCCGTATCAGAAAGGCTCTTCCGGGCATTCTTCCTGTGAACCGATGACTATTGACTTTGCGGGCGATTATCTTTTCGTTCCGTACACGGGCGATTCCAGGGAACTCGGTTTTGCGATGGGGCACATCGAGGTCTTTCGCCTGGACAACGGCGAACGGGTCGGCTGGATGGAGCCGGACCGCGAAGTCGGACGTATCGGGCTTCAGGATATACGCGAGTGCCTCTCGGCGCACCGGCGAGAGAACGGCGAGTACGTTGTCTTCCTGGAGGAGGACTGGAAGGCCAAGGTTCTGATGTTTCGCTGGAAACCATAGAGAGAATCAAGGCGTTCGCGTCGTTTGCTGTCGGCGACAACCAGCTCTTTCGTGCTCTCATCAACGCCAGTGAATATTCGGCGTTTGATATGCGCCGCTCTTTTTTTGCGCTTATTTTCGGCTTCAGTGGCGACACTGTTATATGAATGGCGTCGCATTCTGCATCGTAGATTGATCTTAGACAGCGACGGCCGAACAAACGTATTCATTTTTCAGGAAAGGGACAAAGGATGGATGTAAAGAAGAGAATGACGGTTATGGCTGCGCTGCTGATTGTGTCGACCGCTCCCGTCATGGCTCAGCAGAGCCTGGGCCAGTTGATATCGGAAAACGGCTATGACGCCATGATCGGCGAGTGGGTTGCCTTCGACGGTTCGGGGCAGAAGTATGAACTGAAATATGAGTGGTTGCTCGACAGGCATGCCGTCCGTGTGGCCGCAAAGATAGGCGAAATGCAATATGAAGGTATGATCGTCTGTGCTCCATACAGCATGCAGATCACCCAAATCGGCGCCGACAACCGAGGCGGTGTCTTCAAGGGCACCTGGAGCGAAGACTATTCGGGCGCGGCCCATCGCATGGAATACGTCAAGTCCGACGGTATGACCGAGAAACTTGAGCATGTTCACACTATGGTCGGGAAAGATACACTCAGGATCCGAGAGTATGCGATAAGCTCCAACGGTTGGCGCGAATCATCTCCTCGCGGCGAGCTGATCTTCAAGCGCGATAAGAAGGAATAGACACAGGCTTCTCTGATAAATCTGAGCGTTACCCAACCGGGCTGTAAGCACACCTTACAGCCCGGCTTTCACGTCTCGGCTTCGAAACAGAATTTCGGTCGCTGATGCCGCGTGGCTCTTCGTATCCGAGGCGAGCCCCGTATTCGGCATCGTTTGAATCGACGAACGTCCATTTCTTATTGATCTCAATGGGAATGATCATGGGAATGATCATGAGAATGCGGTTCAAGCCACTGTGACGCCAGGTGACCGATATCCAGGAAATCCACCCTGCAGTCGCCGTTGACATCAGCAGCAAGAGGCTTGATACACGAATGCTCCTCGGTCACCTTGAAGTAGTAGACCGACAGAGCCTCCACCTGGCCGCCGGCAACCAGCTCACCTGTCGCCTCGAAGACCATGGTGTACTCTCCTGGCGCCGTGAAGCCCCAATTGTAGTGGGCGTGCAGACCGATCGGAAACGCTGCAGAAAGCAGCTCTTCATGGGTTGAGAGGGCGAAGCTGGGCACTCCAAAAGCATCGCTCTGCCAGAGGCTGAAGTCGCCGGGCCCCTTGATGTGGCGCAGATTCAGCCCGACCACATCGTCCACAAAGACACCGGAGGGAATCTCCTCGGTCGCAAAGCCATAGGCCGGCAGACCTTCCTGTCCGTGCTGCGGCAAGACCCAGAAAGGTTCGTTGACCTCGACGCCGGTTGGCTCCCACAGTTCGCCGGCCGGACGTAGAATCTCGGCTTCCTCCGTTGCCACCACGGTCAGTTGATCGGGTTCGAAACCGGTATCTTCGTGCAGGGCATTGCCATCCACGACGGCACCGGCATGGAGATGAATGTGCAGCTCCAGTTCGCCGTCCTCGTAACCTATCTCGAAGTCCCCGTGTTCCGCAGTGTAGTAGGCCGGGGGACCTTCGTAGGCGTGGCCGTGCCCGTGATCGTGGTCATGGTCGTGATCATGATCGTCCCCGGCTACGGGCAGCACGACGATGAGTAGGATTCCCAATACTGCACAGAGAGCTTTCAGTAGTAAGCTGGTCTTCATCTAAACACTCCTTCCTGATATGACGCGAGCGTCACATCAATTTCATTATTGATCGTTGTTTGCTACGTCTGAATCTCCATCACTGCCGTCATCCACATGACACCCTGGGTATCCGCAATCCAGCCACTGATCCGCCAATTGTTGCAGTTCAGCAATGTCGACCGGGTCATCAGGATTGCTCGGATCGACAAACATCCACGTGGCCGGATCCTCCGCCGAAGGTATTTCGAGCCAATGGGATGCGAGATGGGCGAAGTCCAGGAAGTCTATTCTGCAATCGCCGTTGTAGAACTCGTTGCCAACGGGGAACCAGTCGGCAGTGAGCCGTTCCTCACATAGCAGGACGGTCGACACGCGGAAATCCACCTCGTACAGTCCCGCTTTGGTGAATCCCCAGTTCATGTGAACGTGGCTGCCGTCAGAGATGTAATAAACGTCCTCTTCCGTGATGCCGCCGTCATGCGTGGACAGAAATACCACAGGTGGATTGACACCATCAGCCTGCCACATGGCAAGGTTGGCGTCGACGGGGCCACGCACATCGAGCAGCCGAAGCTCGAACCAGCGGTCCATCGTCTCAGCACCACGAGGGTCGCCGGGGTTCCAATCGCACAGTCGTCCGCTGTCGGCCTGCTCGACTGCGATTCCGAGCGGCAGGACCTCCGCAACCGCATTCTGAGGAAGAACCCAGAAGGGCTCGCCGGGCTCGGCGCCGATGAATTCAAAGTCGGGAGGTATCCATGAGAGATTCCACCTGGTGCTGGGATTGCCGTAGAGCAGCGCCTCGTGCGGTGGAATGTCCAGCCCTCCGGAGCCATAGCCCGGTTCATCATGGGAAACCAGCACATCCCAGCCGGTCGGCCGAAACGACAATTCCAGATCCGTGTGGAACAAATCTACTGTTACAGGATGGTTCGCATCCGGCACGGGCGTCTCGATCCCAAAATAGAACGTGACGTCCTTCGAAACTCTTGCGCAGTGCTCCTGCGCGGCCGCAGGCGCACCGAAGGCAATCGACGCCGACAGCGCCAGTATTGTCCACAAAAGGTTAGGTCTTCTCATCAGAAACGACTCCTCCACGCTTATTGCAGTCACTATTTGTCCGGCGGTTTGGCAAAGTTGTCATAGTTGTCCGCCATCTCTTTGATCCGTAGCGCCTTGATATCCTCCACATGCGTATCCGCATAGAGGTAGAGGGATGAACCCTTGGTATTGTCATCCGACCGGCTCCCAGCGTATCTGTCCGGCTGAATGTCCTCCCGGAGAGTATCCCATGGAATATTCGGAGAAGGCCTGAACCACAGCCGAGAATGCGTATGGTCGCTCGTAATAGCCGCAGACAGGTCGTCGGCGCCGACGAATGTTGTGATGCACAGGTTCGGATGCCTGAGCTTATACTTGTTCCTGTAGGATGTTCCCACCGTCCTGCCAAAGGGGTCGACGGCGTTGACGGCGATATACTCATTCATGATATAGCTGCTGGTATTGTGTTCCAGGCGTTCCTTGCGTTTTGGATCGGCCGGACAGATCCGGATCTCATTGACGTCACCCACATACGGGCTCAGCGTATAGATCCAACTCCGGTTGCGCGCGGCTGCACCGGTCAAACCGTGGCTCGTCTCTGGGAATAATCCCCGGTGGTCCTCGGTGTACAACTCCATCGCCAAACCGATTTGTCGCATATTACTCGTCGAAACCACTCGTTTGGCGTGCATCCTGACCACGCTCAACGATGGCAGAAGAACGCCCAGCAGTACGGCGATGATCGCGATTACCACGAGAAGTTCGATGAGTGTAAAACCGTTTCTGCCCTTCATGGTTCCATACTCCCAAAGGGCCTCGGCACAGAGACTGCGCCGACACTTCATGTAGACTCACTGCAAACGGAGTATCGAAGAATGGGATCAGGCCGGCGGGGCGCGTGGTTGAAGGGGGAGGGGGACGTGTTGGGCAACAATGTGACTCACCGAGTATGCAAAGGAACGCTCGGTGAGTGATAGTTCAGGCGGCAACAGCGGTGGCTCGACGAAGACCTTGTTGCCGAATAGCGCCAGGGCCTGGCACATATGGCAATGACTACTGTCATGGCGGTTATCACGCTCGTGGCTGTGTTCCTTGTGCTCGTCGTGATGGCAGTAGTGCCCGCTGTGATCATGATGGTGCGTGCTGAGGTGGGCGGCAAGTGTTCCGCCTGACGCAACGCAGGCGAAGCTGATCGCCATCGCCAGAAGAACGAGATGTCTTGCCTTGGGTCTCATGATCTTGCTCATAAACCGTTTAGCCGGTATAGCCCGAGCAGCGCGAGCAAAGGGCTTTCGCAACTGACTTTCCAAGAACAGCCATCCAGCGTTACGTTCAATTGTAGCGGGCAGTTCGACAACAGCAAGCTAAATTTGCAACTATGTTGCATATTCTTGTGTCGGATTCGCTTCTTCAAGTCTCGATGGGTGTTCTGCAGCAAAGCATCTTGTCTGTGCAAGCCGGGGCGCCTATCGCGCCGGCATAAACACTTTTCGCGCTTACTTTTGACACGAAACCAGACTATATAAACGATAGCCGATCGGCGAATACTTGACAGGAGCCTGACTTCGCAAAGTGAATACTGAACCGCAGCAACAACTCGTTTTGGCCGCTATTGGCGGTGACATCGACAGCTTCGGGCTGTTGTGCAAGCACTACTACCCGTCGATGGTCGCCATAGGTTATTCGATGCTCAGCGATCACCAGCTTGCCGAGGACACCGCTCAGGAGGCGTTCGCAAGGGCTCTGAGGAATCTGAAGAAGCTCAAGAGCCCGGGCAAATTCGCCCCCTGGCTTGCTCAGATCTGTCGCAACGTCGCCACAGATATGCGGCGTGCCCGCACCAAACGAGCCGACGCAGAGCGCAGGCGATCGACGGAGTTCTCAGCCCCGGGGACCGGGCCGGACAATCCGGGGCGGGATGCCGAGGCGCTGCTGGTCATAAACGCAATCGAATCGCTGGACCGGCGCGACAGAGAGCTGATCGTGCTGAGATACTACAACAACATGTCATATGAGCAGATGGCCACCGTGCTCGGCGCTTCAAAGCCGGCAATCAACGGCAGGCTCACTCGTACGAAACGAAAACTGGCCAGACTCCTGCAACGGCAGGGCATTCTGGAGACTGCACTATGAATCCGCAACGCAACGACAAAGAGCTTGATAAACTCGTCACCTCAGCCATAGGCAGAGACGATCTGAACTTCGACTTCGACAAATGGAAGGCCGAGCACCAGGCCGAGATTGCTCAGTACAATGCTCAGTCACGCAAAGCCTCGGGACCAATCTTGCTCAGCGCAGTCCTGCGAAGCAGAATCGGCAAGGTCGCCCTGGCAGCGGCGGCACTGATGATGTTCGCTGTTCTGCTCGGCCGGGACAGTCAAAACATCGCCTGGGCGGATGTCGTCGAGAAATTCCGTTCGGTCTCATTTTTCAGCGCAGCGATCTACATCAAGGACAACGCCACCGCAGAACCCACGCAGATGGAATTCTGGATGAGCCGGGACGGCCGCATTCGCATTCGGATGGGCAATCAGGTTATTTTCGGCAGGGACGGGGCGGTCGTAAAAGCGTTCGATATCCAAAACGAGGCCGAGACCGAGCCCGATGAAATGGCCGTATTCTTCCTTGAAAGGGTGGGCCGGGCCGATGAATTCTCGCTGGAAGCAGTCATCAAGGTCATGTTCCAGGGGCAGATGCAGGAAGTTACGCCTCTGGTCAATCCCAATGCGGTGATATCGCAGGACGTCGTTGTCTTCGACGTCGATATTCCCCAGACTCCCGAGTGGGTGCGTATCTGGGCGCTGCGTGAGAGCCGTCTGCCGGTGCGGATCAAGGTCTGGGACCCGCGCGACGGCGCGTCAACTGATGCGGTCTTCGAGTATTCACAGGACCAGTCGGGCGAGTTCTTCGATCCCGCCGCGTTCGGCAATCTCCTGCGCAGCGACCGGGCCGACAGCAGGGCGAATGTAGTTTACGCTTTTCTTCAAGACCCCGGCGGCCGAAACATTACTCCTGAAGAGATGTTCCGGGAATCGGGCTATCACATGCCTGTAGTCAAACAGGCGGGCATGACCCCGGAAGGCGCGTTCTGGGTGACTGCCGGCAACAGCCGCAACCGAATGCCCAACGGCAACGTCTTCGACGGTTTCTCACGGATCGAGGACGACCTGGGGCGAACGTATCTCAGCGTGGGAGGAGGCCACCGTCTTAAAGACGACACTTCGCTGGACATATTTGCGCCCATAGACTATCCATTCGATGAGAGAATGCCGGCCAGAATCACACTATTCTGCGAGGTGGAAAATCATGACCCCTATGCCCAGCCGGAACTGATCGGCACAGTCGATCTGACCCAGTGGCGGCAGAATGCCGGCTCGCCCAGTCTTTTTGGCGGCAATGATGCAGACCCGCTGAACCTGAAGATTTCGCTGGGCTATAAGCTGTTCGGCTCAGAACACGCAGACAAGCTCGCTCGCCTGGTTGAATCGATGCCAGACTGGGCCGAGCAGCCCGAGAATAAGAGCCTGTTGTTCTTCCACATGCGGCTGGCTTCCAAACGGGATGATATCAAAGCCGTCGTCAGAATTGGCGAAACTCTGGAAGAACTGATCTTCGAAAACCCGGAACGGGAATCTCGATACGGTTTCAAGGAATACCTGATCGCTCTGGCGCAGACGGGCCAGATTGAGCGAGCCGCCGAACTCTTCAGGAGAATCGAGGCCGCCGAGGAGATGTCGCCCGAGAAATCAGACGAGCGATACTATCGGCGTTTCCTGCTTTACACCGCCGAATTCCTTGCCGCCGAGGCTGAGCTTGACGCCGAGCGGATCAGCAGAATACTCGGGTTCGACATCTCCCAGAAGAAAGAGTACGAGCCCATTTTAGAGAGGGCGAAGCGAACGGCCGCTAATAGGAAGGCTCAGCAAGCCGCCGAGCAGCGGCTTTGGGAGATTTCGGAATACTACCGGACGCATCCGCTGCCTGAGAGGATGGAACTGCTCGAAAGGCCTCAAGGACAGGCTGTCCATCTTGTGGGCGTATCGAACGTCCTGCCCGGCCACGAAGAATATACGGTTCTGCCCATCAACTATGCCGTCGGCCAAATGGCTTCGGCGATGAAATACTTCGACAAGGTTCACCCCGACGATCTGAATCAGGTTCGCATCGAGGCCGAAGCCGCCAAACGCGAGCTTTACGCCGATCTGATCTGCAAGTCTGGAGTTGTGCCGAGAGAAAGGGTCGAGTTTGTGCTTGGCCTCTATGGTATGGAGCTTGTTGTGGAAGAGGGAGAACCGAGGAGCGTACTTGTCGCCAGGTATGATGGTCGGCTGTTGAAGGACCACGCAGAAGTCAAGGCGCCTTATCGATATGACCCGAAGAGGGAATCCAAGGCGGGAATGACGTCCTCTATGGCCAGGCCAGGCTTTTCAATGACAGGCCTGCTGGAGCACCTGGTGATGCAGCAAAACCGCGGCATCGAAAATGACAGCCAGAAGCTTGTCATCGTCGATGAAACCGGGATCGAAGGCCCCGTCAGCATCGAAAAAGCCTTCTGGCCGGGCGAAGAAGGACTGCGGCTGGCAAAGCAATGGTTCGAAGAGAACTTCGGCGTGACTTTCACCGAAGAATTGCGAAGCCTGAAAACCTATGTAGTGTGTGAGAAGGAGTAGACTGATGACCGGATGCTTGGGCCAAGTGATCCGAACGACGTCCAATACAGGACAGTAGGGCAGGAGCAATGAAACGGACGAGCTTCAATACTAATGGCTTCACACTTATCGAATTACTGGTGGTAATCGCCATCATAGCGCTATTGCTCTCGGTTCTTCTGCCTGCGTTGCACAGGGCCAGAGAACTGGCCGTGCGGACGAAGTGCCAGAACCGGCTGCACCAAGGTGCCCTGGCGGCCGTGATGTATGCGGGCGATAACGATAGCTACTTGCCAGAGGGCAACGTCATCGATAAATCGGCTGCCGGCTACAACAAGTCCTGGGACAGCGCCGATCTCATGACGCTCGTCAACTTCGATGTAATGATGGCGATGGCGGACTACGGCCTGACGGAAGAGCATGCCACGTGCGAGACCGCACGCGGCTTTTTCGAAGCGAACGATAAATGGCTCAGCCCTCTGCCGCCTGCTCATGCCGTGGTGGAAGCCGCCTTCGTCGGATGGATCTACTGGGGTAACCGCGGCGACTGGACCGATCCCGATACGGACAAGCAATACGTTACGCCCAAGCGTTTGACCGACCAGCCTACATCCAGAACCCTTGCCACGTGCTTCTGCTATAACCGCTACGACGCCGTTGGCTCATCAGGCAACTGGCCCGCCTGGTACGCCCCGCACATCCGCGGGCGGTTCGAGTGGTCCATCGGCGCTCCGATGCATCCGAAGCCGGACGGTCTGGCGGTGACATACCTCGACGCCTCCGCGCGATTTGTCAGATGGAACGACCTGACCGCCACCAACCACGAAGGCCGGTACATCATCTACTATGACAAGGACGGCTGACCCGACGCGAACCCATCCAGTCGGGGAATGATGTCGCGGCAGTCCGCGTGAGTCTGTCCGAGCGGGTCGAATCGGTTATTTGCGCACGGCAGCTAACCGCCGCTTGTACCTGTCGGTTCGCGGGCCGTAGTGCGGTTGCGGCCTGCCGACTTCACATGCCCCGATATCCGGTGCTGCGCCGGCGAAGTCCTTGTTGACGTTTGGTATCGTGCAGCCGGCGTCAATCAGCGGCGAATTCTCCGCCGGGCGCAAATCGACAGTGTCGATCTTTACCAGCGGGCTGCCCTTCTTATTGACGGCGTGATCCGGCTCGGGAGCGTCGGCAAAGACGCGATAGTCCGGCACGACCACGCTGTGGGTTCCGAAGCCGGTGGCATCTGCCATTGCCGCCAGACTGGAGAATTCACGGGCATCATCACGGCTACCCACACTGAAGACGACGTCGTCGTTCGGGTTGACACGGTGGGCGTTGTGAGACATTCTGTCACCGGCGCCGCCTGCGAAGTGCACTACTGTTCGTGTGTTTTCCTTACTGGTGGGGCCGGCGGCACCCATGAACGCGTTGTTGCGATAATCGACTCGCGTGCAGAAATGCATAGTGGGATGGCCCGTGACGGTATTGTGATAGGCCAGAACGTTGCAGCCCGAGGCGAGTTTGAATGCGGTTCTGCCGGAGGCGGCGTTGAAACTGATGTTGCGAATCCAGTATACCGGTCCGACATAGACCGGCTGGACGGACAGCGGTACCGCCATGCAGTTGAAGCAGCGGTTGCGGAGAATGCGGATGTTGGTGAATCCGCCGTCGGCTTCGATGAAGTTATCGGTGCTGTTGAAGACCTCGTTATTGTAGAAGTCGATAGCGCGTGCCTGCTGCCTGTAGCAGGGGTCGGAAATCGCACCGGTAAAGACATTCAGGCCGTCCCAGAAATTGGCGGCGTAGTTGTAGCAGACAACGTGTCCGCTCCCGCTGAGATTGACGGCGTAGCCCGCTTCGGTATGGCCCCAGGCGCCGCCGCTTCGCGGATTGAAGGTGTCGGCCGGGTTGCTGCCAATGAAGACGTTGTCGGCGATGTAGAAATCTTCCGAGCGGCTGTCCTGTGCGTGCACGCCATAGGCGATGTCTTCGAGCCAGCAGTCTTTGACGGTCAGTCCTTTATTGCCGAGGACGCCCTGATAGCCGCACTGGAAGGCGATAAAGCAGTTCTTGATCGTCAGTCCTTCGAAGTATATGTAGTCGGCGGCCATGACGTTGAAGAGTGTATGGCAGCCGTCGCCGTCAATGACCACCTCGCCGTCTCCGGCGGCGGTAATTGCGACGGGCTCGTCGGGCGTGCCGTCCGCGACGAAAACATACGTGCCATTAAGCCATAGCTGCGTGGGGTCGCGATAGTTGAACCGGTCAATCTTGTAGGTGCCGGCGTGGACTTTGATTATCGTGCCCGGCGGGGCGACGTCCGGATGAATGGTCTGCATTTCGTCGCACCACGTATGGTATCCGTTGACCGCGTGCATGAGGCTCCTGTAAGCCGGTTCCTGCTTCTTTCCCTCGTAGTCGGGAGGATACACGTGACGGACGGGACCCCGGGCGGCAGGTTGCGGTTCGGGGCGAGTGCTAAGCGTGAGTCGCCGGATTGCTTGGCCGTCGACCCCGTCGGGATCTTCAAGCGTCAACTCCACCTCGTAAGCGGTCGCCGGTTCGAGGTCGAGAATACTTCCCGCAAATCCCCGGATCGTCCGCGGCTGCGAGAGTCGGGAACTTTTAGGCCCTGCAACAGTCTGGTACGTGATCGGGCAGAGCGGCAGTGCCTGTTGCCAGTCGGCACGGCCCTGCCGGCGATAACGCATGTCGGCTTGTGCATTATCATTGTCGTCGCCCGCGACATGCCACTCGAAACCGAGACAGATCAACGTCGGGGGTTCGATATGGAGATGGCCCGGCACGGCAGTATCCGCAGCGCCGACAGGAATCGATATCAGTATCATCAAGAGCGGTACAAAAGGCAGCAGATGCCCGGTTCCAATGCTCTGTTTCATATCGTGTCCCTTTGAATGAACTCAACGAGAAGGCCCCAGAGACCGCCAGACTGCTGTGGCGGCTGAAATAAATGCCCGATTGCACCGATTCTACAGCACATCAAGAGAGTACTTCAAGGGCGAGTATAGGCGCAGGCACGCCGACCGGACGCCATGCGGATGGTGACGCGACTCCGGGGGCGTCCTTGAATACAGGACTGCACTGTATTACAATGCGGTTCGAATTGGAAGCATGGGTCTGGAAGACAGACCAGGCTTGTTCCGGCTTTCGGGGTGCAGAAGTAAGTATACGTTGTTAGTCGGATTTCGTCTCTGTGCGTGGTCTACACGACGCAATGGGCGCAGGACACGGATCCGTCCGGCAGACCACCACGCATGGGTCATATTCTGCAATTATGGATTGGAGGACGGTTACGTGAACCGATGGAAACCCAGATTGATATCTGTAGTGATTGTCCTGAGCATACTGTGCGCGGCCGGCCAATGCGTTGGCAAAGAGCTGCCCAGCGACGATGAATATGTGGTTGCCAGAGGAGAGCGGCTGTACCAGGGTAGTGAGCATGTGCGGTTCTGGGGCCTGGTGTGCGCGATTGCGGGCAAACCGGGGATAAAGAGAAACGATACGCCTGAGGTTATACGTGGGAAGATCCAGACTAATCGCAAAGCGATCGACATTTTTGTGGAGCGGCTGGGCGATATGGGCTTTAATCTCGTTCGTACATGGGAGGGACGGTACCACCACCAGCGCGACGAGCTTCCGTTGCTACACGGACACGATTACGAGCCCGGCGACGGCTCCGATGCGGATTTTATTGCGTATTCGTGGCACGCGCTCGACAGGGCGGGGATCAGGATATGGATGAGTTCGACCAACGGCCTGGGGCGGATCCGGCCTGAGGACGTGGATGTGATCGACGAGCCCTCCACAGTCAGGGACTGGCAGGAAGCGGTGCGCGAGTTGACAGAAAACGGAAAGCCGATGGAGCTGCGCCGGTCCGGCCGTATGCTGCTGCCCGCTATCGATGAGCGGGTGGAGGCGCTGTGGATCAAGCGACTGGGTATGCTGGCAGACTTTCCGAACAAGTACAAAGGCGGACTGCGGCTTGGAGATGACCCGCAGATCGTGGTCTGGGAGCTTAGCAACGAGCATTTTCCGTACCGGCATTTCTTCTACGGCCACTGGAAGGACCTGCCTGCGTATTTCCGCAAGAAGCTGTTGACCAAGTGGGCCGGTTTTCTCAAGCGGAAGTATCAGACGGACAAAGCGCTGCGGCAGGCGTGGGGATTTCTGCTGCCGGGCGAGAGCATCGAAAAGCAATCGGTGATGCTCTTGCCCTTGGCTACGCCGATGAAGGGCGATCCGGTGCTGAGCGATACGAACCCGGCGATAATCGAGTCGCTCGAAGCGCGTGAAAGCGGACTCGGACGCGACGATTTTACACCTCGGCGGGGCGAGGACGTGATCGAGTTTGCCAACGAGCTTATTGTCAGCCATAAACAGCGGCTGGAAAAGGCGCTGCACGGCATGGGCAAGAGCTGTCGGCTGAGCCCTACGCTTTATGACTCGGGCAATTCGTTCCGCATCCAATCGGCCTACATGCACCAGTTCGCCGACGCGGTCTCGACCTGTTCCTATACCAAGGGCATGGGGCACGATCCACACGACAAGCGTTTTCCGTTCTTCAGCCAGCTCGATGATTCCCCGCGTACGAGTTGGGGCGTACCTTGGCTGGAGCAGTCGTCGAATCTCGGCCAGCCGCATTTCGTATACGAAACGAATATCGATAATCGAACGAAGTATCGGGCGGAGTATCCCCTGCGCATCGCGGCTCTCGGCAGCATCCAGGACTGGGATATTGTTTGCTGGCACACGTATCCGGGAAGGGACAAGGAGACGGCGGTCGATACGGACAAACCTTTCCAGCGGCGGATTCAATGCGGCGGAGATTGTTTCACGCTCCGGGGCGATGAGGTAATGATCGCGGCTCTGCGGGCGGGCGGTGAGATATTCCGCAATCAATTGATTGCAGCAGCGCCCAATCCGGTTGTCTTCACGTTCGGCAGGCGCAGTCTGCTGGACCCGGCGAGCATGGACTACGGCAAGAGCTTCGGGGACTACGCGAGTCACTTCATCGGGACTACGTATCGCTACGGTTCGCGCGTGGTGGTGGATCCAGGGCGAGAGGACGATACGGTCGGCGATCGGCATACGGTTCGGCCGAACGTCTTCGAATCCAATCCCGTCAAGCCAAACAACCAGATTACCTATAACTGGCAGCGCGGATTCCTGACTATGGATGGTCCGGGCTGCGCGAGTTATACCGGCTTTTTCGGCGAGTATGACTCAGACTCAATCCGGTTCGAGCACAATAGCGTGCGGTTCACGGATATTACATTCGACAATCCGGAGGGCATCGCCTATCCCGTGCGACCGGAAGAGGGCTATTGCAGTCTGACGCTGGCTTCGTGCGATGGCAAAGCGCTGGCGAATACGCAACGCGCGGTGCTCGTGGCCACCAGCACGAGTTTTAATACGGGCTATCGGCTGGATCTTACGAGAAGCAACCACGGCCGACAAAGCGCGGGAGCGAAGAAGGTGCCTCCTCAGGAACACTGGGGTGCATGGACGTACGGCGGCAAGGCGCCGGTGCTTGTCGTGGGTGTGGGAGTTACCGTTTACAGCAAAGGCATTGACGGCATGCGTTACACGTTCCGCGACTGGTATATGAACGATATCGGACATGGCAGTGTGAAAGGCGGCACGCTGCATGTGCCCGCCGAACGGGATATATGGATTGTTGAACTGGAAAGAGAATGATGAACATGCTATGTGATCCGATACGTCGGGGCTTCGTGGAGAGGGCCTTGAATCGACATTGGAAGGAGCATCATCGATGCTGACAAGAATGCAGGTAGTGACAACTGTTGTGATGATTCTGATAGCGAGCGCCTGGCAGGGCATATCTACTGCATATGGCGGAGTTGGAAAGCGGGAGGTGATTGAGAAGGCCTGGCAGGCGAACGCGGTGGCGGGTGGCGAGTATCCAGCGCCCGGCCCTGTGAATGCGGCTTATATGAGCGAGACGTGGCCGGCGGCCCGTTTGCTCGTTTGGGCGCATCCGGGGGAAGGAGGTCGCAGACGTGATGGCACTGATCCGAATAACTGGCTGGAGTATGCCTCGTCGGCCGACTACAAAGCCGGTGTTGAGGGCAAGCCTGCGACGGAAGCCCCCGACGCGAATACCGACGTCGTGATACCGGAGGCGGAAGAAGGATACAAAGTGTTCTTCCGGGCCGGTCGCATGCGGCATGCCACGGTCGGCCGCAACAACCAGCTCAGGATGTTCCACGGTTATGCAACGGGGAACATCTGGGTGAAGGAAGGGGCCAGAATAGAGATTGCAGGAGTCCTGGGCGCCAGGCACACGTTTATCAGAAGCGACAGCAACGATGCGACCAACGACCTCGGCGGGGACTGGAATTCGACGAAAGATCCGGGCGGCTCTGTGGAGTTCATCGGGACCTTTGAGATTGCTGATCGTTGTTTCGTCAAGTCCGGGCGGATGATCATTTCCGAAGACAGCGTTTTCAAGTCCGGCGGGCCGAGAGACCACAGGGCGCCGGTTTATCCCGGGGCGGAACTGGTATTGCTTTCGGGGGCGAGGTTCAGCAAGACGGCCAATCAGAGCATGAATCTGGATATCTCGCTGGGCGGGACGCTGCTGGCGGGGCTTGCTGAACGGCCTTTGACGAGGGACTGCTTCCTGGGCCTGAGCTACAAGCCCAAGGGCGAGGGGGGCAATTATGCGAGCTTTGCGACGGACGCTCGGGCCGACGACAGGGGGATGGTCGTGCTGGAAGGGGGCGATATTGAGATTCACAGCGTGGACCCGCAAAAGGCACGGCTTGTGATTGGCTGGCACGGACTGGCGGAGAAGGAGGACGATGAAACGATTGCGGCCAAAGGGGGCAAGCCTCATCGTATCGAGATAGCGATTCTGGAGGATGTCGCACTGAACGGGGTGGTTTTCGATCATTTTCTCAAGGGCGGCATCGAAATGAAGAATCCCGATACGCGGAAGGGATGGAAGAACGTCTTTTATGGTGAGCATAATGAAGGGACGCCTGACGAACTGTTCAGGAAACACGAGCATGCGGGCAAGATGGAATACAGATTATGAGATCGTTGAGACAATACGGTGAAACAGGCGGCCGGGCGGTGCTTGTTTATGTCTGGCTCTTCGCGGCCGCTTTTTGCGGGACGGCGCGTACGGATGCGGCGAGCGGTTCGGCTGCGACGGCGCACGAGCCACAATTCGATAGTAGAGAGATGTGGCCCGCGTGGGTAGCGAAAGCGGAGTTCTCCAAAGAGAGATGGGACAAAAGCAGGGTCCTGGTTTGGAAGGAGACGGATGGGGCAAAGTCGCGGGGACTTGATCCGCTCGATCCGGCCAACTGGCTCGATAACGGCAGGGCGGCAACCGAACCGCCGGACAACGCCACCGATGTCGTGTTTCCCGGCTCGCGTGATCGCTATTTTGTGGCGGGCAGGCAGCCTTTCAACGTGCGCCACCTGACGATCGAGCACGGCGCCCAGGTCCGGTTCCAGGAAGCCGACATTTACGGCAATGTATGGGTGAAGCGAGGCGGTTCTTATTTTCGCGCTAAGGGCATGTTCGGCGGGCCGATGAAGGATACGTTCGTTCGCAGTGACAACGAGGACGTTCAGTTCGTTCCGAACATGCTGGTGCATAACAAGCCTGCGGGTAAATCCACTGAATGGCTGGGCAAGTGGAAAGTGGGCGATGAGGTGAATCTCTATTCAGGCAGGCTGATCGTCGGGCCGGACAGCTTGTTCATGCCGACGGATCGCAGAGTGAACCGCATAGGCCATGAGGCCGAACTCGTCCTTATGTCGGGATCGGCTTTCCATCTCAGGGGCAACAACTATACGGATACTGACATTCGGATTCAGGGCCGGCTTCTGGCCGGGACTCCCGAGCGGCCCTTAACGGAAGACTGCATAGTCGGTCTGAGTTTCAAGACGCGCGGCGGTGCGGACCTGGGCAAGGCCGATGCGACCGACGTCGGTCTGTTCTTGTGCCCGGACGGCGAGATGGCGGTGCACAGCGCTGAGCCTGAGAAGGCGAGGCTGGTATTCAAGTGGCATCGCAGGCCGCCTGAGACGAAGAAGTTCAAGGACGGTGAGCCTGAGGCGATAGCTGCGCTGCCTCACGGCATCAGCATGTTCCTTGCGGGCAGGACGACGTTCGACGGGGTGGTTTTCGAGGATGTGCTCAAAGGGGGGATCGGTATGGTCGATCCTCGGGCGCATTCGCAGTGGAAGAACGTCTTGTTCGGGAAGAATTTCGGCGAGCCCGACGCGCTTTTTGTTAAGCGGGAGATGACGCCGGAAGAGAGCAGGAAGTGCGGTTCGGAGGCCAGGGGCAGGTGGAATCCCGTTCAGCCTTACGAACAGGAGAACGAGCAATAGAATACTGGCGGCCTCTCGCCGGTCGATCGGACGGTGCTGGTTATGGGGCGATGGAGAATGATACACTGCAGATTAACGGCTGTCTTGCCGGTGGATAAGGAATGAAGTTATGAAAAATTGTAAGAATATCGCAGCGGTTGTCGGCTTGATAGTTTTTTCGGTCTGTTGCTTAGCTGACGCCGAGCAAATGACGGTTAAAGGCCCTTCAACCAATCCGGCCGACTGGATCAGGGCGTGCGAGGCGGCGGGATACGATCGGGCGACGGCGCACGAGCCCCATTTCGATGACAAGGCGCTATGGCCCGGAGACGTGACAGTGACCGATTACTACAGGCAAAGCTGGTCCGATGCGCCGGTGATGATCTGGACGAAGACGGGCGACGCCGCCAGGGACGCCGACCCGCAGGATCCCGCCAACTGGCTGATCGACGGCAGACCGGCCGAGCGACTGCCCGACGAATCTACGGATATTGTGTTTCCCTCGGGCAAATATGTAGTCGGGGCGTACAAATACAAGGGGGCGGGCTGGTCGGCGCGGCATGTCACTATTGGTTCGCAGGTTATCTGCGGGGTGAGCATCCAGCCTGCGGGGAACGTCTGGATCAAGAAGGACGGGCTGACCAGTATGATGAGCCGTTTTACGGGCGACAGGAACACCTTCGTTCGGAACGACAACAACGAATTCAACTCGCGCAACGCCAAGCTCGCCAACAAGATCGTCTTTGCCAAGACGAAGGAAAGCTCGGTCGAGGTGGTTGGCACGATCGGCAGTTGGGACGAACTGAGCCTGCTGTCGGGAACGCTGATCGTGGGGCCGGGCTCAAAGGTTGTGCCGGGGGACCGCTCGATTCAGTGTGTGTTTCCCGACGCCCGGCTGGTGCTGATGTCGGGCTCGAAGTTCCACAAACGAAGCAACCAGACGTGGAGCACGGACATTATTGTTTCGGGCTCGCTGTGGGCGGGGACTCCCGAGCGGCCGCTGACGACAGATTGCATGCTGGGGTTATGCTTCAAGGCGAAGGGCGACGAAAAGCTGGTTCCCGAAAGGGCAAAAGCGGGCAGCCCCGACGATGTCGGACTTCTGGTGCGGCCTGAAGGGGGCATGCGGGTACACACGGCCGATCCGAACAGGGCCAGGCTGGTGATTACATGGTGCGGGCTGAAGATCAAGGACAACGAGATCGCCGATCTGGACGGGTTGAGCGCCGAACAACTGAGGGCGAGACCCGAGAAGGTGGACGTGGTGCTCCAGGGGGACCTGAAGCTGGACGGGGTGAATTTCGACTGGATGCGTAAAGGCGGAATCATGATGGCCGAGCCGACATTGCTGCGGCAATGGACGTGGTCGTTCGGGCGACACAACGCAGCGGAGCCGAGCGAACTGATCGCCGCGGTCGAGGGAGCCACGGAAGCAAAGCTCCGGGTAGGGATGGGACAGGTCGAGCTGAAGGCCTGGCTGAAAGAGGAAGGCATGGGGCAGGTGGGGGAGCATCTGGGCAAATAGGCGGGAGTGTCCTTCGAGCGAATATGGAAGCGGTTGCGGAATTGCTGCGGCCGGTGGAAGCAGAAAGGAATTTGTAATGAGAACAGCTATTATTGTTTTGACGTTGTTATCGCCGGGCTGGCAGGCGCAGGCGGAGAATATCGTATTTCCCGAAGATGCGGGGTTGGTGGATGTCACCATGGCGCCGTACAATCTCAAGGGCGATGGAAAGACCGACAATACCGAGGCGCTTCGCAGGGCTTTTCATGAGCTTCGCGGCTCGAACCTGACGCTGTATTTTCCGAACGGGACGTATTTGCTGAGCGAACGGGTCAATATCAGCGGGGACGAGCCCAGCAAGCCCCACAGCAAGGACCGGTTTCTGCACATTCAGGGCCAGAGCGAGGCGGGCGTCGTCATTAAGCTGCGGGACAATTCGCCGGGCTTCGACGATCCGGAGGAGCCCAGGACCTTCATCTCGCTCTACGAGGGCAGGAGCACGGGCGATGTGATGCACAGCTACGTGCGGAACATCACGATCGAAATCGGTAAGGGCAATCCCGGGGCGGCGGCCTTGCGGTATCTGTCGAATAATTCGGGGGCGATGTACGACGTGACGGTCCGCAGCGCCGATCCCGCGAAAGCGGGGGCCATCGGGCTGGACCTGAGGCAGAGCCAGCAGGGGCCCGCTCTGATAAAGCGGGTGACGGTGGACGGTTTCGATCACGGTATCGAGGTGGGCAATTCGTTTTCGATGGTGTTCGAGCACATTACATTGAGCAATCAGCGCAAGGCGGGATTTGTGAACAACAACGCACGGACGACCATGCGTGGATTCAGGAGCAACAACGTCGCGCCGGCCATTACAAACGGCAAACACGGGCATCTTGCGCTGGTCGATGCGAAGCTGACGGGAGGGGCGCCGGAGGGAACGGCTATCGAGACATCCAGCCCGAAGGTGTTATTGCGGGATGTTAAGCCAAGCGGATACGGGCACACGGTCAAGACCAGCGGCGGCGAGTACGTCGACGGAGATATCGAGCAATGGTACGATGGAAAGGCGCAGTCGCTTTTCGACTGTCCAGCGATGACAACGCTTCGGTTGCCGATCGAGGAAACGCCTGAGATTCCGTGGGAGACGGACATTTCGAAATGGGTTCGCGTCGATCCGGCGGGGACGCAGAGCGGGCGGTCGCTTCAGGAGGCTATTGACGAGGCGGCCCGGCTGGGCAAGACGACGGTGTATCTGCCGAAGTTGACGGACAAGAAACGCAAATACGTGGTGGATGAGCCGATCCGGGTGCATGGCAGTGTCAATCGCATAATCGGGATGGAGAACATTCTGTGGATTGAGGGCGAAAGAGGCTCGCTGAAGGATGGCTCGGTGGTGTTCACGTTTGAGGATCTGGACGGGCCTTTCGTGATTGAGCGATTCTTCAATATCCTGAAGCATCGCGGCTGGAAGGGCCTGTATAACATGTACCTTTTCGAGAACAAGTCCGAACATCCGGTGGTGATCCGCAATCTGGCCCATGGGGCGTGCCTGCATAAGAAGCCATCGCCGGGGCGGACGTGGTTCATCGAGGATATGGCGGGCGGCCGACAGGCGCTGTTCGGACGCGGCGAGAAGGTCTGGATGCGGCAGTACAATCCGGAATCGCCCGACATACCCCTGTGCGAGGTGGACGGAGGGCAGGCCTGGATTCTCGGGTTCAAGACCGAGGGCCGGTGCAGGCATATCATCGCGCGCAACGGGGCGAAGGTCGAGCTGCTTGGCGGCGTGAGCTATCAGTCCTGGAAGAAGCAGCCTCTCGATCCGCCCATGTTTACGGTGGTCGATTCGGATGCGTCCTTTACTTTCGGCTTCTATCACTGGAATCTGCCCTTTACAACGATAGTCGAAGAGACGCGGGGCACAAAGACGAGAACGCTGGCCCGCAAGGAACTGGAGCGCTATCATTTGCCTTTGTTCAGGGCCTGCGGGGCAACGGTGCAGGAGCGAACAGGCGAAGCTGTGGCGCAGTCCGGTGATCGGAAAGGAGCGGGCGACGCAAGCGCGCACAATCCCCAATATGACAACAGAAAGATCTGGCCCCAGTGGGTGGTCAAGACGGATTTCTATAAGGAAAAATGGCCAAAGGCGCGGGTGCTGGTCTATGCGCGGGCGGGCGAAACGATACGCGGCGTGGACCTTATGGACCCGGCCAACTGGCTGGAGGACGGCGAGCCTGCGAGCGAGCCGCCGGATGAGGGTACGGATATAATATTCCCGACGGCGGATAAGCGGTATCACGTGGGCGGCAAGAAGGGCTGCCCGGCGAGGCACATGACGGTCGAGGCGGGGGTCAGCGCATTTCTCAAGCACATTCACGTTTACGGCAACATGTGGATCAAAGACGGCGGTTCCTGGCACGCGATTCAGCCTCGCGGGCCCCGCAATACGTTCATGCGGAACGATAACCCGGAAGTAAACATGGCGGCCAACAAGATCGCACTGAACAAGCCGCCGGGCAATTCCATCGAGTGGATCGGCATCTGGAATCTGGGCGACGAGCTGGATCTGTTCTCGGGTGATTTCATCGTTTCTCCGGGCAGTACGTTCATGCCGGGCGACCGCTCGACGCAGCACATTTATCCCGACGGCAGGCTTATCCTGACCTCAGGGTCCGCGTTCTATAAGCGGGGCAATCAGTACCGAATGCATGACATGGAAATCGTGGGGCGGGTTCTGGCGGGTACGCCCCAACGGCCCTTGACCGAGGACTGCACGCTCGGGATCAGCTTCAAGGCGAAGGGAAAAGGCAAAGATCGCTTCCATAATACCAGACCAGAGGACAAGGGGCTGATTCTGTACAAGGAAGGTAAAATCGCGGTGCACAGCGCCGACCCCGAAAACGCCCGGTTGGTGATCAGGCGAAACAGGATGCAGACCAGGGCATTCAAGCGAAAAGGAGGCGAACCGGCGGATGTAGCGGCTATGCCGCACGGGATCGATTTAGTCCTGCTGGGTGAGACGGATTTCAACGGTGTGGAGTTTCAGGATATCCTTGAGGGGGGGATTCAGATGCCGGACCCGGGCGATCGAAGACAGTGGAAGAACGTCGCGTTCAAGAACAACCTTGCGCCCGAAGATGAATTATTCACCCGTTACAGCGGTCCGATGGATATTGAAATGCGCGATACCGGTATCGCCAAGCATCTGGCCGAGGCTGCAAAGGAAAAAGAGCAGGAGAAGGAGGGTGAATCGAATGACAATTAGATTTTCGCTGCCCCCGAGGCAAAGTCCTGTCGCTGACGGCGGACTTACACATGATGGACAATGCCTGATTTGGCGCTAACGCTTATATAATCCACAGGAAACGACTCAATGAAAAGAACGATAACCAAGATTCCAGCAGCGGTAAGCATACTGCTCATTTTTGCACAAGCCGGCCGGTGTCTGGTGAATCCGAGCCTGCAACCAAATCATCTGTACGAGCGATACAATGCGGTGCTGTCACTGCGAGTCAGCGAGGTGGATTACGACGAGCATCTGGCGACGCTTGTTGTCACCGATATCGCCAAGGGGACATTTGCACCGGAAGAAGTCGTGCTTTCGCCCGCCGATGAAGATTTGGCTTTCACATTCGAGGAGCTTATGTACGAGGATCTGAAGATTGTGGCGTTCGTCGGCAAGAATCGCCGGCGTCATGAAACGGATATCCTCTTTTACCCCGGCGACGGGCGATGGCAGGTGGGTCAGCTTGCGAGTCTGGAGAAGGCGTCCAGGTGGCAGTGGACCGAGGATCTCGGACTCGATGAGATGTTCGGAACATTCAACGGGCAAGCCGAACGCCTCACGGAGATGATGGCGGATCAATCTGCAGGGCGTTACTACTATCCCGCCAAAGCCTTCACCCAGTTCAAAGAGGGTGTGGTTATCGATACATTCGACGGGCCTGCTCGAGGCGTAGCGCTATATGATATCGACGGAGACGGCGATCTGGACATCTATGCATGCTCGCCGGAGGGAGGGCGGGCGTACCTTCAGACCCAGCCGCTGAAATTCGAGAACAGCACTGCGAAACTGGGACTCGAAGGCTGCAAGAGCGTGAGCGTCAATCTGGCGGATACAAACGGCGATGGGCGAATCGATATGCTCCTGGACGATACGCTGCTTCTGGGCAACGACAAGGGCTTTACGAAGACAGATCATCTGCCTGCGAGCGGTGAGGGTAAAGTGTGGAGTTCTGCTTTTGTCGAACTAAACGGCGACGGATATCCCGACGTTGTAATCTCACGGGAGCAAGGCGGACTGGGCGCTTATGTGAATCCCGGCAAGGCGGGCGGAGCCTTTCGTGATGCGACAGCAGATTTCGGGCTGGATTCCGAATCGTGCGGGGAGGGCGAGACGGGGTTCTTTGCGCCGGGGTACTGGAATGGGGACGGGCGGACTGATCTTTTCTACGGCGCAGGCAAAGGGCTTCTGCTGGTGCAGAATGACAGCGGGCTTTTTGAACCGGTCAAACACCGCCTGCAGTTCGACTTTAAGACCGGCGGCGAAAGCGCGGGCCTTACGGGGGCGGGGGCTTTTGCCCCGCTTTGGAGGCCGAGTGGTCTCGATCTGGTCTTCTCGTCCGAGTCGAATGTCAACTTCGTTGTGGACATTGACGGCAGGATGGAGGAGATGTCCTGCTACGGCAATGAGATCACCGAGGGCAGTTTCCGGATGCTGCCCGTTGTGGCCGAGGATCTCAACGCAGACGGCAACGTGGATATCTATGCCGCCAGTCGTTCTGCGCTGCCCAATATGTTCTACACCAACCGAGGCTACGGCTCGTTCATGACGCCCGTCAAATACAAACCTGAGGCCTTCCCGGGCGGGGCTCATCAGAAGGGGGCCTGGGGACTGGCGGTCGGCGATGTCAACGGCGACGGGGCCAACGACCTGCTGCTGAGCGGCGCCGATGGCAGGCTCTCGCTGGTTATCAACGACACTCTGGCCGGTAGAGGAAACAGCGAGCATCCTACACACCACGAACAAAAGCGGGCACAGACGAGCATTGTAACGGTGCACGTTAAAGGCGATAGAGGTGTGCTGGGCGCGCGCGTCGAGCTGACGAATGAGGACGGACAGATCGTCGGTCTTCGCGTTATTGGCTCCAATGTAGCGACGGGTTGCAGAGGCTCGGACACCGTGAACCTGGCGGTGCGCGAAGCGGGGCAGCACACGCTTACTGTACATTTCTCCGATGGAAATGTGCGCACTTGGCCGGTCGATATTCAGGACACCAACCAACATATCGTACTGAAAACCGGGCACAACTGAGCCGACAGCCTGCATCCGCACCCCAATCGCATGGTGCATTTGCAGGCACACGGTGCTTCGGTGGCGGCTCGAAGGCCGCGTGCAGTTGAAAGCGCTGCCGATATCCGCTACAATCCATTGCATGTCGTGGCGCGTGTATCGGATGCGACGGCGCGTCAGGCCCGTTTCAATGGATATGTATCGGGTAATGGCCCCAAGAAGTGGAGGTGTCCGTGGCCAAAGCAAGTGTCGATCCCGCAGAATTGCGGCGGTTTGCCCGCGATCTGAACCGATTCAACTCCGAGCTTGAGGGGTTGATGTCCGGCCTGCAGAGCCGTCTGCGAGGACTTGAGAAGAGTTGGACGGACCAGGAGCAGCGACGGTTCGCACAGGAATTCGATCAGACGTTCAAGGTGCTCAAGCGTTTTCTCGAGTCGTCCTCGCAGCATGCGGCGTTCCTCGCGAAGAAGGCCGGTCACATCGAAGACTACCTGCAGCAGAGATAGGCATTGCCATGAGCCGATACGCAAATGTGCACTCCATCGAAGTCCTCAAGCACCTGCGGGCTTCATTGACCACATTTGTTCAGGTGGCTTCGGCGGCGCTCGATGAGACAGGCGGCGATATCCGGCGAACTACGACGTGGCTTCGTCAGCGTCAATATCCGTATTGGAAGAAACAGCTTCAGGTGCGGAATGAACGCTTCGTGCAGGCGAAGCTGGCGCTGAGTCGTAAGGAGGTGTTCGATCGAGCCGTTTCCGGTTCGGCCGGTTCGTGTGTGGACGAAAAGCGAGCGCTTCGGAAGGCGGAAAAGCAACTACGCGAGGCCGAATTGAAGGTCAAGCGCATCAAGGCCTGGACCCTGAAGCTTGAGAAGGCTTCGTCGGACTACCGGGCAACCGTTCAGGGGCTGGTTCGTGCGGTCGAGGTCGATATTCCCAATGCGCGGGCGCGGCTGGATAAGATGATCGAATCTTTGGAGGCGTACGTGGATTTGGCGCCGCCTGAGATTGTCAAGGCGGGTCCCCGGATGGGCAGAGATATGGATTTCGTGTGGACCGATGCAATCAGGCCGGCCGTTGATGAGGAGGAATCCGACATTGAGAGGCTGGAGAAAATGGGCGCCTCCTTGCGCAAGATGACACCCTCGGCTCGCCGACGCAAGCAGGCTCGGCTCGATCCGCAGCGAACGCCCTGGATTGCATCGGTCCCGATCAGCGACGGCTTGCGGTCGTACATCCGCAAGGTTTTCGCGGCCGAACCCCAGGCCGAAGGTGATGCCGGAATCGTGGTGGCCTTGCCTGCGACGGATCCTCACGTGGTGTATGTGGAGCGACCTGCGGATCGGGAGGACCGCACAGAGTGGTACATCGGGACCGGTGATAAGGCTCATTCCGATGGTTATGCGGCGATTCGGGTGGATGATCTGGTGCAGTTATCTCCGGGGATGGCCGATGTACTGAATGTGCCGGCCGGATACTTGATTGTCATCGACATCAGCGAAGGAACGGAGGCGGTGCTTGGCCCGGATGGGCAGATACAGTGGCATACGCCGAATGCCGAAGCGTCTGCATCCGAAGAGAAGTAGCCAGGAGCATTAGGAGCGATTTGAATGAGTGTCGTTGAAGGCAGAGCCAAACTGGTCAATGCCAGCAAGAAGCTCATGGGCGACTGGCAGCAGGTGAAAGAGACCTGGCGCGATGAGAACTGCCGGCGGTTTGAGAAGAAGTACATATCGCGACTGGAAGCGGATGTTCGTGCAGCGGTCCAGGCGATGGAACACATCGGCGCGATGCTCGGCAGTGCGGAACGAGACTGTCGAAGCGACAAAGGGCTCGATTTATGACTGAAGATCTCCAGGCATATTTGCAGGATCCCGGGCCGCCGGAGGATGGCAGCTATACGAACCTCCAGCGTCGAGCTCTTGGCGAGGTATTGAAGCTCTCGACGGAAATAGTACACCCTCTCGAGTCCGAAATCGAACGGGAATTTCAGGCCCGGCGTTCACAAATTCAGCAGGAATTCGACAGCGGCAGGGAAAAGATAGAAAGCCGGCGCAAGAGCCGGAGCGCGAAGCTGCGTGAGCAACGAGACGTCGGGATCGAGAAGGTGAACGCGCAGTATGATGAGCGAGTTCGTTCCATCGAAGCAGATGCTCGGCAAAAACTGGCCGAAGTCGAACGCGGCGCGGCACAACTTCAGCAGAAGGCACAAAAGCAGTGGCAGGATCAGGAACTGGCCGTGGACTTTGTGGGCGAAGGCGCCGCCGAACGAGCGAAGAAGAAACGGCTCGATGCGAAGAACGCCGTGGCGCAGGCCAATCGCCATATTGACGATCTTGCAGCTCGGGCGAACGAATTACTGCGTCTGTACCGCCAGAATGTTCCTGAAGACAAGGGCGGCCAAACCAGCGGAGTCGCAGACGCCGACGGCGCGGACTATCGCAGCCGGATCACCATCGCTCAGGAGAATCTGGAAAAACTGGGCAGCCTTCGGAGCGCCCGGTTGTTTGTCGGAGCTACTCCGGTACTGCTGGCAATCGGTCTGCTTCTGGCTGTCCTGGTCGTGGTCTCGATTCCGTACGTTCTCGATGTGGACGGACTGCCTTCGGTAGTGGCAGCGGGTCTGTTTGCGGCCGTTGTGACGTGCACTGTGATCGGCGTGGTTGGATACGCTCTGTGGAAGAGGGCGTCGCGGTGCGCGCAGGAGATATACGATTCGTTTCAGTCCGCGCTGAAGGCCGCGCGCACCGCTCTGGCGGAACAGCATAGCCGTGCCCTGGAGCAGATCGAACAGGAATATCGCAGCTCGGCCGGACAGAAGGAAGCGGAACTGCGGCAGGCGAATGAGGCGCTCGACAACGCGAAGATAGCCATAGCCAAACGCAAGGGTGCTATGGTTCGTGAAATCGAGGCCGATAGACAGAAGATGATGAGAGAGGCGGCCGAACGCAAAGACGATTCGGTGCGCCAGATCGAGCAGGACTTCGAACGACAGAACTCGGAGCTGCAAGAGCAGTCGGAAAAAGCGCTGAGGCAATTGCAGCAGGAATATGAGCGGCAGACGCAAGCGTGTGAAAAGCAGTACATTGCGAAACGCCGGCCTTTGGAACAACGTTGGGACAAAGGCCTGGCATACATCCAGTCTCTGCTTGAGCGGGTTCGTGATGTTGGTGCGAGTAAGACGGCAGACTGGAAGGCACTCGCCGCTGAGCCGCCAGCATCGGGGCAGGCGGGCGGTTCCATGGTCCCGTTCGGAACGATCCGGTTAGACACCGATCTGCTTTCTGATTCGGTCCTGGATCGGGCGGAACCATCTCTTCGCGAGGCGGAAACTGTTTCCATACCGGCCGTGCTGGAGTTTCCGGACAGGTGCTCGATGTTGCTGCAGTATGAGCGCGAAGGCCGTCAGCAGGCCATCGAAGCTTTGCGGGCTGTGATGTTGCGGCTTTTCATTTCGCTGCCTCCAGGGCGCGCGCATTTTACCTTCATTGATCCGGTGGGGCTGGGTGAGAGTTTTGCGGGCTTCATGCATGCCGCCGACTATTTGCAGTCGCTTGTCGGGGGTCGCATATGGACGGAGACCGCCCAGATTCAGCAGCAGCTCGAGGGTATTACGCAGCACATGGAAAACGTAATTCAGAAGTACCTTCGCAATGAGTTTGAGACGATCGAACAGTATAACGAGCAGGCGGGGGAACTGGCGGAGCCGTATCACTTCGTTGTAATTGCCGATTTTCCGGTGAATTTCAACGAGGAGGCAGCCAGGCGTTTGAGCAGCATTGTCCATAGCGGCGCGCGTTGCGGCGTCCATACGCTCATCGCGTGGGACACCCGGTCGGAACTGCCCACAGGCGTCGATATCAAGGATGTCAGTACCGGCAGCATTCATCTTGTTTACAGGGGCGGTGCCTACGTCTGGCAGGACGAGACCATGAAACGATTCGGCCTGCAGCTCGACCGGCCGCCGGCTGAATCGGTCCTGACGGAGATCATGCATCGCATCGGAAAGGCGGGAACCGAATCGGCACGGGTTGAGATCGCCTTCGATGCTGTCGCTCCGGAGGATGGACAGCTTTGGTCGCTGAGCAGTCGCCGCGATCTTCGCGTGCCGCTCGGGCGTACGGGAGCCACTCAACTGCAGTATCTGGAACTTGGCCGCGGCGTGGCTCAGCATATGCTTATCGCGGGCAAGACCGGATCGGGCAAGTCCACGCTGCTGCACGTCATGGTCACCAATCTCGCCCTGTGGTATTCGCCCGACGAGATTGAAGTATATCTGATCGATTTCAAACAGGGTGTGGAATTCAAGACCTATGTCACGCACGATCTCCCTCATGCCAGGGCGGTAGCCATCGAGAGCGACCGCGAATTCGGGTTGAGCATTCTGCAGCGACTGGAGGGCGAAATGGTTCGTCGGGGCGAGTTGTTTCGGCAGGCAGGCGTGCAGGACATTGCCTCCTACCGCGAAACAACTGGAGAGCCGATGCCTCGCACGCTGCTGATCGTGGACGAATTTCAGATGTTTTTCTCCGAAGATGACAAACTCGCCCAGGATGCGGCTATCCTGCTCGAACAACTCGTTCGACAGGGCCGTGCTTTTGGGATCCACGTCGTCCTCGGATCGCAAACATTGGGGGGAGTCTTCGGCCTTGCCCGCAGCACAATCGGGCAGATGGCGGTGCGCATTGCACTGCAGTGCTCCGAAGCAGATTCCCAGTTGATTCTCGATGATGACAACATTGCCGCGAGATCGCTGTCGCGCCCGGGCGAGGCCATCTACAACGATGTCGGAGGACGTGTGGTGGGCAACAGCCCGTTCCAAGTTGCGTGGCTGCCCGATGCGGCGCGTGACTCCCGCCTGGAGCGGATTTCATCGCTCGCCGATCAGAAACGCATTCGGCGGGAACGAATTATCGTTTTCGAAGGCAGCGCTGCGGCTGATATTCGGGACAACCAGCAACTGGCCGCGTGTCTCGACGGCAAGGCCCCGAAGGAAATGCTCACAGCGCCGCGCATCTGGCTCGGCGCGCCGGTTACCATAAAGCATCATACCGCGGCGGTCCTGCATCGTCAGAGTGGATCCAACGTGTTGATTGTCGGGCAGCGAGATGAAGTGGCCATGAACCTGATGATCGCCGCAATGGTTGGTCTTGCAGCTCAACTGGATGCGGGATCAACACAGTTTGTGGTAATGGACGGCAGTGCGCCGGACTCTCCGCAGGCAGGCGTGCTTGAACGGATCGGTTCGAGACTTCCTCAGGATTGCCGGATCGTTGGCTGGTCGGACGTCGCCGAAACGCTCGCAGAGCTTAATGATCAAGCTACCCGGCGAGCCGAAGCGGATCAACGCAACCAGTCCGCGGTTGTTCTGTTCGTCTACGGCCTGCAACGGTACCGGATGCTGCGCCGCAGCGAAGATGCATTCGGCCTTTCGCTCGATGAAGACGCGGAGCAGACCGCGGACGCGCAATTCGCGTCCCTTTTGCGGGAAGGCCCGGGCGTGGGCATTCACGTGATGGCCTGGGCCGACACGCTCAGCACGGTGGAACGGTCGGTGGATCGGCAGACCATGCGCGAGTTCGACTATCGCGTGCTTTTCCAGATGAGTGCCACCGACTCGAGCAATCTCGCGGATTCGCCGCTGGCCAATCGTTTAGGCTATCATCGGGCGCTGCTTTACAGTGAGGCCCAGGGTACGCTTGAGAAATTCAGGCCTTATGCAGCATTGGACGAGCAGTGGCTGGACGGAATCGCACAGAAACTGCGATAGACTTGTGTCACCCGGCGGAACATCATGCGATAGAGTCATCACAAGCCGCATCAACAGGAGGCAACATGTCATATTCTCGTACGAAAGCCCTCGTCTGTGCCGTCTTCCTACTTACGTTTTGCACGCACGCAGTCGGAGATCCGGACGGTAAACCGTTCGGTCCTCGAGGCGGACTGGCCGCCAATTTCGCGAATCCTCCAAAAAGAGCCAGACCTTCAGCATACTACTTGCTGCTAAACGGATACTGCAACGCCGAATATGTCGGGCGCGAACTGAGGCAACTGTCAGAGAAGGGGGTTCGCGGCCTGTGCGTCTTCGATATGGGCGCCCGGGGGGCCGATGAGGTTGTTCCGTCCTCCGGTCCCGCCTTCATGAGTGACGCATGGCTGGACAATTTCGCACACATCCTCCGCAGCGCGAAAAAACTCGACATGGATGTGCAGTTGGCGGTATCGAGCAGTTGGGACATGGGGGGAGCATGGGTCGAACCAAACGATGCGAGCAAAGCGCTTTACTACTGCTCGACCGAGGTGCGAGGGCCGACAGCATTCGATCAGGTACTGCCGTTTCCTGAGATTGCACGCGCGGCTCCGCGCGATGAAGAAGGCGATCCTGTCTTCTTCAGCGAAGTGGCGGTGCTGGTGATTCCGCAGACCGCCAGCCGACTGGCCCACGAGTTCATATTGAAGCTACCGGCGTCGAGCGGGTCCCTTATCGATCGTGTTGTGCTCTATAACACCGAGAGCGACAATCCGCAGCGCTATGGTCGGTTGCATCTTTTTTCGAAGGATTTTTCGGTAGCAGTAAGCAACACCGACGCGCGGGAAGACAGTTTTGAAGAGATTCTGCGTGATTCACTCGAACCACACACCGACGCTCAACACTTCACATTCACCGCGACCAGGGCCACATACGTGCGTCTGCGCATTTACAACGGTCATAACCCGCAATTCGAGCGCGTGCAGTTGGGCGAATTTGAGGTGCACTCCACCGATGGTCGGAATGTTGCCGCTGGCCACGAGGCGGATCGGACCCGCTCTTCGGCCGAATTGGTGTACTTCAGTTCCGAACACGGCAACAGCGGCCGCTGGACTGCCGACAATATTAATGACGGCGTTCGTTCAGGTGCGAAAGGCAGTTGGTCTTCAGCCGGTTCAGCCCCTTTGCTCGTCAGCGACATTGATGCCATCGCGGATGTGACCGACAGCGTCGATGCCCAAGGCAGGCTCAAATGGAATGTGCCGGAGGGGGAATGGACTATTCTGCGATTTGTCTGTGCGAACACGGGTGAGAAATTGAAAGTGCCCAGTCCCGCTTCCAACGGTCTGGCGACGGACCATTTCAGCGCGGGGGCGACCAACCGGTTTATCACGTATCTGACAGACCGCCTGACGGATACGTTCGGCGACCTGCGCCAGACGTCGCTCAGGCAGTTGTATCTGCCCAGTTACGAAGTTCGCGGAGCCGTATGGACAGAGGACTTCCTCGACCAGTTTCATAAATACCGGGGATACGACGCGACAAAATATCTTTCGACGCTGGCGGGATATGTGGTGGACAGTCGCCACGTAACGGATCGCTTTATATATGACTTCAACAAGACGCAGGGCGATTTGCTTGTGGATGCATACTATCGAACGGCCGGCGAGTGTGCTGCGCGCGTCGGACTCGGGATCGAGGCCGAATCGGGAGGACCGGGGCCGCCGGTTCATCAGGTGCCTGTCGATGCACTCGAGGCGCTTGGGGCTGTCGATGAAATGCGGGGAGAGTTTTGGCCGTGGCGCATGGACAGTTCGTCGCTGTGGGTTGTCAAAGAAACGGCCTGCGCGGCGCACATCTACGGCCGACAGCGAGTACACATGGAAGCGTTTACGGGCTTTCGACATTGGCAGGACGGGCCGTTCGATTTGAAACCTTCGGCAGATCGAGCCTTTTGCGAGGGAATGAATCACGTTGTCTGGCACACATCGTCGCACCAACCGCCGGAAGCGGGTAAGCCGGGTTGGGTGTACGGTGCGGGGACGCATCTGACGCCCAACCTGATTTGGTGGCCAAAGGCCGAACCGTTTCTCGATTATCTGGCGCGTTGCTCCCACATGTTGCAGGAGGGATTGTTCGTGGCGGATGTCTGCTACTACTACGGCGATCAAGGCTATAACTTCGTTCCGCCCAAACATGTGGATCCATCGCTCGGTTATGGCTACGATTATGACGTAGTCAATCCGGAAGTGATTCTCACGCGGATGAGCGTTCGAGACGGACGAATCACTCTGCCTGACGGTATGCAATACGAATTGCTGGCGCTGCCCGAGCGACAGGACATAGACCTGGCCGTTCTCCGCAAACTTGAAGAACTCGTCGAGAGCGGGGCCACAATTGTCGGCCCGAAACCCACCCGATCCAACGGCCTTGGAAACTATCGCGCTCGCACGGGCGAGATACGTCGAATAGCGGATTCGATGTGGGGCTCGTGCGATGGCGAAAATGTCCTGGAGAATACGTATGGCAAAGGTATGGTCATCTGGGGGCGCAGTTTGCGCGGCATACTGTTGTCACGGGCAATTGAGCCGGACTTCCAGTACTCTGCGGACCGGGACGGAGCCGATCTCGACTACATTCATCGGCGCAACAGCTTTGCCGATATCTACTTCATTCGTAACAGGAACCAGCAAAGCGAATCCGTGGAGGCGACCTTCCGTATTCGCGATAAGCTCCCGGAACTCTGGCATCCGGATACAGGGAAGATTACCGAACCGCTCAGGTATGAGTTCGTTGACGGGGGCGTACGCGTGCGCCTTGAACTGGCTCCCTCGGGTTCGGTCTTTGTGGTGTTCCGCCGTCAGCACACGGCCGATACGGACGAATCATCGAGCCCGACGAACGTCGTCAAGGTCCTCGATGAAATACACTTGGAAGGACCATGGCAGGTCCGCTTCGATCCGGGTGTCGGCGTGCAGGAATCGGTCGAATTGGCGGAACTGATTCCCTGGCCGGAGCACGACCATCCGAGTGTGAAATACTTCTCGGGCATCGGACGATACCGCAAACGCCTCGTTATCCCCGCATCATGGTTCGACGACGGTATAAGGGTTGACCTCGATCTTGGTTCGCTCTGGTCGGTGGGCGAAGTCTATGTCAACGGCCGGTCGGTGGGTGTACTGTGGAAACCGCCGTACCGCCTGGAAGTCTCACAAGCTCTCAAACCCGGGACCAATACGCTCGAAGTTGAAGTGGCGAACACATGGGCGAATCGTCTCATTGGAGAAGCGCGTTCGGCCACGGAGAAGAAATACTGCCGGACAAATATAGCGAGATCGGGCACGCAGTGGAAAACCTGGAAGGAGATAGAACCCCGCCCATCCGGTCTTCTCGGCCCCGTACGCCTGATTGCTGCGACCGAGCAGGTTCTCCCCCAGAATTCGAGCGATTCGCCGAACTGAGCAGTGTGCGTCTTACCAGGCCGTTTCATCGCGTGAGCCAGCGGTCTATGATTTCGGTTGCCGCTGTTGGAAGAACGCCCAGCACCCAGGCCAGATCGACCACAGTGGGGCGTTTTCGGATTTCGTGCATGTGCGATACAGCAGAAAGCAGGCGGTCGCGCGTGCAGCCAATATCGGTGAAGGTATGGGCTGCGCCGGCGGTGGCGAGGCAATCCTTTATCCGTTGAGGTGGCCGTACCTGTTCGCGCCAGGCACAGGTCAGGGCGCGCCAGATTCTGCGATCGGAGAGTTTCTCTTCGATGATCTCGATAGCAGGTTGCTTTTGCTCATACTGCTCGCTGACACTGCCGGCCAGCGGTCCCCAAAACGCGCTGTCAATCCTATCAGGCATTCTTCGGCACTGAGGCTTTTCGATTTGCAGAATTCGCTCGTACAATGCCGACGCAAAAAGAGTACCGAGGCCGACTTGGCGTCCGTGAAGATCGTGCGGTTTGCCGTCGAGGGTAGACATCATATCGAGCGTGTGGCTCAGCAGATGCTCCCCGCCCGAAGCGGGTGCCGACGTGCCGATAATGGTCATGGCGATGCCGGAGTAGAACAGAGCTTCAAACAGCCCCTGCATTGCACGAGGCTTTCGCCCCCGAATATCCTCGGGATGGTTCATATACAGAGGCTCTGTGGTATTCAATATTTCGCTGCAGTAGCGACAGAAATACTCCCCCCGAAGCAGATTGCTGGCGATCCAGTCCGCCGTGCTCACCGGCTTGGCGATTGCATCGCCCAGGCCGGCTGTCGTCAGTTCGTAAGGCGCGTCGGTGAGAACGGATGGAACTGCGAAGACCGCGACAGGCGCGCGAGCTTTCAGAAGGCTTTTGACGCCCTTGATGGCGGGCGCTACGTTGGCGGATGCATAACCGTTCATCGTCGCCGCGGTGGCAAGAACCGCATACGGTACTCCCCGCTCGAATGCTACCCACTTCGCCAGGTCGTTTAGCACGCCCGAGCCCACAGCCAACACAATGTCTGCGACGGGGAGTCGACTACTTAACGACTCGAAGATCGCTTCGTTGCAAATCGGCCCGTGGCCGCCGGCATCGGGTACGATTACGTATTCGGTCGACCAGCCGTTTGCAGCAAGAGCATTGCGCGAACGCTCGCCCGCCACTGTCCATGTCCGCTGGTCGGAAACGATCGCGGCGCATGGTCGCTCAACGAAATGTGCCAGCGTCCCAGGTATACTTTCGATCGCATCTTCGGCGTACACGAAGAATCTGGTGGGCACATCGTGGACTTGACCGCATCCACACTCGATCGTTTTTCCCAGCAGTTCCGCAGGGTCCATGTCACATTACTTTCCTACTTACAATGACCTGTTGGTTCGCAAGCCGATCAACAAAACACATTGGCTGCAAGGGAGCGGCGACATCCTGATGGGTTCGCTGGCAGCTTTGTTGTCGTCCTTGCTGTCAATCGCCGCGACACGGTAGGTGAGAGGTTTTCCTGCAGGGGCGCAATAGTCGATCCATATCTGCGGGTTGTCTTTGTGTCCCTCGATGCTGGGCGGGCGATAGGCAATCGCCCTCCAGCCGAGATCCTCAATCCTGCGGTCGATGCGGAAGCCCACTTCGTTGTCGCTTGCATCGTCCCACGCGATGCAGACGGCTATATCGTCGATGACCTCAAGCTTCACGTTGACGGGCGCGCGCAAATGACCGGGCGTGTTGCCGATCTGTGCGCCCTTCATAGGCTTGACGCCGCGTCCCGCCTGATTGGCGGCGAAAGCAACGTCCGCCGCGTCGCGGTTTGCCACATTAATTGCGCCGACCCATCCGGGTAGGGCATTCCAGCCGAACAATGCGCCGACGGCGTCGACGTCCCACGCGCCGATATAACCCGTCTCGCCGTGCCCTTTTTCATGAACGTTGTACGTGACGGCCCAGGAATACAGGTGCGAGCCGCCGTGCGCCTGGCAGAGAATGCCTTCGCCGTCGTTGCCCGGGTTGGAGCCGAGGTTGTTGTACGTATTCTTGTGCACCCACAGGTTCCTGCCGCCTAGATCAAAAGCGCGTGACAGGTTGTCGCTGATGGCCCCGTTGCCGCCCGGCGAGGATTCCATGTGCCCGTCGAGCGTCAGTTCCCATCCGCCGATTCGCTCGGGGTCCCAGCCTTCGACGAGCATGTGGCGTTCGTTGTGGTTGCGAGCGATGGTGACCCACGAACCGGAAATGTCGAAACCTTTGTGTCCGTTGTTGTACACGTAGTTGTCCACGACCACAATGCCCGGTCGGAAATAACCGTTGCCCGCCTGGCCCGTCATGGAGCCTTTTGTAAGGCCGAGCAGACTCTTGTTGATCTCGATGCCGGGGGTTTTGTTGTAGTCGAACAGCACGATGCTCTCTCGCGGCGGGTCGAATCCCATCCCTGCTCCGCCCCGGGGAAAGGTCCGGCGCGTCGTCTGGCGATACTTGAAGTTCCGGCCGGTGCTCTGTGGCAGTAGGTTGTTGGCCACAAAGACATGCGAACCATAGGCGGCAACGCGCGGGCCGAATTTGTGCATGTAGTAGCCGTCTTTACCGAAGCCGTCTTTGTAGTCGGGCCGGCCCATTTTGACCATGTCGTTGACGACCGCTGCGTCCTCAAGTACGCAGCCGAACACGAGACGTCCGCTGCCGGATCCGGCGAATGTTGTGCCTCCGCCGGCGAACGGGTCCCATGGATGTGTTCCATCCGGCACACGATTGGACCAGGCTTGTTTGACATATGGGCTTTTCCATGATTGGGCCGTTACCCATGTGTCGCCCCACTCGATGTCCGGACCGAAGTAGATGACGCCGCCGACAAGATGCACCCAGGCGACGCCCACGTTGTTGACGTTGCTGATGCGCTCGCCCGGTTCGGGCATTAGTCCGATCAAATTCCAGTGGCGCGGGGTCTCGGGCGTAATGGTGATAAAACGCCCCTCCACCGGCCCTTTAATTGTCCGCCCTCGACACACCCCCGTGAAATCACCTTTGCATTCATCGCCGACGTTATTGAGCGTAATCTCATAGCGAGCCTTTTCGACCTTGTCTTGTTCGGAGATTGGCAGCTCGACATCCAATTTCATTGTTTGGCCCGTTCTGTGGATAGCCGCCGTACCAGTCCATTGCTCCCGAGTCCGCCCGGCCGGGAATGCCTTTATCTGCCGCTGGATCTCGTCGTGCGCGACGGCGAAGCTGAGAATAAGATCGGCCCGGTCGTACGTGGCTGGACGGTTGCCTCTTTTGCGGGCTCTCACGTCGCCATCCGAGAGTACGAGCGTCATTCTCCTGCCGGCATCGATCGCATTGTTCCGACGCTTGAAGCCGAACCTGAACTTCGTGGGCAGTTGCAGTCTGCCCGTGGTGGCCGGCGCATCTTGCGCGGGCGACTCGCCACGAATCACCACTCCACTGCGAAGCATCAGGCCCCGGCCGTTCGGTCCATCGAACGGCCCGTCTGAGAAGTCGTACACACCGCCCGGATAATACAGCACACCGCCGCCTTTCGCGGCCAGTTCATCCCGGGCATTCTCGAATCTCTCGAAATTACTGTGACCGTGGGGGTACTGCGACATGTCGATGACATTGGACCATCGTATTTGCCCGGTCCACGCCGGGTATCCCTCCGGGCCGGTGTAGTAACTGGCCACGGCGTTGTCGGTCGGCGGTTCGGCCTGAACGCATAACTGGCTTGAGAGAGCAAAGAGCAACAGGACAACGACGTGTACGTTCATATGCAGATGACGAGGTGGCTTCACGGGTAACTCCTTCGGCCGAATCAGGGAACAGTCAGACGAAATATGGCTGCATTATACTCATGACACCAAGTGTTGCCAACCGATCGTCGATGCAGAGGCTGATCGGTACCTTGCTCGCATGAAATGGACCGGCTACAATCGATAAGTTGCAGCTTTGAGTTCAACCCGCGGCATGTGCCGCGTGTAATCGACATACTTGTGCAGGAGAAAAGACCATGAAGCAGCGATTGTTGGCCGTCCTTGTGTTTTGCATGCTAAGTGGGCTGCCTTGTATGGAACAGGCGATATGCACGGCTGGCGTGTGGCAATACTACGTGCCGTTCGAAACCGGGCGGGTGGACAAGGATGGGCAGCGACACATTGGCAAAGCGTACATCTGGCTGCCACCGGAGTCGCAAGGAATTCGCGGCCTGCTTGTTGGCGGCCGGCTCGGTATCGAGTTGGAAATGGCGATCGATCAGCAGGTGCGCCGGGCTTGTTCCGACAACGACATTGCGATCGTGTATTTCTCGCCGCATATTTCGGCCGTCTTTCATTATTGGGAGCAGGGCGATACCAGTACGGATCGTTGGCTCAAGGCGCTGGCGGACCTCGCACGACGAACGGGCCACCTGGAGTTGAGACGCGTTCCGTGGATACCGATGGGCCACTCGACAGCCGGTATTTTCTGCAGAAATGTGGCGTACTGGAAGCCGGAGCGGGTTGCCGGCGTCATTCACATAAAGAGCGGCAACTACCATCAACAGGAACATCTGCCTCCAGCCGGCAGTCTGGCGGGAGTTCCGGTACTGAACATCAGCGGCCAATTCGAGGTCTATGGGCCGGAAGGAGGAATTCGGCCTGAGTACGGACGTGAGACGCAGTGGGTCTTTGTGCGAAAGGATATCCTCAGATTCAAGCAGGACAATCCGAACCATTTGATGTCGCTGCTTCTGCATCGCGGGGCGGACCACTTCCACGGTTCGCCCGAACTGGCGGCCCATGCAGCCATGTTCATAGCGAAAACTGCGAAATATCGTATCGGCGAGTTGCCACGTGATCGTGATGAGCGTGTGGTTCTATGTACATCGCTGGGCGCTGAGGACGGCTGGCTGACGGATTCGGATTTGTACGATCCGGCGGCAGCGCCGGCACCCTACGCAGACTACACCGGTGACAAGCTGACGGCCATGTGGCACTACGACGGGCAGACCGCTCAGGCTGTATTCGAGCATCATCGCAATCTCAGCCGGCACCAGGCCCTTGGCAAGCCGGAGTGCACCTGGCTGGACGAGGCTGACGGCTGGACATTCCGGGTTGCAGCCGACTTTCTCGACCAGATGCCCGGTGAATATGGAGGACGCATCGGCCGGCGGCAGATCGGGCATGCCGAAGGCCCGGTGGTCTTTCGATGCAAGCAGAGCGAGCCGGTGGTACAGATCGGCCCCGATACCTTTCGCTTGCTTCGTGCGGCCAGGCACGTGCATGTTTGCGCCTTTCATCCAGGCGATGAAGAATTTCGTGCGACGAGTCGATGGAGCAAGCTGCGAGTGCCCGTAGTCAAAGGGGAGCGGCAGATGCTACACTTTCCGGCTTTGGAAGATATAGCGCCGAATAACGTGCCGGTAAAGCTTAATGCCGTCGCAACTTCCGGGCTGCCGGTATATTACGAGGTGGAGTATGGTCCGGTGGTGTTCGCCGATGGCGGGTTGGTGCTCTGTGATATGCCGCACGACCCGCAGTTTCCCATTGAATGCCGGGTAACGGCGTATCAGCTTGGCCGTCGTATAGCGCCGGCAATTCGTCCGGCCGAACCGGTTTCACGCACCTTCCGTCTGATCGGTCCTTGAGGCGATTGTCTCTCAAGCCCGCTGGGCATTGACGTGCGAAATCCACGATAGCTGCTCCGCCGCAAACTCGAATCGGATGCTTTGGCGCCTCTGGCAATTATCACCGCAATCTGTTACGCTTGATTCTCGTAGCAGGATTCACATGTATTGACATTCACACTGGACATAGTCATGGGTTCTAATGCGATAGGTACAAGACGAATCGGACAGGTACTGTGGCTCGTCGTCCTTGTGGCTGGTGTTTCGGCGGCAGATGTTCGAGCAAAAGAGTACTACGTTTCTTCCGGCGGTTCGGATGATGCGGACGGAACAAGAGCGGCGCCATGGAGGACAATTCAGAAGGCGGCCGAGGTTATGAAAGCGGGGGACCGGTGCATCGTACGCGCAGGAACCTATCGCGAACAGGTACGGCCAATGCAGTCTGGCACTGCGGATAACCCGCTTGAGTTCACCGCCGCCGACGGCGATGAGGTCGTCATCACGGGCACCGATTGCGTCACGACCTGGAAGCCTGGCAGAGATGGCGTCCACACAGCAGCGGTATCCTGGCCTGTAGACCAGGTCTTTGTCGATGGTGAGAGGATGATACCTGCTCGGTGTCCCAACGCCGGAGACGATCCTTATAATTTACAGATGCTGGATGTCAGCATCAACAAGGACGGTGCCTGCACATTTGAAGCCCTGTCCCGGCCGGCGGACTTCTGGAAAGGGGGCATCATCTGGGGCATGAGCGGACGCGCATGGGTGGCGCGGACCGCAAAGATCGCCGGTTCGAATGACGACACCGTTTGGGTCGGCGGCAAGGTGCCATTTCGAGGTGAAGGGCGAGCTTTTCTGTTCGGCGTGCTTGGCGCTCTTGACGCCCCGCGCGAGTGGCATCAACAAGACAGCACGCTCTACCTCCGGTTGCCCGGCGACGAAGATCCGTCCGCCAGTGCCGTCGAAGTCACGCATCGGCGCTGGGCTTTCGATTTGTCGGGTCGGGCGCATATCCGGATACGGGGTTTTGAGATATTTGCGGCCGGCATTAATATGGATCGGACCGAATACTGCGTGGTGGATGAGTGCCGTGTGCGATACGCCAGTTTCGAACGCGTCATGGAAGGCGGATTCAACCGTGACCGGGGCATCGGTCCGCAGAGCGAGGGGTTGGGCATTGCGATGGGCGGGCAGAACAATACGGTGCGCAACACGGTGGTGGCCTTTTGCATCGGCGACGGCATTTCAGTCTATGGTCGGGACAATCGCGTGGAGAACTGCGTCGTGCACGACTGCGATTTTTCCGCCAGCGACTGTGCGCCGATTAACGTAACCGGCCAAGGCCATCACGTCTCGCGGTGCACCCTGTTCAATGCGGGGCGCTCCGGCCTGGTGCATCGAAAGCTCAAAGGCGGAAGGATCGAGTACAACCATATTCACGACGTGGGCCTGATGACCAACGATCTGGGAGGAACCTACACCTTTACCACGGACGGAAAGGGTACGGTCCTGGCCTATAATCGCGTGCACGACGTCCATTGTCATACGGGAATCGGCATCTACGTGGACAATTTCTCGCCCAATCATATCGTGCACCACAATCTGTGCTACGACGTCGAAGACAGCGGCATTCGGCTCAATACACCCACCAGCAACGTGATGATCTACCACAATACCCTGACCAGCAACGGACGCAGCCTCGCCTGGTGGGGACGAGACAATAACAGCACGCAGACCGGGACGATGGTCGTTAACAACATCATGACCGATGCGGTATCCCTCGGCGAAGGTTCGACCGCCAGGAGCAACTACACGGGTGAATCGCCCGGATTCGTCGACGCCGAAGCGCACGACTTCCGACTGACCGGCGAATCTCCGTGCATCGATGCGGCGATTTCGATTGACGGTATTAACGACGCCTTTGTCGGTGATGCTCCGGACATCGGTTGTTTCGAATCCGGCAAAGAGAAGTGGCGGGCGGGTAGCACCATCCCGCGCGACCGCTGGTATCAATCGCTGCGCTGACATTACCTGTCCCGTGCAACAGAAGCTCTCCAATCCAAACTTGCACCGAAAGGAAACATGTATGACAGTACGTCGCGGCCGAACATTTGCACTTGTCATCGTCGCCAGTTTGTGCCTGCCGCTGTGGGCATCGACTCTGATGAACCCGACGAAGCGAGCATATGATCAACAGCTTATTCGTCTCAAGGAGTCCGCACCCGGTGCGCCCGGTACGTTCGTCGTCAAAGAAGACGGCCGGCAGATCCCGTATCAAACGGAAGAAATCGACGGTCGAACCCATGTATGGGTCTGTTCCGATTTCGAGCCGGGCCAGAGCCGCGAATATACAATCGCACCGGGCAGGCCCGGCCGCTATGATCCGAAGGTCACCGTCCGGAGAGCGGGATCTTCATATATTCTGGACAACGGCCGGTTCGCCGTGAAGGTCCCTGCGAAGGCCGCCAGTATATCCCCCGGTCCTGTTGCAGGCATACGATTGCCCCAGCATGGGTGGGTCGGCGAGAGTTTCTGGAAGACATCCCGAAAACTGCGTGCGTTTCATGTCGAAGTTGTCGCCGACGGAACGCTGTTCGCCACGATTCGCTTACGGTATGAATTCGCAGGCACTGCAGGGTTGTATGACAACGTCCCGGCCTTTGCCGAGTTTGACATCACGCTCGGCCCCGGCCGGCAGCATGTCGAAATACGGGAGCGGCATGAAATGTCCCCGGACGACTATTGGGAACTGGACATATCGAAGGGCTGGTCGCCCCGCACCGGTATTTCGCAGCCGTTCAGCAAAGGCGCCGGCTCGGGATTGGTCGGTGGTAAGGTCGAATCCGAACGACCTCTGTTGCCCGGCGGCCTGCCCTACGCTCAGGAGACCCTCTTCATCAACATGTTTCCCCGCTGGAACCAGCATTACAAGGACGGGTGGTACTTCGCCGCCACTGATGGCGAATCGCATCTCGGCGCGACCGTGGTCAGTGCAAGCCAGTGGGTCTGGCCGCACAATAATGCCATCAAGGCGATCGTCAAACCGAGCGGCACGTACGCCGGTCTGCGCTGTTCGACGTGGAAGGGACGCAGGACATGGTGGCTCAGCGCTCCGACATCCGAACCCGGAGAGACCGATTACATCGCGCGCTATGCCTGGGAAGATCTCGATAAGCTCAACCACGACTTCATCCTCGGATGGGCGGGCAGGGATGGCTCGTTCTCGGGAATGAACTTCTACAACGGCAATCACATGAATCCGTCCAGCAGTATCCGTGGTGTAGGTCGCCGGGCGATTCGGGAGGCGGACAAGGAAGGTAATCTGAGCACGCTCTACCGCGCACAGGTAATGCTGCACCCGGATGCGTATGGTTCCTACTGGCACTACTGGAGCCCGGAGAACCCCAACTTCTTTACGGATTTCTTCCGTGTCCCCATAGCAATGACAGCACGTCTGACGGAGCATCCGCAATTCGAAGAACTCCGCACGGCGGCCGAGCAGCGTTTCCGGGAGGACATGTTCCATTCGATCACCCTGCCGGGCGGGGCGAGCCAGGAATGCCCGGGATACGTCGGCTATGCGCTGCGACAGTGGAATGAGCTGGCCCCTTTGTGCCGGAAGCATCTCGACTTCGATCCTACTGCATGGCCGCGCTACAAAGCCGCTCAGTATTTCCAGAAACGTTCTTCTCAGCCCGATGGTGACGTTCGCCGAATGCTTCCAATGGGCGATACGCATCCGGGCAAAGACGGCAACGGGCCCAAGCTCGTTGATGTCCCGGCCGAGGAAGTCCGCAATTATCGCACCGAGGAGTTGCCCGGTTTCGGCGTAATCTTCACCAGCAAGCCGGGCACCGGCGAGGAGACCTATCTGGCCTTCAAGAGCGGCCCCAATCGCGGGCATTATCACGGCGATCAGTTGGCCTTCCACTACTGCGCAAACGCCGGGGCCGTTGCGGTGGACCATCACTGTTCGTACAAGCCTCGGGCCGGTCAGGAACACATGCACAACCGAGTTGCCTTCCATACCGAGCAGTTTCCCTACGCCAACATGGATGGGTACGAGCGCGTCATTGCATTCGAAACCTCGCCGCTGTGCGATATCGCAGTCGGGCAGGTGGAATCCGAACGCCTGCGTAAGGTCGAAAAGCTGCCTCCCGAAATCTGGCACCAGGAGTTCCCCCAGCACACATTCGAGTCGCCACTCACATATCGGCGCACCATCGTTTTTGTCAAAGGAGGCCCGGCAGACTACTTTGTTATCCGCGATCAGTTCTGGGCTCCCGAACCGCTGTCCGCCACGTACTGCCTGCATGTCCTTGGCGACAAAATGCAGCGGGCAGGCAGGCGAACGGACTTTGAGGACCTGACGTTATTCTGCGCAGTCCCTTCGCAATACAAGTTTGGTTCGCTGCCCTGGAGCCACGACAGCGGAGGGCGTCAGGCCACGCAGGGCGCCCGTTTGACGATACGCGGCAAACAGGGACAGTTCATCACGGTGCTCTATCCCGGCACGCTGCCTGAGACTGCAGCGCTGGCCGACGGCGTTTGTGTCGGTGGCGACGAGATTCGCTTCGCGGGCGATGAGCCGTCGGCGGGGGATTCAACCACGTATGTCACCGTTAGGCGAAATGGCAGGCGGATAGCCGCTCTCATGGGAGAACAGATAGATTTGAACCGTTCTCAGGGAGATATAGGCTTGTTCGTACCCGACGCCGGTTACCCCTTCGGCCGTATTCCCGACTGGCTCATCAAACAGCGATCCACCGTTCCAGACTGGGCGCCTTCCTGCGTGCACCAACTGCGCCGCTATGAGCAGAAGCACAATCGAGTCAATTAGCCAAACCCATGGTCATTTCCGCTTAACTTTGCGGTCCGGCGTCAGCGCCCGGCCTGGTCTGCTGACCGCAGTGCTCGCGTTCCGTTGAGGATCTGCAATGAAGAACTGCCGGCCATGTAGACGTTGCCGTTAGCGAAGGCGAGTTGGCCGACCGACGCGTGCCCGGGCAGTCTGCCAATCACCTCGATGTGCGCATCTCTCGGCCGGATGCGCACAAGCGTTTTGTCCATGAAGGCCCAGATGTGTCCGTTCGGCCCGGTGCAGAAACTGTACGCATGTCGACGAACGCTTGAGACAGACGTGATTGGTTTGTCCGGCACGTCCTTCGTCCACAGAATCTCACCTGTCTCCGCTCGAAAACCGTACAGCCTCCCCTTCGTCTCGTCGCCACGCTTCGTATAGCCAATTACAAGCCCGGGCAGAACCTCGGCAAGCGGCCCCGGCGTCTGCTCTCCGGGCGGCTCGACGTCGTATATCAATTCGTGCCTCTGTGTATCCCAGCAGAACAGTTTGCCAATTCCTTCCGACGACTTGGTGGACAAGAGAATGTACCGTCCGTTGTGTGCCGTGGTCATCCAGAATACACGATACGGCGTAAAAGGCTCCCATATGCCGCCCGACTCGCCCGTCTCCGGATCGTACCAGCCCATCCCGCCGCCGTCGCGACGGCGGCCGTACGTTGAGCCGGCTGCATAAATGCGGCCGTCGCCGCCGACCACAGTCCCCGCAAACGGCGAGTGGGTGTCGCTGTACTCGGCGAGGACCGAAACCAGCTTCGGATTCGGTCCTTGCTCGCCGCCGCCGTTGCCTTCCAGTGTGAACGGCCGACTCAGATCGAACTCATACAAACGACTGCTCGGATAGCCGCAGAGGTACAGCTTTTCGCCAAGCAGCGTCATACTGTACGGACTTAAATCGGACATGTCCCCGATACGATGTACACGGTTCTCTCCGAGATCGAATATCACGACCTGGCCATAGCCCTCATCGGCGGCGAAGATGCGATACTCATCTATCGCCATCATTCGCCGGACTTTGCCCGGATACCGCCGAACCTTGAACCGCAGCGTCCTGTGCCGGTCCTCCCCGGCTATCTCGTACGTCGCGGCCACCATACCTTCGCTGTCGGGCCGGAGGGTTTCGGCGTCCACTTCGGGCGGCCCGGGTTCGGGAACAAAATCGCCCCAGTGCGCCTGGTCACCCATGTACCAGCAATTGTGGTCCCACTCGTATTGGCGCTCGCGCAGTTCGGCGGGCCTGTCCGACCATGGAGGAACTTTGCCAGTCTTCTTATAGACTTCGCCGTCGCGGATCCAGAAATCGAACCAGTCGCTGGTAAAGGTCTCGTCAATGCCCTTGATCCATACCGCATCCTTGATCCTGCCTTCCGCGCCGCCCCTGAGCGAGCGCAGACGAATCTTGTCCTCTTTTATGTCTTTGCTTTTGGCGAGAATACGTCCCTCGCGCGTCTCGAAATTGTACGCAACCAGATACCACGGCGCCTGCCCTATCCCGGCGTACAACCATTGGCCGTCCATCACGCAGTCGATATACAACTCCGTCCAGTTCTCATTCGCAGGCCCGAAACTCTCGTAGCGCTGCACTTCATAGCTCTCCGGATCGATACGATACGGCACCAGACAACTCTTGTCATTCGCCCAGCCGATACCGTACAGCATGCCGTCGGCGCCCAGCGCCATCGCCGCCCGCGCCACGCTCTGCCCGAACGGCCGCGATATGTGCACGAACCGGTTCTCCTTTGGATCGTACGCCAGTACCGTCACACCCCTCGAAGGCGGCCCAACATCCACAAACAGCTTTCCTGCCGCCCAGTAATGCGGCCGCAGATGAAAAGTGTAGCGAAATTCGGTCAAAGGGTCGCCCGCGTCGTCCGTGCACAGTTCCTGAGTGGTTGTTTGCCCCGTCCCGAAATCATGGATGACCGCCTGCTTGGCCCCCATGTAATTCTCCTGATACACAACGATCATGTCCCAGCTCCCGTCGGGATTGGGGGCGAACACAGGATGCTCCATCCAGACCCGCGTCGGTCCGGCAAGCACATCCTCGACGCTCAACTCGGGTGCATCGGCCAGTTGCTTCGCCAGGTCCGGCTGGGCGGCAGGCCGCCAATCGGCAATATCGAAGCTGTCTTTAGCGGCAACGGGCGACGCCGGGCCACACAATACAACAACACACAGGATGACAGACACCGTTCTGGTATTCATAGTTGTCTCCTTCAAAGCACTACCGCATCATCATACCGGTGAACCGGTCACTGGGCAACCGCTCGTCACTCTGTCAATCCATGCCGGCGGTCGCTGCCGAAACATAATCTACCGCGAAACGACTCTCATTGGCCTTCGCCCCAGCTCAAAGCCGACCTTGTCGTCGGCCACGGGGCAACACAGAAGGAAAACAATCCCCTTGCTTTAGGTCCAAACGCGAGGTGAAAGTGTTATATTAATGACAGAGATAGATTGCTGATGTAGGCAGGTCCACCATATGGAAGACAGGCTGCTCGTCCTGAGATGTAAACGCGGCAGCAAGGCCGCCCTGGAGAGAATCTATCAGAAGTACAGGGCGGACCTGCTGATCCTGGCCGCTGCCCTGCTCAACGAGCATACTGCGGCCGAGGATGTTGTGCACGATGTATTCGTGGTCTTCGTCCGCGATATTGATAAGTTCAGACTGACCGGCAGCCTGAAAGGCTACCTGCTGACATGCGTTGCCAATCGCGCACGCAACCAGCGAAAGAAAACGCAACGACGTGCGGCCGGGCTTGCCCGACCGGGCGGCGTCACCAAAGATCGCGAGACTCCGACCGACTCGCTGGTGTGCAACGAGCAGTTCGAGCAGCTTAGAAGTGCGATGGCCCGGTTGCCTTACGAGCAGCGAGAAGTGCTGATGTTGCGAACGCAGTCCGACCTGACGTTTTGCAGCCTGGCGGACCAACTCGGCATTTCCGTCAGTACCGCCAAGAGCCGCTACAGATATGGACTCGACAAACTCAAATCCTTCTTCAATGGGGAACTCAAATAATGCAGCCGCAGGACAAACTCAAATCACTGATCGAGAAATCTTGCATCGACACAACTCCCGAGACCAATGACAGAATCCTCGGCGATGCGCTGCAGATGCTGGACGAGCGCAAACAGTCCGCCCGTATCCTCTGCGTGCGAACGGCTCGTCTCGCTATTGCCGCCGCCATTCTGATCGCCGTCGGCTTCTTCGCCGCCCGCCTCACTGCTCCGGCCCCGCTTGACGCAGAGCAGCTCCGCGCCGCAATCGAACAGTCTCTGGAAGAGACCGTTGACAACCGGATAGACTTGCACCTCGATGCACAACTCGCGGCCCGCTGGCAGCCCTTCGAAGACCGATTCAGCGAGCAGATACGAGCCGATCTCAAGGAATTCGGCGCCCGGACAATAGCCGCAACAGACCAGCGAATGATGGAGTTGATCCAACTGATTGAGCAAGCTCGGCTCAAAGACCGAATCAGAATCGAAAACGCCCTGCGCCGGATCGAACAAAACAGATACCAGGACAAACTCAGACTTGCAGCAGGAATCCAGCACGTCAGCGCTACGGCGAATCTGTCGAAGGACCACAGTTTGCAACGAATTGAATAGTATCGCTACCTCAATGCAACGGCATGAATCCATAATTCATCGAAGGAAAGGAACTTGAAATGACTGGCAAGAGAAGGTTGTTGACCGCGGTTATTCTTCTGACAATGGTTCCCGTCTGCCCTGTCTTCGCACAAGAGACTGAAGAAACAGAGGCCTATAGCATCTCGGGGTCCGTGGGTGCTCCTGACGTCAGGATGCAGGGTCTGCCCGGCAGTGTCAAGAGCGATGCCCAAGGTCGATACATCGCACAGGTCCTATCCGGCTGGACGGGAATCGTCAGGCCGGAGAAGGAAGGGTATACTTTCGCTCCGTTAATGAGAGAGTACGATAATGTGAATCGCGACTTCACGGATCAGGACTACACAGAGAGACCTTTGGTTGGCCCGCCTGTTCCACGTTCAGATGAGCTGGCCGGTTTCTCACAAGTGACGATTATTCCCAGTGCGCAAGTGCAACCGCGACAGTTTGCGACCTTGAGCGAAGACGTGCGCATTATGCTGCATATTATCGAGGATGGGCTCGAGCCGGCTCGGGAAGGTGAAGCCGGCTTATTCATGGATTTCGGCGATTTCTTCGGTCGCGAACAGAAGGAGTCCCAGGCAATCTACATTCAGGGTTACGGTGCTCTGTTCCTGCTCGAAGCGAACCTGCGACTGGCCCTGGGGCCTCCACGATCGCAACAGTCCAACCAAAGCCCGGCCGACGAACCGGGCGACCCGGTGTGGCGGCGGGCGAAAGAGAAACTATACCCCTCGATTGGCATGAGACGGTCACAACAGCAGGCACCGCCCAGAACACTTGATGACGTCAAGGCCGACCTGATCCAAACCCTCAAGCACGCATCGAACATCCGAGGCATCGATCCCAACGAATGGGTTATTGTCATGGTGGCCAGCCCGCTCCAGCCGCAATCGGCCAGCGCCTACGGCACGGGCGGCTATGGAGGAAGTGGCGACGGTTCCGCCTACGGCACAAGCGGTTATGGAGGAAGTGGCGGCTATAGCGGAGGTGGCTATGGCATGGGTGGTTATGGCGGCGCCTCCGGCCAATCCAGTGGGGGTATGATGGGCGCCTACGGCGGCGGTGCCTCTGCCCGAACCGGTAGAGGCGGTATGATGGGAGGAGGCATGGGCGCGAGTGGAGCAACGGCCGGCAGAACCGGCTCAGGTGCGTCCGGCGGGATGATGGGAGGCTACGGCCGAGCCCCGGGCGGCGGTGGCAGTGGCAGCGGCATGATGGGCGACACGGGCATGGGAGGTGGAATGGGAATGGGCGGCTTCGGCGGCAGTGCCGGTCCGACCCAATCAAGCCCCGTAACCATCACCATACGAGCCAAGAAAGCAGACATCGACGACTTCGCAGAAGGCACAATCGAGTACGAGCAATTCAAAACACTCGTGAACACCTTCGCATACTGAGTAAACTCGTTCAAAGCAACAAAACGGTCTGCGCCGGAAAACAGTTGGCGGCGCGGCCCTGCGGTTCCACAAGGACATGGACTCCATGCCGGCGGACGCACCGGAAGATGAGGTCACGACCCTGGTGCGCCACCCCTCGCTCACGTTGGCTGTTCTGTCAAAGTCCCCAGGCTTTGGCAAACGCCTTGAAACTGCGGTCATACGTCCGCTCGACGTCATCCGGGAAGCAGCACGCCGGAAGTTGCCTGCTTGAAAGATGATAGCTTAGACAGTCGCAACAGATACCTTTTCGCGGGCATCCGGGATATGAGCAATTGCAGTCTTGCAGATTCTTCTCTTTGTTACACTCCATCGAACTGCACCTCGTCGGGTAATGATCCGTAATACAGTATCTCAAACACAAAGCGGCATTATAGCCAATGCGCTGCAAAGCGCCAATGTCACGTTGCGCCTGACTATCGAATGCGAAATTGTCTACCGTCATGCGGGCGAATCAGATAGGGCTTGCCGTCGTCCCATGCGACTCGCATCCTGGACAGATACCAGCTCTTGCCCTTATCGTTGTTCCCCTGGAAGAACAGATGCATCTGCCCGTCATCATCCACGAACACACCCGGATGGCCCGACTCGCTCGAATTCCACTCGCCCTTCTTCCCGTTCGTCAGCAGCGGCTTGTCCGACAACCGCTCCCATGATATCCCGTCATCACTCACAGCACACCCAACCTGCTGCGGCTCATTGTTGTATGCGCCCGCGTAGAACATATACAGTCTGTCGCCGTGCTTGCACACCGTCGGTGCCTCAATGCACCTTTTCTCCCAATCCAACTCTGGCTCCAGAATCGATTCGTTACACAACTGCCGCCACTTGTCCCTTTCCCAGTCGGAATCCGCCGGCGCCCCGGCGACAATCAGTTTCTGGACCTTCATATCCGGATCGCGCGTTGCACAGTACAACAGTATCCGCCCGTCGTGCACAATCGTATCGGCGTCAATCGCCCGCCCGCAGTTCCAGTCGCCCGTGGGGCGAAATATCGGATTCGTCGCATTCCGCTCGAAATGAATACCGTCGTCCGAGACGGCGTGGCAGATTGCATCCCGGCGGCCGTTGCCATAAGTCTGATAGAACAGATGTACTTTGCCCCCGTGAAGCATCGCACCGGGGGCCGCCAGGCCCTTGCTTTCATAATCGCTCTGTGGCAGCAATTCGCCCGCCTTCGTCCAGTTGTCGAGGTCCGTACTTTCCGCGATGCCGACGGCGATCCCCTTCTGCCCCCGATGGATCGAGTAATACATCAGGTAGCGGCCGTTGAATTGCACTACGTCCGGATCTTTCGCAAAAGATCGCCCGTACGTGGTGTCCGTGTAATACATCTGTGGCCTTGTCGTCCGGGCCGCGCCGCTGTTCGCGGGTTCCAGACGAACGTCGTCATACCACGCCGTTCCCCTCGACTGGCCCCAGCCGCCGAAGAGGCAGTTGATCTGCACAATCGCATTGGCGCCGGAATTGAATTCAACCTCTACCTTCGTCCAGTCCTTTGTCCCCTTCACCGCAGGCGTTTGCATCGGCTGGATGTTGTGCAGGTTCAAAAGTGCCCCCTTGCCGCTGCCCGCATCCAGATCCTCCGTCCTGATCCACCCGCTGAGCCGATACCGCGTATCGGGCTTGACGAACACGGTTCCCAGCCAACCCGCATCGGCCCCGGCGGTAGACGAGATCATGACGCAGCGCCTGCCTGTTCTGCCGCCCTCGACGTAGTCATACGCAGCTCTGCCGCTGTAGGACTGTGGCTTCCACCCGGCCGGTTCGCCTCCGCTGGACTTCTCGAAAGATCCGTTTGGCACGACCCCCACGGCTGTTTTGACCTCGGCCGTTGCCTCATCCCGCGCCAGCCAGACGGCCATATCCCCCTTGCCGCGATGCGCCCATACGCAGTACGGTATCGCCACCAGTTCGTGGGACTTCGACACGACTTCGCCGTTCTTCTCCTGCCGCACAGCCTTGAGTTGCCCGCGAACCACCGTCACTCCATTCAGCAGTTCGGTGCGATACTCCGTGCCCAGCTCCGCCTCATCATCCAGCACCAGATTGTGCACATTGCCCCCGTTGTCCTTCCACTCTGCACAATACACGATCGGCCCGCGCTCCAGCGCCACCCGGCCTCGATCCGCCTCGACGTTCTCGTTCGCCAGCACACGCCGTACCTTCATGGGCAGTTGCAGCTCGACCACATCCCCTTTCTCCCACCGTCGCTCGATCACCGCGTATCCCTTATTCGTCTCCGGATTTGCCTTCTCGCCGTTGACCTTCAGCGCCGCCTCCCCCGGCGCATCATCTGCATATCGATACAAATCGCTGGGCGCCGGCCGCCCCTGCGCCCATCCCGGAATCCTCACACGAAGGCCAAACTCCATGGCCGTCTCAGGCCTCACCGCGATCCGCACGTACCCGTCCCATGGATACTCGGTAAACTGCTCGATCCGAACAATGCCGCCGGGCATTCTCACCTTCCCGACACCTTGGACAAACAGATTCACGTACAGATCATCGCCCTCATGAGCGTATACATAGCCCGGCACCGATGCTACAAACCGCGTAATATTGCCCGGACAGCACGCGCAGCCGAACCAGGGACTCCGCTCATGCTGGCCGTGAGACGCCAGCGGATTCGGATAGAAGAACGCCTTGCCGTCCAGAGACACGCCGGAAATCAACGAGTTGTACAGCGTCCGCTCCATCACGTCGATATACTTCGCATGGCCGTATCGCAGGAACATCCGATGGTTCCACATCACATTGCCGATCTGCGCACACGTCTCACAATACGCCGTCTCGTTCGGCAGTTCGTAGTTCCTCCCGAACGCCTCGCCGCCACCGGTCGCACCGATGCCGCCTGTGACATACAGCTTCTTCGTAACAACATTCTCCCATATCCGGTCAATCGCCCGCTGATAGCTCGCATCGCCCGTCAGCGCCGCGACATCCGCCATCCCGCAGTACATGTACGTCGCCCGAACTGCGTGGCCGACCGCCTCGCTCTGGTTGACAACCTTTTCATGCGACTGGTTATATGGATTTCCTCCCGGCCCGCGTACATCCAGCAGATACTTCGCAAGGTCGAGATACTTTTTCTCGCCTGTTGCTCTGTAGAGCCTCGCCAGCCCCATCTCGATGATCTGATGCCCCGGCCACTTCTCAACCTTGCCCGGCCCAAACGTCTCGCATAAAAAATCCGCATTCTTGATCACAACGTCCAGCAACGTCCGCTTGCCTGTCGCCCGCCAGTGCGCGACCGCCGCCTCATACAGATGCCCCATGTTGTACAACTCATGGCTGCCTTCCAGCTTTTCCCACCGCGCGTCGCCGAACCAGTTCTTCAGCCGTTCGCAATGGTTCGTCCTGCACGTAAACAGATACCCGTCGTCCTCCTGCGCCGCAGCTATCAGCGAGATCAGATTGTCCAGATACGCATCGAGCTTCGGATCGGGCGCCACGCTCAGACAGTACGATGCTCCCTCAAGAATCTTATACGGGTCCGTATCGTCGAACGGGAAGCTGCCCTTGTGCTCTCCCTCTTTCAATCCCGCCGCTATGGCGAAGTTGTCGATTCGCCCAGTCTCCTCGCACTTGCCGAAGGCGTATGGAATTGTGATCTTGCGATTCGTCTCGATCCGCGGCGCCCAGAACGAATCGCTCAGCTTGACCTCCGTAAACGCCACCGGCGCATACGGATAATCCGTTTGTGCGATTTGCCGTCCTGGTTCGTTCGCGCACATGGCGACCGACGTGCACGTCAGCAGGAGAGATACAATTCGATATGTAAGCATGATGTCCTACCTGTAAGATTGACAACAACGATTGCTGTGAACGTGATGTGCATGAGTGTAAGAAAATCGCGACAAAAAGCAATCGAAACGTTGTTGTCCCGGGCTGTCATGCTTGACGCTGAGCTGCCCAGGACGCATAATTCGTTCGTAAGAGCAGTTTGGTTTGCGAGCATAAGATGGATAATCCATACGAACAAGTCGGTGAATTGCTGGCCCGCGCCGAGCATATTCTCTTCATCACCGGCGCGGGAATCTCCGCCGACTCCGGCCTGCCCACGTACCGCGGCATCGGCGGTCTGTACGAGAATCAGGCCACGGAGGAAGGCGTTCCGATCGAAATAGCCATAAGCGGAGAGATGTTCCTCGAACGCCCCGAACTCACATGGAAGTACCTCTGGCAGATCGGTTCGGCCTGCCTGCATGCCCGGCCCAACCGGGCGCACGAAGTTATCGCTCAAATCGAAAGACGCAAAAGCGATACCTGGGTCCTTACGCAGAACATCGATGGCCTTCACCATGCTGCCGGTACCAGAAACCTGGTGGAAATACACGGCCGGGCTTCGGAACTCTACTGCCTGCAATGCGATTCCGAGTTCGCCGCAGAGCAACTGATCGCCGGATACGAAGCTGAAATCCCACTGCCCCCGAGGTGTCCCCGCTGCGACGGCCTGATTCGCCCGAACGTCGTGCTCTTCGGAGAAATGCTTCCGCAGGAGGCACTGCGACTCTACTACAACAAAGCAACCATAAATCGCGATCTTGTGGTCCTGATCGGGACCACCGGCCTGTTCCAATATATAGCTCAGCCCGCACTTGTCGCCAAATCTCAGGGTGTCCCCATTGTTGAGATCAACCCTTCACAGACTCGCTTGACCCCGCTCGCCGACTACCGCATTGGCGATTCAGCGGCTTCTACGCTCGGTTCATTGTACGATCTTATCCGGCAGTCCTGATTCACTAACGGACGAGCCCATCGGTGATTATGTTCGCGCAACAGCATGCACAGAAGAGAAAACGACGAACCGCAATATGGGTCGTATTCGGCCTCCTTGCGGCATTGGCTGTCATAGTGTCCATGGCGTACCTCTGCTCAACCGGCAGGTTCTCCGGATATCTCTATCGACATACCGGCAGCGGAAAATGGCTCTATTCGGCGCTGTACCACGGCGTGCGCAATGGTGATAGCACCAGGCATGTCGAAGAACTCCTTGGGCCGGGAAAGAGCGGTCATACCGAAAAGCTTGTCGAGGTGTCCCGGAAGATGGCACGGATGAATCCGGCGGGATGGCCCCGGGGAGTACAGGATGAAGATGTCTTTCTGGGCTTTGCATTGCCCGGCGGCACGCTGCATTTGCAGTTTCGCCGCGGCAGACTCATTAACTTCGACCCCGGCGATTTCGCAGAGTATGAACCGCAAACGGCGCTCAGCCGGTGAGACACTCCACGCCATCAGGACAGCGCAAGACATCACCGGCGCCGGCATATGTTAAAAGCTGTAACGCAGCGCGAGGTACATGTTCGTATTATCCCGGAACTGCCCGAAAAACGTGTTGGGATAGTCGCCGAAGAAGATGTTGGACCCGAGTTCGATTGCCAGGTTGTCTGAAGCCTTGTAGTTGACGTTCGGCCGCATGTACACGTCTTTGTCCGAGGGCGAATAGTATGTGAACAGCGACAGCCGCAGGTTCTGGTTCATCAGCAGCTTGGTCAGCCGAACGGTAGTGACGTGTCGGTCGCGATCGCGCGCAGGTCCGCCTGTCAGACTGCGCTTGTACTCGCTGAAGTTGAGCATCTGCTCGAGATAGTACTGCAGTCCCAGGGTCAGATCCTTCCCGATTTCCCGCGTGTAGCCGACCAGGTATCGCATTTCTGAATTATTGACCAGCGGGTTCTTGCCGCTGCGGTCGTCGGCCGAGTCGTAGTAACCGATCTCGATATTGCCGATGGCCTCGCCGACGGACCCGCGGACGCTCATGCCGTAGACGTTCAGATCGGGGAATATGGCCTGGGTCCTCGTGGCGTTGAAGCCGCCCGGGCTTTTCCAGAAGCCCCGATATCCGTAAAAGGCAAGCTCGTAGTTGTTGATGTTCTTGTAGAGACGTGCAGCAATCTCATCGTCGCGGAACCACCGGTCGGGCTTGTTCGTATGAGTGATCGCGTTTCTTCCGGCCGTCGACATGCTGACAGAGTTCCAATACGAAATCCGCTCGCCCGTGATGTAGCGGTCCGAGTCGAACTGAGGTGTGTAGACAAGGTCCAGGTTCGCCCAGTCCCAGAAAAAACTCACCTTGCCCGCATCCGAAGGCGCCTTGAGATATTCGCTGTCACGCCCGATGAAGAACGACTGCCAGTCTTTCGGGAACATGTCGTTGATGAAGATCAAATCGCCCGTCCCCCATGTCAGGATCTGGCGGCCGACCTTGACGTCCATAAAGCCCGTCGGTCGGGCAAAGACGTTCGCCTCACGCATGTCGAACTTCGCTTCCTCGACCACGACGTCATTATAGACGTCCCCCTTGAACTTCAGATCGCCCCAGTCCATGAATGAATAGAGATCGAGCTGGAGGCGCTGCTCCATGATCGACATGTCTTTTTCATACTTGTCGTTCTGGAGCCTGTAGCCGCTGCGCGACTCCAAAAAACCGTGGACCTCTATGGGGGGCAACTTGAAGAAGCTGCCCTGTTCGTCCCCGGACGGTTGCTCGGCCGATTCGGCTATACCGACCGATGCGCCGAGCAGCCATGCCGCCATCAGCACCGGCCAGACAATTCTTCCCTGCATCATCGCATTGCCCCTCTTGGCGGCCTGCGGAGATATCTTTCCGTGAAGATGTTCTCGCTCAGGCCAATATTATACTTCACATTGGTGAACTCCATTTCCGTCTTGCTTCCGTCCTTGAGATCCCGGACCAGCGATTTGGTAACAGTCGGGAAATCCTCAATGGTCTCGACCTTTTTCGATTCGATGGTGCGATAGAGTTCGCCTTCCTTGTCGTAGTACTCCATCTTCATGGGAACAAACGTCTTGCGGTCTATCGAGACGTTGTAGTAGCTGAACTCCACCATATCCGGTTTCTTCGGCGTATTCTTGACCACGTAGAACGTGTCGGTAGTCTCGACCAGTTCGTGCGTGTCGGCTTCGATGCCGCGGCCGGAGACGTCTTCGTACAGAAAGTCCGAACCGACGAAACTCGTGCGTTTGTCGCCGGCTGCGATCCGCTTGACCAACGAAAGTGCCGGCAGATACAGCCAGCGGTCGTCGTCTTCTTCCAGCCCGGCGTGTTTGTGCACCATGTAAGTCATCCTCCGCACGTCGGCGGGCTTCTGAAAGTACACGAAGTACTTCTGATCGCCGCCGTCCTTTACATCCTTCCGCAGGATGTTGAACTCGCGTTCCCGCTCCTGTCCGTTCTTGTCGGTGATCAGCATGTGCACCGTAGCCTTGCCGTCGTCGCCCTGGTAATAGGCTACGATATTCGCTTTCTCCACGATTGTCTGCACGTTGGGCGTATCGTCAGCCGCAAATCCAACCGCTGCAGACACGAACAATAAGATGACAGAAGTCATTTTCAACGTTTTCATCGTACACCTCACTTTCAATGTGCCTGGCGATGGACGCCAGGTCTTTCCAGTATTGTCATCATTGGACACCAGTTTGTAAACGCGGACTGAAACAGATTCGCACCCACAAAGGCCGTGAATAGCAGCCAGTATGGCGAGTGGTAATACGCCGGCAGAACGCTGATAAGGATGAAGGACCCTGCAATGGCCCGCAGATATCTTTCGACCGTCATGATGCGCCTCCTTCTTCCTGCACCCGCTGAGATTCAGACTCCGCCCCTTCTTCTTCCGTAAGCTTGCATGCCTCCCTGCGCGACATCGCTCCGCAAGCCAGCGTCATCAGCGGAATTGCTATTGCGCTGACCCATAGCAGCTTGTTCCATCCGACTGCGACAAATTGCCGGATATTGACCACGACGAGCAGCACCGCCGCCGCCGAGACGACGAGGCAGAAGATACAGTTGCAGCTCGGCCGGACAGGCTGACGTATCGCCTTGAACAACCGGTTCTCACCCAGGCGAATGATGGCGGGCAGTACCAGCAGTGTCACGATGCCTGAAAGCGCCATAATCGCACACAGGAAGATACCCACCGTCTTATAAGGCACCAACGGCGCCGCCAGCAGGGGCAGAAAGCCGATGGCGATAACCAGCACGTTCCTGCTGATCGCTCTGGCCGGTTCGCCGAACATCTCAGGCGCCGCCTTTTCCCAGGAGCCGTGCTTTGCGAATTCCGCTCTCGATCGTTCCAGAAAGTGGATCGCGAAGTCCACCGCCATTCCCAGCGTCAGGGCGCTCAGCACTGCCACGGGCATGTCGTAGTCCTTCCCTACCAGGCCGATGATGCCATAGATGGTTCCGATGGTAATCGTCAGCGGGACCATGCAGATCAATCCCCACAGCGCCGAGCGGAACAGAACCGACATCATCACGAACACAATGACAAAGCTGCCGAGGAACGACTGCAGCATACCCCAGACCATCTTGTCCTGCCACACGACGTTGATGTACGTCAGGCCGGCCCAGTGATAATCCAGCGATACGGGCGGCTCGTTCTCAGCGAAGTACCGTCCCGCGGCGTCGACCACCTTCTGCATCTGTTTGTTATCGCCGCTGGTCAACTGCAGCCACAGATTCGCGTGCATATAGTCCTGCGTCACAAAGTGCCACAGATCGTCCGGATTGTGGCTGCTCTGGAACTGCAGGAGACATTGCGCAACAGCCTGTGACGTGTCGGGTATCCGGTAGTTCTCGGCCTTGCCGTCGATCAGTTCCTGATGAACCTTCTTCACGACGTCCGAGACCGAATTGCTCTTTCCAACCAGCCGCTCTCCGCCGCCGGAACCGGTCTTCTCTTCCTGTGGATTGCTCTGCTGGTTGTCGCCGGCCGAACCGGTGATGGTCGGGTCCTCAAGATGGCTTTGGAGATCCGCGATGTACCGCAGCACATCCGGCCGCTTGAACACCTTAAGCTGTTCTTTCGCCAAGCCGAAAAAGCTGCTCAGTTCGTACCACGCATCGGCATATTTTTCCTCGGCGGTTGCGAATTGGTCCTCCGCATATACTGTCATCGCATCGAGCAGTGCTTCTTTCGTCTTATGCTCTAAAGCCAGTTCCGAAATCTGGGTTTCCGCCTCCGGCAGAACGTCTTTGATATTCGGGAAATCCTGCTCCAGCCGCGTCGCTTCGGCCTGCATATCGTTCTTGAGTCCGGCGACGTATTCAGGCGTCACCTCCTCGCTGACGTTGGGATCGAGCACGAGGTACGCCATGTAAGTGCCGCCGAAGTGCTCGTTCAGAACACGATCGGCTACACGGATCGGATGGCCCTTCGTGAACCACTTGACGGGATTATCGTTGATCTGTATGCGGGTGATGCCGTAGACCGCCACCACGATGACCAGAAGGAATACGGCCAGGAGAGGTTTGGCCCGCGTGTACGTCAGACGCCCGCCCGAGCGGAGAATTCTACTGAGCCATGTCTGCTTTTCGCCGTGCTGGGCCGCAAGGCCGAAGTTCTTCAGCGACTTGTCCGGGACCATCATCACGTAAGCCGGCACGAAAAGGATCGTCGCGATCCACGCGATCATAATGCCCACGGCCACGAATACGCCGAATACCTGCACCGGCGGTATCGGTGTCAGGGCCAGCGACGCAAAACCCGCAGCCGACGTGAGCGACGTGTACAGCATGGGCATGAACAGATTGTGCATCACTTCGCGAATCGTCCCTTTACGGCCTTTCTCCTTCGTATATAAGTCGAAGAACTCCGAGAGGATGTGCACCGAGTCCACCACGGCTATCGGCATCAGGAAGATCGGTATCATGGAACTCATGATGTGCACGGGATATCCCAGGCCGATCAGCAGGCCCATCGTCGAAATCACCGCCACCATCGCGATAATCATGGGCGAGATAATCAGCACGAGCTTGCGGAAGAAGAGCAGCATGAGAATGAAGATAGTCGCCATCGCCAGCGGCGCCGAGATGGCCATTTGAATGAACATCTCGTAGCCGAACGTATCTTCCGCAACAGGCAGACCCGTAATGTGGTACTGCTCTTGTCCTTCGAACGCTGCAATTCTCTCCTGCAGAGCCTGGTAAACGCGATGGCTCATATCCTTGCTGGTCAGAGGCAGATAGATGCACAAAGCCTTCCCGTCGCCGGATACAACGGTGTCCTTGAGCAGCGGATTCGACAGTGCCTTGTCGCGAATTGCAATTGCTTCGGCGTCGGTCTCCGGCGGCTGGGACATCAGCCACTCGAACGTCACCACGCCCGGCCCGCCCTGGCCGATATGGTCCACCGTCGAAGGAGCCATGATATCATTATCCACCACGCCGATCCTGTTGTTGGGATCGTCGGGATCGGGCCACTGCAACTCCTTCTCGGCAAACTGCGTTAATTCGTATATATTGCCCAGAGATTTCGCGTTGAATACGCCGTTCGGATCGTCTTCGTTGACCACGCCGACCACGACCATGTCGTACAGATCGAAGCGTTCCTTGGTCTCGTCGTGGAAGACACGCACCGGTTCGTCTTCGCTGAGCATGTTCTCCGGGTCCGTGTCGACCTTGATCAGCGGTATGAAAGCACCGAGACCCAGCGTGAAAACAACCATCACGATAGTGATGAGCTTGTAGTGTCGGATCGAATATTCCGCTATTCTCTCTTTTATGTCCATCGCATGTCCATCCTGTCAGCCAGGTTCAGATTTCACCTGTATTACACCGGAAAATACACCCCATTTCAATAGCCCTGTTGCGCTATTGCTTGCTCTATCTCCCAAACAATACGATTGCGTTCTTAGCCGTTCGCATAGGATGCGGATTGCCCGTCCGAATGACCCATAGACCCCGGCCGGAGACGGCATCAGCCGCTTGCGGTTCTTTGCAGTGACTCTGTTACGCCACAACAATCACCAGCAGGATAAGAAACAAGGTCACCGTTTTCCACATGGCAGATGATCTCCGGGCAGGCGAACTACATCAATGGCCTTGGACAATGCTGCGCAATATCTTCGCCTCGTCACGAACTACGTCGCCGCCCATGACTTTGGCAACGTTGCCGCCGAACATCTTCGCCATCAGGCCGAGATTCATCTTCGAGAGATAGACTTTGCCGTCATCGCCTTCCCAGACGCTGATGGTGCACGGCATCATGGTCGAGATATGTCGGTCGGTCGTCAGCACGCTCTTGGCGTACTCCGCCTTGCAGAGTTTCACCAGCGTGACACGCGGCTCGAACTCTACGCCGTGCTTGGCCATGGACTTGTTCATGTCCATAACGCGCGAAACCACCCAGCCGTTCTCTTCGATATTCTGCTCCAGCGAGGCGACAGTATCGTCATAGCCCAGCGAGCTCTCTTTGGTAACAATCATCAGTGACGGCATCAGTGCAAACATGCCCGCGCCGCATACGATCACACCTGCCACAAACCCGCCCAGAATACCGAGCCAGAAGTTGCTCTTCGCCTTGCGCTGGTGCTCCCGCTGCTTTTCTGCTTCGCTCATTACATGCCCCCTTGCTTACCTGCTGCAATGGCTGGAGATACAATCCAGCACATTGATGACGTTCTTATTCTCGATTCGATAGCACACCTTCGTGCCGTTGCGCGTCGATGCCAGCACGCCCTTGTCCTTCATCAAATTGAGCTGGTGGCTCACGACCGCCTGCTGTTGTCCTACGGCCTCCACGATGTCTCCCACGCACATCTCGGTGTCGCGCAGCAGTTCGATGATTTGCAGCCGGACCGGATGAGCTATCGCCTTGAGCACTTCTGCCACATGTTCTGCTGTGTCTCTGTCCATTCTGCCGGCACCCTCAATGGAAGTTGCTTGCAACACGGCCGTCCTTGTATGTGAGCTGTGCATTACTGTTCCTCGGCGAGCAGCTTGTCCAGAACCTCAGCGTATTGAGATTCCGAATGCAGGCCGATCTTCCGTTCGACTTCCTTGCCGTCCTTGAGGATTACGACCGCCGGGATCTTCTGTATGCCCCATTGCTGCGCCAGTTCCATGTTCTTCTCAACATCCACTTTGTAAATGCCCGCCCGACCCTCGTACTTCGTCGCAAGTTCAGAGACGATGGGCAATAAAGCCCGGCAGGGGGGGCATCCGTGCGAGAAGAAATCTACCAGCACCACGCCCGCGTTATTCATGACCTTTTCTTCAAATTCCGACACACTCGTAATCTCTGCCGCCATAGATGTTGCCTCCTGGTTGTCCGTTGATTGTGTTGTTCCTGTCGGTACAGCTCCCGAACCCGCGCCGAGACTGACCGCAAGCAACGCAGCCACTACTGCCCCGTAAACCGCTCCGCGATAAGGGTTTGCAGTCAGCGGGCAGGCCCCCGACGTGCATTTGCCGTAATAACCCATTACAGCACCTATCGCACCGCCTATCAAAACCCCGATAAATATCTTTGCAAGCATCTTACAACCTCGTTGTCTAAGTGTAACAATTAATTTATATATATCAATATATGTATATAGCGATATTTTTGATTTGTTCATCGAAAGCGGAAAAAATATTGGCCAGACCGTAAAAAAACGCCGGTCAGGCAGCTCTTTCGAAGGTATTTACATTCAAAGAAAGAGATAGAGCCCGAAAGAAATTCGAGGACATTGTTGACGCCGGCAACAAAAGGACGGAGTGATGGCATGCAAAAAATGCGTATCAGGACGCTCACATGTGCCGCAATAGGGGCCCTAATCTGTATTGGTGGCGCCGGTGTAGGCTGGACGGTATGGCAAATCAACCGGGCCGTGGAAGATTGCACTGCCGTCGCCCGGCGACACCATCCGGGCGGCGAAGACGACATTGCCTCGCTTATTGCCTTCGTGAATTGCCGAGAGCATCCATTGAGGCAGAGAAATCGTGCGGTCTGGACATTGGGGCGTCTCAGGAATTCCCGGGCCCTGCCCGCGCTGCAGGCCCTCTACACTGCAGCGCAATGCGACCACCAGACCACTTTGTGCCAATATGAACTGGCCAAAGCGATCGAACGCTGCCGACCGGATGCCAAATCGACACGAGATCACGAAAAGTCGCCACAACCACGATGAAAAATGCTGCGAAGGCTGACTGCAAACAGATCGTGTCAATGCGGCAACAGAGAAACGCCCTTAACTGTGCCTGTATACATCCCAGCCGAGGTAGTTTTCGAAGGCTTCTTCGATGGCGTCGGCGCTTTCGGAGAGGCTGACGGCCACGTGGTGTTCGAAGCCCATACGGCAAATGTACTGGAGCAGGTCCTGAAGGGCGGGAATCTGCATGACGCCGTAGCCGCCGAATGAACTAAGCTTGTCTTTGGTGAACTCGCCCTGGCCGAGATAGGCGCGGATGACGCCGTCGCTGTCATCGGTGCTGGTCCGACAGAACGTAGCGCATCCCGGCTTGATCCGGCCGACTATCGTCCCGTACGTCTTGTCCTTGCCGACGGATCCCGCGATGATCTCCTGAAAGTCCATCTTCTCGTCCTGGAAGAAAGACCGGGGCAGATTGCTGCAATGAAACAGTACGCACTTGTCGGGATCTTCAGAGAAGTTGTTGTTCCAGTCCATCAGGGCGCTCGGCGTGCCGGCGGCCAGTTGCAGCGTATACATCGCCAGAAGGCCCGTGATGTCCACCTCGCAGGCGCTGGGGACCAGCGATTCGCTCATCATGCTCATCAGCGTACACGGAACGATGCCGAAGAACTCTTCGAGGGCGGTCCAGCATTGGATGGCGGTCCCCGCCAGGTCGTTCTCCTTGATCCACTGATCGACAACGCGTCCGAACTTGGCCATCTTGAGCAGGGCCGCGTCGGGGATGCTGTCCGTCGTCGTATATTTCTTGATTGCGCTGAGTTTGGATCGTACGCCCGCATCTTTATCGCCAAGCTGGTCAACGCGGCCGATGATTTCGTAAAGATCTACCGGCTCGACGGATATGCCGTATAGCTCAAGCAGTTTTTCGCTGTAGCGGACGGTATTGAAGGCGGCTGGCCGCGATCCTATGGCTCCGAAACGCACGTTGCGAAGGCCTTTGACAATCCGGCACACGCCTGCAAATGACGCCAGGTCGGCCGCAAATTCATCCGAAACCACGCTGACCGTGTGCGAGGAGGTCAGCGTAAAGGGAATGCCCGCCTGACGCAGGTTGTTGCACACGCTGATCTTGCCGCAGAAGGAGTCGCGGCGCTGGCCCATCATCATGTTGGCGGGATGGTCCGTCTCGGCCTGGATCAGGATGGGGACGCGCAGCCCACTGCGCTTAATGGCTTCGGCGACACCTTTTTCATCGCCGAAGTTCGGCAGGGTGACGATAATGCCGTCGATCTTGTCCGCTTTCGAAGCGAACAGGGCGGCGCATCTCTTGGCCTCCTCGAACGTCTCAACCGCGCCGTGCTTGCTTTCCTTGATCGGTAGCGACACCGCGTTGTAGCCGTTCTTCTTAAGCACATCGAGTATGTTCTTACGGCCGTCTTTCGCCAGTACATCCGGGAAGAAGCCGCGATTTCCAACGATTACACCAAATGTCAGCTTAGCCATGTTGGTTCTCCTCTATGATTGTCCGTAGTAGGCGTTGTCGCCGTGTTTGCGAAGATAATGTTTGTCCAGAAGCGCCCGGGATATGGCGCCTTGCTGGGGGTTTATGCGAATGGTGCCGAGAGCCATGTGTGCGATCTGTTCGAGTACAATGGCGTTCTCAACCGCTCCGGCCGCGTCGTTGCCCCATACAAAAGGCCCGTGATTGGCGACGAGGACCGACGGCACCGCCAACGGATCCATATTCGCAAATCGCCGGACGATCACCTTGCCCGTATTCGCCTCGTAGTCGCTGCGGATTTCCTCCGGCGTCAACGCATCGGTCACCGGGACCGAGCCGAAGAAGTTGTCCGCGTGGGTCGTGCCGAAGCATGGAATCTCCCGCTGAGCCTGAGCCCACATCGTTGCGTATGTCGAGTGCGTGTGTACGATCCCCCCGATCTTCTCGAAGCTGCGATACAGTTCAAGATGGGTCGGCGTATCGGAAGAAGGCTTCAGATCGCCCTCCAGTACATTCCCCCTGAGATCGAGCAGCACAATCTCCTCGGGTGTCAGTTCGTCGTAATCGACGCCGCTTGGTTTGATCGCCACAACGCCTGCATCTCGGTCCATCCCGCTCACGTTGCCCCATGTCAACACGACAAGCCCCTGGCGCACCAGTTCCAGATTGGCCCGGCAGACGGATTCTCTCAGCCGCTCGTGCATCAGACGCCGGCCCCTTCCTTGATTGCCAGCAGGTCCTTCATAACGTTCGCCATCGATTCGGCGTTGTCCTTGAGACCGAAACCATCGTGCAACTGTCTGTAGAGCTTGTATAGCTGCTGATAGATCTTGTGATTGGCGGCGATGGGCTTGAATGTCTTGTCCTTGACGCCGCACATCGCAGCCTGGGCCGCCTCGAAGTTCTCGTGCGCTCCGGCGACCACGGCTGCGGCGATAGCAGAGCCGAGGGCGCAGGTCTGACCCGAACGTGATGTCTTCATCTCCCGTCCTGTAACGTCGGCGTATATCTGCATGAGCATCGGATTCTTCTCGGCAATGCCGCCGCAGTTGACAACTTCGCTCACACTCACGCCGTATTCTTCGAAACGGTTCATGATCGTCAGCGCGCCGAAAGCGGTGGCTTCCACGAGAGCTCTGTAGATTTCTTCCGGCTTCGTGTGCAGCGTCTGGCCGAGCAGCAGGCCCGTCAGTCTCTGATCGACGAGGATTGTACGGTTGCCATTGTTCCAGTCGAGGGCGAGCAGTCCGGTTTGCCCCGGCTTGAGTTGGGCGGCCTTCTCGGTCAGAGACTCATGCGAGCCCGCTTCTTCGCCGCCCGGCCGAATATAGTTGACGAACCAGTTGAAGATGTCGCCGACTGCGGACTGGCCCGCTTCGAGTCCGAAGTAGCCCGGCAGGATGGAACTGTCCACGATGCCGCAGATGCCCGGGATGTCCTGCAACTGACGGCTCGTCGGAGAGACGACCATATCGCACGTGCTGGTGCCGATGATCTTGACCAGCACGCCCTCGCGGATACCCGAACCGACGGCTCCGAGATGTGCATCGAACGCGCCGACCGCTACGGCAATAGCGGCGGGCAGGCCGAGCTTCTTTGCCCAGGCGTCCGTCAGATTGCCCGCGGCCGTGTCTATAGCGTATGTCTTGTCGCTGAGTGTGTCGCGCAGCGCGCCGAGCTTCGGATCGAGCTTCGCGAGAAAATCCGCAGCGGGGTAGCCGCCCCACATATCGTTGAACATTGCCTTATGGCCTGCAGCACAGCGGCAGCGTATGATCTTCTCCGGCGCGTCGGTGCCTGTAAGGACGGCCGGAAGCCAGTCGGCATGCTCGACCCACGTGTGCGCCGCGTCATAAACCTCTGGATCGATTCGCAGGCAATGCAGAATCTTGCTGAAAAACCACTCCGACGAATAAGTGCCGCCGCACTTGGCAAGGTACTCGGGATGTTCCTGCTCGGCCAGTTCGGTGATCTCAGCGGCCTCAGCATGACCCGTGTGGTCCTTCCACAGCCAGGCCATCGCGTTTGGATTGCCCTTGAACCGATCCAGCATGGCCAGCGGTGTGCCCTTCTCATCTACAGGCAGCGGAGTGGAACCCGTCGTATCGACGCCGATCCCGACGACCTTTTCAGCGGCGAAATCGTTGTCGGCTTTGCCCGCTTCCGCCAGCGCCTGACGAACGGTCAGTTCGGCTCCCTTAAGATAGTCGGCCGGATTCTGACGAGCGAGATTGTGGTCCGCCGAATCCAGAACAATTCCCGCCTCGCCCGTTTCGTATTCATACACCGCGGTGCCGAGTTCGCGGCCGTCGGCGGTATCGACAACCACGCATCGCACCGAATTCGTTCCGTAGTCCAGTCCGATTGTATATGCCATTTCTTCCCTCATGTCACTTTGTTGCGGAGTCTCAGGCGGTCGTGCCAGACCACTGCATCATCGCGCGGTCATTTTCGCGTCGAGAATTTGTAAACGGTCGTATGCGTATAGGTCTCACCCGGGCGGAGCACTACCGATGGGAATTGCGGCTTGTTGGGCGAATCCGGGAAGTGCTGCGTCTCCAGGCAGAAGCCGTACCGATGTTTGTATACGGTATCGTCCTTGCCCGTAATGGTCCCGTCGAGAAAGTTGCCTGAGTAGAACTGTACGCCCGGTTCGGTTGTGAATACCTCCATCACACGGCCGGTAGTCGGTTCGTAGACGCGAGCGGCCGGCGTCATGTCCCTGCCATCCTTGTTCAGGACCCAGTTATGATCGTAGCCGCCGCCGTATTCGATCTGCTGGTAGTCGCTGTCGATTCGCGCGCCGATGGGTGTCGGTGTCGTGAAATCCATGACCGTTCCCTGCACCGGTCGAAGTTCGCCCGTCGGAATCAGACCTTCGTCGACCGGCGTGAACCTGTCGGCGTTGAGCATCATTTCATGGTCGAGTATGTCCCGTTCGCATCCGGTCAAATTGAAATAGCTGTGGTGCGTCAGGTTGACGACTGTGGGTTTGTCCGTCGTGGCCTTGTAGTCGATCTTCAGTTCGTTGTCGTTTGTCAGTGTATACGTGACGGTGCAGTCGAGATTGCCCGGGTAGCCTTCTTCGCCGTCTTCACTCAGATAGGACAGCCTGACGCCCACCGCGTCGCCCGTTTGGACTTTCTCCGCATCCCAGACCACTTTGTCGAATCCTTTCAGCCCTCCGTGCAGATGATTAGGACCGTTGTTGACGGCCAGCGTGTACTCCTTTCCGTTCAGCGTGAATTTGCCCTTATCGATGCGGTTGCCATATCGCCCGACCAGTGCGCCGAAATAGGGGTTATTCTCCACGTAGCCGCCCAGATTATCATAGCCCAGAACGACGTCGTCGAGATTGCCCTTGCGATCCGGCACTTCAAGAGACACGACGATGCCGCCGTAAGTCATGATTTCAGTCTTAACGCCATTTGCATTGGTGAGCGTGTACAACTCCACCTGCTCTCCGTCCGGCGTCTTGCCGAAGGGTTTCACCTGAATGTCCATTTGTGATTCGACCTCCTTTGCATCGTAACGGCAGGCACACGGGGTGCACGAACCAGGAATCATTGTTGCTGCCAGCATACAAGCTGAAAACCAGACTACTCGCGGGCATCCTCGCATCATTTGCGTTTCCCTTTCAAAGCTGTGTCCTGCCGACTTCGTGTCGACGATTGATTGCATTGGCACACGGCCTTCCTGATGCACCAATTAAACGGATTTCGGTGCCAAATGGAAGTGCATTTTCGTGTTTTGATTGTCGGTCAGTGCAAATGCCTATCTCGCAATCAGCATCCATCGTCGCTATAATGAGCCTTCATACTGGACGGTGCTTGCAGTGCGCATCTGAACCGATAATTGGAGTATATTGGCTATGAGTATATCGAGAAGGCAATTCCTGCAACGGACCGCCGGTATGATGGCGGCCCTGACTGTCACTGAGAGAATGTACGCCGGGCAGGAGCAAAAACCGAACATCGTCTACATCCTTGCCGACGATCTGGGGTATGGCGATCTCGGCTGCTACGGCCAGACAAAGATCAAGACGCCGAATCTCGATCGCATGGCGGCCGAAGGAATGCGGTTCACGCAGCACTACGCAGGCAGCACGGTTTGCGCCCCCTCGCGGTGTTCCCTTATGACCGGCAAACACACGGGGCATTGCACGGTGCGCGGCAATGTCGACGTGCTGATGAAGCCGGAGGAGCGGACGGTTGCTGAAGTGCTGAAGGCTGCCGGCTATGCGACAGGGTGCATCGGCAAATGGGGCATTGGCCATCCGCCCCCGCCGGACGACCCGCAAAGAAACGGCTTCGATTACTTCTTCGGCTATTTGAGCATGTGGCACGCGCACAATTACTATCCCGACTTCTTATGGCAGAACGGCCGAGAAGTGTCGCTGCGCAATGTCGTACAGCATCCGGAGAAACATTACAAAGAGAATCAGCGGGAACTCGTCGGCCTGGCCAAAGAGAAAGTGGATTATTCGCACGATCTGTTCACCACCGCCGCGCTGCAGTTTGTCAAACAGGCAACCCGTCCGTTCTTCCTCTTTTTGCCCTATACGATTCCGCACGCGAATAACGAGGCGGGCTGGTTCGACGAACACGGCATGGAGGTCCCCGACTACGGCATGTACGCCAATAAGGACTGGCCCGAACCGGAGAAGGGCAAGGCTGCAATGATCTCGCGCATGGATGCGGATATCGGCAGGCTTTTCGCCCAGCTCGAGGCTCTGGGGCTTGACGACAACACCCTGGTGATGTTCACCAGTGACAATGGCCCGCACAAAGAGGGCGGGGTCAGCCCCGATTTCTTCGACAGCAACGGGCCCTTGCGCGGAGTCAAGCGCGACCTGTACGAAGGAGGTATTCGCGTACCTATGATTGCGAGGTGGCCGGGCAGGATTCCGGCCGCAAGCGCCGGCGATCATATCTCGGCATTCTGGGATGTCCTGCCCACGCTCGCCGAGGTGGCCGGCGTCGAACCGCCGGACGGCATCGACGGCATTTCATTTCTGCCCGCGCTGCTGGGCGAAAAGCAGAAGCCGCACGAATACCTGTACTGGGAATTCCATGAAGGAAGCTCCAAACAGGCGATCCGGATGGGCAGATATAAGGCCGTTCGCCTCTCGCCGTCCAGGCCGATAGAGTTGTACGACCTGGAGACGGATATCGGCGAAAAGAACAATATCGCAGACCAGTTCCCGAAAATCGTGGCGGTGGCCCGCAAACGCATGGAAGAATCCAGGACGCATCCCAAACAATGGCCGCTCAAGACGAAATAACCCGCGCCGCCTGTGGCACGCATTATGGACAAGCAATCATGCAGCATAACACAGTAGATTTAGCCTGGCGGGAAGTCTGCATCACGCTGCTTTGGGTAAGCTGTTTGTCGGCTGCCGCAACTGACACCGCATGGCGACTGGCCGATATCCGTATCCGCGATCCGTTTATTCTGGCCGATGAGTTGACCGGCACGTACTACATGTACGCGCAGATGGACAACAGGCTCGACAAAGAGCACGATCGCAAGGGCGTCGAAGTCTATACCAGCAAGGACCTCGAAACATGGCGAGGACCGCATCCCGTCTTCGTGATCCCCGAGGACTTCTGGGCGAACAACATGGTCTGGGCGCCCGAAGTGCACGAGTATCGAAGAAAGTACTACCTCTTCGTCACATTCACTGCCGGCGACAAGCTTCCGGGCAAGGCTTCGCAACAGCGAACGCTTTGGAAGAGAGGCACGCAGATCCTTGTAGCCGAATCTCCGAAGGGACCCTTCGAGCCCTTCCACAACCGACCTCACACGCCGGCCGACTGGTCCGCCCTGGACGGTACGCTCTGGGTCGAAGACGGCGTGCCATGGATGGTCTTCTGCCACGAGTGGACGCAGATCGACGATGGCTCAATGGAGCTTGTGCGGCTCAAGCCGGACCTGTCGGACACAATCGGCGAGCCCGCAACGCTTTTTCATGCGAGCGATGCACCATGGGTGCGGCCGATTGGCCCGAAACAGACCGGGTATGTTACAGACGGACCGTTTCTCTACAGAACCCAAACCGGCAAACTGCTGATGATCTGGTCGAGCTTTGGCGTCCGGCGCTATGCGGTGGCAATGGCACGATCGGTCTCGGGTAAGATCGCAGGGCCGTGGGAACAGATCGACAAACCGCTGTTCGCAGCCAACGGTGGGCACGGCATGATCTTCCGCACGTTCGAAGGCAGGCTCATGCTGATCCTGCATCAACCCAATTCCAGCCCGAAGGAGAGAGCCGCGCTCTTCGAACTTCGTGATACAGGCAATCGACTGCAGTTGCTTGACGATTCCGAGGGGTGATAGAGGCTGTCCGCGGCCGCTTTCGTGAAACAAGCATGCCCGCGTTGCGACTATCACCTTGACCGGGTATGTGACTGATCTCGCCGGGCCTTTTGCTTTGACCGCAACTGCGGATTCCACTATCCTTCGGTGATGGAAGGGTGAATCGGATGCGTGAACCACAATAGCGAATATCGGAGCTTGTTCACATGATGGAGAGCATTCTGTATGTCGTAGGTCTTGTGGCCGGTTGCGTTCTGGCGTTCTTCCTGGGTCGCAGGCTGTCGAGGAAGACGCAAACAGAGTCGAAGACCACCACACTGATGGTCCGTTCCATTCAGGCGATTGCTGAACTGGCGGTGCTCGAATATACGACAGAGGGCGTAACGGAAATAAAAGAGAAGAAAACCAGCCTGATTACGGTCCGCTGGAAAAGAGGCCTGCTCCGCTACACGGCTAAGCTCAAAGTCGGCTACGATCTGGACCGCGTAGACTATTCGGTGGATGAACTCGCTAGGTCCATCAGTATTGTCCTGCCCCAGCCCCGCATCCTGAGTTGCGAGATCTATAACCGCAAATTCTACAAGATGCCGCTCGAAAGGGCGGAAAACGTGCGATGGAAGTTCGATATTATCGACGATTTCACGTCGGAAGAAGTCCTGGCTCTCGATGACGAAGCCCGGAACAACGCACTGCAGAACGTCAATGAGTTCTTTGTCCTGGACTTGCTGCGAGACAAGACGCGGCTCGCGTTCAAGAAGATCTTTTCTCTTTCCTATCCGCAATACAGCACGGAAATCCTCTTGGCCGAGGATGGCGAGCAACCGCACAAGCAATTATCCGATGGAAATCCAGAGCAGCCGCCTGTGCCTTCCGGACTTTGACAACGACAGACTCTTTTACATGCGCGGACCCGACATGCGCATTCGCGGCAGAGAAAACTGCACATGCTGTGACGGAACCGCCGTCTCTCAATCGTCAACAAACGGCATAACACGCGAGCTTGGGACGTATACGACGCGCCGACGATCTGTGCCACGGGGCTTTCGCGTACAACTCTACGATTCGAGATTGGTTCTGATCTTGTCGTAGATCAGTCGCGAGCGCCTCTCGCTTCCGAATGTGCCGACCCGAATCGAGATGGAAGTGGGTCCTTCGGCGGTGGCCTCGAGTTTGATGGTGATCTTGTCGTCCTGTGAATCCTTAGCGACTATCTCGCCCGTCGTAGCATCCTTGGACGACTTGACGATCTTGTACTCCATCTGCTGCATGGCCTGCAGGCTCGCGTCGTATACGGCGTTGAGCCGCTCGGCGCGCATGGCCTCGAGATCGCCTCGCAGATATGCAACCGTTCCCGCCGCCCCGGCACCCACCGCAGCCAGCACACAACCTGAGACACAGACCGCTGCAGCGCTCAACAGTATGATGAGAAAAACCGTGTTTCTGTGCATGTCCGAGTCCTTTCCTTGACATGAATCCGGTCAACGACGAAAGCGTACTCCCGCCGGCCGTCTTTGTCAATCAGCACTTTCGAGTTTCTTCAATGATCGAGGAGTCGCAGAGCACCCGACGAACTCCACGGTGGTTATCAGCCGTGCCCGTCGCTGCGCTCCGCTTGCGGCCCGGCCACTATATCGCTCCGTCTGCAGGTGGCAGCACCTCAACACAATTCGCAGAATCGGGCAATCGCCGGGGCCCGACATTGCGCATGCTGAAAAAGCCTTGAGGCGGCGGCCGTCCTTTAGTAATATTCACGCGGTCGACGCCGGAGAGCGGCGACGTATGGGGGCGGCTTCCGTCGCCTTTGGGACAGGACTTGTTGGAGCACCGAAGGAGAATAGGCCTGTGGCAGACACGTATGGCGGCGAAAGGATTCTACGCAGGGGGGCTTATCCGGAGCTCACCTGGACCGCGATTATCGTCGGTTATGTGCTCGGCGTGCTCATCACCATCAGTATGGGCTATGCCTGCCTCATTCTGGGCTTTTCCCATGAAGGCTCGGAACTGGCGGCGATTCTCGGTTTCGGCGTGCTGCGGGGCATTCTGCGGCGAAACAGCATCATCGAGAACAACATCAGCCAGACCGTCGCCAGCAGCGTCAACGGCGCATCGGCCGGCGTGATGTTCTCCGTCCCCGCCCTGTTCATCCTCGGCCACACAGATTTCAACCCATACCTGATGGCCTTCGGCTGTATTGCCGGCGGCGTTCTCGGCATCGCTTTCATCATCCCGCTGCGAAAGCAGATGATAGACTTCGAGCGGCTCACCTACCCCGGCGGCGTCGCCGTGGCCACCGTCCTCAAGTCGCCGGGCGCCGGCGTGCACAAAGCCATGCTGCTTTGTATCGGCATCGCCATAAGCGGCTCTCTGCATTTCGTCAGTCAAATTACGCACTTCGAGAACTGGAACCTTGGTGCGATGATCGGCATGCCTGAGTATATGAACGGCATATGGTTCGTCTCGCTGCTGACTGTGGGCATCGCGTTCATTGCAGGCAAAGGGGGCCTGTGTTTCGTAATCGGCGGCTACGTGTGCTACTGGATCCTCTCGCCGATACTGGCGCAAATGGACCTGTTGCCCTCGGCTGCTCAGCTTCAACTGCTCGCCGGCGAATTCGGGGAAGAAAAGCTGCCAATAACCAAGTATTTGCGGATAGCGCTTTTCAGGCCGGTCGGAATCGGCATGCTGGTCGGCGGCGCGCTGACCGGTATCGTTCTGGCTTTGCCGCTGATTCACAGCGCCGTACGCAGCATGCAGTCGGCCGCCAGGAGTGGCTCGGCGCCTTCGAAGGATGAGATGCCCATCAAGCTGCTGTATGTGGGTGTCGTAGGGGCGGTAGTTGTGCTCGCGGCGGTGGCCGTTTCCTCCGTCGAACAAATGACCCTGACTCGCGGGCTGATAATGGCGCTGCTGGGTACGGTATGGATCTGGATGGCCGGGGTAATTCTCTCTGAGTGCATCGGAAGAACAAACTGGTCGCCCATGAGCGGCATGACGCTCATCGCTGTTACGATTCTGCTGGTGATTACCGCCGGCTTGGGCGACAAAGCTGCAATAATATCCTCGGTAATGGTCGGGGCGGCCACCTGTATGGCTATGTCGCAGGCCACGGACCTTATGCTCGATCTCAAGACCGGCTATCTCGTCGGCGCGATCCCGAAGCGTCAGCAGATGGGCCAGTTCCTCGCCACCTGGCTGGGCCCCGTTCTGATGATAGGCCTGCTCTTTGTCCTGCACAAAGCCTACGGACTGGGCAGTGAGAAGCTGCCCGCGCCGCAGGGTACGGCCCTGGCCAGCATGATGAAGGGGATCATTTCCGGTGATGTCCCCGCGTTCAAGTATCTGGCAGGTGCAGGGCTTGGAGCCTTGCTCAGCGCTACAACCATCGGCGGGCTCGGCATCCAGGTAGGCCTCGGGTTCTATCTGCCGTTCAGTATTGTCCTGACGTACACCATCGGTACCGTCCTGCGAATGCTCAGCGACAGATTCAAGGGCACGCATTTCAGCGAGCAGGTCGGTATTCCAATCGCCGCCGGTTTTGTTGTCGGAGAAGGCCTCGTCGGTGTCAGTTTTGCGATCTATTACATCATTGCAGGTATGCGTGGGGGATAAGACAGCGTATGAGATTCCTTGGTTTTATCATGGTTGCAGTTGGTTTTGTCGCGGCGGCACTTGCGGCCGTCGTTGACAGAAACACCATTCAATGGCTCTGGTACATCCCCGCCCTCGGCCTGGCGATAGCAGGGGTCGTGCTGATTCGTACGGAACTCGCCCGCCACAGCAAGACCGAGCACCACGTCGCGGCCAATATCGAAAACGTAGAGACCAGTCTGGAGCGAATCACAACCAATATTCAGAAGCTCAATCAGGAAAAGGAATCCATCAATACCTACGATGTGCGGCACCGCATTGACGAGTTGTTTACCGACGACCTGGAGACGTTCGTTGAAGCCCGCACGAGCATCGGACATCGCTATGGCCTGGCGGCCTATGGTGAGGTGATGACCGATTACGCCGCCGCCGAGCGGTACCTCAATCGCGTCTGGTCCGCTTCGGCCGACGGTTACGTCGACGAAGTGAACGAGTATCTTCAGAAGGCGAGCGAGCAATTCGCCGCGTGCCTCGATAGAACGACGAAACTCAAGCACAAAGCCAACCCGGCCTGATTATCGATTTTGGAGCCTGCTATGATCAGTGAAAGTGGAAACAGAACATGGGTATGCGTCTGCCTGGGCCTCTCTGTGTTTGCGACGACGCTGTATGGTGCGTCGGCACAACTGACCCCGGAGACGGTCGAGCAACTTCGGTCGTCCTACAAGCTGAATCGCCACACGCGCGCGATGTACAATGCCCTGACCAATACGGACGTCACCGACATCGCGCTCAATCGCGAGATCATCCGCGACCACAACGAATTATACAGCCACAAGATCGACGCCAAAGGAATCACCAACCAGAAGAGTTCGGGCCGCTGCTGGCTGTTCGCAGGGCTCAACATTCTGCGGCCGATGGTCATCGCAAAGCACAAGCTCAAGGAATTCGAGTTCTCACAGAACTACCTTGCGTTCTACGATAAACTCGAAAAGGCCAATTGCTTCTTCGAGCGCGTGATCGAGTTTCGAGATCGTGACATCATGGATCGCGAACTGGAACTGGTGCTTCGCAAGCCTATCCCCGACGGCGGCTATTGGGAGAGCGTCGTGAACCTCGTGGAGAAATACGGCGCCGTGCCCAAGGAGATCATGCCCGAGACCAACAGTTCGAGCAGCACCGGCCGTATGAACCGGATACTCGCCCGCAAACTCCGCTCGGACGCCGTCGTCCTGCGGAAGATGCACCAGCAGCACAAGCCGTTGGCCAAGCTGCGTCAGGCCAAAATGAAGATGCTCCGGGAGGCGTACAGGATTCTGGCGATGAATCTCGGCCGGCCGCCGACCGAATTCGAATGGCGCTACGAGGACAGCAACTCCGTAGTGAGCGAAGCGAAACAATACACGCCGCAAAGCTTCTATAAGGATTTTGTCGCGGTCGATCTGAGCGAATACGTCGATCTGTTCAACGATCCGTCCAAGGCGTACGACCGGCATTACCGCTTGAGTATGTCAACCAACGTGCACGACGGCCTTGATGTGCACTTCGCCAATATCAGGCTCCAAACGCTCAAGGACGTTGCCGCCAAATCGGTGCTGGACAACGAGCCGGTCTGGTTCGCGTGCGACGTCGGCAAGAACCAGAGCAGCACGCACGGCATCATGGCCGAGGATCTGTACGACTACGAATCGGTGTACGCCACGCGCATAAATATGAGCAAGGCCGAGCGTGCACTCTTCCGCGAGAGCGTACCCAATCACGCGATGGTGTTCATCGGTATCGACATGGCCGACGACGCGCCCGTCAAGTGGCTCGTCGAGAACAGTTGGGGTACCGAGCGCGGCAGCAAGGGCCGCTGGGCCCTCTACGACGACTGGTTCGACAGGAACGTGTACAGCGTCATCGTCAAGAAAAAGTATGTTCCCGAACGAGTCCTGAAGATCCTCGAACAGCCCGCCGTCGACCTGCCCCCGTGGGACCCGATGTTCGCCTTTGTGCAATAGATGGCGGCCGAATCGCCGGCTGCAATCCATTGAGCGTTTTGCCGGTGTCGTCGTTATTTCATTGCCCCAAGTGCTTTCTGGGCGGTCTGCTTGGTCCTGCCGTTCTTTGAGTTCTCAATGACCATTTGCAGAGCTTCGCGGCGGTCCTCTTTGGAGACCCCCTGGATATGCCGGCCGGCGATTTTGGCTATTCCCGAATACGCTTCCTCCGCCACGGATTTTTCCTTGGCGAAGTCTCTCAGCATATCGAGGCCTTCCGCACTCGGCGCGTCGGCCAGTGCCGCAATTGCGAGCCGCTTTTCTTCCGGCCGCCTGATGTGGGATTGCAGGTCCTTGACTTTCGCCGCCTTCTGCTCGTTGCTGAGCTTCTTATTGCCGCGCACGTACTGGAGATAGCCCCGGAGCGCCAGGATTTGATGGGACATCTTCTCAGCAGAGCCGGCCAGTGCCAGCAGGGCCTCGCCTGCATCGTCATCCTCGGGCCAGTTATTCGGCCACGTCGAGAGGATGCGCACGGCCTCGTCCTGTACGGGCGGTTCGGCATTTTCGATAGCGGATTCGACGCTCTGCAATGCCTCGGATCCGCCGATGACGGCCATGGCGTGCAGGCCGATGATGTTTAGTTGATTCTCGTTGCTGCGCGTCAGTGGTCGCAGATGGGGCAGGCACTTGTCGCCGCTGCGGCCGCTGATCGACAGCAGCGCCTTTTCGATTTCCGCCTGCTGCTTCGAGTCGTCGGTTTCCTGCAGCAGTTCAACGAGGTCGTCCGCCTGCTTGTCATCGCCAATGATGCCTATCGTCCGCACAGCTTCGCCGCGAATATCGGCATTGTTGTTGTTAAGACTCGTCACCACGGCGGGAATCGCCTCATGGATCTGCCTCTGGCCGACCACCTCGATAAGAACCCGGCGCAGTTTACCGCGGGCCTTCGGCAGATGTGCGACGTACGCCGCATCCACATTCTCGCCGGGCAGCCGGATCAGCGTCTCGGTTGCCGTTGCCTTGATTTCCGCATCGTCGCCCGTCGCTGCATCCAGCAGCAGCGGGACACACGAGACGTCGCCCAGATCAATCAGAATTCTCATGGCCGTGATACGCAGGTCCTTGCGTCCGTTCTTGGCCGCATTCTTAACAGTCGGCAGTACGGAGGCGTCGTTGCGGTCCGCTATGGCGAGCAGCAGCAGAGGACGGCGATCCGGGTTCAGTCGGTCCAGTTCATCCGCCAGCGTCCGGGTGACATCGCGGCCGGGAAGCTCGCGGGCGGCTCGCAATCCGATACCGAGGCGTTCTTTGTCCTGTGATTCCAACTGCTCGACCAGCAGAGGTACGCCCGCCGAGCCGCGCGCCAGAATCGCCCCGCGGATTGCTTCCAGATGTCGCTGCCCCGAGACGTCCGCCTTGCGAATCGTGTCATACAGCTTGACGGCATCGGCCGTCTTGCCGTGTTCGAGGAACCACTCGGCCGATAGAATGCAGCCCATGGCCACCGATGAACGGACGTCGGCGCCCGCATGACTGAGGGACTTCGTCAATGCTTCGGCTGCCTTCTCGCCGCCTATATGGCCCAGCGCAACAGCAGCCGCCGAAGCCACGGCGCCCTGGGAATCACCAAGCTTCTCAATAAGTGCATCGACGGCGCGCCGATCGCGGCGCACCGCGATGGAATTGATTACGCCGACGAGCAGCCTGCCTTCGACTTTGTCCATCGCGTCGCGCAGAGCCTTTTCCGCCGCCGGGCCCGGAATTGCCTCGATTGCTATGCGGGCCCACGACGCCAACTCCTCATCGGCCAGCAGCGGAGCGAGAGCGGGGATCGCCTTCTCAGTACCGTAAATGGCGAGTTGCTTGCAGGGAATCGCTTTGTCGGCCTTGGGAACATCCGACTGGAGCACCGCGATCAGGTCGCTTTCCTTTGCATTCCGTACCTCAGCGGCCGGACGATCCTGGGCAACGGTCGCTGCGCTCAGAGCCAGTACGACGAGAATAAAGCACCAGAAGAAAGATCTTTTCGTGATTATCATGATTGTCCTCACAGCTTGGATAGTTTCTCTTACAAGACCGGACACTATATCCGCCACGGTTCGCGCAGAGCCTCGCTGCGCATGCGATTGGCCGGTTCGTCGCCGGGGAACTCGTTCTTCTTCGGGTCGTATACGACCTTGCGATCGAGGAACAGGGCTATGTTGGCTGCGTGACAGGTGATGTGCGCCCAGCACGCCGCTTCGGCGTTCGCCCGGGTCAGGGCACGCGTCTTAACGCAATCGAGGAAGTTACGCACGTGAAAGTCCGCCGGATAACCCGGAATCCTGGTGCCTCTCCTGAGCAGCAGCGATTGCGAACTGGCGCCGAACTCCGCATTATCGCCTGTTTCGATCCAGCCGGTCTCTCCTTCGAAGCGGACCGGGCATGAACCCAGAGGCAGCCAGCCGTCGTTTCGCAGGACCAGCTTGACGCCGTTGGCATAGCGGGCGTGCAACTGATTGCCGACCGGCTCGTACTCTACCGGTGCCGTATCGTCGGACTCATTGGCCCACTGGCACAGATCGACGCAGTGCGAGCCCCATTCGAGGCAGCCGCCTCCGGTCAGGCCGCCGCCTTTCTCGAAATGGAACGCATTCATCAGCTTCTTTGTGTACGGTCGCCAGGCGGCCGGTCCGAGGTACATGTCCCAGTCCACCTCATCCCGCGGCGGTTCGGGCTGGGCGGGATGCCAGCCGCTCATCTTTGTCCCAAGACCGCCCGGATGGGCGTGCAGTGTTTCCAATGGTCCGAGTTTGCCTGTTTGGGCCAGCTCAATCGCATATGCGAAGTTCGGCAGGCTGCGCCGCTGCGTACCGGCCTGGAAGACCCGGCCCGTACGGTGAAAGACATCCGCCAGTTGAAGACTCTGGGCGATGTTCTTGGTGCAGGGCTTCTCACAGTAGACGTCCTTGCCCGCCTTGGCCGCCATTGTCGCGGCGGTAGCGTGCCAGTTCGGGCCGGTTGCGATCAGTACGGCGTCGATATCATCGCGGGCCAGCAACTCGCGGAAGTCGATATACGTGTCGCAGTCGCTGTCGCCGTTGATGTCGTCCACCTGCTTCTTCGCACGCGCACGATTATCGCCGCGTACGTCGCACACGGCGATGCAGTGCAGATCGGGCTCCCGCAGGAAGCAACCCAGCACGTAACGGCCGCGATTGCCGATACCGATGGCGCCGAGCGTTATTCGTTCACTGGGAGCAACGCCGCCGCTTCCGCCCAGCGCCGTGGCGGGGATGATCTGCGGCACGGCCAGAGCGGCTCCGGCCTGCATTGCCCTGCTGAGGAACCGCCTTCGATTAAGACTAATGCGTTTGTTGTCCATGCTTGACCTCCTGGTAAATAGAAATCTCCGCGGCATCGTAAGCCGGGTAGTGTTGCCACAACCCGACGTCGCCGACCGCGCGTCAACCAAGTATAGCTCCAACAATCGGCCTTTGCAAAGCGATTATCGCGCCCTGCGCTCGGCCTGTGGCGCCCCGCCTTTACTTCTTGCCGTCGGCTGTCACATGCCCCCTGTACGGCAACTCCAGCGGCATGTCGGAATTTCCTCAGCCTTTCTACGGCCGGCGGTCGTTTTCCGCCGGAGTTTACTTGAGCTTGTTCTCGAACCAGACCGGGCCGCCCCATTTGCCGGTTACCACCAGGTCCATGTCTCCATCGTTGTCGATATCGGCGACGGGGATGTTCAGACCGGCGCCGATGCCCTGGTTGTAGGATATCTCGTGCTTGATCCAGCGGACGCTGCGGCCCCGGCGTCTCAATTCGTACCAGTACACGCCCAGCGGCTCTTCGGCGCCGGGGTCCCCGCCGTTGTGGGCGTAGAAGCGCTTGCCGGTCACGAAGTCCATATCCCCGTCCTGATCGAGATCGACCAGCGACAGGCTGTGCACCTGAGACCAGGATTTGTCGATCATGTGCTGCTCCCACGAGCCGTCCCTGGCCTGCTCGTACCAGAACAGGCCGTACTTGTGAGCGCTGCTGGTAATAAGATCGTTGAGGCCGTCGGCGTTGACGTCGTAGACGAGAATCTGCGGCGTATGGTCGCTCTTGCCCGGCTCGAGAGAGCCCAACTGCAGCGGGTGCTCTTTCCACGTGCCCCTGCGAATATCCTCCGGCGCCTCGAACCATGCATCAGGTCGAATGATATCCGGCCGGCCGTCGCCGTTGACATCACCGACTCCGCCGCCGAAGTTCATCGCCTTTTCGCTGACCACGTGGCCCACGAGATCGGCCTTGCCGGCGCGCTTGCCGATCTCGTACCATTTGGTGTCCCTCGTATGGGCAAGAATCTCCTGGGCTTTGCCGTCGCCGTCGATATCGACCAGATCGCTCGTTTCGAAGTTGCCGTTGACCTCGCTGACCGTCAAAGGCCACTCGCCCCCTGCCTTGTCCGTATTGCGATACCAGTCGATCCGCTTGCTGAACCATCCGCACGTCGCGACATCGTCCAGTCCGTCGCCGTCCACGTCCAGGGCCGCATTGAAGAAGTCGTCGTAATAGCCCTTGCCTTTGTCGTCCACCACGTGCTTCTTGCCCTGCGGATCGAGCTTTTCCTCGATAGACCGAAACCGATGTGCCTTCCACGTCGGATTTTCATACCAGAACGAGCCGGCGAGAATATCGATCCTGCCGTCACCATTGAAATCGCCCACGCAGCAGGCCTCGCTGCGCAGCGTTCCCACTCGATGCATCTCGAATTCAATCTGCGCGCCCGTGCGGGATCTGCGTCCGGCGGGACAAGCAGCCGCAAGCACCATAACTACACACAAGACCGGCAAGACGATTCTGAACGTATTCATCGCTTCATTCCTTTCCATGATTACTCATACCACGCCAGATTCTAACGCGCCGTCGGCATCCGACGGACGCCGGGTCTCAGGTCAACAGAGCCGGCCCGGCCGGCGCGGGCCGAAACCGCCTCGATAATCAGCAACTGGTCGGCTTGCACGTTCCTGCGGCGAATCACGCCCCTGCCGTGCGGAAGTGTGACCTGCACATCGCATACGGTTGTTTCGCCGAGACCGAAGTGGGCGATAGCCTCCTGGCCGGAGCAGAAACCCTGAGCTACGGCGATTTCCTGGCAGCCGATTAGTTTCTCCGCCCGGCCGAGGCTGCCCGCAGGATACAAACTCACCTTCGCTCCAATGCCCATCCGGTTGATTGTTCCCTCGACGATCCTGATATCGAGCCAATGGTTCGAATCGCTGCGGTTCACCAACAGTCTCGACGGTATCTGCGGGAACCAGCTTGCCAGGAATATATCGAGTCTGCCGTCGCGATTGTAGTCGGCGACGGGACCGGCGGCAAAATAGGCGTCGGCCTTCTCGACCGGCGGAACGTCAAATCGCGGCACGACGATCCGCGCCTCCCGGCCGGCGGTTGGTGCGCCCGTGACGTTGCGACAGATGAACGGTCGGACGCCGTCCGCGTCACGATACGTCGCACCCGGGAATATGTCGGGCCGGCCGTCGTTGTCGAAGTCCGCTATCTCGACGTGGGCGTGCTTGAGGTGGAGTTTTTCGGGAGTCCAGGAGGGAAAGCGATAGTCCAGGCCGGCTTCGACGGTGACGTCCTTGAAGCGGGGGGTGCCATCGCGAAGACCCAGGTTCATGTATACGTGCTGACGGGCGGGCTGGCTGTGGTCCACAATGACGATGTCGGTCAGGCCATCGCGGTTGAGGTCGCCGCAGGCGACGCCGCAGCCAGTGCCCTCGTTGTTGACAGGCTCGTATTGGAAGACGCTCGAATCGCTTTCCGTATAACCGCCGTTGGCGTTCGACAGGAACAGCCGGTTGCACTGGCCGATGAAGATGTCGGGCCGCCCGTCGCTGTTCAGATCGGGTGTTATGACGCCGAGGCCCGGAAGGTCGGCGGGCAGGCCGACGGTTGCTGAGACGTCCTCGAAACGCAAATCGCCGAGATTGCGCAACAGCCTGCTTCTGCCGCCGGTCCACTTGTCTTCAGCAACGAACATGTCCGGCAGGCCGTCGCCATCGTAGTCGAGCACGGCGACGCTTCTGCCGCCCATAATCACCCGGGCATCGCCGGACTCTTTGACACGCTGGAATTGGCCGTCGATGTTTTCGAACAGGACATTGGCGACTCGCAGGCCTTTGGACTTCGAGTTGTTCGATACGTAGAGATCGAGATCGCCGTCGTTATCGAAATCGGCGAACACGGCGCCGCTGGTTCTGGCCTCGATGGCGAGTTGCGGCCGGTTCGATTTGCCAAAGTGCCAGCCTTTATTGATGAGCAACATGTTGGGCACGGCTGCGCCGACGCCCAGATACTTTTCAGGCGGACGATCGCAGAAGCCGCCCACGTACAGATCGAGGTCGCCGTCGCCGTCGACGTCGCCACACGCAGCAGCGTGTGCCATGATCCCCCTGAGCGGTTCGATCAGGCCCCAGGCGCCGGCGGACTCGACAAAATGCAGCGCCTCTGCGTGCAACGTGTTTTGCAGCAGCGTGCATGCAAGACAAATAAGTGTAAGCCGTAGAATTCGCATTTCTCTTCTTCTCGTGTCTATGGCTGCCGCTCACCTGCGGGAATGTGCAGCACAGTCAGAGCGCAGGCATCCCAGGTCAGGCGTCCGCGCTTGGATCCGCCGAGATTGCCGTTCCATGTGATGTACAGTTTGTCGCCGGACGGACTCACGGCGGTGCTGAAGGTGCCCAGCGGCGTATAACCGACCTTCTCCTTCAGGACTGGATGCAGGAACGCAATGACCTTTCGTCTGCGTGTCTTGACATCGAACTGCACGACGGGCGTTCCGTCTTTCTCGCTGCCGCCGTGGGCGCCGGGGACATAGTACAGATACCGTCCCGTTGGATCCGCGTCGATGCTGGTAATGTACGTCTGGGTCGCGACGGGGGCCGAGCCGATGCGCTCGGCTTCCTCCGTTTTCGTATCGAAGCGATAGATGACCGCATCGCCTTTCGATACGGCGTAGATGTACCCTTGCCGTGTTTCCTGCGTGGCCGCCCGAATACCCATCTCCACATCGAGGCTGACGGGGGCGTCCTGATCGGGATGGTAGCGGAATACCCGGCCCTCAAGCCCCGGCACGAAGTATACGCTGCCGGTCGATTTTGAGAACATCATGTATCGGCCCGGGCCGTCGTAGCCGCTGTAGAGGAGTTTTCGGCGTTGGACGTCGTAGGCGAAGAACTTGATTCGCTTGTCGTTTCTGTCTCCCGCGGCGGTTCCGCCATAGAATATCAGTCGGTCCGGATCGAGCACGCTGCAGGGTATGCAGTGTTTGCCGACCGGGCCGTGCGCGATCGCTTCGGTCCTGCCGGTAGCTGGATTGTGGCGGACGATCCAGTCTCCCTCGTAGCCATATTCATCGGTTGTAACCCTGGTCGAGCCGCGATGGGTGGAGAAATAGAGCCGGTCGTCGGCGCCGATGTCGATTCTGCTGTGGATCTTGCCGGGAGTGTACCGGCCGTCCGGCATATCCAGCAGTTCCCTGAGATCAACGATCTGCTGCAGCGTCTTGGTCGCGGCGTCGTACTCGTAGACAAAGGCGTTGCCGCCCGGTGCTCTGTGGTCGCCGATGGCGGAGTAATACCTGCCCGGCGTTGCCACGCCATCGCCCCAGTTTGACCACGGATTTCCTTCGTAGTCCTGCCCCGGGTAATACAAGAAGTCTACCACCGGGGGTGTTTGGGCGACTTCGACCTCGTCGATCGTTGTCGGCGGTCTGAGCAGGTCCGGCGAGGTGAACGTCATCACCGCCTTGCCGTCGGGCAGGACCGGTGGCAGTCCGGCTGCTTCGGCGGCGGCTTCGCCCGTCGAGGCGTAGTGCTGAACCGCTGCCAGCAGCAGGATGCCAATGACGGCGGTGCGAGTCACACGATGTCTATCAAGCGTTTGTATCTGCTGCATAGCGTCCCACCCTCAGGAGGTGTGGGGACATGGCCGTGACTCTATGAGGCCGCAGACAGCAGGCACGCGGGCGCACCGGCAGGCCGCGGGCAGCGCAACAGCGGCGCCCCGTCACACTGTCAAATCCAGTCCCCACGGCTCTGTGTAGCTTCTGGTCAGTCTTTCGTTCGCCTTTGCGTCGTCGAACCTCTCGTTGTGCGGGTCCCATGCCAGCTTCCGGCCTCTGTCTATCGCGATGTGCGCCAACTGCCCCAGCGAGCACGTGCGGTGGCCGACTTCGGCGTCCGCCATGGATTCTTCGGGGGCGCTATTCTTGATGCAGTACACGAAATCCTCTTTGTCCATTCTCTGCGGCAGATGGAGGTCGGAATCTTTGAGTTTTGTGCGGAGTATGCGCTTGTCGTGCGCGGTCAGACCGCCCGGCGAATGCCAGTGCGCCTCTATCCATCCCTCTTCGCCTTCGACACGGAGGTAGGGGACGTCTATGAAGTAGTCCAGCACCACGCCGTCGGCGTATTCGAAGCGGGCTTTGAAGTCTATCAATACGTCCCAGAGTCCCGAATCCGGATCGGGGTAGCGGCCCGAACCTTCGACGGAGATCGGGCCGGTGCGCTCGGTATCGTTGGCCTGCTGGGCGACGTCGAGCAGGTGCGTGCCCCAGTTGGTGATCATGCCCTCGCATGTGTCGCTGCAGCGCATCCAGCCCGGCCGGCTGAGTGACTTCGGCGGGTGCACGCGATCGACTGTATAGGTCTTGCGCGGGGCCGGTCCGAGCCACACAGCGTAATCAAGTTCTTCGGGGACCGGCATCGGGTCGGGATTGCCGCCGGGCGTGTCGCCTCTGGGAACGCCGACCTTGATCCGCGTGATCTTTCCGAGGTAGCCGTTGCGGGCCAGTTCGGCGGTCTTGTGCATGTACGCATGCGAGCGGCATTCGCTGTCGGTCCGGAATACGACGCCGTGCTTCTTCGCAGTGTCGGCGAGCACGCGGCCTTCGGCGATGCTCAGGGTCAGCGGTTTTTCGCAGGAGACGTGCTTTCCGGTGCGAATCGCCGCCAGCGATATGGGCACGTGCCAGTGGTCCGGTGTGGAGTTCATCACGGCGTCGATGTCGTCGCGAGCGATGATCTCGCAGAAATCCGCGTAGCATGCGCAGTCTTTGTTTTCGTATGTATCGTTGACCATGTCGCGTGCTTTGTGCATGCGCCAGGTGTCCGGATCGCAGACGGCCACCACCTGGACGTCGTCCATGTGCACAAGCGTTCGCAGATTCGCCTGGATACCCTGGCGGCCGGTGCCGATCATGGCCAGCGTGATGCGGTTGGACGGAGCGCTGCCGCCCAGGACCGTCGAGGGGACGATGCTCGGCAGACCCGCAAGGGCACCGGCTGAGGCCATGCCTGCGAGCATGCGACGACGTGTGATTCGGGTTTCGGATAACGTGCTCATATTTCGGTTCTCCTGCTGTTCTCTGCGTTTGCGGCCCTGCGATTGCCGGCGAGCCCGGAGGCGGGCGGTTCGGCCATCCAAGGGCATGGCGATTATATCGCATTGCGAGACGGGCTTAAAGCGATAAATCGGCCCAAACGAGGGCAGCGGGAGCGTTATCCGTTGGCCTTATTCACGAGCCGGGCGGTCAGTACCGGCGGGCGAAGGCGCGCGATTTTCGGGTTTGCTCTTGCGGCGGCAAGAGCAGGCTGATGTCCTCCTTTTTGGCGTAAGTGTTGTGGTCATAATCGGTTGGCTTATTTTGCCTATCTTTACATTGGGTTTGTTTTTGATAATTTGTCCAGTCGAAGGGGAGCTCCCTCGACTCGTTCCACTCGCTCGGGACGACACCCGAGTCGATGTTGAAGGGTGTCGATTGGGTTTGTTTTTTCGAAAAGGGGCCAAGGGGTCGAGGTAGCAAGGCACTGGGGCACCAAGGCATCAAGAGAAGACAGGCACCCAGGGATGTCGGGGACAGAAGATGGGTAAGTGTGTGCGGGTGCCGATGTTTGCCTATCTTGAGATTGGGTTTGTTTTGCATATTTGGGTTCCGAATGGGTGCGGCTATGACAGTATGGGCAGATATGTGTCGGCACGGATGTTTGCCTATCTTGCTTTTGGCTTTGTTTTTTCGAAAAAGCCATTGAGGCACTGAGGGATCTCTGATGGATACTTGGCCACAGAGGGCACAGGGTACACAGAGAACGGGTTCGGTGGGCCGGGTGTCGGCGGTGGCAGGCTCTTCTCGATGCACGCCTCTGCGAGAGTCTGCCTTTGCGGCCACTGTGGTATTGACATACCACGCTTGTGGGCCAACCGGTGCGGGTGTCGGGCGGGCATTGCTGATCCTCCAATAGCTGCATACGGCTCCTTTGGTGTAGTTAGATGACTACAATACATATAGACGTTTGCCGGGGGTGAAATGTTCGAGGAAAAATCAAAGATTAAAAAGTACAATGCAAATTGAGGAATCCCGGCGGGCCGGGATGGCTTTTTGAGAATGGGGTGGACAGGATGCTGGAGGAAGCAAGAGACGAATAGGAAATGAATGACGGAAATATGCGCGGCCAGGGGCCGCGATTGGGGTGTTTTTTTTGACAGGATTGACAAGATGGACAGGATTGCGGAAGTTGGTATGCGGTG
>CAZGMJ010000014.1:0-99626 GCA_964526785.1 uncultured Pirellulales bacterium
GGAGGATCGGAAACGCTAACGAGTTGTCATGCGGCGAAGCCGCTTAGTCCAATTGTCTGAAGCTATGTTCCTCGCGGAGGCGTGGAGCAAGAACAGTATTTGCTGTGGGTATTTCTGGACGCCAAGGGAGGTGTGAGATTCGCTATTTTAACATATTAGCTGGTTGTTTGAGTGTAAATACTGTAATATCAATGGTTTATGAGTGAATTGGAATAGCAGGGCCGGATGGGTGGTTTTGGGAGGTAGAGTTATCGGGCTGTAAAGGAGGTTGAAGGAAAGTCGGTTTTTGGCCGCTTGACGGAGAGGGAGAGTGTTTTTTCAACAGGTTATCCACAATGTTATTGTTAACTCTTCGACGAAAGAGCGGGTGATGGAAGGAGTTCTGCAATTCATGGGCGTTAAACGTCCGCAAGGGCGATTCGAGGAAGATGCTCATGTGTAATTCAGCTTTTTCCCGATGAGGGCGATGGTGCAAATGTAATGGCAATTTCGGGAGATGTCTGCTATTTTGTGGTCGTGTCGGCAGGAGGCTGCCGTTGAAAGTTGGATCCGTTGGCAGGAGTTGGCAAGGCGATGGACCGCAAGCGTCTCAGCAGTAGAATCAAGGACAAATCGGATTTCGTGGTGTTGGCCGAGTTGACGGGGGCACCGGGCTTCAATTTCGGGCCGATTGAGGGCTTTCTGCGGGCATACCAGGAGTCCGGCGTGAAGGCGGTGCCGGAGGGATTCGATTTCGCGGGTATTGCGCTGCCCCAGAATCCGGGTGGAGCGGCCAATATTGAGCCGGCTGCGGTAATACGTCATCTGATGGCGAATGCGCTTCTGGGCGATCTGGACGTTGTGCCGCACGTGACGTGCAAGGATTCGAACGCCGATGCGATTGCCAGTTCGCTGGCGGGTCTGCGTTCAGCGGGGATCGAGACGATTCTGGCTTTGACGGGCGACAAGCCGGTTTCTGCCCAGGGGGTCTTCGAGCTGGAAGCACTGGGTCTGCTGGAGTTCATTCGGCGGATGAATCACGAATCCTACATTCGGGCTCGGCCGGAAGCTCTGGATGATGTGCACCAGTTCTTCGCGGGGGCGGCTGTCTCGCCGTTCAAATACACAGCCGGTTCGCTGCTTCAGCAGTACTACAAGATGGAGAAGAAGATTGCGTGCGGTGCGCGGTTCTTCATTACGCAGGTGGGGTGGGACTGGAGGAAGTCGCTGGAGCTGTTTCAGTATCTGGCACAGAACGAGCTGGACGTGCCGATCATCGGCAACGTCTATCTGCTGAGTACGATCACGCCGGCACCGCGGCTGATGCACGACATCAAGCTGCCCGGGTGTTTCGTCAGCGACGAGTTGCTGGCGAAGGTGCAGTCTGAGAGCGTGGAGGATCATATCGAACGGGCGGCCCAGCAGGTTGCGATGTACAAGGCCATGGGTGCGGCGGGCGTCGACATCGGAGGGGTGCACGACGTCGAGAAATTCGTTCACATTCTGCAGCGCGCGGATGAGATCGGCGACGGCTGGGAGCAAACCAAAGAGAACCTGTACTGGCCTGCGAAGGACGGTTTTTATCTGTATGATGAGGCAGGCAATCCGACGGCTCTGCCTCGGTCGAAGAAGCGGTTCAGCCAGCGGTTCTTCAACTTTTCGCATCGGGCTTTTCTGGATCCGGAACACACGGGCTTTCACGCCTTCAAGAAGACGATGCGATTTCTCGGGACGGAGAAGAACGAGGGCTTTGTATACAAGACATTCAATGCGGGGGAGAAGGCGTTCAAGTATCTGGCATTCGAATGCGAGGAGTGCGGCGATTGCTATCTGCCCGAGAACTTCAGTCTGTGCACTATCGGCGGCTGCGAGAAGGGGATGGACAATGCGCCGTGCGGCGATTCGACGGTCGAGGGCTATTGCGGCAACAATCTGGAGCGGGTGTGCATCGGCGACAGGATCTACGAGGCGGCCTCGGCCGAGGAGGGGGGGCTGGAGCGTCTGCGCGGGACGATCAACAAACCGAGGAAGAGCGAGCTCGAGCACACCTCTTCGATATTGAATTATCTTTTCGGCAGGGACCACACGATGAGCAGTCCGATTATCACGATAGGCGAATCCATTCATGCTTCGATTCCCAAGACGGGCAAAGTGATGCAGCAGTTGGTGGAGATGGGGTCTGAGGCGTACACGAAGGAAAGCGGTCCGCTGAATTACATCCGTACGCTGGTCGAGTCGCAGGTCAGCGACGGGGCGGACTATATCGAGGTGAATCTGGATGCGTTCGGAGAGGACGATCCGCAGACGGCTGTGGAACTGATGCGGCAGTACGTCAGGCTGGTGCGCAAGTGGGGCCAGGGGGTGCCGATTTGCATCGACAGCAGCGACGATAACGTACTGATCGCAGGGCTGGAGGAGTGGTACGCGACGGGCGAGGGGGTCTCGCAGCCGTTGATCAATTCGATCAAGGTGTACACGGCCGACAAGATGATGGCGCTCAAAAACAATATGGATTTCGCTTTTATCGGTTTGCTGGTGAGCGAGGAGAAGCCGACCGGGCCGGGTGGTTCGCATTCGGTGGAGGAATTGTATTCGCTGGCTCGCAGGCTCTTCGACAAGGCGGTGGGCGAGTACGGGTTTAAGCCGGAGGAGGTGTTCTTCGACTCAACGGTATTTCCGCTGGCGATCGATATGCCCATGGAGCCCGGCGTGCCGGGGTACACCTACCGGGCTTTCGAGACGATCAAGCGGATCAAGAGCGATCCGGAGATGAAGGATACGCATTGTTCGCTGGGTGTGAGCAACAGCGTGCGGGATCTGCCTGCGCGGCGAATCGGCGTTTGTCGGGCTTACGTGGCCAAGGCGATGGAATACGGTCTGGACGCGGCGATTGTGAATGTAGCGCACCATTACGGGTCTGTCGAGCCGGCGCCGGAACTGGTGGAACTGGTGGATGCATTTGCGAAGATGGACGGTTCACCCGAGCGGCTGACGCGAGCGATGGAGCTGATGGGCAAGTTCTGCCAGGAGAACCGCAAACCGGCGTCCTGACGGGGGATATGACGCAGCCGAGAAGTCGGCTGTGAAGCCGTGGAGTAGTGCATGAGGAATCGATTCCGACGCATTATCTGTGTTGCGCATTTCATCGGCCGTCTGCTTCAGATTCTGGGCATACTGTTGCTCATTCCGCTGGCGGTAGTTTTTGCACGCTGGGAGCACAGCGGTGAAGGGATGCGGACGCTGGCGGCGTTTGCGATTCCGGCGGTGTTATGTTTTTCGGTCGGTACGATGCTTCGGGTCGTGTTTGTGGCGGGGACACTGGATACGGCCGGGTCGATGCTGCTGTGCGCGTTGAGTTGGATATTCGCCTCGGCATTCGGTGCGATGCCGTTTGCGATAGCGGCTGAGCTGGATTACTTCAACGCGTATTTCGAGGCGGTCAGCGGTTTTACCACCACGGGGATTACGATGTTCGCCGATCTGGAGGTGCTACCCTACAGCATCCTCTTCTGGCGCTCGCTGGCGCAGTGGCTCGGGGGCATTGGAATCTTATCGTTCTTTCTGTTTATCACGTATCGCGGCAGCGGGGCGCATCATATTTTCGGTGCCGAGAGCCACAAGATTGCATCCAGTCGGCCCAAGCCCGGCCTGTATAATACGCTGCGCGTGGTGTGGGGTATTTACCTGCTCTTTAGCGCGTTGTGCTGGTCGGCGCTGGTGCTGGAGAAGATGCCGATCTTCGACGCGATCTGTCATACACTGACGACGGTGTCGACGGGCGGCTTTTCACCCTACAACGCGAGCATCGGATTCTATCGGCTAAGCGGCCACCCGAATTTTCGTTTGATCGAGTACACGATCGCGCTGTTTATGCTGCTCGGCGGGATCAATTTTCTGGTGCACTATCGTGTGATGACCGGCGACGTACGGGCGCTGTGGGATAACATCGAGATTCGCTACTGGTGGAGGTTGATTGCGGGCTTCGTGCTGATTGTGCTGATCGATCACCTGCGGCGAAGCGGATTGCTCAGCGCGTGGTTCGTGGAAGGCAAACCCGTGACGTGGACGGATCTGGAGCATGGTTTCCGCACGGGGCTGTTCCAGGTGATTGCGATTATTACCAGTACGGGCTACAGCACGCAGGACATCGGTTCGGGTTTTTTCGGGGCGATGTCGAGGCAGTTGTTTCTGCTGATGATGGTGATCGGCGGCTGCGTCGGCTCGACCAGCGGCGGTTTCAAGGTGATGCGTGTTGCGATTCTCAATCGGCTGGTCCGGCGGGAGGTTTTCAAGGCGCGGGTCTCGGACCGGGCGTCTCTGGAGCTGGTGATCGATGGCAAGCCGGTTCCGGCCGAAGAGGTTCATCGGGTGACAGCGCTGTTCTTCGCGTGGCTGCTGCTGATTATCGTCGGCGGCGGCATTACGGCTTTATGGTCCAGCCAGAGCGCGCTGCAATCATGGTCGGGGATGTTTTCGGCGGTCGGGAACATCGGTCCGTGTTATATTCCGGTGCAGGAGATGATTGGCTTGCACTGGTTTGTGAAGGTTACGTACATTATCGGCATGCTTGCGGGCAGGCTGGAGATTCTGCCTGTGCTTTTGCTGTTTTCGCGCAAGGCGTGGCGGTGAGTTCGTTGGGTGCGACGGGTTGGCGCTGAACTGGAGGTGACGCAATGTATATCGTGGTAGTTGGCGGCGGAATGGTGGGCGGCGACGTGGCGCGTCGGCTTCTGGAAGGCAAGCACGACGTGGTTCTGGTCGATCTGGACGCGGACGTGTGCAGATCGATCTACGCCGAGACGGGTGTCGTGGCGATTCAGGGAAGCGGGTCGGACATCGAAGTGCTTCGGGAAGCGGGGGCAGAGAAAGCGAATGTTGTCGTCGCCGCCACGGGCAATGACGCCAACAATCTGCTGGTTGCGATTCTTGCCAAGAGTCTGGAGGTTCCCGCGGTTATCGTGCGGATGCGCAATCCGAAATATGAGAATGCTTATCGGGTGGCCGGCGTGAACGCCATCGTCCGCGTCACCGATTTGATGATTAATGAGATGCTGATGGAGATCGAGCATCCGAACGTCCGGCGCATCACGACCATCGGGGGCGGGCGGGCGAATATCTTTATGGTCGTGGTTCCGCCCGATGCGAAGGTGGTGGGGCGAAGCGTTGAGAGCATCGCGCAGAGTCAGGCGTTTCCGCCGGATTGCAGTTTCATCGGTGTATTCAATCCGAAGACCCAGGAGTTCGCGATTCCGCGCGGCAGGCAGGTCATCAGCGAACGCGATCAGTTGTTCGTGATCTCCAAGCCGGAGAGCATCAAGAAGGTGGTGGCGTTTATCACGGCTCGGGGATAACACCTGCGGCCGCTACAGCATGAGGAGGCTGGCGGCCATGATGAGCATGCCTGCGACGACACCACCGATGACGAGGTGGCCGTGGCCGTAGTCGTGGGCCATCGGCAGCAGTTCATCGAGCGAGATATATACCATAATGCCGGCGACGAAGCCGAGCAGTGCGGCGAGGAAAGCCGGCGAGAGGAACGGCATAAGGACCAGGTAGCCGACGGCGGCACCGACCGGCTCTGAAAGGCCGGAGAGGAAGGACCAGAGAAAGGCCTTTCTTCTATTCTTCGTGGCGTAGAAGATCGGGATGGAGACCGCAATTCCTTCGGGGATGTTGTGAATGGCGATGGCGATGGCGATGAAGACGCCGAGCCGCAGGTCGTTGAGGGTGGAGGCGAACGTGGCCAGACCTTCCGGAAAGTTGTGAATGCCTATGGCCAGGGCGGTTAGTACGCCTGTGCGCATGAGTCTGTGGCTGTCGCCGGCGACCCTCGGATGATCGATGTCTTCGTACGTGTGCGGGTTCTCTCGTTCGGGCACGAGCAGGTCGATCGCGGCGATCACGGCGATGCCTGTGAAGAAGGCGAACAGGCCCCACACTTCTCCGACGGTTTCGATGGCGTCGGGGAGCATTTCCATGAAGGAGATATAGATCATCACGCCGGCCGAGAGGCCCAGCGCGCCGGAGAGGTAGACTATCTTCGGTTTGCGGATGAAATACGCGATTGCACTGCCGATGCCCGTCGAGAGCCCGGCCAGGAGGGTCAGTCCGAATGCTGGTGCGAGATTGTCCATGTTCGGCTCCGATTGCTGTCCGTATTGTTCGGTAGTAGACGCCAGATGATAACGCGCCGATGCGGCAGTGCAAGCAAAGGTGCGGCCGGCGGGTCTTTTTGTTCTTTGGGCGGTACCGGCGTGCCGGTAGAATGCATGTGGCGTACTGAAGCAACAGCAGATTGAAGAAAGGAGTATGATGGGTGCATACGGCGAAGTTCTTCGCAGAGCGGTGGTGGTCATTTCTGTTCTAATCTGTGTTGGAAGCCGGGAGGCGCGGGGGGATTCGAGCGGCGCGGAGAGGGTGTTGCGGGTTACACAGGCGAGGACCGGTGCAGAGGTGTTCGATTCGCTCGGGTCGGCGGTCGAGGCGGCACGGAAGGTCGGCGCGGATGCGGCGGTACGAATCGTGGTCGAGGATGGCTTCTATTTTCTCGATGCGCCGGTTGTGCTGACATCCGGCGACAGCAACCTGACGATCGAGTCGGCACCGGGCGCCGAGGCGGTCCTGCTGGGAGGCCGGCGGGTAACGGATTGGAAAAAGGACGGGTCGAAGTTCTATGCCGCCGATTTGGAGGGTGTTGAGGACAGCTCGTGGGACTTTCGCGCGTTGATCGTCAACGGCCGGTACTGTCGGCGGGCGCGGCTGCCGGAGGATGGGACGTTCACGCACGCGAGCACGTTCGATGTTCCCTGGATGAGTACGACCGGCGGCGGCTGGAAGCGCAAGCCGACGCAGGGTGAGTTGACGACGCTGAAGTACAAGGCGGGCGACCTGGGTGCGTGGCTGGACGTGAACAACGCCGAGGTAACGGTTTATCATATGTGGGATGAGTCGCTCGTGGGGCTGGCGAGTATGGATGCGGAGGAGCGGACTTTGAGGTTCAGCAGTCCGACGGGTCATCCGGCCGGGGCGTTCGGCGTGAAGAAGTACGTTGTGTGGAATGTTCGGGAGGGAATGACGCGGCCGGGGCAGTGGTATCTCGACCGCACGCGAGGAAGGGTGGTGTATTGGCCGTTGCCGGGCGAGGATATGCGCGAGGCGGTGGTGTATGCGCCGAAGTTGGAGTCGGTCATTCGGATAGAAGGCGGCGCGGGCAAGCCCGCCAGGAACATCACGATTCGGGGCCTGGCTATCTGCGTAACAACAACGCCTTTGAAGGCGGGCGGCTTCGGGGCCGGCCGATTCGACGGGGCGGTTCACATACGCGGCGCCGAGCAGTGCGTTCTGGAGGAACTGGACATATACAACGTGGGCGGCCAGGGGATCGATGCGTCGGGCAAAGGGATAGCGATTCGCAGGTGCCACGTGCACCATGCCGGGGCCTGCGGCGTTCGGATTCGCGGAGAACAGTGGGTGGTGACAGACAGTCACATCCACGATATGGGTCTGACATATCCCAGTGCGATTGCTGTGTCGGCCGGTGGAAGCGGCGCACGCATTGCGCACAACGAAATCCACGACACGCCGTATTCCGCGATGACCTGCGGCGGGGCCGACAATCGCATCGAGGGGAACCTTATCTATCGGGCAATGAAGGAAATGCACGACGGTGCGGGCATCTATTGTTTTGCAGGAAAGAACCTTGTGCTGCGCGGCAACTTCATTCGCGACATTACGGACACCGGCGGTTACGGCGCCTCGGCGTATTATCTGGACGAACGTTCGCAGGGCTGTGTGGTGGAGAAGAATCTGTCGGTGGGTGTCGTGCGGCCTTCGCACAATCACATGGCGAGAGGCAATACGATTGCGAACAACGTCTTCGTCAACGACGGCGATCTTACGCTCACGTTTCCGAAGTCGTCGGATTACGTGCTGGAGAAGAACGTGCTGTATGCATCGGGTCAGATCACTTTGCAGGGGGTCGGTGCGATCGCCAGGCTGGAAGGCAACGTCCTGTTCAGCGAGGCGGGCGACATTGTGGGGCGCAAGCTGGACGGGTATTCCTCCAGGGAAGCCGTGCAGTTCGAGGTCGGCGCAGGGAACTCGAGCGACAATCCGCTGCTGGGCGGAGTGCAAAGCGGCAGGATTCGGTTCGGAGCGGATTCGCCCGCCCGGCGGCTGGGTATTAATCCGATAGACGTCAGTAACGCCGGGCCGCGAAATCGTGGGTATTAGGCGGTCATTTGCGCTTGACGGGCCCTCGGCGGCGCGCTACAAACGCATCAAATAGACGAAAATACGACCATTTTTGAAAGGAATCGGAAGATGGAAACAAAGGGATTCTTCGCAAGTCTATTCGACCTGTCCTTTACGGAGTTCGTCACCACTCGGATTATCAAGGTGCTGTACGTGCTGGCGATTATTCTGGCCGCGATAGCTTCACTGGCAATGCTGATCGGCGGCTTCAGCCGGGGCGTCGGCGGCGGAATTATGGGTCTGATACTCGCGCCGCTATTGTTTCTGCTGTACGTTATCATGGCGCGGGTGTGGCTTGAGGTTATTATCGTGCTGTTTCGCATCGCCGAGAATACCGGACGCATGGTCGAACAGGGTCAGCGGCACGCCGGCGGCACGGACGAAGCACAGGCATGATGACGGCTTGGTGACGTGGGGGCGCGGGATTAGACGCACAGCAGAGATTGCTATGCGTTTGCGCGGGTATTTTTGCGCTTGACGGTTTCGGGCCGTGGTGCTAAATAACGAGGAAACATACAGGGCACAGAGAATTTGATTGAAGGGAATCACGTTATGGCAGATGATGAACAAGGCAAGAATCCTCAAGAGAATGCTCCTGAATCCGGCGATGCGCAAGAGTCCGGCGGCCCCGCGACGCCGGAGTCGACAACGCCACCGCCCGAGCCTGCGGCAGCACCGACGGCCGAAGTTACCAAGGACGCCAAGACCATGGCTCTGTTGTGCCATGTTCTCGCGATTTTCACGGGCTTTCTCGGGCCGTTGATCCTCTGGATCATCAAGAAGGATGAAAACGCGTTCATCGACTATCACGGCAAAGAGGCGCTAAATTTTCAGATCACGGTTCTCATCGCGGCGATTGTGAGCGGTGTGCTGACGATTGTATGCGTTGGGTTCTTCCTGCTGGCAGCGGTTGGTATCGGCAACATCGTGTTCTGCATCATCGCATCCCTGAAGGCTAACGCCGGTGAGTTGTATCGTTATCCGGTTTCGATCCGTCTGGTGAAATAAGTCGGCGGGGCCTGTCCGGCGTGCGTTCTGTGTGTTGAAGCAACGGCGTACGTCGGCCGGCGGCGCGTAGGCACTCGCGGCGCACGGATCGTTGCTGTCCGGCGAGGTTATATGACTGCCGTTCTCAGCGGGCGACCGCGGACAGGGTTGTGTGGAGATAGCGCTCGGTATTTATGCTCGTCAGTTTCCTGGCAGCGGGTCGGCACCGCCCCGAGCGCATCAGGGTCATACATTCGCAGCCGGTGTGATCACCGTGGGACTGTCTTGCATCGCGGCGCCGATGCGGCAGGGTAGTGGCGACATTCGTGCTCGTGCCGGATTGCGGACCGCAGAGACAACACCAACAACCGCAATGGAGGACATATTCGAATGCACATGAATCGCAGGCAATTCATCGGGGCTCTGGGGGCGGCGGGTCTTTCGCTGGCTGTCCCGAGTCGGCTTTGCAGAGGGCAGTCGGACAGGCGAGGCCGCAGGAGCAGGCCCAATTTCGTGATCATTTATTGCGATGATCTCGGTTACGGCGACGTGGGTTGCTTCGGGCATCCGACGATTCGAACGCCGCATCTGGACCGCATGGCGGCCGAGGGTCAGAAGTGGACGAATTTTTACGTGGGCGCCTCGGTGTGCACGCCGAGTAGAGCGGCTCTGCTGACCGGCAGGTTGCCGATTCGAAGCGGCATGTGCAGCGATAAACGGCGGGTCCTGTTTCCCGATTCTGCCGACGGGTTGCCGCGGAGCGAGGTCACACTGGCCGAGGGGCTCAAGACACGAGGCTATGCGACTGCATGCGTGGGCAAATGGCATCTGGGCCACCTGCCGCCGCACCTTCCCACAAACAACGGGTTCGACTCGTATTTCGGCATCCCGTACAGCAACGACATGGATCGCGTGGCCGGTAAGGGCAGGGCGGCGTTTTTCGATCCGAAGGTCGAGTACTGGAACGTGCCGCTGATGCGCGACGAGAAGATAATCGAACGTCCCGCCAACCAGCACACGATCATCAACCGCTATACTGACGAGGCGATTGAGTTCATCCGCAAGAGCAAAGACGAGCCGTTTTTCCTGTACCTGGCGCACAATCTGCCGCATGTGCCGCTGTTTGTCTCGAAACAGTCTGAGGGCAGGAGTTTGCGCGGGTTGTACGGCGACGTGGTCGAAGAGATAGACGACGGCATCGGCCGCATACGCAAGGTGTTGGAAGAGGAAGGCCTTGCGGAGGACACGCTGGTGGTGTTCACATCGGATAACGGGCCGTGGTTGATATTCGATCAGCACGGTGGTTCGGCGGGCCTGTTGCGCGAGGGCAAGGGTTGCACGTTCGAGGGCGGCATGCGCGAGCCGTGCGTGATGTGGTGGCCCGGACGGCTCAAACCCGGGGTTGTTACCGACATGGGTTCGACGATGGATTTATACACCACGATGCTGACGCTGGCCGGTGCGAAGGTTCCCGACGATCGGATTGTGGACGGGCTGGATATATCGCCCGCGATGTTCGGGAGCGGACCGAGCCCGCGGAACACGATGTTCTATTATCGCGGAGCGCAGTTATACGCGGCGCGCAAGGGACAATACAAGGCGCACTTTATCACCAAGCCCGCGTATGGTGGCGGCAAAACCGAGCACCACGATCCGCCTCTGCTGTATCATCTGGGTGAGGATCCATCCGAGCAGTACAACATTGCCAAGGATCATCCGGACGTGATTGCGGATATTCGCGAGTTGGTGGCGGAGCATGAGGCGAATCTGAAGAAGGGCAAGGATCGCCTGGCGGCCCGCATCAAGAAAAACTGAGAGCGGATCATTGCAAGGCCGCCCTTGACTCGAAGCGATCGGGCTGTGATAGTTGTCGCTCTGTCGACGCTATCGGCAATTGTGTTTCACTTGAGGACAGATCTGAGATGAGCAGCAGAATCTTCGATCGACGCGGTTTTCTCAAAGCCCTCGGTGCCGGTGCTCTGGCCCTCAGCATGCCGGCCTGTCGAACGCTTTCGCGGCCGCAGGTCAAGAAGCGGGGGCCGAACATCGTCTTCATTCTTGCCGACGACATGGGTTACGGCGACGTTCAGGCGTTGAATCCGGAGTCCCGGGTTCCGACGCCTCATTTGAACAGGCTGGCCCGCGAGGGGGTGGTTTTTACCGATGCGCATTCGGGCTCGGCGGTTTGTACGCCGACTCGCTATGGCGTGGTTACGGGGCGGTATTGCTGGCGGAGCAGGCTCAAGAGGGGGGTGTTAGGCGGCTATTCTTCCCACCTGATCGATCCGGAGCGGCTGACGGTTGCGGATGTGATGAAGCGGTCGGGGTATCATACGGCGTGCATCGGCAAGTGGCATCTCGGGATGGATCTGCCGGTCAGCAGGGAAGACGGCAAGGAGGTGATCGATCACACGGTGAAGATCGAGAACGGGCCGAATGCCTATGGATTTGACTACTACTTCGGCGTGACGGCGTCTCTGGATATGCCGCCTTATGTCTTCGTGGAGAACGATCATTTTCCCGGGCCGGTGACGGAGCAGTATGAAGCTACGAGGTTTCCGAACTACAGCCGGGGCGGGTTGATGGCGGCCGGGTTCAGTCACGAGAAGGCGCTGGATCGACTGACTGAAAAAGCGGTCGGGTACATTCGCCAGCACAGTCGCGGGGACAAGCCGTTCTTTCTGTACTTTCCGCTGACGGCGCCGCACAAGCCGTGCCTGCCGGCAGAGCGGTTCAGGGGTAATACAGAACAGGGCGATTACGGTGATTTTGTCACTCAGGTAGACTGGGTGGTTGGGCAGATTGACAAGACGCTGAAAGCCGAAGGGATAGCGGATGAGACGCTGCTGATCTATACGAGTGATAACGGCTCGTACATGTACAAACTGAGGGATGGGGAGGTCGATCATGTTGCCGAGCCGGCCGTTCAGGGATTCGATCCTGAGAATCACCGGGCGAACTACATCTGGCGGGGGACGAAGGCGGATATCTGGGAGGCAGGGCACAGGGTGCCGTATCTGGTGCGCTGGCCGGGCGTAACGAAGGCGGGAACCAGATGTGACGAGACTATCTGCCTGACGGATCTGATGGCTACTTGCGCGGAGATCGTGGGCTACGATCTGCCGGAGGATGCGGCTGAGGACAGCTTCAGTATTGTGAGCCTGCTGAGGAGTGGGAAGTGGCGCGTGCCGCGTGCGCCGGTCATTCATCATTCCATCAACGGCACATTCTCTCTGCGGGAAGGCAAGTGGAAGATGGTGTTCGCCAATGGGTCCGGCGGGCGCGAGAAGCCTTCGGGCTCGCCTTTCAAGAAGCCGTACTTCCTGTTCGATCTGGAGAAGGACCCGTCAGAGACGACCAACGTGATCGAAGAACATCCGGAGGTTGCGCAGACGTTAACGGAAAGGTTGGAGCAAATAAGGAGCAGCGGTCGCAGCCGTCCGATTTAGGATTCAGGCGACAATGAGCAATCATTTCAGGTGAGGCTTACGATTATGAAGAGCAACAGTCAAACACGTCGTGAATTTTTGAAGATGATCGGTATCGGGGCTGCGTCGTTTGCGCTGCCGGGGTGCGGGAGTTCTTTGCGGGCCGGGGCCAGCAGCTCGCGTCCGAACATTGTCCTGATTATGTCGGATGATATGGGGTTCTCCGACATCGGCTGCTACGGCGGGGAAATTGACACGCCCAACCTCGATGCTCTGGCGGCCCGCGGACTTCGCTTTACGCAGTTCTACAACACGGCTCGATGCTGCCCGACGCGGGCTTCGCTGATGACGGGGCTGTACCAGCATCAGGCGGGAGTGGGCCACATGACGGATGACAAAGGCTATGAGGCGTACCGCGGCGATCTGAACAACCGGTGTCTGACGATTGCCCAGGTGCTCAAGCGGGCGGGCTACGGAACGTACATGGCGGGCAAATGGCATGTCACGCGGTATACGAATCCGGACGGTCCGAAGCACAACTGGCCGCGTCAGCGGGGCTTCGACAGGTTCTACGGCACGATCACAGGGGCGGGCAGTTTTTACGACCCGACTACGCTGTGTCGTGACAATACCTGTATTACGCCTGAAAACGATCCGCAGTATCAGCCCGAGACGTTTTACTACACCGACGCGATCAGCGACAACGCCAAACGCTACGTGCGGGAGCACTGCGAGGCATCGCCCGACAAGCCGTTCTTCATGTACGTTGCCTATACGGCAGCCCATTGGCCGATGCATGCGCTGGAGAAGGACATCGCCAAGTACAGGGGCAAGTACGACAAGGGGTACGCATATTATCGCAAGCAGCGCTTCAAACGGCTTGGCAAGATGGGGATGATCGACAAGGACTGGGACATGAGCGAGCGAGCGGGGGACTGGGAGGATGTTGAACACAAAGAGTGGGAAGCGCGCTGCATGGAAGTGTATGCCGCGATGGTGGACAACATGGATCGCGGCATCGGGCGTATTGTCGACGAACTGAAGGAGCAGCGCGTGTTCGACAATACGCTGATCTTCTTCCTGCAGGACAACGGCGGCTGTGCCGAAGGTATGGGGCGGGGCGAAAACTATAATACGAACAGGTATAAGGACTGGCCGAAAGATCCCAAACCGATGGGCGAGGATGAGCTTCAGCCGAGTATCTGGCCGCCGATGCGGACGCGCGACGGCCGGCGGGTGCTGGGCGGACCGTCGGTGATGCCGGGTCCCGACGGGACATATATTGCTTACGGCCGAAACTGGGCGAACGTCTCCAACACGCCGTTCAGGCTGTACAAGCATTGGGTGCACGAGGGCGGAATCTCGACGCCGCTTATAGCGCACTGGCCCGGGCACATCAAGTCGAAGGGCAAACTGTGCCATCAGCCCGGCCATCTGATCGATATCATGGCTACGTGTGTCGATGTGTCAGGGGCCGAATATCCCCGGGAATACCGCGGGCAGAAGATCACTCCGATGGAGGGCAGGAGTCTGGCGCCGGCGTTTGAGAACAAGCAGATCGAGCGCGAGGCGATTTACTGGGAGCACGAGGGCAACAAGGCGATTCGGGTGGGGAAGTGGAAACTCGTCTCCAGGCATCCCAACAAGTGGGAACTGTACGACATGGAGAAGGATCGGACGGAGTTGAACGATCTGGCCAAGAAGCGGCCTGAAAAAGCTGCCGAACTGGAAGAGATGTACGACAAGTGGGCGTTAAGATGCGGCGTGCAACCCTGGCCCGTTAAGAAGCTTCACTGACATACCCAGCGCAGGGACAGTCTATGGAACGACAGGTGCATCGGCGCGGCTTTCTGAAGATGATGGGGCTTTCGGCCGCTGCATGGGCGATACCTCGCCCGTTATGGAGCGGTGCCGGTGCTGCCGGCAGGCCCAACATCGTTCTGATCATGGCGGACGATATGGGTTATTCCGACATCGGCTGCTACGGGGGCGAGATCGAGACGCCGAATCTGGACCGGCTTGCCGCGAACGGTCTTCGCTTCACCCAGTTCTACAATACTGCGCGGTGCTGTCCGACGCGGGCCTCTCTCTTGACTGGTCTGTATTCGCACCAGGCGGGTATCGGCCATATGGTGGGTGACAAGGGATATCCCGCTTATCAGGGCTATTTGAACGACCGGTGCGTTACCATCGCCGAGGTGCTCAAGACGGCGGGTTATCAAACTTTGATGACGGGCAAGTGGCACGTAGGCAACAAGCGCGGGTACTGGCCGCTGGATCGCGGCTTCGAGCGATTCTACGGCAGCAACACCAGCACGGGCAGTTACTTCGAGATTCACAAGGACTCGTACGATCGCAGGTTGATTCTGGACGACAAAGAGGTTGAGCCGCCCGAGAAATGGTACGCTACTGATGCGTACACGGATTATGCGATTGATTTTATCGAAGCGGCATGCGGTGAGGACCGGCCGTTCTTTCTCTATACGGCTTATACCGCTCCGCACTGGCCCCTGCATGCGCTGCCGGAGGACATCGCCAAATACCGCGGCAAGTATCGCAAGGGCTGGGACGAGCTCCGGAGCGAGCGGCATCGCCGGATGATCGAGTTGGGCATCATCGAAGATCGCTGGCCTTTATCGCCGCGCGGCGGCAAGGCGTGGGATTCGCTTTCGCCCGCCAAGCAGGACGAGATGGATTTACGGATGGCGGTTTACGCGGCGATGGTCGACCGGATGGACCAGAACATCGGGCGCATCGTGCGGAAGCTCAAGGAGCGCGGTATCTTCGACAATACGCTGATCCTGTTTCTTTCCGACAACGGCGGTTGCGCCGAAGGCGGTTTATGGGGATTCAATCGGGAAGGCGGGCCGATCGGGTCGCCGGCTTCGTATGCGAGTTATGGTCTGTGCTGGGCGAATGCCAGCGACACGCCCTTCCGGAGATACAAGAAATGGGCGCACGAGGGCGGTATCGCCACGCCGCTGATCGCGCACTGGCCGGCCGTTGTCGAGAGCAAGGGCGAGTTGGTACACGAGCCGGGGCACGTCATCGACATCATGGCGACGTGCTGTGACGCGGCGAACGCCGAGTATCCGCGGCGATACAAGGGCAAACAGATCGTTCCGCTGGAGGGCAAGAGCCTTCTGCCCGTTCTGCAGGGTCGGTCGCGGGCCGGTCACGAAGCGATACACTGGGAGCACCAGGGGAACCGGGCGATACGGTGCGGCAAATGGAAGCTGGTATCCGAGCATCCGGGAGAGTGGGAGTTGTACGATCTGGAGCAAGACCGCACGGAGTTGAATGATCTGGCCGAAGAATTACCGGATAAAGTGGCCGAGCTCAAGGCCATGTACGCCCAATGGGCCAAGCGATGCGGCGTGCGGCCGTGGCCGATAAGGAAACCCAGGGGGCAGTGATGGCCCGGCACATTCCAGAGAGGCGGAACGAACGGGCGGGAGCTTCTTTCAGGAGGTGTTGCGGCTGTTTCTGGTGTGTCGGATCGCCTGTTGTGTGCCGCTGCCCGGTGGTGCAGTCGTAAGTATGCATCTGCCTGCTTGCAATCGCAGGGCACGACCGCTATCATACCGCCGATGTCTGCGAAATCTCAAAAACACAATCGGGACGGGCAGGGACCGTCTATCGTCAACAAGAAGGCGTACCACAACTTCGAACTGGTTGAGAAGTATGAGGCGGGTCTGTCGCTGCTGGGTACAGAGGTCAAGTCGTTGCGGCTCGGCCAGGCGGACCTCAGCGGTTCGTATGCGCGGATCATTGGCGATGAGTGCTGGCTGATGGGCGCAACGATCTCGCAGTATCAGCAGGCGGGGGCGGCGGCGCACGATCCGACGCGAAAAAGGAAATTGCTGTTGCACAGGGCTGAAATTCGCAAAATCCGGGCCAAGCTGGAACAACGAGGCTTCACGCTGGTTCCGCTGAGGTTGTATTTCAATGCGCGAGGTCTGGCCAAAGCGCAACTGGCTCTGGCTCGCGGCAAGAAGAAATACGATAAGCGCCAGTCCATCGCCGACCGCGATCAGAAGCGCGATATGGACCGCACTATGAAGCAGTACCGCCGCTGACAGCTTTGTGTGTGGAATCTGTGCGGGGCGCAGCGGACTATGAATCAATTGCTTGAGCATGAGGGTGAAGCCATTTACAATCGACTGAGCAATCGAAGGTCCGGGCGGGCCTGCAGGACGCGGGCGAGCTTGAGACAATCATAGAAGAGAGCGAATGGTGAATGGCGATATCGCTCATCGCAGTGCAAAGGTAAATCCTGACGAAAAGGAGTTGTCCAATTATGGCTAAAGAGGAAAACGAAGAAAAGAAGATTATTGTCGACGAAGACTGGAAGGCCGAAGCCCAGCGGGAAAAGGAGAAGTTGGCCGCTGAAGAAAAGCAGGAGAAGCAGGCCGAACCGGGGAAGCGGCGGGGGCCGTTGCCTCAGGGTAATTTTGCCGCACTGGTGAGCATGCTGGCGACCCAGTCGCTGTTCGCCATGGGCGCGCTGCAGATCGAGGGCCAGGAGGACCGCGAGCCCGATATGGAACTGGCCAAGTACAACATCGACATGCTCGAGGTGTTGGAAGAGAAGACCAAGGGCAATCTCTCGCCCGAGGAGGCGAAGGTGCTCGAAACAACGTTGTACGAATTGCGAATGGGTTACGTGCAGGTTTCCGGTCAGAAGCCGAATTCTCAATAGGACGGCGTTGGAAGCTGTGCGCCGGTACACGCGGCGTACGTTTGAGAAGGATCGCATATTGGCCAATATACTCGACAAGATCATTGCTGATACGCGGGCGGAACTTGAGAAGCGCAGGGAGAACGTGCCGATCGAGCAGTTGAAAGAGCAGATTGCCGAGGTTCCCAAGTGCCGGAACTTTTACAAAGCCGTTACCAAGCCGAATCCGCGGGGGCTCAATGTTATCGCGGAGGTCAAGAAGGCTTCGCCGTCTGCAGGCCTGATTCGCGCCGATTTCGACGCCGTGGAGATTGCCCGGACATACGAGCGGTGCGGTGCCGATGCGATCAGCGTGCTGACCGACGAGAAGTACTTTCAGGGCAGGCTGGAGTATCTCACGCAGGTCAAAGAGGCCGTCGGGCTGCCCGTGCTTCGAAAGGACTTCATCGTTGATATTTACCAGGTGTACGAGGCTCGTGCGGCCGGAGCCGATGCGATTCTGTTGATCGGTGACGCGCTCAAGGGCGGGCGGCTGATGGATCTGATGATCGCCGCGACCGAACTGACGCTTACGGTGCTGCTGGAAGTGCACGAGGCCGACACGCTGATGTCGGTTCGCAGTCTGATCGGTTTCCCGGAGAAGGGCTACAGCGTTCTCGGCATCAACAATCGCAATCTGACCACCATGGAAGTCGATATCAACACCACGGGACGGCTGATGGGGATGCTTGACGAGACGATGCCCATTGTGGCCGAAAGCGGGATCAAAACGCAGGCGGATGTCGAAAAGCTCATCCGGGTCGGAGCGCGTGCGGTGTTAATCGGCCAAACGCTTTGCGAGCATGACGACATCGCAGAGAAATTTGCCGAACTGTTCGGCTAAGATGCACCGGAGACTGCAAGTATTCTCAACACGAAGGGAACGATATACGCATGATCAATATAATCCTCTACATCGCGCTGGGCCTGACCGCCGGCATTCTCAGCGGCATGCTTGGCATCGGCGGTGGAATCATTATGGTCCCGGCGCTGGTTCTGGTGTTCGGTCTCTCGCAACATGCGGCCCAGGGCACGACGCTGGCTCTGATGGTGCCGCCCATCGGGCTGCTGGCCGCGTGGACGTACTGGAGACAGGGATTTGTGGATTTGCGCATCGCTGCCTTCGTTTGCCTCGGCTTCTTTTTCGGCGGTCTGATCGGAGCTAAATTCGTTACCGGTCTGCCCGAGCACGTCCTCAAGAAGATCTTCGGCTTTGCGCTGCTGATCGTTTCGATCCGAATCATACTGAGCAAATAGACACACGTTCCACTCAGCGATGGGATTTTCCGAACACACGGCTCCCATCGCCATGCCTATTTCTGCTTCTGCTGTTTCTGGATCTTCGCCCAGGTATCGCGGAGGCCGACGGTGCGATTGAAGACAAGGTTGTCGGCGGCGCTGTCTGGATCGACGCAGAAATAGCCGATGCGTTCGAACTGGTATCGCTGCAGCGCTTCGGCGCCGGCCAGCGAGGGTTCGACCTTGCAGTCTTTGAGAATCTCCAGAGACTTCGGGTTGAGGGTGGTCGTGAAGTCCTTACCTTCCTCGACGTCCTCCGGGTCTTCTTTGGTGAAGAGATTGTCGTACATCCGGACCTCTGCATCCAGCGCCTCGGCAGCCGAAACCCAGTGCAGCGTGGCCTTGACCTTTCGTCCGTCGGGGGCATCGCCGCCGCGCGTGGCCGGGTCGTATGTACAATGGAGCTCGACGACGTTGCCCTGCTCGTCCTTGACGACGTCCGTGCACGTCACGAAATACGCATAGCGCAGGCGGACCTCCCGTCCCGGTGCCAGCCGGAAGAACTTACGCGGCGGGTCCTCCATGAAATCGGCGCGTTCGATATAGAACTCGCGCGAGAACGGGACCTTGCGCGTCCCGGCGCTTGGATCCTCGGGATTGTTGATCGCGTCGAGTTCTTCGATCCGCCCTTCGGGGTAATTGTCGATGACGACTTTGAGCGGATGCAGCACCGCCATCACTCGCGGCGAGGTCTTGTTCAGATCCTCCCGCAGGCAGTGATCGAGCAGGGCCATATCGACCGTGCTGTTGAACTTGTTGACGCCGATGGTCCTGCAGAACCTGCGGATGGCGCGAGGCGAGTACCCCCGCCGTCGCAGGCCCGAAATCGTAGGCATACGGGGGTCGTCCCAGCCGTTGACGTGTCCGTCCTGAACGAGGCGCAGGAGTTTGCGTTTGCTCATCACCGTGTAGGTAAGATTGAGCCTGGCGAATTCGATCTGCCGGGGATGGTAGGCGCCCAATTCGTCGAGGAACCAGTCGTACAGCGGCCGATGGTTTTCGAATTCGAGCGTACAGATCGAGTGCGTGATCTTCTCGATGGAGTCTTCCAGTCCGTGCGCCCAGTCGTACATCGGATAGATGCACCACTTGTCGCCCGTACGGTGGTGTTCGGCGTGCAGGATGCGATACATTACCGGGTCGCGCATATTGAGGTTCGGGTGCGCCATGTCGATCTTAGCCCGCAGCGTGCGCGAACCGTCGGGGAATTCACCCTTGCGCATCCGCTCGAACAAATCCAGGTTCTCCTCGATGCTGCGGGTGCGATAGGGGCTGTCTTTGCCGGGTTCGGTGAGCGTGCCGCGATATTCGCGCGTCTGCTCGGCGGTCAGGTCGCAGACATACGCACTGCCTTTCTTTATGAGATCGACCGCGTACACGTACATCTGATCGAAATAGTCCGAGCCGAAGTACAGATGGTCATCCCAGTCCCAACCGAGCCACTTGACGTCCTCAATGATAGAACGGACGTACTCGTCCTCTTCTTTTGTCGGATTGGTGTCGTCGAATCGCAGATGGCAGGTCCCGCCGAACTCGGCTGCTATGCCGAAGTTCAGACAAATGCTCTTGGCGTGTCCGATGTGGAGGTAGCCGTTGGGCTCGGGCGGGAAACGGGTTACCACGCGTCCGTCCCATTTGTTCGTCTCCAGGTCGTCGGCCACAATCTGGCGGACAAAATCCAGCCTCTGTTCGTCGTTCTTCTTAGTACTGTCGCTCATCGGTTCTCCGATGCTCAGAATTCCTTGCTGTTTGATGCACTGTCCTATTCTTCAATAGCGCACTTTAGCAAATTGTTGCCCGCACGTCCAGTTTGCCGGCGTGTTGCCCGACGGTAGCCCAGGAGCAGCAGAAGCGACAAGCCGCCCACAGCCAGACGGATCACCTGCGACAGCGAAAGTGGGCCAATTCATGGGCATGGTGCAAATCACCTCTCCCTGTATTTCGGTCGCGGCCCGGCCCGCTGCCGTACCGGTCCAATGCTTGGCCACATCCGCGTATTCACCTCGTTCAAGAAACTGTGGAGCAACTGCGACGCCGGAAAGAGAGCGACTTATTATACGACCGAGGTTGGGTGCGATAAGGCCGAAAGCAAGGATGGAATCGGTTGGGAGCGCGTCAAAGACGGTCTGCGAACTTGACAGCGCGAGTCTGTTCGCGTAGGCTGTGTCTTTCGCATTTTCGCCGCTTTTTGGGGAATCGTAAAGTATGTCTGACAAGGTAGTAACGCGTTTTGCGCCGTCTCCGACGGGATATCTGCACGTCGGCGGCGCGCGTACCGCTCTTTTCAACTGGCTCTGGGCCCGGCGGACGGGCGGCACGTTCATCCTGCGCATTGAAGATACGGATCAGAAGCGCAACACGCCCACGGCGATGCGCCAGGTGATGGCGGATCTTCGCTGGCTCGGTATTGACTGGGATGAAGGGCCAGAGGTGGGCGGGCCGAATGGTCCGTACCTGCAGTCGCAGCGCACCGACATCTACGACAAGTACATCAGACAATTGCTGGCCGAAGGCAAGGCCTATTACTGTTTCGAGAGCGCCGAAGAACTCGACGCCATGCGCAAAAAGGCCGAGGCGGCCAAGCAAGGCTTCGCGTACGTTCGGCCCGAGAGCTTGCCGTCCGAGCAGGACGCCGAGAAGGCCCGGGCCGAGGGCCGACCGGTAACGGTGCGATTCGCCATGCCTGAGGAGGGGCAGTTGGTCGTGGATGACGTGGTGCGGGGCCAGGTTACGTTCGGTGCGACGGAGCTGAGTGATTTCATCATCCAGAAGAGCGACGGCTTTCCAACATATAACTTCGCCTGCGTCGTGGACGATTATCTTATGGGCATCACGCATATCATACGCGGCCAGGAGCATCTGATGAACACGCCCGGCCAGCAGGCTCTCTGGCAGGCCCTGTTCGGCGACCACGCGCTGCCGAAGTACGCTCATATGTCGGTGACTGTCAGCGACTCGGGCGGCAAGCTCTCCAAGCGCGAGCGGCCCAGAACCCTGTGTGATTCGATCAAGGGCAAGCAGGGTATCGATTACGGCAAATTGGCCGGCATCGCCGGCATGGCGGTGGGCGACCTGGAGAGTTTCATCAAAGGCAAGACTACGCCGGATATGCCGGCGGTCGACGCAATGGCCAAGCATTTGGGGGTGGCGCTGCCCGAGATCAATATCGTGGATTTCTCGAAGAGCGGCTATCTGCCGGAGACGATGGTGAACTTCCTTGCGCTGCTGGGCTGGAATCCGGGCGACGGCAAGGAGATCATGACCGTCGATGAACTAATCGCGTCCTTCGACCTGTCGCGGCTGACCAAGAGCAACAGCCTGTTCGATCGCAAGAAGCTGCTTGCTTTCAACACCGAACACATTCGAATGGTGCCTGCGGCGAAGCTGCTGTCGCATACGAGACAGTATCTGGACGTTGTCGATTCTCCTGTTGGTCGGGCCGACGACGAATTGCTGCTGCACCTGATAGAAATATGCCAGGGGGCAAGGACGCTCGCTGATATCGAGCGCAAGAGCCGATTTCTGTTCGTGCCTGACGACGCGATCGAGTACGACGAAAAGGCGGTCAGGAAGGTGCTGCTCAAGAGCAGCGGGCTGGAGATACTTGGTGAGGTGCGAAAGCGGCTTGCCGGTCTCGCGGAGTTCACCGAGCAGGGCATCGAAGATATGTTGCGTTCGCTCGCAGAGGAGAAAGAGGTGGGGCTCGGCAAAGTGGCCCAGCCGCTGCGCGTCGCCATTACAGGAACGACCATCAGCCCGCCGATTTTCGATTCGGTCCAGCTTCTGGGCATCGGCAATACCCTGGCCAGGATCGATGTAACGCTCAGCAGGTTCGCTCAAGGCAGTGGTGAGAATTAAGGAGCGCAGGTCATGTCGTTATTGGTTACCGGTTCGATTGGAATCGACACTGTGCGGACGCCTTTGGGCGTCAGTGAAGAATGTCTGGGCGGTTCGGCCGTCTATTTCAGTATGGCCGCGAGTTTCTTTTCGCCCGTTCGCTTTGTTGGGGTGGTTGGCGAGGACTGTCCTTTTATGCTGGACGAGGTATTTGTCGGCCGGGACGTCGATCTGGCCGGGCTGGAGATACGCGAGGGCAGCAAGACGTTTCGCTGGACCGGGCGATACCACGAGAACATGGACGACCGTACCACAGAGGTTATTGAACTGAACGTCCTCGGCGAAGGGCCGCCGATAGTGCCCGAGACCTTCAAGGACAGCCGGTGCGTCTTTCTGGCGAACACGGCTCCGAAGCTTCAGCAGGAATTGCTTTCGCAGATTCCCGGGCCGAAGTTCGTGGCGGCCGACACCATGAACTGCTGGATCGGAGATCATCTGAGCGATTTGCACGATCTGCTCACGCGAGTGGATTGCCTGATTATCAATGAGGACGAAGCGAAGATGCTTGCGGCCGATCAGAATCTTATCCGCGCCGGCCGTAAGATTCTGGAACTGGGCCCCTCGGTCGTGGTTGTCAAGAAGGGCGAGTCGGGCTCGATGATGTGCGATGCAGACGGCCGGATTTTTGCAATGCCGGCGTATCCGGCCGACGAGGTCATTGATCCGACGGGGGCGGGCGATAGCTTCGCAGGAGGATTTCTGGGCTATATTTCCTCCATGCAGGACGCGGGCGCGCCGGACTTCGACACGCTCAAGGCCGCGGTCGTTTACGGCACCGTTACCGCCTCGTTTACCATTGCGGGTTTTTCCCTTGAGGGGCTTCAGTCGGCGGATCGCGAGAAGATCGACAAGCGATTCGAGTTCATGCGCGAGGTAACGCGGTTCTGATCGCCGGTTGCGAGCAGCGCGGCGGTCGGCCAAGGGTGATTGTATTTTGTGTTTTCGCAGTGTGGGTGTGCAGCCATGCGGTGTTTCATTGCCATCGATATTGACCCGACCGTTAAGGAAGAACTGGCTGAGTTGCAGACGGAGTTGGCCGGAGCGGTGGATATCCGCAAAGGCGACGTCAAGTGGGTTCGCCCTGAGGCGATGCATCTGACGCTCAAGTTCCTCGGCGAGATCACGGATCAACAGGTCGTGGACGTTTGCAGCGCCGTAGAGCAGGTAGTAGCAGGGGCAGCTCCTTTCGAGATTGACGTTGCGACCGTAGGCTCGTTCGGTGGAAAGAGCGCGCGGGTCCTGTGGGTGGGGGCCGGTGCCGAATCGGCCGCACTGGCGAAGCTCCATGCGGACCTGGAGGCCCAACTGGCTCAGGTGGGTTTCCCGCCCGAGAGCCGGAAGTTCTCGGCGCATCTGACCTTGTGCCGCATACGCAACAGGCACGCGGGATTCAAGCTCGGCCGCCTGACGGGCGATTACGCTGATTACAGCGTCGGGCGAATTCCCGTCGAAGCGATCAGCATCTATCAAAGCCAGTTGACACCGGCCGGGCCAGTCTATACTCTGTTGGGCGGATATCCGCTTCATTCTGGATAGCAACACGAAGATCGATGTGCGAGATTCGTTTTTAACCAATTGCAGTGAGGAGATAAGGAAATGGCAAAGACAAAGACAGGCACATCCAGAGGCAAATCCAAAAGCAAGGTCGAGCCGCTCAAATCGCAAAGCAGCAGAGACGCGGCGCTGGAGCGCGTAATATCGCAGATCGAAAAGCAGTACGGCCAGGGCTCGATCATGCAGATGGACGAGCAGAACTACGCGCGAATCGAGGGTGTCCCGACGGGCTCGCTGTCGCTCGATATCATTCTGGGCGGCGCCGGGATTCCTCGCGGCCGAGTCACCGAATTGTACGGCCCGGAATCCTCGGGAAAGACAACCCTGGCGCTGCACGCGATTGCGAGCGCTCAGAAGGGCGGCGGCGTTGCAGCCTTCATCGATGCCGAGCACGCTCTCGATACGACGTGGGCCAAGCGTCTGGGTGTGGACGTCAGCAGCATGCTGGTGAGTCAGCCGGACACGGGTGAGCAAGCGCTCGATATCACCGAAATGCTCGTCAAATCGAATTCGGTCGATATTATCGTGGTCGATTCGGTCGCAGCCCTGACTCCCAAAGCGGAGATCGAGGGCGAAATGGGCGATACGCACGTCGGCCGGCAGGCCCGCCTGATGAGCCAGGCGATGCGAAAACTCACTGCGATCATTAACAGGAGCAAGACCGCGCTGATCTTCATCAACCAGATCCGCATGAAGATCGGTGTGATGTTCGGCAATCCCGAAACGACGCCCGGCGGCAAGGCGCTGAAGTTTTACAGTTCCGTCCGCCTGGACCTGCGGCGTATTACGACCATCAAGGACAACACCGGTGCGGTCGGATCTCGCGTTCGCGCTCGCGTCGTGAAGAACAAGATCGCCCCGCCTTTCCGCGATACCGAGTTCGACATCATGTTCGACAGCGGGATCAGCTATGAAGGGGATCTGCTCGATCTGGCTCTGGCGTGCGATGTAGTGCAGAAGAGCGGGGCCTGGCTCAATTACGGCGACGTGCGGCTGGGCCAGGGCAGGGAAAATGCCAAGAAGTTCCTCATGGAGGAGAAGGATTTGAGCGAAGAAATAAAGACCAGGGTGCTCGTGGCCAAAGGACTGATAGAGTCGCCGGATGCAAAAGAAAGCACCCCGGCTGAAAAGAAGTCAGAATAAGAGAGACCGCATGAAAACAGCAAAGCAGATACGAAGCGACTTCATCGGATTTTTCGAGAGCAAGCAGCATCGGTTCGTTCCGAGTTCGCCCATCGTTCCGATCAACGATGAAACGCTTCTGTTCGCCAACGCGGGCATGAATCAGTTCAAGGACATCTTCCTGGGCCTGACGCAGCCGGAATTTCCGCGTGCGGCCAACAGTCAGAAGTGTCTGCGGGTCAGCGGCAAGCATAACGATCTGGAGGAGGTCGGCCGCGATACCTACCATCACACCTTCTTCGAGATGCTCGGTAACTGGTCGTTCGGGGACTATTTCAAACGCGAAGCGATTCAGTGGGCGTGGGAACTGCTGACGGAGGTCTGGGGTATCGAGGCGGATCGTCTGTGGGCGACTGTCTTTGCGGGCGACAAGGCGGACGAACTTCCGCCCGATGACGAGGCTGCGGCGATATGGCCTGAGGTAACGTCGCTTCCGCCCGAGCGCGTGCTGAAATGCGGCAAGAAGGACAACTTCTGGGAGATGGGCGAGACGGGTCCGTGCGGACCGTGCAGTGAAGTGCACATCGACCTCGGACCCGATGCCTGTGACATGCGGCACGTGGCGGGCCATACGTGCAGCGTTAACTGCGGCTGCGCGCGTTACATCGAACTGTGGAATCTCGTATTCATCCAATACAACCGCCAGCCCGGCGGCAAGCTGGTGCCCCTTGCCGCGAAGGGCGTGGACACCGGCGCCGGACTCGAACGTGTTGTCGCGGTTCTGCAGAAGAAGCGCAGCAACTACGATACGGATCTTTTCATGCCGATCATCGAAGAGACCGAGAAGATGAGCGGCCGCAAGTACACGGCCGAACTGGGCAACCAGACGGACAACGCTTTTCGCGTGATCGCCGACCACGTTCGTGCGGTGACTTTCGCCGTAACCGATGGAGCGGCGCCTTCCAACGAAGGACGCGGCTACGTCATTCGACGCATCCTCCGCCGAGCCGCTCGCTTCGGCCGCGAACTCGGCCTGCACGAGCCGTTTCTCTACAAGCTGGTTCCCGTGGTCGTCGGCTTTCTCGGCGAGGCCTTTCCGGAGATCCAAAGCCGGGCCGACTATGTGACGACGGTGATCGAATCTGAAGAGAAAAGCTTCGGCAGGACGCTGGACAGGGGCATTGAAATCTTCGGCGGCGCCGCCGATCGCGCCGCCAGGACGGACCGGAAGACCATCAGCGGACAAGACGCCTTTCAGCTTTACGACACTTACGGATTCCCGCTGGACCTGACGCAGTTGATGGCCGAAGAGCGGGGGCTTAAAGTCGATACCGAGACTTTCGAGATCCTCATGGCCGAGCAGCGCGAGCGTGCCCGCTCGGCCCAGAAGGGTGATTCCCTGATGGCGGTGCTGACCGACACGGAACTGCCGGCCACCGAAGACGTGCAGAAATATGACGTCGATACGTGCGAAGCGACGTTGCTGGGCTGGATAGACACGGGCGGCTTCAATGACACCGGAACTATCGAGGGACAGGCGGAGGTCGGTCTGGTTCTGGACAAGACCTGCTTCTACGCCGAGGCGGGCGGACAGGTGGGTGATTGCGGCCTGATCGAGGCGGACGGTGCGAAATTCGTGGTCGAGCAGACCACCCGTATCGCCAACTGCGTTGTTCATCGCGGCAAGCTGGAAAAGGGTTCGCTGCGGGCCGGCCAGAAAGTAACCGCCCGAGTCAGCAAGGATCGCAACGCGATCAAGAAGAATCATACCGCCACACATCTCCTGCAATGGGCGCTCCAGCAGGTGCTCGGCGATTCGGTCGCGCAGCAGGGCAGTTACGTAGGCCCGGAATATCTGCGGTTCGACTTCACGTGCCCGAAAGCTCCCACTGGGGGCCAGTTGAAGGAAGTTGAGAAACTGGTCCGCGACAGAATCAATGATGACCTGCCCGTAACATGGACCACGATGAAGCGCACCGAAGCCGAGCAGCTCGGTGCGATGGCGTTGTTCGGCGAGAAATACGGCGACGAGGTTCGCGTCGTTTGTCTCGGTGCGCCCGGAACCGAACGGATCAGCGATGCATTCAGCAGAGAGTTCTGCGGCGGGACGCATGTCGATCGACTGGGTGTCATCGGCGGTTTCAAGGTTGTGAAAGAAGAGAGTATTTCGGCCGGGGTGCGGCGCATAACGGCAATAACCGGCGCTGCTCTGCAGGAGCACCTCGAACGAACGGGCGATGTGATTGACGCGCTGACGCAACTGCTGAAAGTTCCCGCCGACGCGATTGTCGGTCGGGTCGAGCAGCTCGTCGAGAACAACAAGAAGCTGGCCAAACAGATCAAGAGCGGCGCGGGACAGGCGGGTCCGGATCCGATGGAAGAGGCCCGCAAGATGCTGGATAATGCGGAGGTGGTCGGGCAGGCCCGTCTTATTGTCGGCCGGCTGCAGAGTCCTTCGCTCGATCGCGCACGGGAATCCATCGACATGATCAAGAAGAAGGCCGGCTCGGCGGCCGTTGTACTGGCGTTCGCTGACGACGGCAAAGTCACGTTGCTGGCGGGCGTTACCGACGATCTGATCAAGCAGGGTCTCAAGGCTGGAGATATCGTCAAAGAGGTTGCCCCGATTGTGGGCGGCGGAGGCGGCGGACGTCCTCAAATGGCTCAGGCCGGCGGCAAGAATCCGGAAAAGATCGACGAAGCTCTGGCCGCCGCGGCCGAGTTGGTCCGGCAGAAGCTGTCTGCGGAGTAGACCATCGGTTTGTCGATAGCGGTTTTAGAGGGGCAAGCCGGGTCCGGGGGCACATGCCGAGCGGCGGCTGCTATGAAACCGAAGGGCAAATGATCGAATTTTCCTGTACATATTGCGGCAGGCGATTTCGCGTGGACGACAAACGATCAGGCAGCCGCGGCCGCTGCCCGAACTGCAAGAGCACGATCATCGTTCCAGAGCCTCGATCGCAGATCTCTGGCGTGCAGAATCAACAATCCGCTGACATACCAAGCGACGCCGGACCGGGCTATAAGTTGACGTTGCTGGACGTTCAGCAGGAGGCTGAGGCTCCGCCACGACCGGAAGCCACCGGCGAATCGATAGAGGCATATCCCGATGAATTCCGCGATGCAATGCCGGGTCATGTTCGGCGGGACGACGAACCGCTGCCTGAGCGGCGTTTTCCATGGCCGGTTGACATACTACTCTATCCCTTGAGCAAATCCGGCCTGACGGTGTTCTTTATAGTAGTGGGCGTCCCGCTTTTTCTTCGCATTCTCGTTATGTTTTTCGGGGGGATCACGATGGCCTTTCCTCCCGCTTTGGTTCTGCTCGTGCTTATGTGGGCCGCCCTGGTACTGACGGGGATTGTGTTGCTGTTTTACGCGGGCTGGTATGTATGCGAGAGCGTGCGCGACAGTGCGCTGGGCGGGATACGCGCTGTTGAAACGGCCGGGGTTGCTCCGGGTCTGGCCGAACTGCTGGGCCGTACGTTTCGGTTGCTGGTCTGTATGGTCGTGCCGGGATTGCCTGCTCTGTTGTATGGTGGCAACGTTGGCATTGATGTCGTCTTCTGGTCGCTGCTGGGACTGGGTGTGTTCGTGATGCCGATGGCGGTGCTTGCGATGGAGATGTTCGACTCGATCGTCACCGCGTTGAATCCATTGCTGTTGCTCGGTTCGATTTGCAGCACGCTCTTCTTTTATCTCGGCCTTCAGATATTATTCGGGCTGTTGTGGGCACCCGTCGTTTTTGCCGTAGTCTCTATGCCTTTTAACCGCTTCACCTTCTTCCTTTCGGCCGGCCTGGTCTTTTACACGTTGCTTGTCTGCGCGCACCTCACGGGCAGATTCTATCTGCGCTGTCATAAGCAGTTGAACTGGGAGGTGTGAGAGCGACCAGTCCAGCGGCACAATGCTGCGACGTTGGGGCTGCGGAGTCGCCCAGGCAGTGCACGCCGTCTCAACGCCTATTTCTCTTCGGCAGGCTCGATGATCTCGACGAGGCCCACGTCGATGTACTGTCCGCCGGTGGTCTGCTTACAGTGCACGGCCAGTTGATTCTCGCCGACCTTCAGAGCTGCTGCCGCCGCCTCACTTAGAGCGACGCGCTGGTAGCTGGTCGTATAGTCTGCGAATTTTCCCGCGAGCACGCCGTTGACATACACCTGCGCATCTTCGTCATGATGGATGTACAGCAGGGGCTCATTCGGCTCGGCTTCCAGATCAAATGTTCGCCGTATCCAGATATCCGAGCTATCCCATTGGGTCCGCACGACCGTTCCGGGCGTGTCTTCGGTTCCGAATCCACCCGGACCCTGTTTCCATGCTGAGTCGTCAAAACCCGGTTCCTGCCAGCCGGCCGCAGGCTCAGTCATGGTATAGCGCCATACTTGCGCCTCCTTCCGGGAGGTCGGTACAAGCGGTTTGATAATGGGTGGGGGCAGGTACAGCTTTTTGTTGGCCATTGTGACGGCCGCACCGTCCATCTTGATCACCGCCCGGTCGTATGTCATCCATCCGTTGACCTCGATCTCCACGTCGGTCGTCTGCGTGTACACCGCCGCTGCCAGCCCCTCGCCGACCAGCATGTGCAGTCTGTCAACCAACGCGACGTAGGCGTCGGTTAGTTCGCCGCGATCCTTGTAACTGCGATATCCCCAGTTCTTCTCACTTTGCCAGGTGTGGCCGGACAATGGCAGACCCAATCCACCAAATTCACCCAGCACTGCGGCCCGGTTCTCTTCGAGCGGAGGCACGGCGGGGCCCGGATAGCTGTGGATGTCGTGGACGTCGCCGACGCCGCGATCCGTCCAGCCGCTGGCGTTGTTGACAAGCCGGCTGGAATCGTGTTGTTTGACGAGTTCGACGATCCGCGGCGTATCGTATTGCCCCCAGCCCTCGTTGAAAGGTACCCACATTACGATGGACGGGTGATTGCGAAACGCCTCGATCATTCTGACCAGTTCGCGCTCGAACTGCTCGCGTGCATCCTCGCCCTGATTGTTGCCGTTGGGCATATCCTGCCAGACGAGCACCCCGAGTTTGTCGCACCAGTAGTAGAAGCGGTCGGGCTCGACCTTGACGTGCTTGCGGAGCATGTTGCAGCCGAGGCGTTTTGTGATTTCAATGTCGTACTTGAGGGCTTCGTCGCTGGGCGCCGTGTACAGACCGTCCGGCCACCATCCCTGATCGAGCGGCCCGTACTGAAAGAGGGGCTCGTTGTTGAGAAACAGGCGGACGATTCCGTCTTCGTCCCTGTCCAGCGCGATCTTTCGCATGCCGAAGTAGCTGCTCACCTCATCGAGACACCGGCCCCACCTGTCCTTCAGCGTAACCTTCAAATCGTACAGATACGGCGAATCGGGCGACCACAGTTTCGGCCGCAGTACGCTAAGCGCCAATTGCTCCCCGACGCTGCCGCGTCCCCGCGCTGTCGCATAGGAATCACCGTTGACGCGCGCCTCGACCGTGCAGCCTGCCGCCGCATCCGAACATTCCGCCGTGACCAGCACCTTATGCCCGTCTATATCGGGAACGATCGTAAGCGCTTTGATGTATGCTTCGTCGACCGGCTCGATCCACACCGTCTGCCATATTCCGGTCACGGGCGTGTACCAGATTCCGCCCGGCTTGCGGACCTGCTTGCCTCGGGGCTGCGGGCCGGCATTGGTTGGATCCCACACGCTGACGACTATTTCCTGCTCGCCGCTTTGCAGGGCTTTGGTGATATCGAATGAGAACGGATCGTAGCCGCCCTTGTGGGTGCCGACAAGCCGACCGTTAATCCAGACGCTGGTCTCCCAGTCGACCGCGCCAAAATGCAGTATGATCCGTTTTTGGGGCAGCACCCCGAAGGACGCATTCTCGCCGCGAATGCGATTCCACGTCGCCGGGACTGTGAATGTGCGTTTGTACCAGAGCCGGTTGTCAGGCCCGACTCGTTTCATCACACCCGACAGGGCCGATTCGGCTGCGAAAGGTACGAGAATCTTACCGTCGAATGTCTCGGGCTCGACCGCATCTTTGGGCCGAATCGCCCAGTCCCACAGGCCGTTGAGATTGCGCCACTGGCGCCGCACCATCTGTGGACGCGGATACTCCTCGTGTACGTCGGCAGGAGAAACACTCTGGGCCCATCGCGTCATGAGTGGACCGTCGGCGGGCTTGTATTGGGCCCGGACCATCGGCGATAAAGATATCCAGAAGCAGATTATCGCCAGCGCAACCGGCCGTACCGTGCCGATTGCTCCCAAACTTCTCCGCTCCTTGCCAGTGCGTTCCATTTTCGCGCCTCCCTTTCCTTGTCATCACGGCGATTCCCCACAAGCCGTCCAAAGCGGGGAAAACCGAGGCTACCCTACTCCGAATAAAGCAAACAGAAGCCTAACACTTTTTTAGCCTTTTGCAACAAAAATCGGCCGGCAGAAAAGCCGTTATGCAGCCGTATTCGCCGATTTCGACCCTCTGGGCGACGTCTGAAGCCTTGCCATGTGACGAACACGCGAATCCGCATGCGCAAAACTTGCCGTCCCTGCACCACAGTTACAGGGCTGGGCGATTGCAAAGCAGGGGCGTTGCTCGATTGTGAGGCGGCTATTTGCGAACGCCGCGCAGAACGACGTCGTCGAACTGCCCCGTGTCGTCGAACGAGCCGACTCCGACGCGTCCGTGCTTGAATCGCTCGTTCTGCGCCCTCATGATGGGTGTGTCCATATTGTCGAAGAAGACCTCGATCGTTCCCGTCTCTACCTCGCGAACCAGCCGCACCGTGTGCCATTGCTCGTCCCACTTGGTTCCCTCGGTCCGCGTCTCGGCGATGGAGACCCTCGGCTCGCCGTCCACGATGAAAATCGAGTTGGCGTGGGCATCGGACTGATTGGCAATGTGAACGTAGTAGAAATGCGACGGGTCCTGGTGTCCGAAGAACAAACACAAATCGCGATGGCCGTAGTCTTTGGTAGTCGAATGCATTTTCAGTTCCAGTACGAAACTGCCGACCTCGACGTCCTCAATCAGATTCATATTGTGCGGCGAACGCACCGGCGGCTTGTAATCGCTGGCCTTGAACTGAGAAAGGACCTTGCCCCCGCGTCCTTCTTCGATCCGCCAGGCATCCGGATCGGTCGGTTCCCATGCCGCCATACTGCCGTGCTCGAAATCGTCCTCGAACACGACAGGCATCTTGCTGCTCATGAGTCCGAGATTGCAGCCGCCGCAGACGAGAACCGCCGTTACCGCCAGCACAACGTAACTTACCGTGGTCTTCCATGTCTTCATTTCTCTTCTCCTTCTTGAATCGAATCTCTTTGTTCATTGGCAAGTCGCCGGACTACCACTGAGCTTCGATGAACGGACCCCGGTAGTCATCCGCCCTGGGTTTCGGACGCGACTTGATGATGGCTTCGGCGATCGGTATATCGCTGGGCCGCGTGATCTTGATGTTGGACGAGTCGGTCTCGACGATGGAGACCTTCTCACCCAGCGCCTCGACCAGTTGCGCATCATCGCTGATCGCGCTTTGATCGAGGCTGGACAAATTAGCATAAGCCTTTCTGAGCAGCGCGGCATCGAAAATCTGCGGCGTCTGCGCTTCGTACAGGTTGTTTCGATCGACCGTTTCGACAATGGTATGCTCTTCGGCCTTTTTGATCGTTGCGGTCACGGGAGCGGCGGGTATGGCCGCCCCGGTCTCGCTCGCCTTGTCGATCACTCTGCCGATCATCTCATCGGTCACGCAGCATCTGCACGCATCGTGCACGGCCACCAGGTCGATCCCATCTTCCACGAGTTCCAGTCCCTTATTGCTCGTCTCGAATCGCTCCTTGCCTCCGAAGAAGGTCTTGACCCCGAAGAACTTCAGATTGGGTCCCCACTTGACGGAAACCAGCTCTTCATCGTCTTCCGCGATGCCGAGCAGTATCTGCTTGACGTCCTCGCGATTCGAGAAGAGCTCGACGCTTCGCAGGAAGACGGCTCTGCCGCCCACATTGACGTATTGCTTCTTTCGCTTTCCGCCGAACCGTGTGCCCGGCCCCGCACAACAAATAATGACTGCAACGCTTTTTGCCATATTGCGGCTGTCTCCGTTTACCTGATTATCGTGATACATCCCCGGGCTAATACTCGATGCCCCGTCTGGCCGCCAATCCATCCTCAAAAGGATGTTTTATCATTTTCATTTCCGTCACCAAATTCGCCATCGCCAGCAATTCCTGCGTTGCTCCCCGCCCGGTCATGACGATCTCCACTCGCTCGTCGCGCCTCTGGCAAATGCTGCGAATGTCCTCCAAGGCAGCCAGCGATTGTGAAAGGCAGTATACGATCTCATCCAGAATGATCACATCGTAGAATCGCTTCTCGGCCGTCTGGGCGATTCGTTCCAGGACTTCTCTGATCTGCGTTTGCGTCTCGGTCCGCGCTTGCGGATCGTCGGGCGATGTCGCCATATCCCACTGCACATCCAGCACTTCCAGGCGAATTCGGACGGCTCCCAGTTGCAGGGCGAATCGTTCGCCGATATCCAGCGATGAGGGCTTGAGGAACTGATAGATCAGCACCTTGTTGCCCTGGCCGGCTGCACGCAGCGCCTGGCCGAACGCGGCGGTCGTTTTGCCCTTGCCATCGCCCGTATACACTTGAACCAGTCCTTTATCCAGCATGACGCCATCTTACGTTCAAAACCGGTGTCTGCAAACCAAAAACGCTGTTCCCACGCCGTAGCGTCACAGCGATTGGCTGCATGCGCGATACGGAAGGTCTCCATCAGGCACCGATCTGCGGATACGACTGGCCAGTAGCCGGCAAAAGCCATAGAATATCGATACGCCGATCAACGAAATATGCAGCCAAGCCAAGGAGGCCGACGATGCAGGCACTTCCAAAGTTGCTCGTCATATTACTGGTGATTTGTTCTTGTGCGTCCTGCCGTTCACAGGCGCGAATTGGCTCATGGGGCGATCAGGGCGACGGCACATACCGCAACCCGATACTCAACGCCGATTTCCCGGACTCCGACATTGTCGAGCACGATGGCATTTACTACATGATTTCGTCCAAGCAGCACATGTCACCCGGCATGGTGATTCTCCAATCGCGGGATATGGTCAACTGGAGCATACTCGGGCACGTGTACGACCGTCTGTCATGGGATCAGAAATATGATCCTGGCCGCATGGACGGCTATCGCTTTGGCGTATGGGCGGGAGATCTGGCGTACCATGAAGGCCGCTGGTATTGCTACATGATCGATACGACGAACGGACTCTACATGACCAGCGCCCCGGATATCGGCGGGCCCTGGGACGAGCCGGTCTGTATGCTGGCGAAGCAGCGCTGGACAGACCCGGCGGTTTTCTGGGACGAGGAAGCCCATCAGGCATATCTTGTCTGCAACTTCGGGCGCGACCCAACGGGCGAGAAGCCGGGCAATCAGACACGTCTGTTTCGAATGAGTTGGGACGGAAAGCGTCTGCTCGACGAGGGAAAAGCGATCTATCACGCCCCCGGAGCCGAAGCGGCCAAGATCATGAAGATTGGCGGGCGCTGGTTCATTCTTATGGCCGAGTGGCGGGACAACGACCGCAAACAGATTGCGCTGCGATCGCGCACCGGCAGTGTCTACGGGCCGTACGAACGCCGGGTGCTGATGGAGAAGGGCAACGGCGTGCATCGCAGCGTGTGCCAGGGTTCACTGCTTGAGGCTCCTGACGGCTCATGGTGGTTCGTCCATCAACTCGTGCAGGCGCGAAGCCGTCGCAAAGGAGACCTCGCCGGGCCGACAACTCGGGAGTCCTTCGAGGGGCGTTCGCAGTGGCTCGAACCGGTGGTCTGGAAGGACGGCTGGCCGATCATGGGCGAGGACATCGACAGCGACGGGATTGGGGAACCCGTATGGAAGGGGGTCAAGCCCGTCAACGGCCATCCGATCAGAGGGGCGCAAACAGATGACAGTTTCGCGTCGATGTCGCTGGGCGCGCAGTGGGAGTGGAATCACAATCCGCGTAATGACCGCTGGTCGCTGACAGAGCGGCCGGGGTGGCTGCGGCTGAAGGCGTCGGTGCCGGTCGGTGATGGAGGCTTCTGGGGGGCGTGCAATACTCTCAGTCAGCGCTTGATGGGAACGGGCCGGGGCGAAGCCGAAGCGAAGTTCGATCTGTCTGCAATGAAGCCGCACCAGCGAGCGGGCTTTGTGCGTTTCAGCGGCACGCATCATCTGCTGGGCGTCTGTGTAGCCGGGAATGGAGCCAGGCGATTGTTCTTCAGTGCCAACGGAAGAGTTGAAGACGGCCCCGCCATTAAGACCGATACCCTATGGATTCGGACAATCAACGATGGCGATGAGGCACAGTTCTTTTATAGTACAGATGGCAAAGCTTTCAGTCCGTTTGGTTCGCAGTTCAAGCTGACTTTCGGGCGCTGGTCGGGCGACCGGCTTGGTTTCTTTTGCTGGAATGATCGGGAACCGGCGGGATGGCTCGATATCGACTGGTTCAAGTATGATTACGACGGTCCAAAGGCGGCAGACAACGGGCTGTGATCGACTAACCGACTATCATCGTTGCGTTCCGCATGGAAGGAGTTCGACTTTATGTTGCACCGACGCTGTTTCACACATTCTCTGACGCTTGCGATCTGTGTTCTCATTCCCGCCTGGCAAATGCAGGGTGCTGACGCGGGGCGCTATATTGAGGCCGTACGTGCTTTCGCCGAGACCACGCTCGAGCACGGCCGCGACACATATGGGCCGAAGGAAACGCCGCTGTTCGTTGACGGACTTCACGCCGAGACACTGGAACCGGTCCGCTGGCAGTGCAGAGGCGAGACCTGGGTCCTGTGCAATTTTGCCAGCCAACAGCCGTTGTTGCGAGTCCTCGACGGCCTGACCGCATTGACCGGAGAAAGCAAATACCGCAAAGCCGCGGAAGAGGCCACTGCCTACGCTCTGAGAGAGCTGACAGCCCCCAGCGGTCTTCTATACTGGGGCGGGCACCTCGCATGGGATCTGCAGGCCGACAAGCCTGTGGGCCAATATGCCGACGTGCACGAATTGAAAGGACATCAGCCCTATTACCGTCTCATGTGGCGTGTCGATCCGCAGGGCACGCGTAAGCTCACCGAAGCAATCTGGGCGGGCCACATTCTCGACTGGTCGCTGCTGGACTACAATCGCCACGCGAGCGTCAAGCGGGACCGCCGGGCCCGGTGGGACCACAATTTCGCACAAGACAAAGAGATTCCGTTTGCCATCGAGGGAAGCAATCTTTCATTCGTCAACGTTACGCCGCCACTGATGCACACTGGTGTCATGCTTGCCATTCTGGGCCGCAACGCCGACGCGCTGAGGTGGACCGAACGTCTGGCGCTGCGATGGCAGCAGGCCCGAGATCCCGTCACCGGTCTTTCGGGCGGCCAACTCAGCTATCGCAGGCACGATCGCGCACAGGACGCCCTGGGCCACGTGCACCCCGGAATCAACGAGGCGAAAATCGTCGCGTCGTACCATCAGAGTTGTCGTTACCATCATCTGCCGCTAGCCCAAATGCAGGCGGCCGGTGCACTGATCGAAGCAGGCGGACAGTTCGCCGAGACGGGCCGCCGGTTTCTTCAATGGGCGTCGGACGACCTGAGGACCTACGGCGAACACTGCTACGATTCCGAAAGCGGCAACTTCATCGCCATGATGACTGATGGGACGCCCCTGCGGTGGCGCGAGGCTCGAAGCGACTATTACGTCCCAAGTTCATTCGCACCGCGCAGGCCCGATGGCTCACTGCTTTGGGGCTATGCGCTGGCCTGGCGGCTGACCCGCGACAGCGACCACTGGAACATGACGCGCGCCCTGGCGCGACATCTCCATCTTGGCGATCTCGGTGACAGCAACGGGCAGGGGCAATCCCCGGACTTCGCAACACAGTCTCGTGACTGGCGGGCGGCGTACGCATTGCTGGAACTGTATCGGGTCACCGGCGACGACGCGATCCTCCGTCTGGCTTGCCGAATCGGTGACAACTGCATCGCAATCCAGAAGCCAACAGGTCTGTTTCCCCGGTCTCGGCGCAACTGGGCGCGCACCGGCGACGAGATGCCGCTGATGCTCATGCACCTGGCCGGCGCCATCGCCGGCAAGCAGCAGATGCTGCCGGCCCCGATATTCGACAGCCGCTTCTTTCACTGCGAGTACCACGGCCCACTGGACGAGGATCAGAGGAAACGGGCGGATAAGCGGACCTATGACCACCTGGTCTTCTATGGGGACTGACCGCGGCAGGGCGAGGGAGAATGCGTAGAATCCGCAAACCAAAGTAAATAAGAGGAGACAGGCCATATCCTGCGCAGTAGTTGTGGCCAGTTTGGTGTTTCTGCGATCATCCATCATTGAGCGGCCCAAACAGACGCATACGTTGCAAAGCGGCGGCCGGCAGACCTGCGGATTCAATATTGTGCCTATTTCCCCGATCTGTCGCCCGCTGTTCCGTCTACCCGTCGGTGTCGCTCGTCGGCCTGAAAATCGCCATATCGAGCATGTATCATTTGCCGCTTTGCAGGGCTCGGAAAATTTGTCGAAAAAGTGCTTGCTGCATAGAAGTCTTTATAGTATAGTGAGTTGCAGTGCTCGAACGTCGCGGCCTGAACGTTGATTGACGTCGGGCTAAGATGCCGATGAGGTCGCTGCATCCAGAGAGCGGCGTCCGTATTTGAGATTTCAAGAGGTGTGATGGGCTGTGGGATGGTAGTCGATTGCGCATTTGGCCAGGCCTGGATATGTGTTAAGCGGAATTCAATTTCGCCACTGCCCTTTGGTAGAGTGAGGTAGCCTATGGCAACAGTTACGAAGAAAGACCTAATCGATCGCATCGCTGACCAAACACAGGCCAAAAGAGTTACTGTCAAGCAGATAGTCCAGAGCTTCCTTGACGAGATTACCAAAGAGTTGTGCCAAAACGACAACCGGCTGGAGTTTCGCGATTTCGGCGTCTTCGAAACCAAGACGCGGGCGGCGCGAATCGCTCAGAATCCGAAAACGCTCGCCCGTGTCGAAGTGCCTGCCAAGCGGACGGTGAAATTCAAAATGGGCCGGCTAATGAGAGAGAGCCTCAGCATTGTACCCGTAGAATCCACCGAAGCAAAATGATCCCTGTCGTGCCAATGTGCGTCGTTGACTTGTTTACCCTTCCGGAAGACGTGCGCATAGACACAGGGTTACGGTTGCCGTAAGAAAGCTGCTTCGGTTTGCAATTATCTATAGGTTGTTCAAAAGGAGCTGTCTTATGTCAGACGGGAAGGTAAAGTGGTTCAATGCGAGGAAGGGTTACGGGTTTATCGAAACGCCCGAAGGTCGGGAAGTCTTCGTGCATTACTCGAGCATTAACGGCAACGGCTACAAAACGCTTGACGAAGGCGACGCGGTCACTTTTGAAATGGTAGAGGGTGAGAAAGGGCCGAGAGCCGAGAACGTGGTGCCGGCAAGCGCAGCGAGCGAATAAAGGTTCGGTGCGACTCGGACATTCGAAGCTCGATGGGAGGCACAGGGGAATTGCTGTCTCCATTCACCCCGAAAACCGCACGGTTTTGCTTATGAAGCCGCCACATGCCATTTCATCTCACACCAGCTATTGACAACATTACGCCGGCCCGTTAGACATACAATAATACCGGCGGCCCATCGGGTCGGCCAAGCCGAACCGTTGCCCGCCTAATCGATTGTGAGTTGTCCTATTATGACGGGCGTATCGTTCCAATCCGCTCTGAGCTGCAACGTGCTGGTGCTGAACAAGCACTACATGGCGATCCGTATTATTCAGGCCCGCAGAGCTTTTTCGCTCCTGTTTCGCGAGCTGGCTGAGGTCGTTGCCCTTGAAGAGGATACCTACTGCAACTATGACTTTGCGAGTTGGTGCCAGATCAGCGAGCTGCGTCGACGTTTCGAGCCCGACGGACACGACTGGGTCGCCACCGTGAATCTCCATATCGCCGTGCCGCGTATCATACGCCTGCTGTCGTACGACCGTTTGCCTCGCTCCGAGGTCAAGTTCAACCGCAGAAACATATTCGCTCGCGACAAGAACCACTGCCAGTATTGCGGCCGGCATTTCTCAACCAGCGAACTATCGCTGGATCACGTCGTGCCGCGCAGCATGGGCGGCAAGGCCACCTGGGACAACATCGTTTGTGCATGCACGAAATGCAACGTACAGAAGGGCGGTCGCACGCCGCGACAAGCGGGTATGGTCCTCATCCAGAAACCGTCCAAGCCTCGCCGCAACCCCTTGATACACGTGCATCTCGGACACCATCGCTACAGGAGCTGGAAGCAGTTTCTCGATCATGCATACTGGTCCGTAGAGTTGCACTGATCCCCGGCCTGACCATGGTCTTTTGCATTGTTGCATCGTATCCCCACCTGCCGTAGAATGGGTCGGTTGCTGGAACAAATCTGCAAATAATCTGATGCAAACGACGCAAACATGGCCGGTATCATTGGCATCATTGCATTTCTGACGGTATTGGGTCTGTCTCTGCTGATCACCAAGATCGCTACCGCGGCGCTGGCGATGACCGGCCTGTCCGAGCAGGCCGCCCGCTTCCAGGCCCGATCCGCCTTCACGGGAACCGGTTTTACGACCGAAGAGGCCGAGAAGGTGGTCAACCATCCCGTCCGTCGACGCATTGTTATGATATTGATGATTCTTCGCAGCGCCGGCCTGGTGACAATAGTCATCTCGCTTATTCTCTCACTCAAGGACGCCGGCCGGCCGGGCCAGCCGCTGTACAGACTGATATGGATTGCCGGCGGCGTAGTAATGCTCTGGCTGCTGGCCATGAGCAAAACAGTGGATAAATATCTGGGTCGGGTTATACAGAAAGCCCTGGCCCGATGGACACAGCTCGATACGCGCGATTACGCCAACCTGCTCCACCTCGCGGGTGAATACAGCGTGATGGAACTGCGCATCGACGAGGATGACTGGCTCAGCGGCAAGGACCTGCGACGTTGCGACCTGCACGACGAAGGTGTTACCGTGCTTGGGATCAATCGTGCCGATGGCGGCTACATAGGCGTGCCGCACGGTAAGACCGAGATCTATCCAGGTGATGTTCTGATCCTTTACGGGCGGTCCGAAGGCCTCCAGGAACTAAGCGAAAGACGCTCGGATCCCGCGGGTGACCAGGCGCACGACCGCGCCGTCGGCGAGCAGCAACAGCAGCGCCGCCGGCAGGATGCGCAGGAGGAATTCTCAAAGCGCCGCCGGTCAGAGCAGGCAGACGACCCGGGACACTCAGTGTAGGCTACGTGCCTAACGTTCATATAGGTTGCGGCTATTCGCTTGTCGTCCGTGCTTCTGCCTGGACTCCTGCCGCGATTGCCGGCGACCATACACTCGGCATGGGGGCAGCAGTCCATGCACCACGAAGATCAAGACAGGTCAAACCATCCGCGGCGGCGGCTACATCGGCACGGCCGCCATTCTCACTCAGCCGCCCGCTGCAGATCGGGTCCAATAGCCGCATGTTCGATTTGCCGATTAATCCACTGCCTCTTCGCCGGCCTCTCCAACCGCTTTTATGTCCTCACCCACGCCTTTGACCGTATTGCACCCAACCAGACTTGCGGCCAGCATCGCCAGCACCAGAATCATCGCGATCTTCTTGACCATTCTTACGCCTCCGGTAAGACCGTTAATCATCGAGAACCCAACAATCCGCTATCATACCATATACCAGGTTGAAATACCATACACCGGTGCTCCTATATCGCATTCTGGTAGGCCAGAAACAGCGCCCGATAGTACCGCATCAGCCGGATCGGTTCGCAACTGGCTGGTATCTCGGCATCGCAGTAGCCCTGATAGCCCGCCTCCTGGAGCAGTCGGAAAAATCGCCGATAGGGATAGCCTTCGTCCCACAGTTCGTGCATGTGAATATTGCGAATCCGATCCTTCACGGACTCGAAATTCGCCTCGAAGCCCGGCCCCTTCGTATCATTCTTGTCGCAGTTCCAGTTCACGTATACATGCTCGCTGTCGGAGTAATCGATCATCTGCTTGATCTTCGAAACGACGTTTGTCCCGCGCCCGTGCACGCACACGCGAATCTCCACTCCGTGATCGTGCGCGAAATCTCCGACCTCGCCCAGGGACCGGCCGATCTGCCGGAGCGTCTGCTCCTCTGGAATGCCTTGTTCGCTCAGCAGTGCATTCGGGAATACGCGAATTCCCAGCGCCCCGATGTCGCGGGCCAGAAGCGTGTACTCCTTGGTCCCTTCGATTTGTTCGCGCAGTTTCCCGGCATCGGTGAAATGGTACGCAAAACCGCTGGCCAGGCTCAGTTTGAGTCCCGCATCTTCAAATCGTTTTCGCACGGCCGTCCGTTCGGCCCTGCTCAGCGACACCTCCACGCCGTGCGTGTGGGTCGTCCGCAATTCGACATGCTCGAATCCTGTTTGCGTGCAGTTCTCGATGATCGTTGCGATGTCCCAGTCCTTCGCCAGATTGTAGGTCATCAACCCGAGCTTCAGGGGTTCGCGATTCGGCGTCCGGTTGCGTCGACTTGCTCCGGCCGCCTCAGCCCCGCCGCTGCCGACCGCCACCGCCGAGGCCGCAACTACCGACGTCCGCAATAACCTGCGCCTGCTGTACCGTTCTGCCATGTTAATCTCCTAACATCAAGCTTCAGATTTGTTGCTGCACGTGCGCGTTCTCTATAGTGTGCCACACATACTCCTGAAGCCTGCTATGGCACTCCGACCGGAATCGTTGCCATAATCCGGTTTTTCAATTTCATGCGAAGCTCTTCGGGGCTTTCGTAGACAATATGATTGTACTGCCTCGTGTCAAAGTGCACATCCTTGAGTGAGCCTTTTCGCACTGTCCGAATCACTGGAATACCCAGCCCCTCTGCAAAACCTGCTTCATAGTATACGCCGCCACGATTGCCTGTGAAATCGGCGACCAAAAAGCGGCTCCTGCGAATCTGGGCAATGATCTCGTCACAGATCTTGCGGTTATGTTCCTGCAGGTCAATTCGCAACGCCCGGAAATCGCCAACCTCCTCGTCTTCAATTGCGGGCTTGATGCCTATCTCCCACGCCTCACTCATCTGCTCATCAAACCACATGGCCACAAATGCCTGCTTGCTCTCGATATTGACCTGTTGGAGTTCTTCTATCTTCTGCCAGCCCTCAGGCGTGATGCGCAGCAACCTAAAACACTGTGACGGTGGTGTGGCCCTGCGAGAGTCAATATAACCACGTGAAACCAAGATTTCGTCAAGCAGCCATCCCAATTCATTCAAGTCACGTGCAAAGAGCAGACCGCGGTCTTCTCGCTTCAGATTCACAGTGTCGTAGGGGTGTTCGGTTAATCGTCCAAGGTTCAGCAGAGCCCTGTCCATCATCTCGGACGCTGATCGAGGATACTCGTTCAGCAGTTCCTCAACCTGAAAAGCATGGGGCAAAGTCGATTCCTCATCGGTTAGTATGACGGGAGGATACTTCTTAGCCTGTCGCTCCCGCAGGACCGCCCGCAATTGCGCCTTCTTCTTGGCACTGAGCGAAAAATCCGTCTTAAATATATCCGTGCATTTGTATTTCCCACAGGTTGGGCAATCATATGCGAGTGTTTGGCTGAGCGCGCCATCATTGGTGACCGGCACTTCATCGGAACACAGCAAGCACGTCTCATTAGACATATAGAACCTCTCCTTCTTCTCACTTCAGCTCTTCTAACCTGGCGAGCATTGATGCTGCTCTTGCGCCATCTTCTTTCCCTACTTCACCCGCAACTTATACAGATTGATACTCAATGGTTCGACCGTTACCGTCTCTGTAAGGTCAACATCGTCCGTCTGCTCGATGGCAACATTGGGCTTTTCGCCGGGATTGTTGTACGCCATGGGGTCGTCGCCCGTGATCAGCCATCGCTGCGCGTCGCCGCGTGTCTCGACGCCTTCGATGCCGATATCCAGCATGTACGTATCCCACGTCGGATTCACAATCGCCACCGTAAGGTAATCTTTGTCATCGGTCAGTGCCGCGCTGACATCGAGCGGTCCTTCCATTTCGCCGACCGCCACCGGAAGCTCGCCGAAGTGCTCACGATACAGCTTCAATGGCAGCGCCGTGGTGGCGAAGCCGGCGGCGGTTTTGGTTGTCTTGATGCACCCGATTACGTTGACCGTCTGGGCATAATTGGCCATGAAGTAGATATCGCTGTTGCGGAAGTATTCGTGCAGCCCGGCCGCGATGCCCAGGGCGTCTTTCAGGAAGTACCGCGTTCCCAGTTCGCCGTACAGGTGCGGCCCGTACCAGTAATTCCATTCGTCCAGCGCTACGCGAATATCCTTGCCCTCCAGCGCATCAATCGTCCGGCGGTACTCGCGATGGGCGTCGGCGATCCGCTTGACCTGGTTCGGAATCTGCCGTACGTGCTCGACCAGATCGCCGCGATTCTGGCAATAGAAGTGCTCGCTGATCAGGTCCATGTGCTCGGCGCAGTTGCGAAGCATGCCGCGCGACCAGTCCCCTGCGTTGCCGACGGCAATAGTCTTGATCGTAGGGTCGACCTCGCGCATCTTCTGTTCGACCTGGTTGTGCTTGAGCACGTAGTGCTCGAGCCGCATGTACCCCAACTGCCAACTGCCGAACATCTCGTTGCCCACGCACCACCACTTGACGTTGTACGCGTTCTTGTGCCCGTTCTCCGCCCGCAGCTTGCCCATCCGCGTCCTGGTCGAACCGTTGGCGTATTCGACCTCGGCTGCGGCCGAATAGGCGTCGCCGAAACCGGTGTTGACGCAGATCATCGGCTCGGCTCCGATCAACCTGCACAGCCGGACAAATTCGTCGAGACCTACGTCGTTCGTCTCAATCCCCGTCCAGGCCGGATTGGTCCGCGTCGGCCGCTTGTCCGGATCGCCAAGCCCGTCGCGCCAGTCATACCCGCTGACGAAGTTGCCGCCCGGCCAGCGATACACGGGGGAATCCAACTGTCGCAGCAATTCCAGTGTATCGGCGCGAAAGCCGTCGATATTGTCCGCGGGCATCAGCGAGACCGCTCCGATCCGAAACGACCCTTCGCCGGTTCCCACGATTTCAAGTCTGCCGTTATCGGTATTCGCGCCGCTGGTAAACCGCAGTGGATACTTCTTGTACTTGCCGCCCAGCTTCTTGATGGTCACGGTCTCGCGATCCTCCTCGCCCGGCCCCCAGGCCAGACTGACCATAATCGTGCCGGCTTTCGAGCCTGCCAACACGATCCGCCCCTCGTATTTCTTGCCCGCAAGCAGTCCCAAGTTTTCCTGATAGATGCCTTGTGGCTGCTCGCCTGAAAGCCGGATCAGTGGCGAATGTTCGCCCGCGTACGCAGCCTCTTCAACCATTGCCGCCGTACCGTCGGGGCCGATCACCTTCCAGGGCGAGCCCGCCAGCACGCGCGCCTGCGCACCGGTCATGCGCCAGATATCTCCCTCAGCCGGTACCGGGAAATAGAACTTGCGATCCTCCAGCATCTCCGCCCAGATTCCGCCGTAAATGCACCGCCCCAGATGCTCGATGAATTGCCCGTATATATAGGGCGAGATCGCCTCGCCGCTGACCTGCCCGGCGTCAATCGTCAAAGCCGCTTCGATTGTCTCGGCAGTGTGCTCGACCTTCTCCAGCACCGTCAGTTCCACGTCGTCGAACCACGCTTTACCCGTTGCATTGCCCCATCCGCCGAACAGACAGTTGATCTGCAGCGTCCCGCCGGTCGCCTCGAACTCCGTGGCCACCTGTGTCCAGTCCGTCGTGCCGCGCACCGCTTCGGTCCGAACGCTCTGCATGTTGTGAACGTTCAGCAGCGCACCGCGTCCGCCTTCACTCCTTTCGACGTTCTCCGTCTTAATCCACGCCGAAAGCCGATACCGGTAATAGGGCTTGACCGTCACCATTTGCGACCAGCTCGCATCCGCTCCATCGGCTGACTCGATCATCACGCTGTGCGAGCCGGTCCGGCCGACCGATGCATAACCGAAATCGGCCCGCCCATCCCACGTGGTCGTCGACCAATCCGCCGGCTTTTGCCCGTCGGCCCGCTCGAAGGACGAATTCTGGAGCAGATTCTCCCCGGCCGCCGCTTCGGCCGCCCAGAATGCTGCGTTCCCGCACCAACCAATTACCAGAATACACACCGCAAATGAAACGATTCGTTGTCTTCTCAATGTGGCCATAAAAAAACCTCCTTCACAATATACATGCAGACCAGGGCCTTTTCGCCGTCCATTCACTTCGACGGTTTTATCGACCCACCATTATAGGCGGCCTCCGCGCATTTGCGAGTTCTACTTCCGGGGCTCTCTTTACGCCGATCAACGCATACGGCATATGACGCGAACTGACTCAGCGCATAAAGAAGGCGCCGACGGTGCCGCCGGCGCCCATTCAAGTTTAACTAACCTGCAACGCGCTGGGCCACGAGGTCCCCGACTTCGCTCGTCGAGTAGCCCATGCGGCCGGCCTGCATGCTTTCGAGCTTATTGGCGGTAACGTCCATCACCGCCTGCTCGATCTTGTCTGCGGCCTTTTCCTCACCCAGCGTTGCCAGCATCATCTGCGCCGAGCATATGGCTGCGAGCGGATTGATCACGCCCTGACCCGTGTACTTCGGTGCGCTGCCGCCGATCGGCTCGAACATGCTCACGCCCTCGGGGTTGATATTCCCGCCGGCCGCAATGCCCATGCCGCCCTGAATCATCGCACCGAGGTCCGTAATGATATCGCCGAACATATTGCCCGTAACCAGCACGTCGAACCACTCGGGGTTCTTGACCATCCACATGCACGTCGCGTCGACATGATAGTAATCCCGCCGAATATCCGGATACTCCGCCTTTCCCATCTCATGGAAAGCCCGCTCCCAGAGATCGTACACGTACGTCAGCACATTTGTCTTGCCGCACAGTCCGAGCGTGTTTTCCTTGCCCTTGCCCCGGGCCTTCTTACCGTGTTTGCTCGCGTACTCGAAGGCATATTTCAGACATCGGTCCACCTGGTGCCGCGTATAGACCGCCGACTGCACCGCCACCTCGTGCGGCGTGCCCTTCATCGTAAAGCCGCCCGTGCCCGTGTAGAGGTCGCCCGTATTCTCGCGCACCACCACGAAGTCGATCTCGTCGGGCCCTTTGTCCTTCACCGGTGTTGGGACGCCCGGATACAGTTTGACCGGCCGCAGATTGATATACTGATCCAGCGCGAACCGCGCCTTGAGCAGAATTCCCTTCTCCAGAATTCCCGGCGCCACGTCCGGATGCCCGATAGCCCCGAGCAGAATCGCATCGAAGCCCCGAAGCTCCTCGATCGCACTGTCGGGCAGCGTCTCGCCCGTACGTTTATACCGTTCGCCCCCGAAATCGAAATCCGTCAGGTCCGTTTTGAACCCGAACACATCCGCAGCAGCCTTCAACACCTTCACCGCCTCTACGGTCACCTCAGGCCCGGTTCCGTCGCCGGGCATCACTGCAATCTTATACGTCGCCATCTTGTCCTTTCATCATGAATTCTGTAAATCACCTTGTATCCGAACAACCGCGGTCGCGGCAAAATCTATCTCCCACCGGACCCTATAAACATTATATCCTTTACTTTGTCCACATTAAAATTCCCACGCTGCGCATCCCAGATCTGCATTCCATTGAACGTGAGATTCTCGATCAGTACGCCTTCCACGGTGTGCTCGGCGTCATAGCCGATTAGATACGATTTCGGCATTCGCTTGCCAAAGACCTGCACGTTCTTCAGGTAGACGTTGCGAATATGCCCGCGATTCTTCGCGAACTTGACTCGCTCGGCGCCCTCGACGGGCACCCATTGACCGCCGGGGCTTCGCCTGCGGTCCGGATTCTTGCGATGCAGTTCCCACGGGCAGTCCGCGCTGTAAATCGAAAGCCCCACGCGCAGTTCGAGCAGTTTGTCGCGCGAGTCCTCGACACGGATGTCCTCGAACCGGATCCGCTCAACGGTAGCGTAGTCACCGTTGTGAATCGTAAACGTTCCGCCCCGCTCGACGTGGATGATATCGCAGTTCTTAAACGTCACGTCGCTGACGGACTCGGTCTGCAGCTCGAACCCGATCTCCATCGCGTTGCCCCATTCAGCGTTCCACAGCACCGAATCGACCACATTGACGTTCCGCACGTCGCGCATTCCGCTTTGCGCTTCGGTCTGGAAATAGCCGGGCGATGCCTTGACCGCGATGCAGTCGTCCTTGGTTCGCAGAAAGGACCGCGATACGGTCAGATTGTGACACCCGACAATATCCACTCCGTCATCGTTGTCTCGCCAGCCCACGATTTTGACGTTGTTGATCAGCACATCATCCGTTTTTACCGGGACAAGGGTCCAGCCGTAGCTGTTGAGGATAATAATGCCGTCCATCAGAACGTTCGCGCACTCGACAAACTCCACCATTCGCGTCTTGTAGTCGCGATGGCTGCCGTCGAGAATGCCTCGACCCATTACGCGCACGTTCTGAGCCCCCGACGCCCGAATCCGGCCGCGCACAATCGCTCCGCCGGCGATGTACACCGTCTCGTTACTGTCCACCCGTATCTCGCCGGCGTCGTGAATTCTGCCGCCTTCGAAATAGTGCACGCCTTCGTCTCCGGGTTGTGGCCGTTTGCCTTCGAAGGGACTGGCGAAGATCAGCAAAGGCCGCTCGATATCCCCGTCGAGTTCGATGCTGAAATTACCGGGCCGGTCCAGAACGAACTGTATCGTGCCATTCTGCACCGTGTGGGCAATCTTTCTGCTTGTGGGCCGAATATCGACCTGTTCAAACCGCCGCTTTGGAACAACTGTTACGGTAATCTTGCCGCCAAACGAAAAGTAGGCGAACGCTCCAACCTCTGAATCATACACGGCCACCTCCTGCGTGCCCGCTTTCACCGTGAAGTCGTCCGCCAGATCCGCTCCGGTCGGTGCCGGATAGACCACGATCTCACCCGCGTTCGCGCCGCTACTCAAAAGGATCAACAGCAGGCCTGCTACAGCAACGCAGCTATGCAATCCGTTGTTTACGTGTGTATCGTCGGTGTTTTTTCTCATCTCATTACCCAATGTCTTACTAATATCAGTCACAGTCGACTCATTCTTTCAGCGGTCGCAATTGTCCGGGCCTCGGCACGGTCGCCCCCACGTTGTCGAGCCACCGATGCAGCATCCTGTACAACTGGGCCGTCTTCTCAGGCATCTGTGCCGCCAGATCGTTGGTCTCGCCGATATCCTCCTTGAGGTTATACAGCTCGACGGATCGCGTCTCGTACCACTCGATCAACTTGAAATCGCCCGCTCGAACGGCCGCACTCGGCCTGCTGTTACTTCCGTGATAATGCGGATAGTGCCAGTAAATGGCCTCGCGCTCCAACCCGCCTCGCTGCTTCAGCAGAGGAACGATGCTGACGCCGTCGACGTGTTGACCGGGCCGTGCCTTCAGCCCCGCCATCTCCAGCATCGTCGGGTAGAAATCCGTGCTGACCACCGGTTCGGTGCAGATACTTGCGGCCTGCACTACCCCGGGCCACTTGACGATCATCGGTTCGCGAATCCCACCTTCGTACACCCACCCCTTGCCTGCTCGAAGCGGAACGTTCGACGTAGGCAGGTTCCGCGCGCGGGACTTGGTGGAAAGTCCGCCGTTGTCGGACATGAAGATCACAATCGTATCCTCCTCCAGTCCCAGTTCGCGGACTTTCCGCAGTACGCGCCCGACGCTTTGGTCTACGCTCTGGACCATGCCGGCAAAGACCGGATTGTCCTGGATCTGTTTGGTCTGGGCGTCGCGCTCGGCAACAACCGCGGGACGTTTCCTCGGCGGCATGCCTTCGGCCTTGGCGCTGTACTTCTCCACAAGCTCCTCCTTGGCCTGCAAAGGCGTATGCACCGCATAGTGTGAAAGATAGAGCAGGAAGGGGCCGTCTTTGTTCGCATCGAGGAAATCCAGCGCCTCATCCGTCAGTCGATCCGTCAGATATTCTCCCTTCTGACCACCCGGCGGCATTGTCTCCAATTCGCGCTTGCCGCGTTTGTACGGATAGAAATAGGTGGGCGGTGCGCCGGACCAGTCGCCGGCGATGTTCACATCGAAACCCTGCTTGTCGGGATAGTAGTCCGCGCGGTCCGCTTCGCGCGACGAGAGATGCCACTTGCCGACGAATCCGGTTGCGTATCCCGCCTCCTTCAGTGCCTCGGCTATCGTCACCTCCTCCAGCGCCATGCGATCCTCGTATGCCACGGGCTTTTGCGAGGCGCCGATCCACTGCGTAATACCGAGCCTGGCCGGATACTTGCCCGTCATGATGCTGGCCCGCGTTGGCGAGCAGACCGGACACGCCGCGTATGCATCGGTGAAGCGCATCCCTTCCTGGGCCAGCGCATCGATATGCGGCGTTTCATAGAACCGACTGCCGTAACAACTCAGGTCGGTCCAGCCCATATCGTCGATCAGAAAGAACACGAAGTTCGGCCGTTGGCTGCGCCGCTGGGCGAAGGCATTGCCGCCAGTCGCAGCCAGCACTGCACCGCAGCCCAGCGCCTTGAGAAAATCGCGTCGATGCATCACAGGTCCCTTAAGCAGATCGCGTATGCGTTTCTATGTCTTGCGCTTGCTGATGTGATCGAGCAGTCCGCCGTCCCGAATGATATCCAATGCAAAATCGGGCAGTGGGCTAAATGATATATCCACGCCGCGGGTCGCATCCTTTATCAGCCCGGCGTCATAATCGATCTCGATCTCGTCGCCGTCGTTGATTTTGTCTATGGCCTCGGCTGATTCGATCAGATAGAATCCGCAGTTGATCGCATTGCGATAGAAGATCCGTGCGAAGGATTTGGCGATCACCGCCTGGACTTTGGCCCCGCGAATCGCCCAGACCGCGTGCTCGCGCGACGAGCCGCACCCGAAATCCTCGCCCGCAACAATCACATCGCCCTCGCCGGCCTTTGCGACAAAATCTTTGTCGAGGTCCTCCATGCAGTGCCTCGCCAACTCCTGCTCATCGTCCGTATTCAAGTACCTCGCCGGTATGATCTCGTCCGTATTAACATGGTCTCGTTTATAAACATGCGCTTTTGCCATATCTTTATCACTCCATCAAATGTGCTCTGCCAGTGCAAAGCACGAAATGCGAATATCGAAATCCTAAACAATTTTCAAAACTCAAAACGATAAATCCAAAACACTCACTTACTCTTCTGCAGGATTGCACCGAAGATCTTCATTAGCTCAGTCGCTTCGTTGGCCAAACATTGGCGTGCTTTTTCTTGTAGTGAGCCGTCGATGGTCACCAGATTGAGCCAGTAGCAACTTTCTTTTGCCTCTTTACGACATACTTTGATTCTCATCACGAAGTCTTTCTTACTCAAGGCCTCGTTTGCCTCAATGTAGTTGGCTCCGACCGAGCCTGATGATCTGACCAATTGCTTGCCGTCCTCAAAGTTGGCCGTGCTCTTTGGCAGACTGCTGACAAATGCCCGCACCTGCCGGGCAAACGCCAGTGTCCTGTCCTCCAAGTCGTACTGCTTTGAACTTTGAGCTTTGGTCATTAGTTCTATTTCGTACTGCGGCTATTCGCCTTCAGAGTTTACGTTTATGGTTCTGATTGCTGCTGTCGCATTGGGCCCGGTCGCCAAGTTCTGTCCGGCCCCAGCACGTAGCCGAGCAGCAGAAGAAGAAGGAACGCAACAACTGCAATCACAAGCAGTATCTTCTTTCTCTTCCTGAACCATTTCATCAAAGATCGCGACATTCGCTTACTCCCTCAATTCGAGTCGCTCGTTTTGATATTTGAGTTCACGTCATTCGTATTTGTTTCGTGTTTCGATATTCTGATTTCGAGTTTGCTTACAGAAAGCTTCTCGGATCTGTAAGCTTGCCTTCGACAGCGCTTGCCGCTGCTGTGGCGGGACTTGCCAGGTATACTTCGCTTTCGGGGCTTCCCATGCGGCCGACGAAATTGCGGTTGGTTGTGCTGATGCACTTTTCGCCTGCGGCCAGGATGCCCATGAATCCGCCGAGGCATGCTCCGCACGTTGGTGCCGCGACTACACAGCCGGCTTCATAAAAGATGTCGAACAGCCCTTCTTCCTGGGCCTGCTTCCAGATCACAGGCGTAGCCGGCACGATCAGCGTTCGGATGGCAACGCTTTTGCCTTTGAGTATCCGCCCCGCCAGGCGCAGATCTTCGATCCGTCCGTTCGTGCAACTGCCGATATACGCCTGGTCCATCGCCATGCCGGCGCACTGGCCAATGGCAACCCCGCCGCTCGGTAAATGCGGCAGGGCCACCATCGGCTCAAGACTCGAACAATCGAACTCTTCGGTCGTCACGTACTCCGCATCCGCATCCGACTCGAACACCGTGTATTGCCGGTTGTCGGTCAAATGCGAATCGAGATAGTCTTTGGTGACGTCGTCAAATCCGATGATTCCGTTCTTTGCCCCCGCTTCGATCGCCATATTCGTCATTGTCATTCGGGCTTCGGCCGACATATCCGCCAGCGCCGGGCCGACGAACTCCATCGCCCGGTACAGGGCCCCGTCGGTTCCGATCCGGGCGATGACCGCCAGAATCACATCCTTGCTGTACACGCCCTCCTGCAGCGATCCGTTCAGCACGAACTTCATCGACGCCGGCACCTTGAACCATAGTTCGCCCGTCGCAATCGCCGCCGCCAGATCAGTCGAGCCGATTCCCGTACTGAACGCCGCAAACGCACCGTACGTGCATGTATGCGAATCGCCGCCGACGATTACCTCGCCCGGCCGAATATGTCCCTGTTCGGGCAGCAGCGCGTGGCACACACCCGCCCGACCGATTTTGTAGTAATGCTTGATCTTGTGCCGCGTGGCCCACTCGTCCAGCCGTTTGAGCAGTTCGGCGCTCTTGATATCCTTGGGCGGCTGAAAATGATCGGGCGTCACCACGATCTTCTCCGGATCGAAAACCTTATCGATTCCTTTCTCCCTGAGCATCGCAATCGCCGGCGGCGTCGTCACATCGTGACACATCACCACGTCGATTTTTGCGTCCACCAACTCCCCGGCCTGCACCTGCTCGCGCCCGGCCGCCTTCGCCAATATCTTCTCCGTTATCGTCATTGCCATGATCGTTGTCTCTTCTATTATGATTGCCTTCGGTTTACCACTTAGTGTTCTTTCTGGTTTTGATACGTGCTGGAGGTTTCCACGAGAACACCACTGTCTTGCGGGGATACTTTATAGAAAGCGACCTCCGTATCCCTGAATAGATCGTTTCCTTCTGCCAGAAGTCGCCGGGCGGCCTGCCTGCAGTATTTCGTATCGATCTCAACGCCGACGCTGTTGCGATTAGATCTCATTGCCGCGAGGTTCGTAGTTCCCGTGCCGCAGAACGGATCCAGTACCACGTCCTCCCAGAAGGAGAACATCCGGACGAGTCGTGTTGCCAATTCAAGTGGAAAGGGTGCCGGGTGCTTTCTTGTGGATGCACCGCCCAGCGTCCACGTCTGTCGGAACCATTGGGAAAAGTCGCCTTTGTCAATTCTGCTCCGCTCCCGCTGCTCCTCGGTGGGTTTACGATAAGCGCCGGGTTTTCTCTGCATCAGTATGAATTCGATGTCGTTTTTCACTATCGCGTTAGGTTCATATGGCTTGCCCAGAAACTTCGAACTCGTATTGGCCTCAAACGTGGCATTCGAAATCTTATTCCAGATGATCGGGTTCAGATTGTCGAACCCGATCTTACGACAGTCCACACAGATGTCCGCGTGTAGGGGCATGACCCAGTGCCGACCATGTTCTCGCCGGGACATACATACATCTCCGACCACACACACGAGACGCCCGCCGGGCACGAGCAGCCGAAAACACTCGCGCCACACCTTCCTCAACTCACCGAGGAAACTCTCATAATCATCAATATGGCCCAACTGGCCCTTACTCTCGTTGTACTGCTTGAGCGTCCAGTATGGCGGAGACGTCACGACAAGATGGATGGATTCATCCGCAAGAAACCGCAGATTCCTTGCATCACCCTGGACTATCTTGTGGGTCGTCTGAGTCTCTGTACACGTTTTCATCACTAAATCCTTATTCAGCTATACGTATGTCTGGACGTGTGAAACCAGTGAGCGGACAAACAATTCGAAACTCAGGTCCCTGGCAGGTTCACTGTACGTCACCTTGCGGCCGTGAGCTTCAGGTGAGGTGGCAAATGCCGCCGCGGAATAATGTCTTTCGCGGACAAGCTTTCTGCAAAACACCCGATATCTATCGGAATATGAAGCGTCCTTGAATTCAGGAAGAACTTCAAAGTGTGGTTCTCGCACCCGGACCGGCCTGTTGGATCTATCGCATTCTTCAAGAAGAAAAACATATCCCAGCCACGGCCGTACGGTTGTGTTGAGCACGCCTTCGCGATACGCAGTCCACAGATCCAGAGCGCTGCCCATCGCTTCTTCGGTTCTGTTGTTGAAATTATTTCCGAATGATGGACCCACTTGCGACTTCGCCTCAACCGCAACAAGCAACTGATTCTCTCGCACCACCAGAAGGTCCCATTGCTTCTCAGGGCGAAAGTAGCCCGGCAATTCGAGGCCTTGCCGGTGGAATATACAATCGCGTTCAATACCTGCCTCAGCGATCAGTTCGGTGAACAATTGAACGAACCCATTCATTTGAGCGCCCCCTGTCACGGCGCCTCTGACGCCTTGGTCGCGCGTACCTGTTACCCGTTGTTTGTCGGTCTGCCTTCGTCGCGTTTGCCAGAAGTGTCTGACCGCTCGCAAGACGCGTGCACTGATATTCTCGGATGGACTATTCATGATCTGCTATCGCGACAATGTCCGATATGCCTTGTATTGTAACAGTGACCGTTTCATTCTCACAGGCTGGCTTTCACTTCGGGCGTATCGCCGCTCTTTCTGGCCGCGACCATTCGGTTTATTGCATCGACGTAGGCTTTGGCGCTGGCCTCGATGATATCGGTGCTGATTCCGCGTCCGATGAACGTCCGGCCGTTCTCACTGATTCGCACAGTTGCCTCGCCGATAGCGTCTTTGCCGCCGGTGATCGCGCGGACCGAATGGTTCTCCAGTTTGGGCGAGAGACCCGTCGCCTCGCGAATTGCCTCGTACGCCGCATCCACCGGACCGTCGCCGCACGCCGCGGCCTGCCGAAGCTCATCGCCGATACGCATCTTCACGCTGGCCGTCGGCAGCGTTCCCGTTCCGCACGCCACGTGCAGATAGTCCAGGTGGTACGTCTGTTCGACGACGTGAATCTCTTCGTTGATGATCGCCGCGATGTCCTCGTCGAAGACCTCCTTCTTCTTGTCCGCGATGCCGAGGAACCGTTCGTACGCGTGCTCGATCTCCCGTTCGTTGAGCTTGAAGCCCAGTTGCTTGCAGCGCTCGACGAAACCGTGCCGGCCGGTGTGCCGTCCGAGCACCATTCGCGAGCCGGACAGCCCGATGGTCTCGGGCGTCATGATCTCGTATGTCGTCCGCTCTTTGAGAATGCCGTCGACGTGGATGCCGGCCTCGTGCGCGAACGCGTTGGCCCCGACAATCGCCTTGTTGGGCTGGATCACGAAACCCGTCAACTGCGATACCAGTTGACTGGTGCGATAGATTTCCTTCGTATTGATGTTCGTCGTCAGGCCGTTTGGGCTTTGCTCGGCGAAGAAGTCGGGCCGCGTATGGACGCCCATCACCACTTCTTCCAGGGCCGCGTTGCCCGCGCGTTCGCCGAGGCCGTTGACCGCACACTCGATCTGTCGCGCGCCGTTGCGCACGCCGGCCAGCGAATTGGCCACCGCCATGCCCAGGTCGTTGTGACAGTGCGTACTGATGACGCATTTGTCGATGCCCGGGACGTCGGACTTGAGCCGGGCGATAATCTGGCCGTACTCGTAAGGCAGAATATAGCCGACCGTGTCGGGTATGTTCAGCGTCGTGGCGCCCGCTTCGATCACGGCCGCGAGTATCTCGATCAGGAACGGCATCTCGCTGCGGCAGGCGTCCTCGGGCGAAAACTCCACGTCGTCCACCTGCGTTCGCGCGTACGCCACCGCCTTGACCGCCATTTTCAGCACCTCATCGGGCTTCTTCTTGAGCTTGTGCTCCATGTGCACCGGCGAGGTCGCGATGAACGTATGGATGCGCTTTTTGGCCGCCGGGGCCAGCGCCTTGCCCGCCGAAGCGATATCGCCCTCATTGGCGCGGGCCAGACCCGCGATGGTGGGGCCGGGCACCTGCTCGGCGATCAGCCGGGTCGCCTCGAACTGCGCCGGCGAGGATACCGGGAAGCCCGCCTCGATAATGTCCACCCCCAGCGTCGCCAACTGCTTGGCGATCTCCAGCTTTTCCGGGATCGACAGCGAGGCGCCGGGAGATTGTTCACCGTCGCGTAACGTGGTGTCGAAAATCAAAACCTTTTGTTCAGACATTGCTGTATCTCCATAGATCGTGAGCCGAAAGGAAGGCTCAATTATGGCTCAGAAAGCCGGAAATTCCAAGCATTTAGGAAAAAAACGCGTATTCGAGTTGGGGAAAGTGTGTATCTGCGCCTACCGGCGCAGGAGGAGGGTGCCAAGGCCGTCAATGGCCCTGTAGAACGAACGAATTATGCAGTTGCCGTTCATATTGCTGCTATTATAGCCCGAATTGCCTCAAGTGCAAGGCTTTTTGCGCCGGTTTTCGCAAGTCGCCGCCCCTGCGGGTCTTACAACTCCGACGATACCTGTATTTCGGCATCTTGCGGCGGTTTGTTCATGGGTTTTGTCGAAAAACCGAAAGCCGACCGGTCAAAATCCGATAGTCAATGGCATCCGCCGGGCAAGATATCCTGCCCCTTTCAGTTTTTCTTGTTCTTTGAGAGCGTGGCCGAGAATCTGTCTCTCTGGCTGCTCGTTCGCATTGGCTTGAGCGAAACGGCAATTCGAGCGCTGTCGCGGCCAGTCGTTTCCAGTGAGCTTCTCACCATGCCGGCTGAATCCTGGATTGTGATAAGTCGGGAATCAGAATTGGAAGGATCGATGTTCATTGCCAGGGTGAACACGACGGCGGCTTTTTGGATCGTGCGGAAGTCGATTTCCTTCTCTCGGCCGGAGTAGAGGATGATGTCGATCCAGGCTTTGTGATCGTTTCGGCCGGTTTCGAAGCGGATGCGGTTGTCGTCGAACACGGCGTACGGGACGTCGAACCCGCATCGGACAGCGCCCGAGGTGATGCACCATGCCGCCTGGGCTGTCTGCGCATCACCATTGGAATCGGCCGCCGAATGGAGACCGGCGCCACTGCCTTCCTTCGCAGCAAGATTCCGGACTGATGCCCGTGCGGGCGCAATGGTCAGGTTCTTGACGGCCCCTTCGAATTCGAGGCGCAGGCGGAGGTCTTTGGCCTTTATGGTGCCATCGATACGGTCGAGCGAGATGTGCGTATCGCCGCGATCGGTGGCGAAGACGACGGCGCCGAGCAGGTCGTTCTTGTCCTGGACGGTGAAGATGCTTGCGGAGGAATAATCGTAGTCATCGTGCAAACAGCGGATGCGGGCGGCGACAACATCGTCATTGTCGGCATTCCAGTACGCCAGCACGGGTCGGCGCTGGTTCCAGAGGTCGCTGACATTAGCCGAGCCCAGTGTGAAGGCCGGGTGCAGGTACGTTGTGCCCACGGTGTCGTGCCTGCCTGCGCCGCCTTTCTTAAACGTCTCGATTTCCAGCCGTGGCTCGGGCAGTTTCGTGAAATAGTGGAAATAGTCCTCGGGGCAGGCGGGGCGGACGCGGTGGGCCTCGAGCGATTGCCAGGCGTCTTCTTCGGGCATGAATTCGACGCGGCCGGCGGTGGCCCGCTGAATGAACGCCCGCGTGCTCGACCGCAGCATGGTCGAGTAGCACCGTGAGTGCGGACCGGCCCACTGCCCGGTCGGCGGGTGGAAATGCCGTGCGAGGTGGAACCACGCGAAGCGGTTGATCTTTTCAAGAAGCGGACGCGAGGGCGGGTCGGTTATGTGCTGATGCATCCGCGTGATTTCTTCGATGGCGACGACGGTGTAGGTTGGGCTGTTGTACTCGGAGAAAGAGCCTTTCTGCCGCGTGTATTCCCAGAAGCGGCGGAGGCGCGAGCGGCCGTATTCGAGCAGCTCGGCCTGGTCGAAGAGTTCGCCGGCCGAGAGCGTGACGCACGTGCCCATCAGGGCGATATTGGTGTAGCCCGGGCCGACGTTGCGGCGCTTGATGGAGCGGGCGGCGTGAATGATCGACTCGCGGACGGACCGCTGGAGTTCTGCCGGCAGCCTGTGCATGTGGTCGCGGGCCACCTGGAGAAGCTGGGTGCCACAGAAATCGGCCCAATTCCAGTCCGGCGGCGACATCTTCTCGAGCGGCTCTTCATAGAACCACGACCAGATGCCATACGTGCGGCTGTCGGGGTCCTGGTCCTGCAGCGAAATGACCTTACGGAGAACGGCCTCGGCCCGGCTGAGGCGTTCCTGCGTGCCGGCATCAAGCAAGGCGACGGCATATTTGAGCGAATCGCGGGTGGGGTGGACGTAGCCGCCTTTGAGAGTGGTGTGGTAGCCCGGCGAGGAGAACGGTCGGCGGATCATATGCTCGTTGGGGTCATAGCGGCGATCCTGGCGTTCAAGCGCACGGAGAAACGCGGCCTTCTGTGCTTTGGTTGCGAACAGGTCGCCCGCACGGGATAATGGGGCGGCGGTTATGGCGATGGAGGCTGCTGCGAGAATGAGCCTGCATGTATGCATGGGATGCTCCTTATCGATGATGGCGGATTACGGAAAGTGCAGCTCGACGACGTCCTTGTCGTGCAGAACATGCGTGAGCTGGACATTCTGGCCGTCGTAGACACCGGTGCCCCAGATTCTGGCAGACTTGAGCTTCTCGGCCAGTTGTCGATGGATGGCAAGCGCCAGGTCCTGCACGGTCGCGCCGGACGGAAGAGTGAACGGATCGTTCATATCGGCCGGCTTGCCCGGCGGCTTGGCGTAGACGCGGATGATGCGGAGCAGCTCGAAGACACGGGCGGGGAACTGATCCATGCCCTGGCCGGTTTCGGGGCTGATCGTTACGTATTCGAAGAAGCGGTCGGCCATGGCCTTTAGCTTATCGATCGCGTCAGCGTGGGCGGTATCGGCCTTGGTGCAGATGACGAACGCACGGCGGCCCAGGACGTTGCCGTGTTCATCTTCTTCGGGAGTCTCTTCGTCTGCGAGCAGTTTGCGGGATTCGAGGAATTCCATGCAGATAAGCATCTGCTCTTCGACGTCGGCCGACAAGTCGATGACGATGCCGATCAGGTCGCAGTTGCGATACGTGCCGACCTGGCCCGGCGCGCTGTAGTCCTCGGTGATGGGCGGCATGTCCACCAGTTGAATCTGGACGTCCTCGAAGTGCATCATGCCGGGCACCGGAGCGTGGGTGGCGAAGGGAAAATCAGCGACGTTGACCTTGGCCTTGGTCAGGGCGGCCAGGATGGCGCTCTTGCCGCAGTTGGGGGCGCCGATCAGGACGACTTGGCCGGCGCCGCCCGGGGGAACGTGGAAGATGTCGACACCGCCGCCGCGTTTCTTCTGTGTGGCGGCTTCCTTGAGCTTGCTGAGCTTGCGACGCAGGTCGGCCCGCATGTGGTCGGTGCCTTTATGCCTGGGGATGACGCGCAGCATCTGCTCCAGGGCGAGGATCTTCTCCTCGTTGGTGGTCGCGCTCTTGTACCACTCATCGGCCTTGTAGTATTCGGGTGTCAGGTTTGCTGGCATAACGCGGACCAATATACCAATTGGCGGCGGGTCGATCAAACATTGCCGCGGCACCGCAGCAGCCGGCGAAAACGGTCTCCTGTGCGCGCGTTACTTTGCGAGGTTTTCGAGAATCCAGAGCTTGGGGTTGTACCATCCGATGGAGATCAGATCGAGATCGCCGTCGCCGTCAATGTCTACGCTCTGGACGCCGTCGTGGTGGTCGATCTGGTTCTTCGGCCCGCTGTCGATGACGTGTTCGATCCATTTCGCGCCATCGGAGGTGTTCTCGAACAGCACCACGCGGTTGTTCTTCGGGCCACGATGTTCGCCCACGACGACGTCGGGATCACCGTCGGTGTCGAAATCGGCGGTGTCCATGCTGAAGCCCTGCCCTGCGACCACGCCGATCTTGTGTCGCGTCCATTTCTCGGTCGGGTCCTTGGGTGCTTCGTACCATAGTACATCGGTGCCGTTTTCGAGGCTGACGACGGCGTCGAGCCTGCCGTCGGCGTTTATGTCCGCCAGATCGACGCGGTCGGGCTCGCCCTGCGTTACCTTACCCAGAACGAATGTGGGCCAGGCGTTGCCGTCGTTGCGGAGCCATTTCTCGCCAAGCAGCAGATCGAGATCGCCGTCCCGATCGATATCACCGAGACTGAGGTCTTCGCCCTGCGGCGGACTACTGACGGTTTCGCTCAGGCGGGTGGTCGTCCATTTCTGCGTGCTCGGCTTGTCGGGGACGTTGAGGCTGTAAATGCCGCCGCCGTCGCGGTGCCATGATAGAAGCACTCGCAATCGGCCGTTGATGCGTCCGACGATGCAGCCCTGGAGGAAATCGCCCGCGCCGGTATAGTCGATGTTTTCGAGGATTGCAAAGCGGCCGGAGCCGTTATTGCGGGCCCAGACGAAATTGTGGTCGGCCGCGGCGCCGACGCCCTCGGTGCCGAGGATATCGACGTCATTGTCGCCGTCGAAATCGTGTGCGCAGGCGAGGTTCCGAAGCGGTTCGCCGATCGTGTGGCGCTTCCAGTTGCCTGACAGTCCGTCCGTGTTTTGCCACCACCAGCCGCCGGCGGCCAGGTCCGTATCGCCGTCGCCGTCCAGATCGGCGGCCGTGACGAACATCGAACGCTCGGGCAGATCGTCGATAAAGTGACGCTTCCAGCGATCGATACCTCTTAGGGGTCGAGTGGCGGCACGATCCGCGGTGCGCATGACCGAGCGGGCGGTGTCCGACAGCACTTTGTGATCGGTGCTTTCCACCAGGGCGACGGAGAAACTTTCGCCCGTACGGTCGAGGAACTTGGTCAGACCTTTGCGTCCGAAGCCGAAGACCGTCATCTTCTTCTGCATCTGATAGAACGTGTCGGGATGTGTGTCGTCGGCGTGATGAATCAGCAGGAGGCTGCGGTCCATGCGAGCGTCGCCGAACGCGATCCACTCGGGGTCGGGGATGTCGCCTTCGTGGCGTTCGGTCAGCGGGTGTTTGCGCGGGCGGTCGGACGTCATCCACCAGTCAGTATCGTCGTATTGGCCGCCCGGCGTACCTTCGTAGAGGATCCAGTACTTATAGTCGGCGGGCATGCGGGTGATAGTGAACGTGCAGTGCATCAAGTAAAAATCCCAGCGGCCATGCCAGGTCCCGTTGCCCGATCTGGCCTCGATGCTGATGCGGCTGGGGCCGGCGTGGAGCACGCGGGTGGTCGATGGGTCGGTGGCTCGATTCTTCGGATGGAAGAAGTTGCCGTCTTGCCGGTGCACGGCGTTGGGAAAGCCGCGATATTCACCCGCCGCACCGCTGCCCCCCTTGTCGTGAAAGCTAATCCAGTCGTTGCCCTCCTTGTCCAGCAGGCTCGATAAGCCCGCCCCGCTCTTCTCAAGATAATATGTCGCTGTCGGCGTCTTGATTTTATAGCAGGCCAGTCCTCCCGCGGACTCGTCACGGGCATTTTCGATCAGCGTAAGCCTGCCTTGTACGATACCGGCGGACGTTGCCCCACAAGCCTGAGCAACAAGACAGAGCCGTCCGAAATCAATATCATCAAACAGCGCAATTCGACCTGTATTGTTCATCAGAGATGCACCGAGCAAGAGTAACAAAGAAGAAGAGATAACGTAGCGCGTAAGGTTGTCCTTCATAATGCACCTTTCACTTGGGCGTTCAGAATTCTGCATGCACGTTGCGAAGGCTTTGATGCGCTGTGTTTCGAGCGTTCGCATCCTTAACGAAGCAACCTTTCGCACCTGCAATCACACTGCATCTTACCGAAGCGGTCATGGGTTGGCAATGCGGATCAAGAAACAACGATTGCTCCAGGATTGCTGCTCGATTACACTCGGGTGCATACTGCAAGAGTTGATGCCTGCGTTATGGATCGGCAATACGGGCCGAATACGACGGAATTCTCAGGAGACATCTGTGAACACACCGACACATATGATCTTTGTGGTAGTGTCCTTTGGATGCTTGCTTTCTGTCCCGACCAACTGCATGTGCGGTGTGTCGGCGGCATCCGATTTCGTCTGCTTCAACACTGCCGACACGAACGACGATCAGCAGGACGCGCCTGTCATTCATCCCTGGAAGACGGTTCCGCTTGACCCCGAATACGGAGGTCAGTGGATGGTCGCAGGTGATTTGGACGGCGATGGCGCGGTGGAGATCGTCAGCGCTCAAAATGTGAACAGGAACGACGTACACTACACGTCGGCAGCAGTCGCACAGAAACTGGATGGCTCCGTTCTGTGGCGGTGGGGTAATCCGCAGATTGGCAGGAGAACATGGCATCACGATGTGGCGTGTCAGATTCATGATTGGAACGGGGACGGCACGAACGATGTCATACTGTGTTCGAAGGAAAGTCTGGTTGAACTCGACGGTGCGACCGGCCGGCAGTTGCGAGCGTTGGCCATACCGGAGAATGCAACGGACTGCCTTGTCTTCTGTAATCTATCCGGCGGTAATCAGGCCTCCGATGTGCTCGTCAAGAACCGTTACCACGAGATATGGGCATACAACAGGGCCGGCCAACTGCTCTGGAGCGTGCGTGATCCGGGGGGGTACCGAACAGCCCATCAGCCGCGACCGATGGATCTCGATAACGACGGGCGCGACGAGATTATGGCCGGATATGCCCTCTTGAATTCGGACGGTTCGGTTCGATGGACTTGCAGACCCAAAGCCGTAGATCCCTCACGGGGACATCTGGATTGTGCCCGTATTGTGCAAATGGGCTCTTCGCTGCACGATGTCCGCATCATTCTCACCTGTTGCGGAGCGAATGATCTGGTGATGTGCGACGGTAACGGCAAAGTGCTGTGGGAAGTCACGGGCCGCCATTTCGAATCGGTGGACGTCGGTCACGTGATCCCCGGTCATCCCGGCCGACACGTTGTCGTGGATATCGACCATCAGCCATACGGTGCCAGCCCGCTCTGGGTGCTTGATTCCCAGGGCAGGCGCCTGGGGCAACTGGTGACCAACTACAGTCGTCATCATTGCCTGCTTGACTGGAACGGCGACGGCGTAGATGAAATCGTCGTAGCCAACAGTGGCGGACTGTACGATCATCATGGCCGCCGGATTGCCACTCTTGCCGCGCCTGAGATGGAACCATCCGGCGGGAAACCGGATTATGAAAGAAGCCTGCTAAAAGGCGATATGACGGGAGATGGTTTGGCGGACCTGGTCCTCGTAACGCCAAACGAAGCCTACGTGTACGCAAATCCCGGAGTCTGCATATCGGACAAAAGAGTTCCGCTTGGAACCGGCATGAACTTCACCCTGTATTGACGCCGTTGGGGCGCGCAGCCCTGCGGCAACTGCCAAGCGATGGGAGCAGGCCGAGTGATCCGGGTTTCTGATCGAGCAGCGGGAGGTGGATGTATAGTTCTCGAGCGAGCAGGCGGAATCGGGCGAAGGCAAGTCTTAACTTGACATTCGGGGGCTCATGGCGTAGCATGCCGGTCATCCCCACGATGCGGGGCGAATGCGCGCAGGCAGTGTTGGTACGCCGGGGTCTGTGTCGCGCATCGGGGCGGATCCTTTTGACGCAATTTCTGAGACTTGCATTTATGTCCAAACGCATAGCCATTCTGGGTTCAACCGGTTCGATCGGGACCAGCGCGCTGCGGGTGATCGAGGCGCTGGGATCCGAGTATTCGGTCGTGGCGCTGACAGCCAACAGCAGTGTGGAGCTTCTGGCCGAGCAGACGCGGCGATATCAGCCCAAGTACGTGGGTATTGCAGACGGCGGGCACTGCGAGAAGCTCAAGTCGGAATTGGGGGCGAGTAAGGTGCAGGTGCTGGACGGGCCTTCAAGTCTGGAGCAGATCGCGCAGCTCGACGAGGTGGATATCGTGCTGACGGCGGTTGTGGGAGTGGCGGGACTGCCTTCGGTGCTGGCGGCGGCAAGAGCGGGCAAGCGGCTGGCGGTGGCGAACAAAGAGCCGCTGGTAGTGGCCGGGGAACTGCTGATGGCCGAGGCGCAGCGTAGCGGAGCGGCGATTCTGCCCGTGGACAGCGAACATTCGGCGGTTTTTCAGGCGATGCAGTCCGGCGGGCGGGAGCAGGTTGAGCGGATCATACTGACCGGTTCGGGCGGGCCGTTGCGGGGTGCGACCGCTGAGGATTTGCAGAAAGTGACGACAGAGCAGGCTTTGGCGCATCCAACGTGGGATATGGGGCCCAAAATCACGATCGATTCGGCCACGCTGATGAACAAAGCGCTGGAAATCATCGAGGCGCGTTGGTTGTTCGGCGTGGCTGTCGAAAAGATCGAAGTTTTGATTCATCCTGAGTCGATAGTACATTCATTGGTAGAATTTGTTGACGGATCGGTGGTGGCGCAGCTCGGCGAGCCCGACATGTGTCTGCCGATTCAGTATGCGCTGACATATCCCGAGCGCGTTGCGGGGATCGGCAAGCGTTTGAGGCTGGAGGAACTGGGGGTGCTGCGGTTCGAGCGGCCTCGGCCGGATGTGTTTAGAGCGCTGACGCTGGCGTACGAAGTTGCGCGGGCGGGGGGTACGGCGGCGGCGGTTTTCAACGCGGCCAATGAGGCGGCGGTGGACGAATTCCTGGCCGGACGCATAGGTTTTGCCAATATTGTCGAATTGGTAGAGCACTGTCTGGAGCAGCACAACGTACAACATAACGCATCGATGGAAACGCTCCTCGAAGCGGACGCCTGGGCGAGAGGCGAGGTATCATCGCTGGCGTGCAGGTCACAGGGAAAAAAGCGTGCTTCGAGTGGTTATGTAACGGAATAAGTTGGAGTTATTTGGATGTCAGAATCGCGTAAATCAGCCGGCAAGGGCCCGCGTTTGGCGATGCTTGTGCTCGTCGTCGGCATTATTGTGTATTTAATCGTTCAGAATCTCGGTGTGTTCGGCAACGTACTGTTGGTGCTGCTGGGCTTCGGTGCTGTGGTGCTGATTCACGAGTTCGGGCATTTCGTGGTTGCCAAGGGCTCGGGGATGAAGGTGGAAGCGTTCTCGATTGGGTTTCCGCCGACTTTTCTTGGCTTCAAGCGGACCAGAGAGGGATTTCGGATTCGGGTGCTGCCCGGGTTCTTCCCGAGCGAAAACGAGACTGAGCATGAGAACGAGGTTGAGAGCGAGGACGAGAAGGAGGAGGCGGACGACAGTCTGGTCAGCGTGACCTTTGGCGGCGCGGGCGAAGAGTGGGATACGGAATATCGTGTCGGCCTGATACCGGTCGGTGGTTACGTCAAGGTAATGGGCCAGGAGGACATGGGACCGGTCAAAGAAAACAAGGACCCGCGGTCATTCTCAAACAAGCCTGCACTGGTGCGGGCGGCGGTACTTTCGGCGGGCGTTATTTTCAACGCGATCAGCGCGATCATTATCTTTATGATCGTCTTTCTGGTTGGCATCGAGTTGAATCCGGCGATTGTGGGGGAGGTGGTTCCCGATTCGCCGGCGGCCCGCGCGGGGCTCAAGCCGGGCGATGAGATCATTTCCATTGACGGAGAGAGCGAGGACCTGGATTTCAGCAATATCGGGATAGCGGCGGCCCTGTCGGCCCGGGACGAAGCGATTCCGATGACGATTCGCCACCGGGACGGCAGCAAGGAGCAGATCGAACTCGTTGCCGAGCAGCAACCCGGCGCATCGTTGCGACAGTTCGGGATAATGACGCCTTTGAGTCTGACCATCGCCAAACTTGCGCCGGCCGACGCGAATGATTTGAAGCAGAAGACCGGACTGGTCAGCGGTGATAAGATTGTGTCGGTTGACGGAACCGATGTGCAGATGCACTGGGGACTGACAGAGGTTGTGGAAGATACGCTGAAGCGTTCGGTGCAGGTGACGGCCAGGCGGACGCAGGGGCCGCAGAAGGGGGAGGTGGTCCAGACGGAGCTGGAACTGGACTGGACCTTCGCGCCGAGCACGCAGGTGGATTCGGAATCCGACTTATATCATGTCTATTCCATGGTGCCGCGCTTGCGGGTAACGGCCGTGGCGGGGGTCTCCGGGACGGGACCAAGCGGCGTCGGCGCCAGGCTCAAGGCGCTGCTGGGCAAGAACGAAAGCGGCCAGAGACGGCAGGGTCCGGCGCTGCAGACGGGTGATGTCATTGTTGGAATCGGGGATGTCGAGCATCCAACGTATCTGGAAATGCGGCGGATTACGAGGCAATATGCGGACAAGAAAATGCCGATGCGGGTGCTTCGCCGGTTAGACGGCGCCGAACAGGTAGTCGATGTGGAGGTCGAGCCCAGGCGCGTGCCCGATACGAACAACGTACTGATCGGCATCGGTGTGGCCCTGGACGCCGAGCACCCGGTGGTCGCCAGGACGATCCAAACGAATGCGGAGATCGAGCCGCTCGAAATCCCGCGCGGGTCGCGCATAACGGCGGTGGACGGCGAACCGGTCTCGAGCTTCTACGAGGTAGTCGACGAGATAAAGAAGTATCCGGGCCAGCGGATTACGCTCAATTATCGGCTGGACGCGGAGACTGCAGGCAGCGTGGCGCTGGAAGTGGACGATCCGAAGCAGTTCGTGACGGTCAGGTCCACGTTCGAGCAGTACCTTCCGTTCAAGGATTTGCGGCTGCCGTACAAGGCGAACGGTCCGGTCGATGCGATCATGATGGGCGTCAAGAAGACAACCGGCTTTATTGCCCAGACATACGTGACGCTCAAGCGGCTGGTCAGCGGACTTGTGGGGCCCGAGAATCTGATGGGGCCGATCGGCATTATCGCGTTTAGCTATCGGATCGTCTCGGAGCAGCCTCTGATCTACTATGTGTACTTCCTCGGACTGATCAGCGCCGTGATAGCGGTGTTCAACTTTCTACCTTTACCGCCTTTCGACGGCGGACTCGTGGTTCTGCTGATCGTCGAGAAGGTCAAGGGTTCGGCAGTGAGCGAGCGGGTCCAGGGCGTACTCATCTACACCGGCTGGGTGCTGGTGCTGATGTTGTTCCTGTACGTGACGTTCAATGACATTGTGGGCAATTTTCTTAGCTGAAGTTCCGCCGGGGCCGGACTGCTGTTAGCAAGCCGAAGCGGTCGGACCGGGATAAACGGTGCCCGGGCACTGTTGTACACGGATGTGAAAACGGAGGAGAAAGACATCGAGGGTAAAAAGGATGTTACTGGAAGGAAGCAGGCAGGTCGGGGGAACGAAGAAAGGCCGTATCGAAGCGCTGGATCGGCAGGTCCGGCAGGGCCTTCAGCGAAACGTGGCGAACTATGTAGGTTTCGAGCCGTATCACGAGGGGATTCTAACCGCGCTGCTGCGCACGGATCCGGCCGTCTATGAACTGCTGAGCCGCGAGTATGCGCGGATGCTCAGCAGCCTACCGCTCATCGCCGCTGAAAACGTCTGCTCGCAGGCGGTGCTGGCGGCGCTGGGTTCGGTGGTGCAGAACAAGACGACCGAGGGGTTCGTGGGCGCCCGATACCATGGCGGGTGTGAAGTGGTTGACAAGATCGAAACCCTGGCGGCCGAAAGAGCAAAGGAAGTCTTCGCTGCGCGGTATGCCAACGTGCAGCCGCACTCGGGCACGAGCGCCAATCAGATTGTTATGACGGCGCTGCTGGACAGTGGGGACAAGGTGCTCAGTCTCGGTATGGATCAGGGCGGGCACGTTTCGCACGGGGCGAAAGTGTCGTTCGGCGGCAGGTATTTCCAAGTCGAACATTATCAGGTCGATCAGGCGACGCTGCTGCTGGATTACGAGGCTATTCGAGAACACGCGCTTCGGTTCCGGCCCAGACTGATCGTGTGTGGGGCGAGCGCGTATCCCAGAAGCATTGACTTTTCCCAGTTCAGGCGGATAGCCGATGAAGTGGGGGCGTTTCTGATGGCGGATGTTTCGCATATCGCGGGATTGATTGCGGCGGGCGTCCATCCGTCTCCGATAGACCACGCGCATTTCACGACGACTAGTACGTACAAGCCGGGCGGGCCGCGAGGCGGGCTGATTCTAATGGGCAGCGATTACGATACGACCGTCCGGATCGGATCGCGCGATGTGGCGCTATGGAAGCTGCTCGACAAGACGACGTTCCCGGGTGTGCAGGGAACGCCGTATTTGAACAACATCGCGGCCAAGGCGGTGTTCTTCCAGGAGATGCAGTCGAGGGAGTATCAGGACAGGCAACTGCGCATCGTCGAAAACGCGACGGGACTCGGCATGAAGCTGATCGAACTGGGTTACGACGTGCTGACCGGCGGGACGGACAACCACATGGTGATGATCAATATCAGCAATTCCAGGCCGGGCATGACCGGCGTGATCGCGCAGCGGGCGCTCGAAAGGTGCGGCATTGTCGTGAATATGAACTGGCTGCCTTTCGATACGAGGGGCCCGGCTACCACCAGCGGTGTGCGCCTGGGCACGCCTATCGTTACCAGAAACGGTATGGGCTCGCAGGAGATGAACCGAGCCGCGATGATATTCGATGCCGGGCTGCGGGCAACAACGCCGCTTGGCTCCCGCGACTTCACACTCGATGAAACCGCAGCACGGAAAGTCTCGGCATCCGTCAAGACGCTCTGCAGCGAATTTCCATTTGCAGTCGTGCAGGCGGAGGCATGAGCAGTGTTACCCTTCTGTCCGCAAGCGCCGCTCCAAAAGAAGCGGGCAGTTTCTCTATTTGCGCTGTTTCGGCGGCCAGAATCTCCAGGGACCAGTGAGCGATATGACGAACCCGACAGACTGCGCCTTGACTGAACTGCCAGCGTCTCCGCCTGATTCTGCTATATGTGAGTGACTTTCAGGTCGTTGCCGTTGCGCTCTTTGAGCTTCTGGGCGACCGTCGTACGGTGGCATTGTGCCGCAAGGCGTTCGAAGCACATCAGGCAACATGTCGTGCTGCTTACATGCTGATAGGCCAACTCCATCGCGTCCGTCTGGGCAGACAGGTATTTGTCCATTCTCGAAAAGAAACCGGCATAGTCCTTTGTCGCTTTGAGTTGCTCTCTCACCGGCTTAGGGCTTCCGAGTTGTTTGAAATGCGCGTAGCTTATCCGTTCGCGGCCGAGGCGCTCGGCGAGCGCGGATTTCGAGAACCCGCGCTTGCGAGACAAGGGGATTTCGCGTACATCAACCAGGCACTCAATCCCTTTGTCCTTGAGCGCAGCAATCAGATCATCGAGGCCCCGCCCTTCGTATCCTATGGTATAGAGCTGATTTGCCATCCTTCACGATTCCACATTCCACAAACAAACATACCATATCATCGGAAGATAGGTAAGGAAAGCTCGCCTTTTTCTGAGTACATGTCCCTTACGGTCTCTGACCGTGATCGGCGATGAAGCCTGTACGCACTGGCCTGAGGGGCGTAGGCGACGGTCGCGCGGAGTCCCTAATTGTGGCTTGAAGACCCGCCGGCTATATGATCGGACTCATATTGACGGACCGCCTGTTATTCCGCAGGTAAGTCTCTGTTGATCAGATATTTGGCGATGACGGTATTGAGGCTGCACGGGGCGGGCTTGCCCTCGCGGTACAAGTGGAGTACTTCAAGGTCGGATGTCCAGACGACGTCGCCCGGAGCGACCAGGCAGATGCTTCCCGGCTCGAAGGTGTCGCGAAGCTGGGAGTCCGTCAGATAGAAGTGTTCGTCACAGACAACGGCGTCGTAGACCCGCATGAGCGGGGGAATGTCGGTGGGCTGGAACCAGAGTTTGATCTCGCGCTCGGCGTCGGCGGCATTTGCAGAGGCATGGATGAGGTTGTCCATGCGCGTGCTGATCTCGGCGCCCGTTTCATCACGTATGGGAACCACGGTGCCCAGCGACCGAATGCAGCCCGGTTTCTCTTCGCGGGCAACGTGCGGATTGGTCGGCCCGGCAATCTCGCGTATTCTCTTCATCACATCGGGACCCTGATAGATGATTGCGATGACCCGGCGTTTCCATGCATCTTCGGGATAGTGGATGCAGCCCGTGATGTACTCGAGGAGCGAAGGGTAGAAGGGCTTGCCCCGGTGTTCGGCGTAGTGCTCTTCTGCGAGCATGTTGCTCACATGGATGATCTTGGTCGCGGCGAAGCGCGAGCCCGTATGAAACTCCGAGAGTTGGGAGAGCAGAAAGCCGGTCACAGAGTTCTTGAGAGCGTCCGGTTTGATTAACACAAGTGTCTGTTCGAGTTCCCTGGTCTTCACTGCACCGCTCCTGTATCAGAGTATGTACCGTTTTGTTCGTCAGGCAGGACGCAATCTCGTGCTGTTCGCATGAGACTGGACTTCCACTGTCGTGATGATAGCCGAGTGTGCCATAGGCCGCAACCACCTGTTGGTTGTTTTGTTTCTGTCCCGGCAAAAACCATAGATCGGCGTTTTTTTCTGTCGCCCTTGAGACTATTCGCAGCAGAGCAACGGGTCATCGCAGGTCTCAGGATTCTTCGACTGTGCGTGTTTCCGGACGCTGTTCGGCGGTCTGCTGAGCGATGTTCACGAGCACGCCGACAGCGGCCGAGCAGAGCAGCATGCTGGTTCCGCCCGCACTGACGAAGGGCAGGGGAATACCTTTGGTGGGCAGGACGACGGTGACGACGCCGATGTTGAGCGCCGCCTGGATGGCGATGGCGGCGGTGATTCCGGCGGCGAGCAATTGGCCGAATGGGTCTTTGCAGCGCAGCACGACCCATAGACCGAGGCAGACGAACAGCACGAAGAGGAGTATGACCGCTGCACTCCCGACGAAGCCAAGTTCTTCGCCGATGATCGCGAAGACGAAGTCGGTAGTGTCTTCAGGCAGGTGGCCGTATTTGCATATCCCGCGGCCAAGCCCTTTGCCCCAGAGGCCGCCCGAACTGATGGCGATGAGCGACTGGTTGGCCTGGTAATTGGCGGCGTCCGCGCCGGTGTCGGGATTAAGGAATGCGACGATGCGCTCCATGCGCTTGGGCGATTTGGACAACACGTACGCGAAAGCAGCGGCCCCGAAAGGCAAAGGCAGGAGCAAATGCCACCATCTGGCTCCGGCGGTGAGCAATATGAGAAACGCCAGCAGGCCTACGAATGCGGCCGTCCCCAAATCTTCGACGACGATCAAGCCCACAACGACCGCGACCAGTGCGCTGATCGGCAGAAATCTGGCCCAGAAGCGCTTAAGGTCCGAGCGAAATCTCGTGCACACAGCGGCGAGGAAGAAGATTGTGGCCCATTTGGCCAGTTCGGAGGGCTGAAAGGTGAACCGCGCAGGGCCGAGCGATATCTCGATCCAGCGACGGGCGTAGTTGCGCTCGGTCCCGATGGCGGGAATCAGGACGACAATGAGCAGCACAATGCTGATCCCTATCCAGTACGTGGTGGGACTCTTGAGCCAGCCTCGGGCCAGGCCAAAGCGGCGGTAGTCGAATGAAGCGGCCGCGAAAAGAATGACGCAGGCCAGCGGGAAGTAGACGATCTGTTTGAGGCTGGGGTACTTATAGAACTTGCTGATGTTGATTTCCTGAGCGACGCTGGCGTCGGCGGAAAAGACGAAAACGGTGCCCACGGCCATCAGGACAACTACCGTCATGCTGATGAGGTTTGCGACCGGGTTTTCTCGGGGTAATCTGACCATCTACACGGATACGTCCTTTGCGTCGGTGCGGCTCATGCGCAGACCGCGAAAGCCCGCTACGGATATATTCGGCAAAACTCGCGGTCGGGCCGTAATTATTCTTCCGGGGTCCACAGACATACGTACACGTCAGGTCACGCGAGGCGGCCCGCGCAGTTGTGCCGCGCGAGCGGCAAGTTAGTGTTTGCTGTTCGGCCGAATCGTGGTAAAAACTGGAGCTATGCTGAATAAGAATCGTACGTACCGGGTGTTTCTCAGTGTTGCCGAGCCAAGTGCGGATGCCCACTGCGCCGGTTTGATCAGGGCCGTGCGCGACAAAGGAATCGACAATATCGAATTCGTCGGGACGGGCGGCCCAAAGATGGAGGCGGCCGGCTGCCGTATGCTGGAGATGACGGTCGGCAAGGCGGTGATGATCTACAAAGCCTTTTTTGAAGTGGTGCACTTCTACTTCCTGATTCGGAGGATTCGGCGGTATTTTGCGGAGAATCAGGTGGATGTGGCGGTGATTTGCGATTCTCCGGGGCACAACTGGCACATCGCCAAAGCAGCCAGAAAACTCGGTGTGCGGACGCTGTATTACGTGGCACCGCAGTTATGGGCCTGGGGCGGCTTTCGGATTGGCAAGTTGCGGAGATGCTGCGACAAATTATGCTGCATCCTGCCCTTTGAGGAGCAGTGGTTCGGAGACAAAGGCGTCGATACGACGTACGTCGGTAATCCGATGCTGGATGGGATCGCAGTGGCGCACGACAGGCCGGAGCACTACAGGCATTTGGATACCAGTCGGTTGCAGATCGCCCTGATGCCGGGCTCGCGCGAGGCTGAGTTAAAGGACTTGTGGGTGCCGATGCAGCAGATTGCGATCCGCATGCGGCAGACGTATCCAAATGTGCGTTTTCTTGTCGTGGCTATCGATCAGAAACGGCGCGAGGCGCTGGACGCACGGCGGATACCCGATTTCACGTGTGAATACCACGTGGGCAGCGTGCGGCAGACAGCCGGGGAAGTGGATTACTCGGTTGTGGCAAGCGGCAGTGCTACCCTGGAGGTCGCGGCCGCGGGTTGTCCGATGGTGATCATGTACCAGTCAAGCCGCTTTCTATGGCACGCAGCCGGCAAGTACATCGTGAAGACCCACTACCTCTCGCTTGTCAATATCCTGGCAGGCCGGGAGTTGGTGCCCGAATTCATGCCCTATTTTACGTCCATCGATCCGATTGTTGAGCGCATCACACAGCAGCTTGCGGACACCGAAGAGCTTGCGCGTATCAGTTCGGAATTGACGGCGCTGGTCGAACCGCTGGCCGGGAAGAGCGCATCACATGAGGTGGCGGATATTCTAATCGCTATGCTCGAACGGGAGGACAGAAAAGAGGGCTGACGAAGCCCTCGAATGCGGATGAGAGGAGTCGAACCTCCACGGGCCGAAGCCCACAGGCACCTGAAGCCTGCGCGTCTGCCAATTCCGCCACATCCGCGGAAGATGCTACTTGTATCAATTCTTGGTTGGCCCGTCAAGCCTTTTGCGCCAAATATGCGCTCCCGTAGAGCGCACCGGCCGGAGGACTGCACCGAGCGGACCAACACACGAGCCGAGGCGAAGCCTGATTTCGAGGGTCGGCAGGTCCGATAGGGACTGGATGTCCGGAAAAGCCGGTTGGAAGCACCGGCGAATTCGTGCTGAAGAAACAGAAACAGCAGAATTCTCGTGAATCGCAAATGCAGCTTGACCGATATGGTTTGGCAGTCTGAGGAGGCTTCGGTTTCCTTGCGTCCGCGGGGGAGCAGGATGTGTGTTGGCAGTTGCAGGTTTGTGGTCTATACTTTATATGGGATGGTCCAAACAAGAATGCAAAACGGAGGAGGTGTGTTGTTTCATTCTTCACGCAGCGGGCTGCATTCGCCTGGATCCGCCGCCCTTCACCTACCGCTCTGCCCGACAACTGATGCCCGATGAAACACGTTGTTCGAAAACGGAGTGAATCGCATGGAGTCCACACCAACAATTGCCGAGACCGCCGACGATAAGTCGTACGATCTGTTCGGCGAGCTATTGGTTTCCCGCGGGCTTTTGAGCAAGGAGGATCTGGAGAGGGCCATGCAGACCCAGCAGGACAAGGGTGGCCGGCTTGGCGAGGTCCTTACGCACATGGGACTGCTCGACGACGAGGCCATAACGCAAGCCTTGGCCGAGCATTTGTCGCTTGACTATATCAGTCTGGAAGACAAGGATCCTGAGGAAGTTATAGATATATCGGTCGCGCGGGGTCTGCCTGAAAGCATTGCCACGAGATTCAGTGTTGTGGCGCTCAGCCAGGATGGGAAGAAGATTGTGGTTGGCATGGCGGACCCGCTGAACGTCATCGCGATTGACACAGTGACCTTAAAGCTGCGGCGTCCGGTAAAACCGGTGGTTTGTTCTCGCAAGGGGATCAAACGGGCCATTGATCTGATCTACCACGGCTCGGATGTCGAGGAGCAACATCTTCGGGATCTGGTCGAGCACGAGGAGGATATCGAGTCCGGGCCGGATCTCGATAAGCAGATTGAGGATATAACGGAGGCGGATGTCGGAAGCGAGGCGGATGCGGCCAAGCCGCCGGTTATCCGGTTCGTGGATCTGCTGCTTGCCCAGGCGGCCAAGAGCAGGGCCAGCGATATCCACATCGAACCCCAGGAACGGTCCATGATGGTCCGCATGCGAATCGACGGCATCCTGCGGAACATGGTGCCGCCGGCCAAGAAGATGCAGACGGCGGTCATTGCGAGGATCAAGATTCTGGCTGGCATGGACATCGCCGAGCGGCGGTTGCCCCAGGACGGTCGATTTCGTGTGAAGGCATCCGGCAGGCCCATTGACGTTCGCGTCTCGGTTTTGCCGACGATTTACGGCGAGAAGGTGGTTATGCGTATTCTCGACGCGTCGGCGGTCAATCACGATCTGGACCAGCTTGGCTTTGAGCCGGAGCGACTGCAGGAATTCAAGGAGATGCTGGAACGGCCTCACGGGATTATGATTGTGACGGGTCCGACGGGCAGCGGAAAGAGCACGACGCTGTATTCAGCGCTGACGTACGTAAAGGATCCGGCCAAGAATATCAGTACGGTCGAGGATCCCGTGGAATATCGGTTGGAAGGGATCAATCAGACGCAGGTCAAATCGGAGATCAAGCTCGATTTTGCCAAATGTCTGCGAGCTTTGCTGCGTCAGGACCCGGACATCATTCTGATCGGAGAGATTCGCGACAAAGAAACTGCTGAGATTGCGATCAAGGCGTCGTTGACGGGGCACTTGGTGTTGAGCACGTTTCATACGAATGATGCGGCAAGCGCGGTCAGCCGGCTGGTGTACATGGGCGTCGAGCGGTATTTGCTTGCTTCAAGTCTGAATATGGTGGTTGCGCAACGGTTGGTCCGGAGAATATGCGATAACTGCAAGGAGCCGGCGGAAGTGCAGCCGCAAGTGCTCCAGCGACTGAACGTAGACAGCGAAAGAGCCTCGAAGACAACGTTCTACGAGGGCAAAGGGTGCAACACATGCGGCGGGACGGGCTATCGGGGCAGGCTGCCGATATTCGAGTTCCTGCCGGTCGACGGGGACGTAGCCGAGGGGATTGTCAGCGGTGTCAGTGAGAACGAAATACGCAATATGGTCCGAGAAAGAGGGTACGGGAGCCTTTTGAGCGACGGCGTCAACAAGATGCTGGCGGGATTGACAACGGCCGAGGAGGTCTTGCGGGTGACGTTTACGGGCAACAAATAACGGCTCGGCCAGGGTGCATCATCCGGACTGCCGGCATCCATCCGGCAGGATTATCCGCCTCCATTCAGTTCGGGCTAAACCGACATCATATATGCACCGATGAAGCAAGAGCTACCCGCGCAATCCGGATCGGAATGCCCGGATGGCCCGGTGCGCCGAACGGATTGGGGGCGAGTGGCTTTTGGGATGGGTGTAATCTTTCTTTGTTTGAGAAAGTCCAAAGATGAAGTGTTACAAGTATGTCGCTCGGGACAAGTCGGGAGGCCGCAAAGAAGGTCTGACACAGGCCAATGCGTCGAGCGATGTGCTGGGGTGGCTGCGTTCGCAGGGCTTCACCCCCGTCTCAATCAATGAAATTGCTCAGAAGAATCGTCAAAAGCGGAAAGGGAGCGGCCGTAAGCCGATCAAATCAGCCGATCTGGCCGCGTTTTGCTGGCAAATGACGACGATGCTCGAGGGGGGAATTCCGGTTACAACTGCAATGGACACGGCGGGCGAGGACATCGACAACCTGCAGTTGAGAAGAGTTCTCGAACAGATTTCTCAGGAAGTGAAGAAAGGCCGGCCTTTTTCCGAGAGCCTGGCAGCATATCCTGGCGTATTTAACCGGTTGTCGTGCGCGATGATTCTGGCAGGCGAGACCAGTGGAAACCTGGCCGATGCTATGCACAGATTGGCGCAGTACTTCGACAATCGCGACAAACTCATCAAGAAGGTCAAGGGAGCGATCACATACCCGATCTTCGTCTTTTGCTTCATATCGCTGATTGTTGTGTTCATTATGGCGTTTATCGTGCCGCGTTTTCGTACGATTTTCAATCAGATGGGCAACGAGCTGCCTGCCTTCACACAGGGCTTTCTTGACCTGTACGACGTTCTGAAAGCCAATATCCTGTATATGATTATCGGCGGGGTGGCGCTTGTTGTCGGTGCGGCTCTTGTTGCGAAGACCGAAAAAGGACATCACTTGCTCAGCAGAGTGGTCTTGCGGCTTCCATTGTTTGGCAAGATACTGAGTCAGGCCTTTCTGACAACATTCTGTCGGACCATGGGAACCCTTCTGACTTCCGGCGTATCGGTCCTGGAGTCCTTCGACATTCTCTCGGGCATGACCAACAACGACGTGATACGGTCTGCAATCGTGCGTTCGCGGGAACTGATCGTAGCCGGTTCGAACGTATCGGGCGCTCTGGGGGCGGCGGGCTTCTTTCCGAATATGGTGGTCAAGATGATTCAGGTCGGCGAGGAGAGCGGATCGCTGCCCGTCGTATTGCATCGCGCCGGCGAACACTACGAGCGCAAGGTCGACACGACGATAACCGCGGTCATGAGTATGCTCGAGCCGATCATGATTGTCACCGTGGGAGCGATCGTATCGGTTGTAGTCGTCGCGCTCTATCTGCCGGTTTTCACGATGAGCGACATGGCAAAATGATCGGCGAGGACAGAATTAGGTTCCTTGCAGGTTAACTCGACGTGATGTTTGGTCGATTAGCTCTACGGCATGGACGCGGGCGGCGAAATGGCATGTTCACAGGATGAGGTCGTTCCCAGAGAGATTGAAAGAAGACCCGATTCTCTGGTCAAGCGAAGTTTCAGGCACATTTATTTAGGAGTATTGGAAATGAGGAGTAGAAAAGGCTTCACATTGATCGAACTGATGGTCGTGGTTCTGATCGTTGGAATTCTTGCCGCGGTGTCGGTTCCTCTGATGCGGGGTCGTATCGATGCAGCCAAGTGGTCCGAGGGTAAGGCCATTATGGGTACGATCGCAACTTCAATCCGCGCACACGTTGCTGAAAAGGGGCCCGGCTTCAGCAAGAGTCCAGATTTGAGCGAACTGGGCTTTTCGAGCAAGGACCTGGAAGGGACGTATTTCACGTCCAAGGACTTCTCGTGGTCGATCAGCAAACATGATCCGATCCAATTCAGCATTACCGCCAAGGCCCCGAAAGAAATATCGAGTCCGTCGCAGATTACCCTGGATCAGACCGGTACATTTACGGAGAAGTAAACTGGCGATGCGGGGACCTGTGCCCGCCCAGAAGCGATCGGGCCCCGTTTTGGGTTTCCTGCGAGGCAGGATACAATGTGATGACGGTACAAACGTGCGAGCATGCACAGAACAAACAGCAGAGGTTCTCCGCGGGTACGACCTTTATTGGGGTTGTATTCGCGGCGGCCATGTTGCCGGCGGCCGTTATCGGGGTCTCCGCATATCGGTATCACAATACAATTCAGGGCAAGAAAGCAGCCGGACACTTTGCCGCGGCAGAGTCGACTTCGTTGCCGGCCAGGAAGCACCACAATCGAACGGTTTGGACCGATTGCCGTCTCTTATAAACACGGCCCTCGGACCTGTCGATCTACACGGTGGGTGATTCGATCAATCCACACCCTGCGGGATCTTCAGTGCCAATACGATCCGACGTGGCGCCGGACCACATGTGCTGCGGCGCCCTTTGGGCATGGGAACAGAGTTGGCGTATTAGCGAACTCATATGGGTCAGGCGCCGCACGTACGGTGCGTATCGGCCTGTTCTTTCACATGATGGTCGGACTAACCGACCGAAAATGGGGAGGCTCCAGATTAAGACGAACACAAGCACAAGCACCAGCGAGGTTCGCGGGCCAACGCTTCTTTCAGCTCGATCCGCGCATCACAAGCGTTCCGGCCGAATTTGCGAAGACAGGGGTTTCACGCTCATAGAAGCGATGATCGCTATTGTTGTCCTGGCGGTCGGTGCGGCGGGCTTTCTGAGTTTTCAATATCACGGAGCAAGGCACACGCAAATCGCTCAAGCGCAACTCAGCGCAACAAGAATTGCGAGGCTCGTCCTCGAAGACTGGAAGAGCACGGGCGCTTCCGCCCAATACAATCCGGCGGATCTGGATCTGGGCTTTTCAAGAGCTCTTGGCGTTCCATCTGGCTTTTCCTCGCCCTCCGGACTGGGCTCGACGCTGCGCGATTCCGTCTTTGCCATAGCCATCGACGAGTTGCCCATGCTTGTTATGCTCCAATCGAAGGATGTTGCCCAAGATTCGGTCTCTGATTTGACGTTGCGGCAACTCAGTGTCACTGTAGGTTTCGGATCGCCATCCAAGGTGGATATTGAGAAGTACTCCAGCCTGAGTAGGCTGAGCAGTATGATGAGCGATTATCTCGCCAACATTCCTTCGATTACCCTGAGCACATACGCAAGGATCGACTCCTCCGGTGGATAGAGACCGTTCGAATCAACCGCGGCACTCAACAAGGACATAGCATGAAAAATACAGCAGACTGCCGAGAAATATCCGGTTCCTTCAGATACCGCGGCCTGACCCTCGTTGAACTAACGATATCGCTCGGCTTGTCCGTGGTTATCGCATTGGCTTTGGGTGCGCTGATGGTGGGCGGCAATTGGGCGTGGGGCAGGACATACGATGTCGCTCACAATCCGATCCGGGTTGATGCGGATAGGATTATGGCCGCATTCGGCACGATTGGGAGGAAGTCCAACCGCACGAGTTACAACATCTACGCCTACAACAACGGAAGGCTTTCACTTTCATTGGCCGATGGACGCAGCCCCGAACAGGTCGTTTCTGGAGATGCCGTGGAATTCAGGTACTGGGATGTGGAGCTTGATGCCACCGATAGCAGGAACCTATTGGATGTGAGCAAACTGGCAACCGCCTACGCCTTGTTTTATCTTGACGGAGAAAAGCTCAAAGTGGACTACGGGCCATATCCGCCCGGGGCTATTCCAAGCACCGCACAAAGCGCCGTCAAGAACTCGTCCGGCGTGAGGACCGTAGTCCTGGCTGAGAATGCCTCAGCGGCTCCGGGCGGTGACGCAGGGGCCTTCAGCCACACGACTATCAACGGTGTCGGACAGGGTAGCGTTCGGATCAATATCCGGCTGACCGATCCGGATACGAATGCAGAGGTCACCGTGACCTCCGCTACTTTCCTTAGGAATATCTGGCCAAGATAGATCTTGTTCTGGTGGGGATCGCTATGCAGACATTAAGAAGACGCGTCTCGATGTTTTGTCGGCCCAGACAGAGCGGTTCGGTATTGGTCCTCGTGCTGATTTCGATCAGCGTGCTCTTCATCCTCGGTATGAGCATGATGATGACTGCTTACGGCGTGAGGCATCGGGCTCTGAGATACAAGAACGAAGGCGCAGCTATGCTCGCTGCGGAGGCGGGTTACGAAAAGGCTATCTTTTGGATGACATCGCAAAGGGATATGCTGGGAGCCATCGCCGGTCAAAATCCGGGCATAAGAGGGTCTCTTTCGTTCCCGGAGGCGACCTGTGAGTATGCAATCACGTTGAATTCGTTTGCCGGTTCGCGGCCGATCTATCGCATCATTTCTGAAGGCACGAGCGGAGTGTTCAGAAGCAATGTAGACGTTAAGGTCATACAAGCCGTCAGTGGATGGGATATGGGTGCCTGTCGTGTCGCAGCGGGCCAACGCTCGACCGCTCCCGTCCATTTCGCGTCCGGGGAGCACCTCGATATACCGATACACATTAACGATCTTCAGGATTTGCCCGACCAGAGAGATATCTACCTTTCCGGCAGTCCGCACTTCAACGACAGAGTGTCCATGGGGGAATCGCGCCACGCCGGTGGATCTGACAAATACGCAGGTGTCATGCAGTATTTCGACGCAGGGATAGCGTTCGATCAGCCGGACGCACGAATTACCGACGACTCTTCCATAACGAGCAAAACATCGCGGTTCAGAGACAGTACAAAGACCACTTACAAATTCAGACCGGTCGCGACTGCCGGGGCAATATCAAATGCTATGCCCGCCGTTCAACTTGAGTTCTTCGTGTCGGGCGGAACGGGCAAGGTCAGGATTACAAATGATTGCACCGTTCGCGGCTTCAGGCAATCCAGCGACAGCAAGACGTGGGATTTTCGCATTCAACCTGGAACGGATGGAGAGAGGTTCGAGAGATACTATATTTATGGATACCATGTAAAGAATGAAAGCACCAACTCGCTCACCGTGAACGTCGCCGACACCTACGTCACGCAGAAGATCGGTCTGGTCGAATCGAAGCCGGGCGGACAGATCTTCGTCGACGGTAACGTCATCATAGGCGGTGACCAGGAAAGCCACGGAAATGGCCAACTCGTAAGCGGTAATATCACGGTAGTCGCGACGGGCAATATCTGGATCGCCGACAGCATCAAGGTCGACGGTGCGAGGGACTCACGGGGATTGCCGGCAGCCGACAACCCGCATGTGTTGGGTCTGATTGCCGAGGGCGTGGTCAAAGTCGTTGATCCCGGAATGAGTGAATACAGCTATGTCGACGGCCAACCTGAAGAACCGGAGGGTTTCAAGTACATCCCCATAGGCGTGGCCGATGAAGGCTCAACTGGCAGCGGTGATGGATCCGACGACGACTCGACCACGCATAAGAGGCATCTGCCCAATCCCATGGTCATCGAGGCGGCGATAACAGTCGGTGGCGGCGGATGGGGGGCAGAGAACGTCGAGCGAAGATCTGGGTGGAGCAGCTACGGCGGAAGAAAAGAAGCTCCTGGCACAGGCAGACAAAACGATCTCGTGGTACACGGTACTATCACCGAAGCACTGCGAGGCGTTGTGGGACTGATCGGTCAGGACGGTTTCCTCAAGCAATACTACATGGATCATAGACTTCTTGAAGGGATCCTGCCGGGGGACATCTGGATGAGCGGCAAATTCATACCTGCTCCGGCGGGCTGGCATGATTACCGCCCGGACATCTGATACATACGTGATGTAACCATTGTCTGCCGGACCAATAACAGATGGCCGTGAAGTCTGGTAGCAGTACTGAAAGCATCTATGCAGACCCGTTTGTTTCGGTGTATGCCGGGCGAACCATGCGATACGCTCAGAGCCTACCGGCCGGCCGCATGAAGAGATGGCCCATCCCACCTTGAGACTCAGGACAATTGCGTCCCATAATCGGCGTCTCGCCGTAGAGGTTCTCTCTTTTCACCCAGAGCCGGGTCTGCACGGACGGTCTAAGTATTATCACAACCCCAATTGACAACGGGTTATAGGGCTGTGGCGCGAGTCAACGGATGTTCGTGCTGCAAAGCTTCTTATTGCTCTTTAAGTTAAACTGAAACCATTTGAAGCCGATGAACACAACGTAAGGCTGTGGCGGCGCGGTACTTGTAATCGCAGTGCAGCGAACGAATGCTGGTTAGCTGTTTGAGAAGGGTTCATCACGTGGATTTTAGGAACCTGATAACGTTTTGCAAATCCGACGTATTCGGCCTGGATATCGGTTCCAGTTCCGTCAAGGCGGTCGGTTTGCGCAAGGACGAGTCGGGCTATGTGGTCACCGCGGCCGGGATTGCGGAAATCAGCCTGACGGCGACAAGCACGGGCCTTATACACAAAACGGGCACGACCCGGGCTATTCGCGAGTGTCTGGCGCAGATGCCCACGCGATCGCACCTGGCGGTGTGCAGCGTGAGTGGGCCCGACGTGATCGTCAGGGATTTCGAGTTTCAAGCCATCCCTGTTGAGGAGATTGCGGGGGCCGTCGAGCTCGAAGCCTCGCAGGTCTGCCCGTTCAATATGTCCGAAGGTGTCGTGGATCATCATTTGATGACACAGAATGATGATCGGCTGTCGGGTACGCTGGTTGCAGCCACGAACGCTCTCGTGGAAGAACGTGTCAAAGCGGCCAAAGAGGCGTCGGTCGAGTGCGCGATGGTGGATGTGGACGGACTGGCGCTGCTGAACTGCTTTACCGAATTAGAGAGACTTCCGGCCGGGCAGACGGTTGCGATACTCAATATCGGCCGGATGCATACGACCATCGCAATTCTGGGACCGAGCGGCCAGCCGTTCGTTCGCGATATGACGTGTGCCGGAAACCAGATCATAAGCAGGATCGCGTCCGACAAGGAGATGGCCTTCAGTGACGTCGCACACGCCCTGTCAGGAGATGCAGGCGAGGAATGTGCGAAATTGCGGGACTCACTGAGGCATGCCTGTCAGGACTTGGCAGAGGAAGTAAATACAACGTACCGTTTCTACAAAACGCAGAACAAGGACGTTTCTCTGGGGAAGATGCATATCTGCGGCGGTTTTGCACTCGTCGAGGACGTGGTCGAACTGTTGCAGGAACAACTCGCGGTGGATGTCGAACTCTGGAATCCTTTCGACAGCATTCCACGCGACGCTCGCTACAAACGAAAGAGTGAGGACACAACAGATATTCTAAAGACGCGCGGTCCCGCAATGGCCGTAGCGGCGGGTCTTGCATTGAGGTCGACGTAGGCATGTTCACAATAGACTTACTCAAAGGCCAGGGCATACCGGTGAAGACGACACCGCAGGGAATGGCGGTGGCCGCCGCGGCTACGCTCGTTCCGGCCGTCACTGCCATTATGCTGTTCGGCTTCTATTTGTATGACCGTGTAATCGTTTCCGTTCAGCAGCAGCGCGTTGCATCCTACGAAGAGAAGATCGCAGAGCTTGACGATGTTGTCGAACAGCGCGAGCACCTCGAATCGCAGATATCACATCAAAAAGGGTGTCTGACAGAAGTCGGCAGTCTCGTCCAACGACATCATCAATGGTCGCCTGTCCTCGCCATGCTGGTTCGCAGCATGCCGGAGTCACTTGTATTGACGAACCTGGAAGTTAAGGAACGAACGGTCAGGAAACTCGTGCCCGACGAGGACGATCCCGAGATCGAGATCGAGGTAAGCGTTCCCGCCAAGACGCTGGCGATGACAGTTCGTAATGCGGTGGGTACTGAGGCCGACAGTGATGCGGTCCGCAAATTCCGAGAACAGTTGTACTCCGATGAGGCATTGAACCCGTTACTTGAGAATGTGGTTGTCTCTCAACGAACTCAACGAATCCATGAACAGACCGTAATGACGTATGAAATAAGCTGTTTGTTCAAGAGCAAGGTGTAAAAGAAGTCTGATGAAACTTCTTCACAAAAGATACCTAAAGACAATCGGTGTAACCTGGGGCATATCGCTGTTGCTTTTTGCGGTTGCCTTCGTGCTGTTTCTCGGACCTCAGGGCAGCATGCGGAAGAGCACGCTTAGAGAGCTGATGGAATCAGAGCAGACGTACGATGCGGCCAGAGAGGCCGCCCGCCAGGAAAGCAAGGAGAGACTCGAGCGGGAACTGGCGCGGCTTCGCGGACAGGTCGGCGACTTTGTGGTGCCGTTTGAGAATTCGGCTGACCTGACATTTGATATCGGCCGGATGGCAAGAGAGCTGGATATTGAGTCCTTCAACGTCACCAATCAGCCCGCCCACAAGGATGGGTTCTCCCAGAAGAGTGAATACGTAGTGGAACAGGGCATCGAGGTGACAGGTTCGGCGACTTTCAGCCAGTTCGCCTCCCTGCTCAACGCTCTTGAAAGACATCGTCCCGCCCTGTTTGTGCAGCAGTTTGAAATATCCCCGCCCAACGAGGCGGGCGCCAGGCCGAAAATACGATTGAACCTCGTGTGTCTGGTGCGAAAACCGGACAAGGAGTAGGGCAAGCGTCGTTGCGGAGGGGCGCCTGCCCTTTTTTGCCTATGAGAACGATAGCAGTGGCCAATCAGAAAGGTGGATGCGGCAAGACCACGACAGCGGTCAACCTGTCGGCGGCTCTCGCTCGCGCGCATCAGCGTGTGATGCTGGTGGACCTGGACCCGCAGGGACACGCCACGCTTGGCTTCGGGTATGAGCCCGGCGCTATCGAAAAGACCGTGCACAACGTGTTGGTGGAACCGAACTTCCCGTTGCGCCGAGCACTGTTGGATACCGACATTCCGTGGCTGGACCTCGTTCCGAGCAACGTGCTGCTGTCAGGTGCGGAACTGCAGTTAGCCCGCTTCAAACAGCGCCACTTGATACTGCGTGACAAGCTGCAGACTGCCCGAGCCGAATACGACGTCTGCGTTATTGACTGTCCACCCTCGCTGGGACTCTTGACGCTCAACGCCCTGCTGGCAAGCACCGACGTAATTGTGCCGGTGCAGGTTCATTATTATGCGATGGAAGGGCTTAAGCAGTTGTTCGAGACCGCACGGATCATACGCGAGCGTTTTCATCCGTGCTGCATACGAATCATGGGCCTGCTCCTGACCCTGGCGGAAGATAATACGCTCTTCGGCAAACAGATTCAGCGGCAGATGCGCGACTACTTCGGCAAACTGGTTTTCCGGACGACCATCCATCGAACGGTTCGTTTGGCTGAGGCGCCGAGTGCGGGGCAGTCCGTCCTGACGTACGCCCCAAGCAGCCGAGGCGCTGTTGAATACAAAGCACTGGCAGATGAAATCCTGAATGAGAAAATGAATAATCGGCCGCTTGCGAAGTCGCCCGAGACAGCGCAAAGCGGGACGAATTGCAGCAGAATGCTGGCGACGGTTACGAGTTGATGCATATGCAGACAATTGCGATAGCCAATCAAAAAGGTGGTTGCGGCAGGACGACGACCGCGGTGAATCTCGGTGCGGCACTTGCCAAGAGCGGCAAGAAGACGCTGATCGTCGATCTGGACCCGCAGCATCACGCGACTATCGGTCTGCGGCAGAATCCCGAAGCGCTGCCCGTGACTATGTTCGATGTGCTCACCAATCCTGAGACGGCGATATCGCAGGCGGCCCAGAAGACCAATGTGCAGTTTCTTCATCTGGCGGGCGCCGACGTGTCACTCCGCGCGGCGGAGCGCGATCTGGACGCCCGGGTCGGCGGTGCATTTATCCTGAGCGAGAAGCTCGACGAAGTGCAGGGTCGGTACGATTTCTGTCTGATCGACTGCCCCGGCCGGTTCGGCCCGCTTACACTCGCCGGCATGGTCGCCGCTGAGAATCTCCTTGTTCCCGTCCAGGCGCATTATTACGGGATGGAAGGATTGGAATCGCTATTCGACATGGTGGAGGCGACCAACGAACGCTTCGAGCCCTGCTCGATCAGTGTGCTCGGTCTGCTGCTGACCTTCGTTCAGGAAAGTACATCCCTGAGCAAGGAGGTACAGCAGCAGATGCGAGATCGTTTCGGCGATCTGGTGCTCGAGACAGCGATCCATTTGAATACGAAACTCGCCGAGGCTCCCGGGGCGGGCGAGTCGGTTATTACGTACGCTCCGAAGAGCAGGGGAGCCAGAGAATACAAAGCGCTTGCGGAAGAAATTGTGCACCGCAAAGGCCGGGACAGGACAAAGGGATCGAACCATGGACAAGAATGACAAAAAGGGACCAGGGCTGCACAAAGAGGTCTCCGCTATCTTCGACGGCGTGGCAGTTCCGGGTAAGTCTCAGGATACCGATGCGGAGCAGAGCTCGGCCGAGGCCCCGAAGTCGCATTCCGGATCAAACCGATGGATGCGGGCCACGAGCGGCGGACCCCAGGAACCGACGCCACCTGCACTGGTGGCGCCGAAGAGGGCGGAACCGAAGCCGCTGAATCGACGGGCCGAATTGATTAAGAAGCTGATGGGCCGCTTGCTGCCCGATGATATGGACGAGTCGGCCGTACGTCGACAGAAGTTCATGGCGCTGTTGATTCCCGTTTTGTCGGTCGTCCTGGTCTTGACGTTTGTCAAGGTGCTCAGCGGCCCGTCCAGGAGCCAGGCCGCCGTCGAGGCAATGGAGACACAGGATGTAACAGAAGAAGAATCAGACGAGGTACAGTGGAGCTTCCCTGAGCCTCTGTCTTTGCCCGAACGGGATCCCATGCAGTCGGAAGCAGCGGCAACAGCGGCTCAGGCCGACTCGCAAAGCACGGCCGGCGAGGACCGGGCCGATGATACGGTGGGACGGAATGCCGGCGGCCTTCAGGGCGTCGAGGTGACGGGTATTCTCTATAGCGATGACAAGCCGGCGGCCATCGTCGGTACGCAGATCGTTCACATCGGGGATGAAGTACACGGTGCGCGCGTCGTCAGCATCGATAGAGACGGCGTCACGCTGGAAATGGGAAACAAACGATGGAAACAAGACGTGCGGCCGTAGCGTGATCATACGTTACAGCGTGCGACTGGCTTGGAAAGAGGACATACGATGAAGATATTCGTTCAACGGTATATCGCCAGAACCTTGCTGGTTCTATGGGTTGTGTCTACAACTGCGGCCGCTGCCTTCGGTGCGGCGGACGACGGCGCCGTCGATCAGACGACCCTCCAGCAACGCATGCAGAAGCAGGTGAGCATTCAGTTTCGCAAGACCCCTATAGATGATGTCATCCGCGCGCTGGCGGATCAGGCGGATGTGGATATCGTCAAGAGCCCGGCTGTCACGGGAGAAGTTACGGTCACGTTGACGGATGTTCCCCTGGAAGAAGCGCTGAGCAATATCCTCACGGTGCATGGATGCACGCACGTAGTGGATCGAAACATGATCCGGGTCATAACGGAAAACGAACAGGTCGAGCGTCCGGCGATCCTGCAGAGCCAGACGTTTGAGATCGTGTATGCCGACGTCAGCCAGGTTGTTGAGGGGCTGGCCGAAGTCAAATCGCAGCAGGGATCGATTTCGCACATTAAAGGCACGAGCTATATAATGGTTACCGATACCGAGGAGAAGCTCAAGCATATTGGGGCCTTCATCGACGAAGTGGATCAACCGACACCTCAAATACTGGTCGAGGCCCGGATCTACGATATCACGAGCAAGGACCGGCTCGATCTTGGCGTCGAGTGGCAGGCGGGAAGGAACACAACGTACGGTGCCGGCGGCCTGACGGGCGTCGGAACCAATCCCACGGCGGGCCGGGACGACCCGTTTGTTACATCAGGCTTCACCGGTGGCAGCACGAAAGCCGAGACGGCCTCCGGCGCACTGCGGATGGGCTGGCTCAACAGTGGCCTGGACGTCGATGTCCTTCTCCGCGCACAACAGGAGAATATCAACGCCAAGCTGCTCGCGAATCCGCGCATCCTGGTGCTCGACAACGAGACCGCAAAAATCAAGATCATCTCGGAAATACCATACCAGGAGTTGCAGGAGTCTTCGCTGGGAGGCAGCGTGGGCACCACGGCCTTTCGCGAAGTCGGCGTCGAATTGGAAGTTACGCCCCATCTGGCGCACCGGGACGGCATGGTGCGCCTGCATCTCAAGCCGGTTTTCAGCGTGGTTACGGGCGAGGTCGATGTCGCCGGCGTAGGTGTGACCTACAAGCAGCCGGTCGTGGATCGGCGCGAGGCGGACACCAAGCTGCTGATCAGGGACGGCCAGACGGTAGTGCTCGGCGGGTTGCGAAAGAAGGACGTCGCCCAGCAGATAAACAAGATTCCGGTGCTAGGCGACCTGCCCGGGCTCGGCAAGTTGTTTCGTTTCACAGGTGAGGAAACGGTTACCAGCGAATTGGTCGTGTTCATCACGCCGCGCATCGTTACCCAGCCGGTGCTGACCGAAGCCGAGCAGCAGGCTTACCAGCAGACCGAGTTCCCCGGCCCCGCGGTCAGACAGACCAAGGCTGAAAAGAGGACGCAGAGCAAATAGCTTCGACTGATCCTCGTGTCAGTCCGTCTCTTGTTTCGGTAACGCGTGCACCGGAGTTGGCAGGCTGCTTTCTTCGGCGGTCGAAACAGGCGAAGCCTGAACTCCCCCTATTGTGGGTGGGCTGATTTCGGACTGGTCAATGAGCACACGTAGTCCCGAATCCACTTCCAGTGCAGCATCATGTGGGCGACAATGAGTATGATGAAGAGGCCGGCCAGCACGAAATGAACGTCGCCCCAGTCGTGACGGCCGAGACCCAGCAGGGTTTGACTGTGATCGTCGGCTTGCCCGGTTTGGGGCTGACCGGTACAGTTGCCGCAGGGAGGCAGGGTCCATTCCAGGACAAAGCCAGTGACTGTCAAACCTATCAGCGCAATCAATCCGAGCAGATCGACGATAAAATTCAATGTAGCCCGTCTCATTTAATCCCGTTCCTTTCCGGCGATCCCGTTTGCGTATTTCAGTGGCGCGACATCGGCGCGGGCACCCTGCGTACGAACGAATTGTACGGAGCCAATCTGTAATTGTTCGCAGCAGGCTTTTCGCATTATGAACGATCGGCGACTGCCGAGAAGGCAAAATCGACTGGGTAGAGACGCAGGGCTGGAAAGATTCGGTGCAAAACGGTATAAGTTGCGCAGTACAGCCGGAGTCGTTCGGGGCATCGGCTCAGGTCTGGATCGCAGGCATATTCGTTATCCAGCAGGCGCAATTAATGGCGACAGACAAGAACAAAACAGAGCAGGCCGCAAGCACGGGCGTACTCGATCTGAAGATCGGCATGCGGCTGGGTAAGTATCGGCTGGCTAAATACCTGGGCAAGGGCGGCAGTTGCGAGGTCTGGCAGGCCAAGGACTGCGTGGAGGATATTTCGGTCGCGCTGAAAATTCCGCTGGCCGGTGTGGATGGTCAGCGCGACGGTAATCAACTCTTTCGCGAGATTCGTCTCGTAGCCGGGCTCCGGCATCCGAACATCATGCCCGTCAAGAATGCGGATATCATCAACAACCACGTAGTGCTGGCGACAGAATTATCCGTCGGTACGCTTGATGACCGGTCGCGGCCGATGTCGCCTCGGCGGCTTCTGTCCATTATGACGCAGGTGCTCCGCGGACTGGCGCACGCACACAGTCATCGCGTGGCGCACTGCGATGTGACACCGGGCAACATCTTTCTGTTTCCCGACGGTCGGGCGGCTCTCGGGGATTTCGGCATCAGCCTCCGCATCCGAAGAGGAATGGAAACCGTAGATGATTTCGGCACACCGGGATACGTTGCGCCGGAACAGGCGTACGGGCGACCGACGTATCGAAGTGATTGTTTTGCCATCGGACTGATTCTCTATGAGTTCCTGACCGGTGTATTGCCCCGCTGGCCGTTTCGCTGGCCTTTCAAAGGGCATGAGCGTTTGCGCGAGCGGACCAGCGCAAAGTTCGCGGCTTTCGTGCGCAAGTCGCTGCTGGTTGATCCGGCCCGGCGCTTCGCCGACGCCGATCAGATGCTTTCAGCGTTGCTGGATGCGGCCCCCGCCAAACTACTCGCTTCCAGCGATTCGAAGTCGGCGGCCCGGCGAAAAGCCGACTGGCGAAGAGTGCGGCGCCGCGCTTTCTTGAAGAAGTACGGCCGGGTTTTTGTGGGTGTGCATCGGTGTGTTGATTGCACCGAACCCATCGCCGAGAGCATGTCCATCTGTCCCTGGTGCGGCAGTGAGCGCAATCGATTCGATACGCGTACGCGTTTTGCATACATCTGCCCGGACTGTCACAAAGGAATCCTTCCTGAGTGGCGCTTCTGTCCATGGTGTTACGGAGCGGGATTTGCAGAGCCGTACGATGAGAAGACGCCGGGCGTACGGTATCACGGGCGATGCAGCCATTGCGCCGGAAAACTGCTTCGCTTCATGCGGTATTGTCCATGGTGTCGGAGGAAGATCCATCGGGCGTGGCGGGTCTCGCCGTTTCCCGAATCGTGCGCCCGGTGCCACTGGCCTGTGGATTCGGAATTCTGGAATTATTGTCCGTGGTGCAGGCAGTCTTTGCTGGAATGAGGGGCCGGTGCGTTAGCTGTGCAAAGTATGGATCGATCTGACGACCACATCCGGAAAACACTCGGTCATCTGCCCTGGCGATGGGCCGGAGCCAGTGACGTCGGACGCGTTCGCAAAGAGAATGAGGATGCGTTCGTGGTCGAGCCCGAACTCGGATTATTCCTGATCTCCGACGGCATGGGCGGACATATGGGAGGGGCGATCGCTTCGAAGATCGTTGTCGAGGATTTGCCGGTGATGATAGAGGTTGGTCTGGACGGACTTCGCAGCGAGAGCGCCCGCGCGATCCGCCGCCTGCTGGCCCGGGCGATTGGTGCACAGAACAGGCAGGTGCGCATGGAAGGCAAAAGCGAGAGCGGCTACACGGGTATGGGCGCAACCGTCGCGCTGGTGCTGCTGCGAAACGGGCGTGCGTATGTAGGCAACGCAGGCGACAGCAGGGTGTATCGTCTTCGAGGCGGCCGATTGCGCCAGATCAACCGCGACCATTCGGTCGTGGCCGAGTTGCTCCAACAGGGGCACATAGACCCTGAGGAAGCCGACATCCATCACGCTCGCGGCCAGATCACACAGTACCTTGGGATGGACGAGCGGGCCGAACCACACCTGCGTTCATTTGTCCTGCGTAGTGCGGATCGTCTTCTGCTGTGCAGCGACGGCCTGACGGATATGCTGAGCGACCAGGCCATCGCCCGCATCCTCCGCAAACAACAAGACACACAGTCCGCGTGCCGAACTCTCATCGATGCTGCAAACGCCGCCGGCGGGCACGATAACGTGACGGTCGTGGTTGTCGATTGGATGCCGTAGTCTCCGTCGAGAGGCACGGGGTGCTGCCGTTTACCGGCTGAACGGTTTGACATTTTCGAGCGCCTGTGGTAGTATAGTGAGAACAGGTAGGTGGCGGCCACGCGCGTTTGGGTGCTTTGTTTGGGAAGGTGTGGAGACCGCGTCGACCGAGAGATTTGATCAGGGGCGAGAGGGCCGAAATGACGCAGTTGAACGTCCCGGCAAATATGGGTCGCATGTGCGGCCAACTGGTGTCGGGCTGGCTTGGGCAATACGAAGGAGGAGTAAGATGAGGTTTCGATTTGCTTGTCTGATCGTGGGAGCGTATCTTGTTTGCGCGTCATATACATATGGCGGGCTCACCAGCCTTGGCCCGATCAGCGGGATGGAGGCAACCGGCGACAAAGGTATGATAACGTCGATCGATGGCGTTGCCGTCGAGAATCTGATTCTCGGGAGCACGACCTTTCCGAACGCCCCCAAACACAGCCAGTATCCTTCTTCAGGCGCGGACAACTTCAATCTGGATGATATCGGCAGTGCGGATGATCAGCCCTGGTTCGAGACGGTATTCGATCAGGGCGTTACGGTCGTGTATATGATCGAGAACAACGGCAACGACGGCGGCAGCGTGCAGGCGCTGGACGCGGCAGGAGAACCTGTGGGGACGGTGCTGGACTTCTCATCCGGCGATTATTTCAAGACGGAATACAAGACATCGAACAATCAGGTGGCGTCGGGTATTGTCCTTACGACGGAATCGGCGGTTTATGGTATTCGGGTGACGCCCCCGACCGGTGGAACGATGGGTTTCGACCCCGTGTGCGTTTGCGGCATCGCCGGCGACTCGGAGCCGTCGACCACGAAAGCGACCGAACCCGTGCCCGACGATGGGGCGAGCGGGCTCAAAGCCTGTCAGGTGACGCAGTTGTCGTGGACCAAACCCGAGCCGAACCGGCCCGGCGATCCGATCACGTGCACGGTGTTTTTCGGCACGCAGCCCAACAAGGCGTCTCGCTACTACAATATGGCCCCGCTGCCCGACGACGATGATACCGACAATACGGTGGCGGTGAGCGTCGAGGATGGGGTCGTCTATTATTGGTGGGTCGATTGCAACGATCCGTCGATCGGAGTCACGGAAGGGACGCTGTGGAGTTTCGACACGATCCCCGGTGCCCGGACGCTGGGAGGCGACTTCGACGACGACGGCGTGGTCGGATTCATGGATTGCTCGATATTTGCTGCGGACTGGCTGGCGGATTGTTCGCCGGCGGACATCTGGCCTTCTCCTTCGGGCGACGGCATCGTGGATTTCAATGACTTCTGCCTGCTGGCGGATCGATGGCTCTATGACGAAGCGCGTGACATCATGGTGACGGCAAACGGCGTCATATCAGATAGCTATGGCGGGATTCAGCTCGTCTGGACATCCGGGACGGCGGCGCGGTCCGAGGCGTCGGTGGATTTCGGCCTGTCGCTGCCCCGTCAGTACGACCCGGCATCCGATGCGAAGTATCCTCTGGTGCTTTACCTCCACGGAGCGGGGGCCCGCGGCAGCAACATCAACAAAGTGCTGCAGCGACAGACCGCGCGAGAGTTTGCGTGGCACGGCCAGACGGGCAGCGAATATGCGGCGTTTGTCGTCGCCCCGCAAGTGCCATCGGGAGAACTCTGGGCGGGTGCGCCCTGGGCGAATGGCCCGTACGAGCAAAGTGAGCAGACGTATACGGACTCGATGAAACTTACCGACGCTCTGCTGACATTTCTGGTTGATACGAGGAACAACACGGTATTGGCGGACTTCGGAATGGATGCCGGCGATGTCGATACTGAGCGTGTTTACGTTGTGGGAGATTCGATGGGCGCTTACGGGACATGGGACATCGTCGGGCGTCATCCCGGCCTGTTCGCAGCGGCGATATCGGCCTCGGGCAGCGGTCCGAAGAACCGGCTGGCCGAGATTCTTGAGACGCCTTTCTGGGCCATTCACGGAATTGGCGATTCAACAGTGCCCAACGCGTTGCCGTCGCCTTCCGATCCGGACGGGGCCGGTTCGCTCGGAATGCTTGGCCTGATCGACGGGAGCTTCGACAATACCTCTTCAACGGCGCTGGTGAAACTCGACGACTATCAGACAAGTGCGGACGATCCGACTGTGGTCGATCGCCTGATATACACGCAGTTTCCGTCGGGCTACGGGCATGCGACGGTGGCTATGCAATGGACGACGCTGGTGCCCGGAGTCAAGGAATGGCTCTTTGCGCATCCGTCGGGGGAAAACGCAAGCGTTATCGATATTGATCCGGCGACGAGCTTCGTAGCGACAGGCGACGGCGGCACGGTCGTATCGATCAACGGTGTGAGCGTCGATGAAATGATTCTGGGCACGACGAGTTTTCCGAATCCGCCCAGGTATGCGCAGTACCCGCCCGAGGGAGCGGACGATTTCGATCTTTCGACGGCATCGGCGGGGGACGATCAGCCGTACGTGACGATCATGTACGATCAGCCGGTGACGACGATTTTCATTGCCGAGAACGGCGGTAACGACACGGGCTATGCTCAGGCATTGGACATCAATGGCGATCCTGTTGGCGATCGCGTCGCATGGGGCCAGGCAAGCTTTCTGATGTCGGGGTATGTATTTCTCAGTCAGCAGGGCGCGGTGATGGCCATTTCGGCCGACGAGCCGATTTATGGAGTGCAATTCCTGCCGCCGGAGGGCGGAGTGCTTGCAATTGACCCGATGTCTGCACCGGCGCTGCCGGCTCAATAGGGACTGTTTTGCTCTCAGACGTGTCAAATTGACGGTTCCAGGACTTGCGAAGAGTCCTGTTACCGGGTGACAAAAAGTTGTTGACACGGCCGAGAATGCCTGGTATTATGGGGCAGTTGCGTAGAATAGGCATTGTTAGGAGCCTGGAGAAGTATTGCTGGTACGGTACGTTAGCGTCTCTACTAAGACTGCGTATCGGTTTCGTTTCTTGAGCATAGTTGGAAGGAGGAGTAGTGATGAAGTTGCGAGTTGTTGTGTTGGTGATGGTGGCGTGTCTGCTTGGATCGCCGTGCGTGCATGCCGGCTTTGTCGGCATTGGGCCGATCAGTGGCATGGAGGCAACCGGCGACAAGGGGCTGATCACGTCGATAAACGATATCGCGGTGGAAGACCTGGTTCTGGGGACTACGACATTCCCCAACGATCCCAAGCACAGCCAGTATCCCCCTGAAGGTGCGGATAACTTCGACCTCGATATGATCGGCAGCGCGGACGATCAGCCGTATTTCGATACCATGTTCGATCAGGGTGTTGCGACCGTTTTTCTGATTGAGAACCACGGCAACGATAACGGTAGCGTCCAGGCCCTGGATGAAAGTGGCGCTCCCGTCGGCTCAGTACTGGACTTTGTCAAAAGCGACTATCTCAAGACAGGCTATAAGACGACCAACAACCAGACGGCTTCGGGTCTGATGTTGACGACAGACTCTCCTGTCTACGGCGTTCGCGTTTTACCTCCGGCCGATGGCACGCTTGGGTTTGACCCGGTGAGTGTCTCGGCGGTTGTTCCCGAACCGATGACAGTGAGCTTGTTGGGCCTGGGTGCTCTGGCACTGATGCGACGCCGACGCTCGTAAGCTTCTCGTACTAAAATAGGACGGACGCTAACGCAGTATCCACTGCTCGCTGCCGATCTGTATGGTCCTGCTTCATGATCCTGCCGGTTCCAGCCGGCAGGTGTTTAGTCCAATCCGCGCCTTTCGAGCAGAGCGTCGATCTTGGGCTCAGCCCCCCTGAACCTGACGTATTGAGCCATCGTGTCGTTGCTGCCCATGGAGAGCACATGCTTTCGGAATGAAGCAGCCAGATCCCTGTTGAACAGATGCGTTTCCGTAAACGCGCGAAATGCGTCCGCATCGAGGACGGCAGCCCAAATATAGCTGTAATACCCGGCGGAATATCCTCCGCCCGAGAATATGTGGCCGAAGTTCGTACTCTGGTAGCGCGATTCGATCTGTGGGATCAATCCGATCTTATCCATTGACTCCTGCTCGAATTGTGCGACATTCTTCTCGGATGTGTCTGTCAGCATATGCCAATCCATGTCAAGATAAGAGGCAGCGAGGTACTCAACCGTCATGAAGCCTTGATTGAAGTGTCTTGCCCGCTTGATCTTATCGATCAGTTGCTTGGGGATCGGCTCGCCCGTTTCATAATGCAGCGCATAGGTCTTCAGCACCGCCGGTTCCACTGCCCAGTTTTCCATGATCTGCGAGGGCAACTCCACGAAGTCTCTGGGCACCCTCCTCGATCCGCTGTATACAGTGTTTGCGAACAGACTGTTCAGCCCGTGGCCTAATTCATGAAACAGCGTCTTGACCTCGTCCATACTCAGCAGAGAAGGTTTGTCTGCAGTGGGCTTGGCAAAGTTCCCCACATTGTAAACCAGCGGAGTAATGAACTCGCCTTCGATGTTGGACTGGCTCCTGAAGGAACTGGACCAGGCGCCGCTTCTCTTGCCGTCACGCGGGTAATAGTCGGAGTAGAAGATGCCAATATGCGTCCCATCAGCTTCCAGAACTTCAAATACCTCCACGTCCGGATGGTAAACCTGAATGTCATGTCTCTCGACAAAGCGTATCCCGTACAGTTTCTCGGCTACGTCGAAAGCGCCCCTCCGGACGTTCTCCATCTTGAAATACGGCCGCAGCATGCTATCGTCCAGATCGTACTTCTCTTTCTTCAGCTTTTCGGCATAATACCACCAGTCCCAGGCTTGCAGTGTGAAATCGCGTCCGTCCCTGTGGATGATCGCCTGCATGTCCGCCACTTCCTGCCGTGCCCTCCGCAACGCAGGCTCCCACAGATTGTCCAGAAAGGAATAGACATTCTCAGGGGTCTTTGCCATGTTCCTCTCGAGGACATACTCCGCGTGTGTCCTGTAGCCGAGCAGGTGCGCCCGCTTGACCCGAAGGGCGGCAATTCGCGACACCAGTTTCTTGTTGTCGCATTCATCGTCATTATTGCCGCGATTGACATACGCCTGAAAAACGGTCTTTCTTAAATCGCGTTTCTCCGAATGCACCAGAAAAGGTATGAAACTCGGCTTCTGCAGCGTAATGACCCATTTGCCCGGCATGCCTCTGTCCTTCGCGGTCTCCGCAGCAGCCTGGATAACGTCGTCGGGCAGACCGGCCAGGTTCTTCTCATCATCTATGATCAGCGCCACAGCGTTGGTCTGCTTGAGATGGTTCTGCCTGAACTGAACGTACAAGCTGCTGAGTTCTTCATTGATGCTTCTGAGCTTCTCCTTATCGCCATCCGTAAGAGCGGCTCCGCTCCTGACAAAATCCAGATAGTAGTTTTCCAGCACCGTGTCTTGTTCGGGCGTGAGCCCAGGACGATCACGCTTGCTATAGACCGCTTCTATTCTGGAAAAGAGCGCCTCGTTCAATTTGATGTCGTCATTGTGTTTAGCCCGCAGGGGTGCAATGTCTCTCGCTATGCGTTGCAGTTCATCGTTAGTCTCGGCGTTGTTGAGGCAACCAAAAACCCTGCTGACTCTATCGAGTAGTCTGCCGCTCTTCTCGAGGGCCTCGATCGTGTTTTCGAAGGTTGGCGTTTCGCTGTTATTCGCAATCGCGTCGACCTCTTTCTTCTCAGACTCCATCGCAGCCAGGAATGCAGGCATGAAATCCTCGTTCTTGATTTCGTCGAACGGAGGCGTCTGGAAAGGCGTGTTCCATTCTTGCAGCAGCACATTCTTTGGTGTCGTGCTGCACCCCGCAGTAGCCACCGCAACAGCGAGAAGGCACATTGTCTTTTTCATTTTCTTCATCCTTATAATCTGATCCGACAGGTTCCCCTGACAACATATCATCGCCTTTCGTTCCAAACAAGACGTGACTTCAAGGTCGAAACTTCGGCTGATACCGGGCCATTGCCCACGAAAGGGTTACCGCCTCGATCACTCCGTGGGCATCACGAACACCAGTAAACTCGGCTTGTCTGCCTATAGAGTGAGTCTATGGCCCAGGCGCCGGGCTCATGGTTGAACGCATTGCCAGCCTTTCTCATTCCGCGTGAAATGGATTCTCACGCCGCTTTCGAAACGCAAGTCCACCGTTCCATTTCCATACCGGCACATGGGCTCCGGGGGCAGTCCCCTGTTCGCACGTGCTGGTTGCAGGACAGTTATGCACGGCCGGTCCGGATCTGCGATATATGTACCGGTTACTGAGTGCCAGTCGCCTGGCCCGTCTTCGGAGATCTTGTCCCACCGCCAGCCGGACTTGAACTGTCGATCCTGGGCTTCCAGTTCCACCGTATGGCCGAAGCATCGCAGCCCCAGCGAGCCCTTCAGCCCCGGAACGATCAATTGATGATCTGCTGCGTTATCTATCTTCGGCATCCATCCGGTCTGGTACTGAGCCGTAATGGTAACGGCATTGCCGTCGACGGGGAGTATGTCATCGAGCACTACCACGCAGTCTTCGCCGTGCATGACGATCAGACGGCGCACGCTTTTCGCAGCAGCACCGTAGCCGTCGGTGGAATCCACGGTCATATGTCGCCACGGACCCTTCTCCCATGCCTCGGTTATACGCGATCCGCTCACCCCGGGACCGCGGCCGTCGATAAGAGGCAACGTATGATCGGTGGGCTTGGGCTCGTAATATCCCGGGTCCACGAGATACGCTTCGCCGTTGGCATGAACAACATAGCTGCCCAGATCCTGCTGCTTGTGATGGGTGAGCGGGCCGCGGCTTCCTTTGACACCGACGACGAGTCTCGGCGTGAATGTGCCATCGGAACGCATCGCCCCCCAGTGCATGTCCTTCAGCCATGCAAGTGTCGGCACGCCCGGGAATTCCTGCGGAGAAGGTTCCTTGCTTCGCCAGAGAAATGCGAACGGTGCCCACGTATCCCGGGCCCGAGTCTTCTCGCCGCCGGCAGCGCATAGATCGGCCACCCATAGCATCAGGGGCTGATGATACCGGCTGCCAAGGTCGGCACAGACAGCAGAGCCGCCAAGCCAGGGCTGACGTGTGTCATTGAATGCAAACATACCTCCGTGGCCGCCGAGCGTAGTCCGCACGAAGTTCACATTGTTCTGCAGATGCGGATGATCCAATAGCCCGCGGTCATCACCGGTTACGTTCTTGAGAGCGTGCGCAAGAATCAGGTGGAAGCTCATGCCGTAATCCCAGTACTGCACTCCCTCGCGGCAACCGCCGTCAGGAGAGATGCAGCGGTCAGGGTAAAGCTTGGCCTTTGCGGCGGCCGCATCCACCGCCTGGCCCGCTCGCGGCGTACTGTAAATAAGCGAAAGTCCTGCGAGCATTCCTCCACTGTTGCCGACCGGTACGGTGTTACTGAAGTTGGCGCCGCCGGCGCCGAGGAACCAGGCGTCTGAGAACTTGAAATAGCCGTCAAGAGCACGATCCAGGTAATCCTGATATTTGGCCTTCTCTTCCGGCGTCAGTCCTGAGAATAGTACGTCGTATGCCAGCGACATTCCCGCCAGGCTCATAAGGTGGAAATCATCGAAGCGCGTAGCCAGCCAGCCGTGCCGCACCCATTCCATGAGCTTGTCCCGATAGCAATTCTGGCCCGTAAAAGCATAGGCCAGCGACAATGTTACGGTCGCGTCAACCGATGCATTGAATCCCATATCGGGCTCCTTGTTCAATCGCTCACCGGCTGCCGCGAGGGCCCGTTTACTGTAATGGCGAAACATAGGTTCCTGCAGTTTGCTGCGAAGGCGGGGCAGATCATCGGCGGTGTAGAATAGATAGGGATGGGGCGCATAGCCGAAAAGAGGCCGGCCGGAAAACAACTCGTCGCCGGTACGAGCAGCTACCTCGACCCGACCGGTCTTACCCGCCGGGATCCGCACTCGAAGCCGGGTGGGATCGACTACGTCTATTACTTCAGCCGCCCTATCTCCGAATGTAACCACTGTACCCCGCTCGAAACCGCCTCCCACCAGTGTTACGACATCGCCGCCCTCAGGTAAAGCCTCGCGGGGCCGAATCTGTTCGATCAACCGACCCAAAGGCACTCTGCCCTCAAGCACACCGAACAGACCGTTGGGATTGATTACGCGTAACGAATGCGACTCTTGCAAGGGCAACTTCGGCAAAGTACAGATCAGCTTTTGAGGCGAAACAACCTGCACGTTTTCGGCAACTCTGCCACCGATCATGACGCGGGCACCCGGGCAAAAACTCTGCCCGTGAACGGTGAGCATGCTCCCTGCGGTAAGAACTGGCTCGTTCTGAGTAAAGGAGGTGGCAAGCGGTGCAGGAGCCGCATCAAGCAAACGGCCCTGGATATTGCGGACGACACCCTCCATGACAAAGCCGCTATAGCTGATATGAGACTGCAGAACCGGCATTCGCTTCACACTGATGTAGCGAAGCGGAATCTTCGCCACAGCCTTGGGCATCTGCCACTCGCCTGTGTAGTAAGGTCGGCCGCGGTCGCCCGGCAATTCCGGCCAGTGGACAACAAAACGCACTTTGTCTTCGGCAGTCCGCTCGATCTCGAATGTCAGAACGCTGCCGCCGGGATGTTTCATCGGCCAGTCGATGCTGGCGGTACCGCCGCCGCTCTTGTTGATAAGGTCGGAAAGCACCTTGTCTCGGAAATTGGAATAGGCCGATCTGCCCTCGGTGTATAGGTCGTAAAAGCCGCCCTTGCGGACCGCTGCCGCAATCCCGCTCATGTGCACGCCGATAGTCAGGGCAATATCATCTTCGCCCATTTCGCCGGGAGGCGCCGAGGTCATCGCCACGGCGACGCCGGGATAGAACCACCGTTGCTCGAGCGCTCGAGTCAGCGCAATGTCCCAGGCGAGCTCAAAAGGCCGGGTTTCCACATTCCATTGCGCCCAGGCGTAGCCACGGCTCTTGATATACTTCTCAACGGCCACCGATCTGAAATGCAGGCCCGGAGCCTCTCCTTCCCGATGAAGCCTTAATTGCGGCGGATCGAGTGCGGATACAATGCTCCATCGGTCAGCCGCCTTCCGGTCAAACCTTTCAACGAAGACCGTATCGCTCTGAGTGGCCCTCGCGTTCGTTGCCAGGACAGGGAGAAACAATATAGCCGCCCAAGTTGTCGTCTTCATCCGGTATCCTCCCGGTTCAGATGTTCTTTCTTCCATTTCAGATTGCCCGTCTGACGGATGCTGGAAACGCCCCCCAGGAGTTTCCGCCGGAAGCTGACTGGCGTAACAGTAAACGGCCGTTGCGTCAGCTCGCGTTCCTGCTGACAAAGTCCCGTCATTTGCCTCATGACAGTGTCGCATGTGACCGGTCGGAAACGAATGGCAATTCCTCAGGGGACTCGCGAAGCATTGACATTGGACATTGCCTTTTGAAATACAGGGATTGAGGCAAGGCAAATCGCCATTCGGCAAAAGTCAAAAATGCTAAAAAAAAACGGAAAGCCAACGGTCGGATTCGAACCGACAACCACTGGTTTACAAAACCA
>CAZGMJ010000015.1:0-94222 GCA_964526785.1 uncultured Pirellulales bacterium
AGACAAAGAGTAACAAAACCCACAACAGCGCGCCAGTTTATTTTCACAGACACGCACAACTGTCCCGACGGCGGGCAACGCACACGGCTCTGACGGCGCGCGTCGCGGGCTCGGCTGCGGCTGATTCTGCGCGTCAGCGCCGCACTCAGGTAGTACGGCCGGTGCCGGTGCAGCAGTGGTCCACGAAATCCGCAAGCGGTTCCTGCCAGGGTCTGATTTGCCGAGACAAGAATTCGGAAATCCTGGTGCAGTCAAAGCGGCTGTTGAGCGGTCGGGTGGCAGGACTCTCGTAATCGCTGGTCCTGCACGGCCGCAGATCAACATCCGAACCGGCCAGATCAAGCACGAATCTCGCCATATCGAACCTGCTCACATAACCGTCCGCGGCAAAATGAAACAACCCCTCCGGCCGTCTCGCCACAAGTTCGGAAATCGCGGCAGCAGCTTCGGTCGTTGCGGTGGGCGAACCGACCTGATCGTCCACAACATTAAGGCTTTCCTGAGCCTCAGCGCGCCCAAGAAGCTTGCTGACAAAGTTGTTCCCCGCCTGTCCATATGTCCACTCGACGCGGATGATGCAGTGCCGACAACCGCTTTGCGCAAGTAGACTCTCACCCGCCAGCTTGCTCCGTCCATATTCATTGACCGGGTGCGGAGTATCGGTTTCCGTATATGGCCGATCCAGGGTGCCATCGAAAACGAAGTCCGTGCTGACGTGCAGGACCCACGCATCCTGCCCGGCGGCGTATCGACCGAGCCGTCCTGCCGCCTCGGCATTCACGCGATGTGCAGTTTCCGTTTCGCTTTCAGCCCCGTCAACGTTGGTATACGCCGCACAATTGACGATGATCGGAGCAGAGGCCGCAGCCTGGGCGAGTTGCTCATCATCCGTGATGTCGAACTCCGGCAGGTCGAAGGCGTGCACCCGACAGCCTCTGCTGCGCAGAACATCGCACAGATCCGTACCAAGCATACCCTTCGCTCCCAGGACAGCCACGACTCGCTCACTCATTTCGGAATACTCCTCCATCAACCCAATCGACCTCGCAGTGCCCCAAAGAGGCGCGTGAATACGTTCCCAGGCGCCACTGGATCATTCGGGCGGGCCCTCCAGCACCAATTCCTGAGCTTTGGCAAGGGATTCGAAAGTCCCTGCATCAGTCCACCATCCCTCCAGAATATCGTACTGCAACTGGCCTTTCTTGATGTATGCGTCGTTGACATGTGTGATCTCGAACTCGCCGCGGCCGGACGGCTTGAGTGTACGTATGATGTCGAAGACCGTGTGATCGTAGAAGTAGATACCCGTCACCGCATAGTCCGACTTCGGATTGCTGGGCTTTTCTTCAATCGCAATCACGTTCTTCCCGTCCAGTTCGGGAACGCCGAAACGGTGCGGATCGGGAACCTGCTGGAGCAATATCCTCGCACCGGCACCCTGAGCTATGAACTTCTCCGCGTACGGCTTCAGATTCGCCTGAAATATGTTGTCGCCAAGTATCACGCCGATGGAGTGATTGGCCGCAAAATTCTCCGCCAGGGCCAGCGCCTGGGCGATCCCCCCTGCTTCGTCCTGGACTTTGTATGTGAAACGGCAGCCGAATTCCCGGCCGGATCCCAGAAGACTCACGACGTCTCCCATGTGCTCGACGCCCGTCACGATGAGAATCTCTTCGACGCCGACCGATGTGAGCTTCTCGATCGGATAATAGATCATCGGCTTGCGGCCAACCGGCAACAAGTGCTTGTTGGTAACATTCGTCAGCGGCTGCAGGCGAGACCCCGTCCCGCCGGCCAGCACAACACCTTTTAGCTGCATACGCGCCTCCCGACAACAATTCCTTTGACAGCGGCATTGTCTCCACGTCAAAGTTGTCTGTCAAGCTGAATTGCCGCTGCGTGCATTGCCGATGCAAGGTGCCCTGTCAGGCATTGAAAAGCGTCTTTCGGCAAACGCAAGAGAACCTGCGGGCGATGATAAAGGTGCTTACGCCCGCCTGAGCCCGCACGGCAGAATCCCGAATTGCCTCTGCACCAGCCTTAAATGCTGCCCGTAACAACTCCAAAACAAACAATAGCCTACCGGCATCGTATGATTAACCGCAGGTGCCACTTATGGTTAAGGAGCGTATTATGGCTATGCATAGGAAATTGACAGCGTTCGTCGCGGCAGCGTGCGTTTTGGCGGTCGTGGCCGGCATGGCAATCGAAAGACTGCCGCAGACAGTTACAGCAGCCGTTAAGCCGCCGGAAACGCTTGTGATCGATGATTTCGATCTGTCCGAGCAGCAGCAAAATGCAGACACGGCGTGGAAATTGGCGGCGAATCGAGAATCTGAGGCGGAGACGACAGCCCGCATAACTTTCGTCGAAGAGGAAGAACGATCATGCCTTTTCATTCGCGCGGAGGCCGGCCCGAACGAAGGCAATCCGCTGTTCCGGGCGCGCAGAGAGCTTGACGAAAAGGCAATAGGTGAGAATACGAACGATTATGCGGGATTCCTGCTGACCGCCAAAGGCAAGCCGGGACGATACTCAGTCCACCTCAAAACAGTGGATACCAAACGAGATCGGGAGTACTATGGCGCAACATTCAGAATCCAGGACCAATGGCAGGATATACGGATTCCGTTCGATCGGTTCCGGCCGTTCCTGATCAAAGAGCCGCTTGTGCCGAATAGGATCAGGACGGTCACGATCGCACCGTCGGCCACGCAGGCGCATCCCGCTATCTATCTGGACCAAATCGCGATGTATAAGGATTCGATGATGTACAATGAACTCACTCCAGAAGAAGAACGCGTAATCCTCAATAAAGGCACGGAACGCGCATTTACGGGCGAATACACCGATCATTTCGAGCAAGGCGTATATACATGCAGGCGATGCGGTGCCTGGCTGTACAAATCCTCCAGCAAATTTCACTCGAACTGTGGCTGGCCGAGTTTCGACGACGAGATACCGGAGGCCGTCGAGCGAAAAACCGATGCGGACGGCGTGCGGACCGAAATTCTATGTGCCAACTGCGGCGGGCATCTCGGGCATGTGTTCACAGGCGAGGGCTTCACCGACAAGAACGTCCGGCACTGCGTCAACTCGATATCTATGGACTTCATCCCTGCAAAAGAAATGGGCGCAGAGCGAGCCATCTTCGCGGCCGGCTGCTTTTGGGGCGTGGAGTACTTCTTCGCGCGCGAACCGGGGGTTATCTCGACCACTGTCGGTTACTGCGGCGGTCATGTGCTCGATCCGACGTACAAGCAGGTCTGTACCGGCAAGACAGGCCACGCCGAAGCCATGGAGATTGCTTACGACCCGAATAAGACCAGTTATGAGAAGCTGGCCCGCCTGTTCTTCGAAATACATGATTTTACGCAGTTGAACCGCCAGGGGCCGGATGTGGGCGTGCAGTATCGATCCGCCGTATTCTACCTGAACGAGGATCAGAAACAGGTGGCCGACAAGCTCGTGGCGGAACTCGAGGAAAAGGGCTTCGATGTCAAGACGGAGATTACTCCGGCCAAGAGATTCTGGCCCGCGGAAGAATATCATCAGGACTATTACAAGAAGACGGGCAAAACACCCTACTGCCACGCAAAACGGGAAGTGTTCTAACTTCGAATTCACCTTCTGTGGAGACTCCCGGCGCAACCAGTATCAACGACCCGGATATTGTCCAGATCCGCACGTTCTGCGGCAGGACCCTGCACGTAAATCATCCTGCAACCGCGAGCTTGAAATCGAATCTCCCTTTGTGATATCATCGCAATCGTTGCCTATGGTACGACCTGCGATCAAAACACACGGAGACTTCGGATGAAATGCAACGCAGCCACGACCTTGCTGACCCTCTCACTGTGCTGTGGGAACCTAATCGCGAAAGAATGCCCGAGCGGAGTAGAATTCCATTATGATACCGTCACGCGAAAGGCGGTCCGCGGCGATAATTGGTGTCAGACCTGGGCGTCCGACGACAATATCTACACGATGATGGACGACGGTAACGGCTGGTGGGAAGGGCCTCAGTCCGGCTCACTGTGCATCCGGATCCAGGGAAATGAGAAGTTCGACACGTCAGACGTCAAGAGCATGTCCGGCTGGCCGAAGAGTGCTTTCAACTCATCCTTCTACGCCTATGGAACGGTGTCGGTCGACGGAGTGATATACGTCTGGCTGTGGAAAAGCGAGACCCCCACCTGGTATCGACGTCCCATAGCGAATCGGCTGCTCTACTCCCCGGATCTTGGCCGGACGTTCTACAGATGGACCGGGCAAAAAGAGACTCCGGAGACCTTCGAGGACACGGATCCCGCTTCGTTCTTCTTCTACAAAGAGGATCCGAGACGAAAGCTTGACCGGGATGCCTACGCGTTCAACTGGATCGCTTTCTGTCAGAACGGCAGGGACAACTCGTCTGCAAAGGACGACTACGTATACATGTACGCTCCCGAGCAATACGACCCCAGAAACCTGAGCGTGATTCGCGTGCATCAGGACCATATACGCAACAGGTCCAGGTATGAGTACTTCAAAGGATGGAACGGGTCTGAGCCTCAGTGGACCTCTGACATGAGGAGCCGCGGAGTGAATTTGAGGTATCCCGAAAGAAGGAGCGACGGCGAGTGGATGTGGGCGTCGTGGTTTCCTTGCGTCGTCTATAATCCCGGGCTGGATTGCTACATAATGGTCAGCTACGGCGTCAGCGACGAAGGCAAGAAGTTCTGGGACGGCTGGTGCAGAGATTGCGCCTATCCCTCCAGCCTGGGGTTCTGGCACGCAGAGAATCCGTGGGGCCCATGGAAGCAATTCCACTATACGGAATATTTCCACTGCGACAGCCAGGAGAATCGCACGTACGGATTCAAGCTCAGCCCCAAGTGGATCTACGACGATGGCAGGACCATGTACCTGATCTGGTCCGATGCGGGCGAGGACCACGGCCGCTACTATAAGTGGAATCAGATGAGGATTACGATCGAGACGAAAGAGCGGTAGTCTGATACATCCCCGCCATGTGCCGCCGATGGGGCCGGCGGATGCGGAGCACCCACCCTCTCCATAACATCACCTCGGACACGACCGACGTACGTTGGAAATGGGTTGTCGATTGCGCGGCGAGTCGGCTATGATGTGTCTCTGACCTGTCGGACAAGGAGAACGTTATGACGCATCGAGAACGGGTAACCGCGGCACTGGAGCATCGCGAGGCGGATCGGGTGCCGATCGATCTTTCAGGACATCGGTCGTCGGGCATCGCGGCCATAGCATATCCCAAACTCCGGGCGCATCTCGGATTGCCCGAGCGGCCCGTGCGGGTCTACGACGTGATCCAGCAGTTGGCGGTGGTGGATGAGGACGTGCTGGAGCGTTTCGGCATCGATACTGTCGAACTGGGCCGGGGCTTCGCGCTGGATGAGATGGACTGGAAGCCCTGGGTGCTGCCCGATGGGACCGATTGCCTCGTGCCGGCGTGGACGAATCTGGAGCGAGAAGCAGATCGATGGGTTATCAAATCCGAATCGGGGCGCGTGTTGTCGCACATGCCCGACGGGACGCTCTATTTCGAGCAGACGTATTATCCGCTGGGAGATGACGAGACAGTGGATGGGATTCCGGAGGCGATGGGCGAATCCATGTGGACGGGGGTGGCGAGCCCGCCGGGTCCGGTTGATGGGCGGGCGCTTGCTGCCGGAGCGAAGGAACTCCGCGCGAACACGGATCGAGCGATTCTCGGCCTGTTCGGCGGCAATCTGTTTGAGACGGGGCACTTTTTCTACCGGGCCGACCGCTTCATGATGATGCTGGCGGGCGAACCGGCCGGAGCCCATGCGTTTCTCGATACGCTGGTCGAGATGCATCTGGCGAATATGGAGCAATATCTCGGGGCTGTTGGCGATTTCATCGACGTGATTGTATTCGGGGACGATCTGGGCATGCAGACCGGCCCGATGATGTCGCCGCAGATGTATCGGGAGTTCTTCAAGCCTCGCCATAAGGTGCTCTGGAATCGGGCGAAGGAACTAGCGGATGTAAAGGTCATGCTGCACTGCTGCGGCGGCGTGCGAGAGCTGCTGGCGGACCTGATCGAGGCCGGCCTCGATGCGATCAACCCCGTTCAGATCACCTGCCGCGGCATGGACGCAGCCGAACTGAAAGCCGACTTCGGCAAGGACATCACATTCTGGGGCGGCGGCTGCGACACCCGCGACATCCTCGCCAACGGCACTCCCGGGCAGGTCGCCGAGCACGCCAGGCGACAGGTGGAAATCCTGAGACCCGACGGCGGCTTCGTCTTCCAGCAGGTCCATAACATCCTCGCAAACGTCCCCCCGGAGAATATAGTCGCCATGCTGGATGCCGTGAATGATTAAGATTATTGGGCCAATACAATCGAGGGAGACGGAATGGAAATGCAGGATCACAAAGCGAAACTCACCATAGTGACCTATTCGGTTGTCGTATTGTCCTTCGCATGCGTCGCACTCACGTCAGCCTTGATCTGGACTATCTGTGGTAGTCCACGAGACGATAACGACAGTACAACAGTGCGTGAGGCAGCAGGGCTGACCGAATCAGACCGGCAATACCTGGATTCTCTGCCGCGTCCGCCGGTGGGTAGCCAGGGTTTAGTCAGTCTGTTGCGCAAGGACAAGATGATAAAGACGCAGGAGACATATGACTGGGTATGCTGGCATGTCTATCGCGGAAATGTTGATGTGATAAGGCAACTCATAGCCAACCTGCCTTATGAGAAGGAGGTAGTTCTACCTGAAGAGAATGGAGGGACACTCGTGTCCTTGTCTTTCAAGACTGACTTTCATGGACCGCTTCTCCCCGCGTGGATTGGCCCGCACACGCTGGGGCCGATTCTTCATCGTGAACTACTTAGACATACAGCAAATAAAGAGACCGATCCACACCTGATATTCCTGCTTATCGAAGAGATTGAAATCTGTGACGAGATCATGAGAGAAGGCTGGTATACACTCCAGATGCAGGCTGATGATATGCTGGCTTGCCTGCGGATATACGCGCACTATCCGCAATGGCCTACTCTATTGTCCTCGGCCGAGAGAATGATACTGTCGATGGGTCCGTATGATAGGTGGGACTATGACACGATGCAGGAGGTACTGGAGACCGCACAGCAAGAAGGGGCTGAGCCCGCCTACAGCATGTATCTGGAGAGGTTCCACACCAACTCCCACAAAAGCGAAGGGGAATTGGGCGATCTCCGGCATCCGGGCACGTCTTTGCGAGTTGAGAACACTTTTCGGGGTTGGTGCAGCGAGGACGTATCCGGCCAATTGATCGTCTACGACGTGAATGTGCCCGATGCGATCATTGGGATGCCGCACGTTGATAAGATAGTATCTGTTTTGCGAAATGACGAGGACATAACCGACCGATGCGTGATCACAGATTACCGCCTTATGGAAGACCTTATGGTAATACCGCTGAGGCAAGCCTCCGTTGTGAAGATAGACTACAAGATACATGTGACTCACAAATGGTGGCCGGGGCCACCCCTTTGGGACTATGTATCCGGCGATCCCAAGGCGAAGCCTTTGCGGCTCGGGTCAATCGGTGACGATGAAGTGTCTCGATGACAATTGCCGAATGAATGAGATAGATCTTGCAGCCGGCAAGAGGGGTCTTTACCATAGTTGAGGCAATAAGCGGATACTCGACGAAATATCGCCGGCGAATAAGCCCCACGAGAGGCGACGATGGACATAAACGGATCGAATCGTGGCATAAGGATAGCGAGATGGGTGGTCATCCTTTGCAGTCACGTCGGTGCACTGTGTTTCATTTCTCTAGCAGGTATCTGGCACTTCATTCACCAAGCCGATGTCTATCTTGAGTCGGCTTTCATCGTTTGCATGGTCCTCATGTTGCCATCCAGTGTATTGATGACGTTCCTGGTCGTGGCAGTTATGATTGACGGGCGCCGCTATCTGGACTGGCCGTGGTGGCGGATAATCTGGACGTACTTCGCGATGGGCATTCCTGGCTACGGCATCCTCTACTACCGTGGTACGGAGCGGCAATTGCTTGAAGCCGAGAAGGACAGGCGTGCCAGAGAGCAGGCAGGCCAATGCCACAGCTCACCCATCCCGGCGTGGGGATATTGCCTCTTTGTCTACTTCGCGGCAAGTCTTGTTGCGTTTGTCGTACTCGTATTGTGGGATGTTCTGACAGAGCCAACGAAACTGCAGTGCCTACAGAGCAACGGCGCGTCACTGCTGTCGGGGCTGGACAGCGGAAACTGGGAGGGCAGATTTGTGTGCGACGTCAACACAGATCGCGCAGCGAAGGCCGGAGAGATCCTATTGAACTCAACGTTTGATGACAGTGTTATAGTGTACGGCCTATCCATATCTGAGATGGGCGAGGACGACCACAGATGCTTTAGCTTCACGATGGAATTTGTGGACGAGAACAACACTGTCGCCCGAATCAACTACTGCGAGTCAGAAGATGAGGACTCCGGTCTGGGGAGAGTATTCGGGACTCCGGAAGTGCTGCGATGCGATCTGGGGCGAGTGGGTACGCCGATGCTGTGGCTCGATTTGCGTGCTGACAGCAAGATGCATGACGGGTCGTCACCCGTTCGTGCACCGGACGACGATGATGAACTCTTTCCTAAGTTTCTGCTTCCCGAGAAGATGTTTGATAATATCGCGGCAAAGAAGGGGCAGTTCATCCTGCTTGACAAGGATGGCATGGTTCTGGATCGGGCGAGACCGAAAGACTTTGGCTATGGTTTGCAGGATGGAGATGGCAATTGAGGGACGCCGTGAATGATTGTGGTGTGAGAATGGTTCTTGTGTTCAGGAGCATCCAGTGAGTCGAGCTAAGTTTGCTATCATAATCACTGTTGTTTTCTTTTGCCTTGTGTTCGCAGAGTTGGCAACATCGGTCTTTAGAGGTTACGGCCTCGTTACAATAAGTAGAATGTCAAGCCCTGAGCGTGGACCCATGCAGGATCTTGGTAAGATCCGAAGTTATGCTATGCGAGCATACAATGAGTTGTCTTTGGACTGCTGGCCCAGTGCTGAGTCGGTGGATGATAATGTTGCTGAGGTTGATTTAGCAGGAAATCAACCTTATTCTGATTACGGTATTTGGGTCTTCAAATCGACCACATACAACGAGCATTACCTATATGCGAGATCAGATATCAGGGACGATGAAACATATTGGGATGATCCAAACTACTGTGGAATTGTCGCGATGTGTAATGCCGCGAGGTGGGAAGGTCCTTCTGGAACTTACCATCCGTTCAAGAAGTATCCTGCATTTGTGAGAGATTACATTGACGCCGAGATGGGTGGTGAGAAATGGACGTGCTGGAATACGGGTGGTGGACTTGGCAGTGTGCGATGTGATTGTCCCCCAATTCCGGGCGCAAGGCTGTTTATGCTGGAACCAAGAAAGTACAGCGGTCCATTAAATGTAAAGTATCCAGTGGATATCTTGCCATTGGTCAGGACAATCTACCCAAATCTGCTGATAGACGAAGGTAACGTTTTGAGAAAATAAAGGCTTCTGATATGCGAGATAGCCTAAGTGAGAAATTTTTCGGAAAATCTGAGACTTTCATTGCAAATATGTTCAAATGACCATATATTATTTGGCGGCATTATTTGAGGTTTGCAGTATGAAACCGTTGACGGACAAGCAGGGCAAGGTGCTGGAGTTTATCGAACAGCGGCTCGGCGAGCATCGGCCGCCGAGTCAGCGGGAGATTGCGCGGCATTTCGGCATGGCCCAGAACGCCGCCTACCAGTTAATCGGTTATTTGAAGAAGAAGGGATATGTCGTTGACGAAGGCGGGCATCGGGGGCTGCGGCTATCCGAGGCGTATCTGAGACGGCGAAAAGCGAGCCAGGGCCTGCCCGTTGTCGGGCGAGTGGCGGCGGGCGAACCTATACTGGCCGAGGAGAACATCGACGCGTATATCGACTTGAAGGAGGTGTTCGAGCAATCAGACGGCCGCTTCGTCCTGAAGATCGTCGGCGACAGCATGGTCGATGAAGGGATCATGGACGGTGATTACGTGGTCGTGCAGGCCGGTTCGCAGGTCAGGGACGGGCAGATCGGCGTAGTGATGCTGGACGATGAAGCGACGGTTAAGAGAATCTATTTCCAGCGCAATCGGATTGCGTTAGAGTCGGCGAATCGGGCCGCGGGGTATAAGACCAGATACATCAGGCAAGGTGAAAAAGACGTGCGGATCATTGGCAGAGTCATTGGATGTTTCAGGATGAATATGGGTTAGGAGAAGTTATGGCCAGGCAGATCAGCGTAGGAATAGCGGGCTGGTCGTATGCGGACTGGAAGGGAATCGTATACGCCGAGCAGGGAATGGATGAGTTGGTGTACGTCAGCGGCTTTGTGGACGTGATCGAGATCAACAGCACGTTCTACCGCCCCCCTTCCGAGCGGAACTGCCAGTCGTGGCTTCGGAGGACTGCGGAAAAGCAGGACTTCTTCTTCACGGCCAAGCTGCATCGCGACTTTACGCACGAGGGCAAGATCGACACGACAATGGTCAAGCAGTTCCACAAGGGCTTCGAACCGATGCTCAAGGCGGGAAAACTCAAGCATCTGCTGGTGCAGTTTCGCTATGATTTCGAGGACTCGCGCCAGACGCGAGGAATCCTCTCACAGATCGCAAAGCATTTCGGCCAGACGTTCGCCCTGGTGCTGGAGCTGCGGCATAAATCGTGGGAAAAGCCCGATGCTCAGGATTTTCTGCGAGGGCTCGATGTGACCGTATGCAATCTCGACTATCCCACGACGTGGAACTCCTTCAATATGCAGAACTGCGAAATCGGGCAACATGGTTATTTTCGACTGCACGGCAGGAACAAAGAGAAATGGTTCAGCAAGGCCGGCCGGGATGAGACGTACAATTATTATTACAACCAGAACGAGCTTGCCGGGATAAAACAGCGAATGGATCAATTGGCCGGGGCGTTCGAATCGCTGACAGTTATCATGAACAACCATTACAGGGGCGCCGAACTGGCCAATGCGATTGAGTTGAAGGCTCTGGTCAGCGGGCAAAAGCAGCCCGTTCCGCCGGGGCTTTTGAAGGCATATCCGGATCTGGCAAGAGTCGCTCAGGATACATAGGTTTTCATTACGCAATTATCGGTTGCCGTGGGGGTGGTATGCGCGCAGGAGCGCTGATCTGCAGGAGTTATTACAGCCTTTTGCGAGGGATGCTCCCTGTAGAGCGTCTGATTCAGAAGGCCCGAGAGTACGGCTACGGGGCCGTTGCGCTGGCGGACGTCAATTCCATGTCGGGACTGATGGATTTCTGCAAGGCCGCCGATCAGGCGGATATCAAGCCCATTGCGGGCGTGGAGATTCTGACCGATACGGAAGATGCATTTCTGCTGGCCGAGAACAGGAAAGGCTATGAGAATCTTTGCAGGATTACCAGCGCGCGAAATCTCGATCCGGGATTCTCTCTGGTCGCAGAACTAAAGCACAACTGCAAAGGGGTTCTGTGCGTTTGCGACTGTCCGAGGCTGATCGAGCAATTGAAGCCGATTTTCAGCAAAGATTGTCTGTTTGCGGCCTGCAATAAGACTACTCAGAGAGGCTGGATTGAAACGTGCGGCATCCGACCTGTAGCCAGCAGCCGATTCGACCGGATTGATGACAGTGATGTTTTAACCGGTAAGGTGGTAGCCAGGATACGACAACTCAGTACGACAGGCAGCGGTCCGGCCGATCCACGCAAGTGGCACGCTCTCATCCCGGAAAAGGATTTTCGAAAGAGATTCAGACGATATCCGGAAGCAATCGGAAACATGGAAGAACTGCTACAGCGCTGTAGTTTCAAGCCGACCAATGCGAGGTGGCATCTTCCGAAGGTCAGGCCGGCCAACGGTCGTACCGCCGATCAGGAACTGGCGAGGCTTTGCCACGTTCATCTGGCGCGCAAATACAGGCCCGCCAGGAAAGAGATTATCAGCAGGCTGGAGCGGGAACTGGCGGTCATTCACAAGAGTCGGTTCAGCGATTACTTTCTCGTCGTGCACAGGATCGTTAACTTCGCAAAAGAGCAAAATATCCCTGTGGAGGTCCGCGGTTCGGCTGCCGGTGCGCTGGTGTCCCATCTGCTGGGATTTACGAGGGTGTGCCCTATTGCGAACAGCCTCTATTTCGAGCGATTTATGAATCCGGGCAGAAGGGATTGTCCCGATATCGACATCGACTTATGCTGGAGAAGGCGGGATGACGTTATCCGGTTCTGCTACGATCATTGGGGTGTGAGTCATGTGGCGATGATTTGCAACATCAATCGTTACCGCCGGCGCAGCGCGATTCGCGACGTCGGCAGGTTTCTCGGGCTGGCCCCGCAGCAGATTGGCGAGATCGCCAAGAACAGGCGGCCAGACGTTGATTCAGGAGTATACAAACTGGCCGAACGGATTATGGGGTTTCCGAGGCACCTGGGCGTTCATTGCGGAGGTATTGTTATTACCCCCAGGCCCATTCGGAAACTGGCGCCGCTGGAATGGGCGACAAAAGGCGTGGTGGTAACACAATACGACAAGGATGCCGCTGAAGCGGCCGGACTGGTCAAGATTGATCTGCTCGGTAATCGCTCGCTTTCGACGGTAAACGAAGCGGTTCATATCGTCCAGTCGCAAAATATCGCACTCGATATCGACGGCATAGAACGCGCGGACCGCAAAACCGCTTCCATGCTCAGTGCAGGCGACAGCATGGGCGTGTTTCAGTGCGAATCGCCCGGCATGCGCCAAATGCTGAGAGGGTTGAAAATACGAAATCAGAGAGACACGGCCGTCGCGCTTTCGCTAATCAGGCCCGGCCCTGCTTCCGGCGGCATGAAAAACGAATACATCGAACGACATCTCACGGACAAACAGTTTACCTATCTGCACCCGAGGATGAAAGACGTGCTGGGCGAAACTTACGGCGTCATGCTCTACCAGGAAGACGTGATGCGGATCGCAGTCGAAGTGGCCGGGTACGATATGGTCGAAGCGAATCAGTTCCGCAGCGAAGTATCCAAGAAGGTTTCTTCCGTGCGGCTGCAGCAGCAGTATCGCGATTTCGTGTACACCAAGGCTCCGCATCAAGGCATTGACCGCCATAGCGCCGAGGCGATCTGGGAGCAGATTTTGAAGTTTGCCGCGTATTCGTACTGCAAGGCCCATGCAACGGTCTACGGCAACATCGCCTGGCAGACGGCCTTTCTCAAGGCGCATTATCCGCGGGAGTTTTACACGTCGCTCTTTAACAATCATCAAGGCATGTATCCGTTGCGGGTGTACGTCTGGGATGCCATGCGGCATGGGATTCGCATCCTGAGGCCGCACGTTAATTACAGCGATATCGAATGGTCTCTGCGGGGCAAAGCGATTCGGGCGGGGCTGAACATTATCAAGGGGCTGCGACTGCGCACCATGCAGACAATCATCGAGCAAAGAGCCGTTCGGCCTTTCGAGAGCCTCGATGATCTGCGAAGGAGAGTGCCTTCGAGCAGGCCCGAAATGCAGAATCTTGTTCATATCGGCGCCTGCGACGGTCTGGGGGAGAGCCGCCCTGTCATGCTGCTCGATTTGCACCGCAAGCCTGTCAACCCGAATCAACTAATGCTGTTCGATATATATGGAGGCGGCGGGCGAAGCCGCTGGCCTGAATATGATCGGGTAGCCAAACTGAAAGCAGAGGTGGACGTCACCGGCATCCCGTTTACCATGCATCCCGCTAATCTGCTGCAAATAAAGCACATTCCCGCAAAGCAACTGGGCAAACATGTCCATCGGCGGGTGCTTGTCGCGGGCTTCGCGGCAACGGCGCGTACGGCAAGGACCGCCGACGGCAAGACAATGGGCTTTGTGACTGTGGAAGACGCTTCGGGTCTGGCGGAAGTGAGCTTTTTTCCGGATCGCATAGATCAGTACCGGCGCATCTGTTCGGCCGGCGGTCCGGTATGGATCAGAGGCAAGGTAACCGAACATTTGTCCTCGGTCGTAGTGGAAGGCCATGATTGCGGAACGTGCAAGTAACAGTACCCTGCGAGAGGCCGTTTGACAAGAGCGCTTCGGCGCCGGATAATCGAGCTATGAATTCTATCCAGCAATAAGGAGACTTGATCATGCCAACCGACCCGAATATCGATCGTCGCGACTTCCTGAGAAGCTCAATCGGAACCGCCGCAGCGTTTACCATCTCGCCGGCCATTTCCCGAGCGGCCAGCGAGAGGGTCATCGTCGGCGTGATGGGGCTCGGCGGACGCGGCAGATACCTGGCACAGAGTTTCGCCGCCCGGTCGGACTGCGAAGTCGCGTATCTGTGCGACGTGGACAGCAGACGTCATGCCGGCGCGCTCAAGTCGGTAGAAACGGGACAGCGCCATAAACCAAAGGTCACCCAGGACTTTCGGGACATCCTGGACGATAAGTCGGTCGATGTGCTCGTCAACGCAACACCGGATCACTGGCACGCACCGGGCTCGATCATGGCATGTCAGGCGGAAAAGGATGTATATGTTGAGAAACCGATGGCGCACAATCTCTGGGAAGGCCGAAAGATGGTCGAGGCTGCCCGCAAGTACAAGCGCGTCGTGCAAGTCGGCATGCAGAGTCGGACGGCCCCGTACATGCAGCACGTGCGCGATTATATCCGTTCGGGTAAGATCGGCGACGTACACATGGTTCGCGTGTACAACATGATGCAACATCCCCGCATGAAACTCGGGCCCGAGCGTCCTGTGCCCGAAGGGCTCGATTATGATATGTGGTGCGGACCGGCCCCCAGGCTCGCATACGATCCCAATCGGCGGTGGCTGAATTTCCGGCAGTACAGTTGCGGGCCCATTGCAGGCGACGCGGTCCATCAACTGGACCTGGCGCGGTTCTGCATGGGAGATATGCCATTTCCCGACACCGTCAGTGACGCCGGCGGGACCAAAGCCCTGCTTGACGGGCGAAATACTCCCGACACACAAATTGCAACGTTTGAGTACGGAAAGCTGACGCTACTCCTTCAGGCCAGCCTCTGGACCCCATATATGAAGAAGACGCCCCAGAGAATCCGCAATTCCGACGCTTTTCCAGATTGGCCGTTCAGCAGTACGAAGATAGAGATTCTGGGCACGAACGGCTACGTCTACATCGGACGCCACGGCGGCGGTTGGCAAGTCATCGACTCGAACGGAGAAATCGTCAAGAGCGAGTTCGGCAGACAGGCGGATAAGGAACATCAGGATAACTTCATCGAGTGCATTCGCACGCGCAAACGTCCCAATGCCGACGTCGAGCAGGGCCACTACAGCGCATCGCTCTGTCATCTGGCCAATATATCCTGCTATGTGGGGAACCAGAAACTGACCTTCGACGCCGCAAGCGAATCGTTTGTCGGCAGCGCTGAAGCAAATGAGTTGTTGAAGCGTGAATACCGAGCGAAATGGCAAGTGCCGGATGAGGTATAGCAGAGCGGCATTCTTAATCCCGTTTTGACGCCCGCACGATATTCCTGCCACATTCGCCCGGTTCAAAAAGGTGCACACATTGCGGCGCTATTGAGACTGCCGTCCGGTCCCCGTTACGCAACCTGGATCGGCCCGGCACCTGTACTGTGAATCGCGTCCCTCGGGACCCTTCAAGATATATAACGGTTTGCGGCCCAAGGTACTCTACCAGTCGGACGCGCCCCTGTACTGTTCCCTCGACAGGTTTGACGGCAGTAACGATCGACATATACTCCGGACGAACACCCATTACGACATCCATTCCCTCGCATGCGCGATCTATCTCGTCAGGACTATACGGCAATCCAAGGCGGATTTCTTCGTTAACGAACGCGAGCGTCCCCTGTCGAAACACCAGTTGACCGCGGAAGAAGTTCATCGCAGGCACGCCAAAAAACCCGGCCACGAATCGGTTCGAAGGTTCGTCATAGATTTCGCTCGGAGTACCAATCTGCTGAACCCTGCCCCGACGCAGAACGCATATACGATCCGCAAGAGCCATGGCTTCCGCCTGATCGTGCGTGACGTACACGCACGCACCGCCAAAATCCCCACGGAGAGACTTCAATTCCGCGCGGGCCAGTGCGCGCAGCGATGGATCAATATTGCTCAAAGGCTCGTCAAACAGATAAACCTCAGCCCGGCGAATCATAGCTCTGCCGAGTGCGACTCGCTGGCACTGCCCGCCCGACAGCGTTGCGGGTTTGCGGCCCAGAAGTCCATCGATTGAGAGACGCGACGCGACGGCACGGACGCGTGCATCAATCACCGCCGCAGATTCTCTCCGCATCTGCAGCGGGAACGCCAGATTCCCAAAGACACTCATGTGTGGATACAGCGGATAACCCTGGAACACCATGGCAACATCGCGTTGCTGCGGTTCCACGTCGTTCACGACAGCGTCCGCTATGCGTATTCGTCCTGCAGTGAGTGGTTCGAGTCCGGCGATCATTCGCAAAGTCGTCGTTTTCCCGCATCCGCTGGGACCCACAAGCACAAGGAATTCACCATCACGAACATTCAGGCTCAAGTCCGCCACGGCGGTAACGCCGCCTCTGAATGTCTTTGTCAAGTTCTCAAGATTGAGGTTCGCCATACGGGTATTCCGCACAATCAAAAGACACTGCGTCGAATACGGCACTTGGCGCGCCACAGCAATAGAAGACCGACGAGTCCATACGTCACGAAACAACACAGCATCCACAATGTAGCCGCACCGGCGGACCGGTCGCTCAGACCGGCCCAATTGTAGTTTTTCAGACTTCCTGCGCCACTCGTGCCGTGCATAATACAGCCCATTTGAACGAATGGATTCGTGTCGATATAGAGGCCCAGCCACTGGCGCAATTCCGCCGTCCCCGCCGCAACGACGCCGAGAAGAACGGGCATGAGAAGCCAAAGAAAGGCGGCCAGCAGCAGATTTGCGATGACAGCGGTCGTCGTGCGTCGAAAGACGGTGCTGAAGTACAGACCCGCACCGGCGGCAAACACCGACAGCCAGGCTATCAGGATTGCAGTTTGCAACAGGCCCACCGGATGTATGAAGCCAACAAGCGTAAAGAACGTCACATGACCAATAAGCAGGAACCAGCCAACGAAAGAACGTTTCAGCACGCCGATGAACTTGCCCCCCATGATTTGCCAATCGGTCAGCGTCGTTGACAACAACAGGGGCCAGGATCGCGATTCTCTCTCGCTGCAAATGCTGGTTGCCGGCATTACGATACCAAGCAGTGCGCCAAGACACAGGAATACGATGGCATGGCTGATATGCGTATCCCTTTCATCGAGGAGGTCTTCTCTGGCGAACAGACCGTATGAGATGATGAGCATCACCAGTGCGAGGAATATCATGATGTAGGAGAGCAACTTGCGACGGCCGATCAAAGGCGTACGCAATTCCCTCCACACAACGACGGGGCCTTTGACCCGACGTAATCTCACAGGCGGAGCTTGATATGCATCCATTGCCGGCCCGGCAGTCCGCCGTTTGCGACGAACGCGCCGGGAAGTGTGTGCACCGCCCACAGCCTGGCTTAGAGCCACACGCCGTACGAAGATCACCGCAAGCAGCAAAACAAGCATGGAGACAACCAGGATGATTGTGCAATGAATGGGCCATATGAAACCCGGCACGCGCCCCGCCGCTCGCGGTTCGAGCATATTGATTGTGTTTGCGAACATCATTACATACGGGTTGGGGGACAATACTATCCCCATGAAGTTGGAGTCGGGCCAGTTACCCAGAATGGACTTGTGCGCGAAAGCCGCGAAGAAGGGAACCAGTGCAAAGAGTACCGCGAATGTCAGAATAGTGGCGATGATGACTGTGTAGGCCTGCTTGTTGAAGATGGAAAAGAAGATACTCACGGATCCGGCCAAGAAAACGGTGGTCAGGGTAATGAGGAGGCTCGATACTACGTAGCCCCAGGGGACGCCACCAAAGACGCGGACAATCGCCAGCAGCGGAAGGCTGATAGCAAGCAGCAACAGAAGCTGGAGCAACTTGCTCAGGAACTTGCCGAGAACGATCTGGAAGCTGCTGATCGGCGTGGTCATCAAGGCCCCGAGCGTCCGACCCTGTATCTCATCGCTGATGGAAGTGCTGAGCATGATGGCGGCTACCACCTGCGTACCTACAAACTGAAACCATATTATGAACGCTATTATGGCCTTGCCCGCTTCGGCCATTCTCGACACCATCTGGAGACCCGGGGTTGGCAAGCGGACCATACTTATCCAGACAAGAGCGAGACACGCAGTCAGGATCGCCAGATAGGCGAAGCGCAGGATGTAATTCCTGCGCCGTCGGCTGGATACGCGCAGTTCCTTATCGAAGATCGGCCCGGCAATCCAGAGCGACCGAAATGCGTTTGGCACGACACGTGATAGTGAATGCGTCATCGATTACCTTTTTCGCGCAGGGAAGACTCTCGAACGAATATTTGCGCTGCTCAGCGCGAGGCACACCAAGGCCATCAGCAAGTATACCGTCACCACGGCAAGCAGTACAAGTGCGGGTGCGAGGACCCCGGCAAAATCGTTGTACCATACACCTGCGTACTGCAGTTGACTTAGCCGCCGCCCGGCCAACTCCCCGCCGGCGGTGCCTGACAGGATGACACCGACGATAAGTAACGGGCTCAGCAGATACGTCGGAAGCGGCCAACAAAGCGGAACGGCAAATATTAGAAAGCAGATCAATTGAAGCGAGCCGGCCAGGGAACTGCGACAAAACCACGAACTACACAGTATGCCGATCGCTGAGACGAGAATCCCGGCAGCAAATGTCACGGCAGGGATCAGAATCAACGCTATCGGATGAATGCAGCGGGCCGCAGCAAACACGAGGATATGAACGATCAGCAGGAGCCATATCGGCCAAGACTTCATAAATGCGCCTACAACCTTCTCGGCGGCGATGCGCGTTTGATGCAACGGCGTAGTGAGCAGGACGGGCCATGATCCGGCCTCTTTTTCCGACGTTATGGCCGTTGCCGAGACCGTAGCTGTTCGCAGCAACCCCGCCAACACATATACGAACACAAAGACAGACTGCGGCACCTTATGATCCATCAAACCGAAATAAAAGCACGTTCCGTACGCCGCAGTCAAGAGCGCAACCACAGCCCAGATCGCAAAGATCTTTCTTAGGCGGCTCGACCTCGCATACGAACTGCGCATCTCTTTCCATATAATTGCCGGGCCTTTGATGCGTCGTATTGTCGAAGTTGGCCGCGGGCTAATCGGTCTTTCCTGCCGGGCTCGACGGGCCTCGCGATTTCGCCCCAGGAGTCCAGGTTCTCCCAGCGCCTGCTTCAGCGCAAGCCGTCGGAGCGATCTTATTGTCAAGATCAGAACGCAACCGGCTCCGATCAGCGTCATGAGACACGGAACCGGCCAGGGGATAGCCGGCCCGGCCGCAGACGGATTAAGCATTTGCCTGGTAGCGACTGCGAGGAAGCCCGCAGGGTTCGAATGAGCGGCGAATACGCCGATGCCGGTCGGGATCGCATAAGCGGAGGACAAGAGATATATCAACAATGACGGTCCGCCGTAGACGATCAGGCATACGACCGCAGCATCCGTAACCACGACATGGGATTGTCGGCGATGCATTGAGAAGAAGAAGCTTACGCAGCCTGCGAAGATCGCGGCGGAAAGCGTGATGCAGAAACTCACCATCAGAAAACCGGTCGGAACGCCGCCGAGCACGCGAGCAACGGCCAGAAGCGGAAGACCGATGGCGAGCAGCAGTGAGACATGCAGCAGTTTGCTCGACAATTTGCCAAGTACAATCTGCCGAGCACTTATCGGCGTTGTCATCAGTATGCCAAGCGTCCGATTGTAGAGTTCATCGCTGACGGCGGTGCTCAGCAACACCATGGAGACGATCTGAATGCCGATGAATTGGAACCAGACAAGCGTAACCGTAATCCGCCTGCCCGTTTCCGACATCTGCGCAACCTGGAAAAGCCGGGAGGAGGCTCCGGCCGCAGAGGTAGCCATGAACCATGTTCCGGCAATAAATGCGGTTAGCACCAGGATATATGCAAATCTGAGAAAGTAGTTGCGCTTGTGGCGGCTCGCAACACGCAGTTCCTTCTCGAATATCGGCCCGGCCAATGAGAGGAGACTCTCGGCTTTGCAGGTGATTTTAGATACGGTTTCGTTCACGTCGTCTACAGGAGCTTTTTAGAATACGTTGCGTCTCAACCGTCTTTTCGCCAGAACGACGAAGAAGAGACCTGTACACAGGTAAGCGGCGGTCGATGCCAGCAGGATACGCGTTGATGCTGCAGCATTCAAGTGGTCGTGCGGCCAGTCATAGCTCATTATTGTCGTGTTCACTTCGGTGGCAGCATCAACTACCACACCAGCCTGAACAAAAGGAATCGCGCACGAACTGCGCTGGCTCCATTGGCCCCATCTTGCCGAGAATGCACCGACAGGAATCCGAGTGAGCATTGCCATCGCCAGCCAGAGCCCTGTTATGAGAACAAGATTGGCGATGACCGAAACACTGGTCCGCTTGCATCGAGCGCTGAAATACAGACCCGCAGCGATAACCAATGCCAGAACCTCCGTAACAATGAGGGCCATATGGACAATAGCGATTCCATGGAGGCACCTGGCGTACCAGAAGAGGATTACATAGCCGAAGAGCAGCGCCCAGACGGGCAGGCAACGCCGTAACGCACCTGAGACCTTCCCCAATAGGATTTCCCAGTCGCTTAACGTTGTTGTCAGTAAGAGGGGCCACGAATGCGCTTCCTTTTCCGTTGTGATGCAGGTGGCCGGCAGTATGGCGCTGAACAGCAGGCCTATTGCGATGAAGACCAATGCATAGCACGTGTGTGCCGCAGTGTAGCCGACTACGCTTGCCACGGCGAGAAAGAAGTAGATTGCGACAATCATCGCCACTTCCGTGCCGATTATTATCCCGGCGACGAGTCTTTCCCTGTTTGATATCCGGCAGACCAGTTCCTTCCATACGACGGGCGGGCCGGTAACGCGTCTGATCTTCGTACGAGCCTTGCGGTCGGGCCGACATCTTGCAAGGCGATCGCTCCACAAGCGCCACATCCTGACAAACAACCCGGCTCTGCTTGCGACCTGTAACGAAGCGACCTTGCGCACCAACGTTATACAGAAGCCCAACAACGCAATAGACGCGGCGAGCATAACCAGGCAGTGAACCGGCCACGATATGGGCCAGCGTCCCGCAACGGCGGGCATGAGCAGTTCTCTGTTGACGACTGTGAGCATGATGTACGGGTTGAGGTGCGCCAGAACCACGAAGGCCCTCCCGGACCGTCCCACCATCGCCAAGAGAATCGTCGGTCCGAAGACAGCACTTAGAATAAGCAGCGTCGCAATGATGACCGTGTACGGCTGTCGAAAGAGCATGGACATCAACATCGTAACCGAGCCGACGAAGAGCACTGCTGTAACGGTTATGCAGAAGCTCGATATGATATAGTCCCATGGCACGCCACCAAATACGCGAACGATGGCCTGCAGCGGCAGTGTAACCGCGAGCAGCAACAGAAGCTGAAGCAGCTTACTGAGCAGCTTGCCGAGCACGATCTGCAAATTCGTAACGGGAGTCGTCATGAGCACATTGAGCGTTCGGTGATAGATCTCATCGCTGAATGCGTTGCTCAGCATTATGACGGCAATCAGTTGGGCGGTCCAGAATTGGAAGAACACCGCATAGACGGTTATGTGCCTGCCCACCTCGGCCATTCGCGACGCGGAATAGACGCCTCCGGTTCGGAGACGCTGAACCTGTTCGGCCCATATTACCGCTACGAATACGGTCAGCGAGAGAAGGTAGGCGAATCTCAGGAAGTAATTCCTGCGATGCCTGCTCGATACACGTAGTTCCTTTTCAAGCAGCGCGCAAGACGACCATGAACGCCGGAGACTGTCGATTGCAAGATGGGGCGAAAGAGTACGCATATGCGCTCAGAAGAGATTTGTCCGCAGGCGGCCGACTGCACGATAGCCCAGGATCACGCCGGAACTCGCGCATAAAGCAGCCGAGCCGAGAGCTGTTAGCAGAAAGATCAGTTGGAACCAGGAACCCGGCCTGCCCCCTCCGAGCAATGGAAGTACGATCACAAATACCAATCGCTGCAGAACGCCCAGAATCAAGTACGTAACGACCAGGTACAATCCAATCGTGGCTGCGACCGCGGATGTGGTAGTCCGCATACGCGCGCTGAAGTAGATACCGCTGCCGACTACGAAGACAATCGATCCAAGGAATCTGATCAGCATCATCCCGAGAGCCAACAGAAGGTGAAGAAATGTAGCACCAGCAGTCAGAAGTAGAATACCGTATAGAACGATAGACAGTGCCAGGAGGAAGGTATTGCGTCGTAATACAGCAATGGTCTTGTCCCTGATGATCCGCCCGTCGCTCAAGGGAGTAGCCAGCAGAATGGGCAGCGTTCGCGCCTCTTTCTCGCCGGCAACAGCAGCGGCTGCGGCCAAAGCCAGACGGATCATTATCGCCAACTGAAAGGCGGACAATAACATCATGCCTATCGAAAGTCCCGACATACCGGCAGAAAGGATCACGCACAACACGATTACGACGGAACTTACAACCAACAGCCAGAACAGAGCTGTCTCGCTTCGTCCCGCCCCAAACATGCCCTTGCTTGCCTCCCTCCAAATGATCGGCGATGTTGTGATGGGCCTGACGCGATGGCGTTTCCTGCGTGACTTGCTCCCGGCGACCCCCGAAGCGCCAGCAAAGGCAACCCTGCGAACCTTGAACATCGATATCAGCAACACGATGCATGCAAAGCTCAATACGGTCAGGCAGTGCAGCCACCAAAGCGTTCCTCCGGTCGATGGACCGACAGCCGAGACAAGTTGCCGGGACCCCGAGTAGAGTGCGACAAATGGATTTGTGAGAAAGACGACGGTCTCCACAGCGGCCTTGTCGAAGAAGCCGGTCTGTGCAATGACATGGAGCAAGGCGGGAAGAGCGCCAAAGGCGAAGAGATAGACGAAAATAACTGTAAGCACGACGGAATGCGCGTTTCGACACACGATGGAAAGCAGAAGAGCCAGCGAACCGGTCAGAACGGCGGCGGTCAGCGTCATGCAGAGGCCCGAGACAACATAGTGCCACGGAACGCCGCCAAAGACGCGTATGACGGCCAACAACGGCAGGCTGGTCGCCAACAACACAAGCAATTGCAACAGGCCGCTCGACAGCTTTCCGATGATGATCTGGGCAGACTTGATCGGGGTAGTCATCAGGACGTTGAGCGTGCCCTTGCGTATCTCGTCGCGAATCGCCGTGCAGAGCAGAAGCACTGCAACCAACTGCGTGGCCGCAAACTGGAAATGCACGATAGCCACACTTGTCCGGATGCCGATCCGGCCCATCCGAGACATTGCAACAACCGATGTCTGCGAAGCTGCCCCGCGCATCGCGAAATACCACATCGAGACCACATAAAGTCCGAGCAAGAGACAATAGCCGCCACGAAGGAGATAGCTGGTCTTCCTGCGACTGGAGACGCGGAGCTCCTTGTCGACAATAGGCCCCATTAAACGGAACATACCCGCCAACTTCCACGACAGACTCTGCGATAGTGCTGCCATATTCCTCTCTTGCAGCGGCCGGGAGGATGTATCAGGCCCGGGCCGGTTTTGGATCGCTAATGCACAATGCCCTTTGTCAGTTGCAGGAACGCATCGTCGAGCTTGAGCTTCTCCGGCTGAATGGAAACCACGTCCAGGCCGCCCTGCACAAGCGTCCGCGCGATGACGCCGTCTGTCTTCTCGCCCTCCTGAAACGTCACGAGCAGCATCACGCCGTCGGCGTGAACTTCCTGAATGACGGGCAGGGCTGTGAGCAGTTCGACCGCTTTCTCCTGCCGGTCGACGACCTGCACGCGCACCTTCCGCTGGAGGCCGAGTTTGGCGTTCACGTCCTCGATGTTGCCGCTGAACACCAGCTTTCCGGATTCGACAATGCCCACGTGATCACAGATTTCCTCGAGTTCGCTCAGAATGTGGCTTGAAATCATGATGGTCTTGCCCATCCGCTTGAGTTCGCGGAGCAATTCGCGAATCTCGATACGAGCCCGCGGATCGAGCCCGCTGGCCGGTTCGTCGAGGATAAGCACCTTCGGATCATGAATGAGCACGCGAGCGAGGCCCAGTCGCTGCTGCATGCCGCGCGACAGACTGTCCACTGCGGCCGCCTGCTTGGACGTAAGGTCGGTCAGTTCCAGAACGCCGTCGACTATGGACTTGCGCTTGCGACGTTCGATACCGAAAGCCGCCGCAAAGAACTCCAGATACTCGAAGACCTTCAGATCGTCATAAACACCCATGAAGTCCGGCATGTAACCGACGAGTCTGCGCACCTTCTTGCCGTTCTTCGTAACATCGAGGCCGTCAATGAAGGCCTTGCCTGCAGTCGGCTGCAACAGCGTCACTAATATGCGCATGGTCGTCGTCTTTCCGGCGCCGTTGGGCCCAATGAAGCCGAATATATCCCCCGCTTCGATCCGCAGATTCAGCCTGCTGACTGCAAATAGATCGCCGTACGCCTTTGTGAGGTCTCTGGTCTCAATCATTTTCTGTCCCTCATTGAAGTTGTTCCGGAAAAACAACAAGTCTTGCAAGCTGGATGTGGTTATAGCTGCACCCCCGCGCGTCCACGCTGTACGTCAGCGGGGCGCCGCTATACTGTGCGCAGACAACCGCTGCTCCGGCAGACAGGTAGTCCTTTATGGCCTCGGTCCGCTGAAGACTGCCCGGGGCGAAGAACGCGCTTTCCTCGTCGAACTGCAGATTGCGACTGTGGCGATGGTACGTGTCCCGGTAGCGCATGACGGCTTGATCCGACCACTCGCCAATACTATCCGCCCGGCCTTCGAACTGCCTAGTCGAATTGGCCGGGACGTGGCCGAACATTATGCCGCGCTCCTTTTCAACAAGCACATACCCGCCGGCTATGGACGCGTCGGACAGGTTGCGTACCTCCACAACGAGCCTGTCGTCCCGGATCCGGACGTCGGCATCAAGCGGCACCTGCTCTGCGGGGGCTTCCTTCAGCAGACACTGGACCGTCCAGATATTGACCGGTAATGCATAGGGCAGATTAAATCCGTCACGCTGGCGACAATATATCCTGTTGCTGCCCGTTTGACGACGGTAGTACAGGCTCTGCTGCGTGGGTGCAATTCCCGACCACCACTGATCCTCCTGCAAGCCGTCGAGGTGGTACTCTGCGCTGCGCGGAGCAAACAGGCCGCAGTAGTCCGTTGACCACGTGCAGTTGCAGTCGGCAATCGCATCATGCACAGAAACCACGCGCAACTCCATATCCCCGGAACGCAACGCCTGCACGCCGTAATAGGCGCCGACTGTAAACAGCACGATCCAGAACGTGCAGGTCACCCAGGTCAGGGGCAGGCGGTCCTTGCGCTTGAGGATAATGTAATCTACCGGTCCCAGCAGCACCGCCAGAGCGGTAAGCAGCAGGATTACCCACCAGATACTCAGCGGACGAATTCCGCGGTACAGATATTCCATCACTGCGTTACCGGCCGCGAATGAGGCCCCAAGCACATAGTGATGATACTGCCGATTGTCCAAAAACTGCTCCGAATCCTCAACGAACCGAATCGTTCGTGCAACAGGAAGTGTCTGGGAAACGTTTTGTCGGCTCGACGACCGACGGCCTGGTTGCGGCCCGCCGGCCATCTCTGCGGGCATCGGTGCTTCATCCTCAAGGACGGCCGCAAAAAGGCTCGTCCAGAACAGCCCCGCATTGGCCTGTTGGCCCGCCGGTAAACTCGAAGGCTCGACCCCCATCACGCCCACGCGGCCGAAATGCGAATAGCCCGCGACAAACAAGCATTCTCGGTCGTTCTGGTATTCGGTTTGGTACGTGTGCGCCCCTGCCTTTGGAGTCAAAGGCCAGCAATTCGCCTCCACGCTCTGATCGTGAATAAGGCCCCACCGCTTCATCGCCGACTCGGGAACGGATAGGGACTGCATCTGGCCTATATCAACCGGTAGAATCGAGGTTAACGGATTATCCTGCGTCACTGGATGCGTGCCGAGCACGAGCAGCAACCTGCCGCCGTTCGAGACCCACTGTTGAATCGCGACAAGCTGAGAACGGCGGAAACTGCTCCAATCCGGGTCATACAAAACCAAAAGGTCAAGGGATACATATCCCGTCCAATCCCAGGGCGCGGTCCGCACGTTCTTCTCCTTCAAATACACCCGCCCCGTGTAGTTTTGCCCTTTGCTCTGAGAGGAATGACACACGGATTCTCTCGGCACGCGCAAAATGCCGAAGGTTCTACGGCCGATCAGCCCCACAAGAAGGTCCGTCTCCTCAACAGCCGTCAGGACCCGGCCTTGCGCCGAAATATCCAGAAGATTGAAGCGCTCCGCCCACGCAGTTCTCCCCCGCTTGGCATCAACGATGCGCACGTTACATTCATCCGTTGCGTATGCGAACTTGGTAACCAGGGGCAAGCGTACGGGCATGTCGGGCGTCAGGACGAAATCGTGTGTGATGTTCATGGTGTTGAGTTCGTCCTGCTGGGCGTCGAGGACGATCCGACCATCGAACGGTTCGGTCAATGTGCTGCTGACGCCCACGACGACGGGCGTCCACTCCATAGGACGATAGCATCCGTCCCAGCCGAAGAACACGTCTACGTTGAATGGCGAATCTTCATCCGCGGCATGCAACCCCGTCACGGCAAAAGCCGAAACCAACAGAACCAGCAGGCAGTATCGTGACATTTGCGATTCTCGCTTTCTGCACCGTACCATTTTCAGATCCTGACTTTCAGACTATACACAATCCACTCGACACACGCAAGCAGCAGGACCAATCCCACGATCCAGGGCCACAGCGGCAGACTCGCCTTACTCGTGAGCCCCTTGCCCGCCTCCACAGCCTGGCCTGACAGTTGTATCCGTCGCTGCGGTCGGACGTTGCTCTCCTCCGGATCAAGCATGTTAACCGCGAAGAAGCGGCGTGTCCGGCCGGGCAGTTGCAAGCCGTAGACGCCCGCGCGTTGCGTACCCGGGAAGCGAATCTCGCCATTTGTCCCGGCCGAGACTTCCCGTTCCACCAGACCCGGACCGGTGAGGACAGCAGACGTATCCGGTTCGAGCCCATCGAGTACCAGGGGTTGGCCGACCTCCAAATTCGCACGCTCGTCCCCCGCAGATTGGGTCCCGAGAAAAGCCGCGGCGTTATAGCAGAACAGCACGAAGCCGGGCTCGAACGGCCAGTTGCTCTGGAGCACGTCAAAGCTCGCCAGCAGAAACACACTGCCTCCGCGTCGCAGCAGCGCAATAGCCGGCGATTCATTGAACTCCGCCAGAACTTCCGCATCCCGCGGCAAATCCAGCTTGTAGCACGTGGCCGCGAAGAGATTCAACAGATTCACATGCTGGAGCACTGCATGCTTCGGCCGCCAGTCCACGACGAGCTGGTTCTCCAGTTCACCCGCTACCGAAACGCCGATATTCTGTGGAGGGCGCCCAAAGACAAGATATCGAGACCGTGGCAGCACGGCGGGCACGTGGTTGTCAAGCACGATCATGTCATGCGCCTGCTCGAAGCCTGCGAGTGTGTCGCTCGAATCGAACTGCGCTGGAGCAATCACCTCCAACTCAGCCGGCGAACAGGCCTGCAATGCGGATGCGAGCACAGAGTTGCCTTCCGTTACCAGCAGCACGGACAAACGTCGCGGGGGACTCAGGACGGCCCAGGCGGCGTCATCGGTCGACAGTATATCCGAGTGCAGGTGCCGAACCTCAACAACACCCGCTCCCGCGTGCGACAAAGAAAAGCTGACTGACAGCTTTCCCGCTCGTTCTGCGTCCGCCTGATTCGAGGGCTTGGCGGGTATCGTAACGGACTTGACGGCCTGCACGTTGCCGTCCAGGCTCAACTGCACATCACACTTAACGGGTGCATCTCCATAATTGGAGATGGATGAAAAAACTTCAACCGCTTCAGGATCTTCATACGACCGCCGGGCTCGCATGGCGGTAATGCCAACGTTGTCCCCCGACTCGCCAACGCCGTGATAATCCACCTCCTCGGCACCGATAAGGACCTTATCCATATCCTGTATCCTGCCGTCGCTGAATAATACGAGGTGCGCCCGCGCCTGGGAGGAACGGTTGTTCGCCAGTTCCTCCGGCGTCGCGAACGCCTGGGCCACGACGATAGCCTCCGAAAGCCGCGAGACACCATCGCCCGGAGAAACAGCATCGATCGCGGTCAGCAGTTGTCGCGCATCGGATGTGAAATTGCACATCACCTTGGCATGTTTGTCGAACGCAATGACCATGATCAGATTTCTCGAACCGCCGAACGAGAACAGACTTCCTTCCTGGAGCGACTCGACGAGGGCAGCGGCCTCGCTCTTCGCTTTGTCCAGACGGCTGGGCCCAACATCCGTTGCGTTCATACTGGCCGAACGGTCGATGAGCAAAACATAGCGTGCACCGCCCCGTGAAATGCGCGACAAAACCGGGCCTGCAAGGGCCAGCAGCATCGCTAACAGAGCAAGTAACTGCAGCAGCAGGAGAATGTTTCGTCGCAGTCTCTGGAACGGCGCATTCACCTGGAGGTCCTGGACGGCACGTTTCCACAGCAGCGTACTGGAGACGACATACTCGCGCCGCTTGAGCTTCAGGAAATACAGAAGCAACAACGATGGCACGGCCAGAGCCGCGGCATAGATGGCGGTTACAGGTGTTAACCATTCCATACGGTCAAACCCTTTCTACGAGTCAGCGAAGCAATCTGATACGCCTGAGATAGTTCAGCACGAGCGACTCGACGCTATCGCTCGAATTGGCCAGGACGTACACGGCGCCGCGGCGCGTGCAGAAAGCCTTGAGTTCATTACAGTACGCACTAAGGTTCTTCTTATAGTACTTCAGCAGAGCGGAACCGGCAGTTATCTCCGCTGCATCCACGTCCTCGATATCGATCAACTTCAAGTCACCCGAAAGCTCAGGCGACAACTCCTGTGGAGATAGAACCTGAATAACATACAGGTCATACTGTCTGCCCAGCAGGCGGCGCAGGCCTTCCTCGTATCCTTCCTTGAACAGGAAATCGGACAGGAGAATCATGACGCCTGAGCCGATACGGGATGAGGCGATTTGCCTGCACGAATCGGTGAAAAGCGACAAGCCTTCCGGCCTCGCCCCGAGCAGACAATCCGCCATTTGAGACAGATAGTTGCGCCCGCGCAGATTGGCAAGTTGCACATCGATCCCTTCGGAGAACAGACTGACCGTAACGCGGTTATTGTTGACCAGACTGACATACCCCAGTGCAGCCGTGAGTCGCTTGATAAACAGGTCCTTCGGAGGAGTACCGTACGCCATTGAAGCGCTTGTATCGGCGACGATGTGCACGGTCAGATCCTGCTCCTCCAGAAAGAGCTTGAGGAACAGTCGTTCGAGCCGTCCATAGATATTCCAATCCACGAATCGCAAATCATCCCCGACCACGTATGGCCGATGATCGGCGAATTCCACACTTTGACCCCGTCGTTTGGAGCGTCGTTCGCCCTGCAGTTTCCCCTGTAGAATCTTCCTGCTCAGAATATCCAGCGAGTCCAGTCTGGCCATGAATTGTGGATCGAGCAGATCAGTCAGCCGTTTGCCTGGAATTGTACGGTTCATCGCGTTCATTTGCATTCACTGTCCGGTTTCTACGGTTGCTTCCAACCACATCGCTACGGTACGTCCATCCGGGCCTCCAGCGTCTTCGGCACGCTCTGGAGTATATCCGCCAGAACATCGTCGGTCGTAACGCCCTCGGCCTGTCCCTCGAAGTTCAGGAGAATGCGATGTCGTAAGGCTGGTAATCCGGAGACTTCGATATCGTCGAAACTAACGTGATACCGCTCGTCGAGCATTGCCCGGACTTTAGCGGAAAGCACCAGAGCCTGCACACCCCGCGGCGAAGAGCCGAACCGCACGAAGCGGTTGGTGATATCGGCGGCAAACTCGCCCTGTGGATGCGTTGCCAGCACGAGTCGAATAGCATAGTCCTGAACGTGCTCAGCAATGGCAACGTGCTGAACCAGTTGCTGCGCGTCGGTGATCTGATTGCCGTCGATAACCTTGCTCGCCTGCGAAGCCCTCCCTGCCGTCGTTCGGTCGATGATGCCCTTGAGTTCGGACCGGTTGCTATACGGCACCAGCAGTTTGAAGAAGAAGCGGTCGAGTTGCGCCTCGGGAAGCGGATATGTCCCTTCCTGTTCAATGGGGTTCTGCGTAGCCAGCACGATAAAAGGCTCGGGCAAAGCTCGCACCAGACCGCCGCTGGTGACGGAATGCTCCTGCATGGCCTCGAGCATGGCCGACTGCGTCTTGGGCGTAGCGCGATTCACTTCGTCGGCCAGAATGATCTGGGCGAAGATCGGCCCCTTCTGGAACTGAAAATGCCTTTGATGCGTCTGGCTGTCTTCCATCACGATATTGGTGCCGATGATATCCGCAGGCATCAGATCCGGGGTGAACTGAATGCGCCGGAATTCCAGGGACAGCGCATCACTCAGCGTTCGCACCAACAGTGTCTTGCCAAGGCCGGGCACGCCTTCGAGCAACACGTGCCCACCACAGAAGATGGCGATCAGCACGTTCTCCACGATGTCTTCGTGCCCGACGATCACCTTGGCAATTTCTCCACGAAGCGCATCGAACATCCTGCGGAAGTCCTTACACTGCTTTTCAACATCGCTCACGTTCTTTGCCATTTCGCCTATCTCCTTCAAATCTGCTTGTCGTCTTTCTGGTCGCCGCCCGCCTTGCGTTTGGCTTTGAGCAGGCGGTCTATGTGGGACTTATCCGCGGCCTGATCCACCCTCTTTTCCGGAGTTCGTTCAGGCTCCGTCGGACGCGGTTTCTCGCGCGCGGGCTTTGTGTCGGCAACGGGCAATTCGCCTTCGGCGCTTTGATCCGCCTGATAACGCCGCGACGCGCTGATCGAGGCCTTCCGCGCAGAGAGCTTTTGCTGCACCTGCCTGCGACTGGCCTGTAAACGTTGCAGTGTCTGGTCCCGCTCGACTTTCTTTCCACCGGCACCGGCAAACAGTCGACGGCTGAGAGCACGAAAATCGATCACCACCCTCCGCACCGCTACGTCCAGCAGAAAGAGCGCCAACCACAGAAACATCAGAGGACGAATCAGAGGCAGTTGCGTCTCGGGGAATTTCAATCCCGCCTCATTGTACAGGTCGGCCTGGTTCGGATCCGATACGAGAATGCGCCCGCCCGTGATATCGCTGACCTCGGCAAGCAATGCGGCGTTGTCCGACAGGTCCCTGAATTCAGGAGCGAAGGGAATCGTTACGGTCGTATGCATCACCTCGGTCTCGGCATCCACGCCAGGCTTTCTCGAATGCAGCGTAACGATGTAACTGCCGGAACCCTTCGCCTGAAACTGTCCCCTGTACTGCCCCGGACCGATCTGCGTCAATCGCAACGGCTCGGTCTTCATATCCGGGCTGATTATCTGCGCATCAACACTTGCGTACGATGTGAATCTTCCTTCGGCGTCCACCGCCTCGACGTCTATGGTAACTTGCCGCCCCTGTACGTCGGCAAACACCTCACAGTCCGAGGATTGTCCCGGCTTGGCCGCCCAGCGCACCGTCTGTTCCCAGAATCGCGAGAACCCGCCCCACGCCAGCCAGTTCGACGCCCAGCGGCTATCCACCGAACTGGTAAAAGCCACGCACTTGCCCAACCCCGCCTGACATGTGGCCAGCACTGGGTCGCCCTGCTCGCTGGAGAGAACAGTCTGGTTGAGCCCACCTTTCGGCCCGGTCAAAACATACCCGTCGAGATTCGGCAATTGTCCCGGCAGACCGTTGAGAATCTCACTGAGCGAATACGTTATCTGCGGACTGAAACTCTCTTCGACAATCAACGCCCGCCGGACTACCTGGGCCTCTTTGATAAATATCTGCGGCAATCGCTGTGGATCACCAACGTTGTAGAATCGCCCATTTGTCTTCTCGGCCATATTGCGAAGACTCGCGGTCTGGCTTTGCTGGTGCGGGAAAACGGCCACTCCGGTGCATGTGATTCCCGCGGCCTTGCACTGGCCCAGTAACTGCGGACTGGGCGGCGTCGGATCGCCATCACTGATGACGATAACATGCTTCTGGCCTGCGTCACAATTGACCAGCGCATCGTACGCATCCTGCAGGTGGGCGTGCAGGCTGGGCATGTCCCCCATCGTCATATTGGTCACCGCAGTCTTGATCGCACCTTTTTCCCCCACGGGTGAGAGCGGATGCACCCAGTCACCGGCCCCCTTCCAGTTATAGGCCAATACGCCGGCAAGATCACGTCTGCTGAGCGTGTTAAGCGCGGCCAAAGCAACTCTCTTGCCCCAGAAATTCCCCTGCGGCATCTCACACGCGTGCATTATGAGAACCAGCGCCCCCTTGGGAAGTTGCTTCTTCTGAGGAGGATCAAGATCGATCGGCAGCACTTCGGCAACCGGAGAACCGATCCATCCGCCGGCCCCGAATGCCTCAGGTCCGCCCACCATGATTAATCCACCACCTAGGTCGGTCACATAGCGTTTCAGGACTTCCTGCTGCTGATACGTGAAATGATCGCAACTGGTGTTTGCCAGAATAACGGCGTCGCTGTCCATCAGGTGAGCAAGACTGCTCGGGAAATCTGCAGCCGGCATATACTGCACGTTGATGTCCGAGGTCTCCAGTGCACGGCTGAGAGACAATCCCGCCACACCGTCAGTATCGACGACAAGCGCATGCCCCGGCCCGGCAACGTACGTCATGGCACTGGCCCGATTGTTCTGGGGCACCCAATCCTGATTCGGATCGTTCGGTATGAATTCCGCCTGAAAATCGTGCATCCCCCGCGATCCGAGGGGGATAGAGACCGTCTTGACGTTTGTTCCGGGTTGCAGGTCCACTGGAACAGCCAATTCTGATGAACCGGGCGCCAGATCGACCGTCCTCTCATTCAGACTGAGCAACAACTTGCCACTTGTGGGCCTTGTGCTCTGCAATACAAACCGCAAAGACACCGTCTGATTGCTTCGGGCCCGCGCGGGCGCAGCCAGACGCCTGAATACAACCTCGCTGTCGTACTGGTATCGCAACGGCAGTACATCCACCGGAATGCCGTTACTGGCGGCAATACGAGCCGCCTCTCTGAGATCGCCGGCGGTCTGATTTCCCTCGCTCACGAGCAGTATGCGCACGGCCGCATCCGGCGGCGCAATAGCCATGGCCATTTGAATGCCGTCAGCCAATTTCGTCTGTTCGCCCGTCAGCGAGGTGTTTCGCAAAGGGATTGTTTCATCGCGCGACGGCAATTTGGAAATCGCTGCCGCCTCGGCAACATCGATCACGGCAAGCAATTCATCGGGGCTCTTGTTCTTGAATGCGCTGGTCAGGTATTCCAATGACGCCTTCTGCAAGTCGGGCGGAATGGACAAACTGCGGTCGACAACTGCTATGACCGTCGCCGTCTTGCTGCGGCGCGTAAGCATCGGCCGAGCCAGCAGGGCCACGAGCAGCAGAACGACAAGTACGCGAAGCACCATGGCCATAATGCGCCGACCACGACCCAGAGCGGCGAGGCTGCGCAATCCCATCCAAATGATCGGCACAAGCACGATCAACGCCAACAACCAGATCGGTTGAACGAAATAGAAGCCATATGTGTGCATCACAGCCGCCACACCTGGATGCGATCGTTGCCCGCATCTACAATGAACGCCCGGTTGCCCCGAACCGCCACACCCCACGGATAGGCGAGTTGACCGAGTTGCCGCCCCGCACTGCCGCAAGCACCGAGGCTCTCGCCCGAAGGATCGAACAACTGTATGCGGTTGTTTCCGTATTCGCAGACCACAATCGTGCCATTCGCCTGCAGGCTCAAATCGTACGGATATCGCAGTTGGCCCTGCTCGCGCCCGGGTTCGCCGATGTACCGAAGGAGTCCGCCTTGCAGGTCATAAACGGCAATGCGATGGTTGCAGGCATCCGCTATATAGAGGCATTTCCGAACATCATCTACGCAAACAGCCGAAGGACGCGAGAATTGCGCTTCGCCGCTGCCAGGACTGCCAAAGGAGGAGATGAATTGGCCATCGCCGTCGAATATGCTGATTCGATCGTTCCCGCCATATTCACTTACAAAGATCCTGCCATCCGGAGCAAACGCGATATCCGTCGGATAGATGAAGCACCCATCGTCCTGCCCGAACCTGCCGAATTCACCCAGCAAATCACCATCGACAGAGAAGACTACGACACGATGGTAGTGGGTATCGGCGACGAATAACCGTCCGTCGCGCGCCGTGCTCAGGCCCGTTGGCAACCCCTTTTCCACCCTTGGCATTTGAACTACCGACAGAAAATCACCCTCAGGAGTGAACTTCTGTATTCGACCGGTCTTGTCGACCACATATAGCAAGCCGTCGGCCGCTATGTCTATTCCGCGTGGATAAATAAACTCACACTGTCCCCGCCCGGACCTGCCGAAATGGTGAAGTACTTCCGCTTCTTCCGGCACGCCCTTGTCGCAGCCCGAAATCGCAACCGCGCCAAACGCGACGATCAGAATGGCATGTATGTGACGCGAACGCCCGAGACGCAACAACAAGACGATGACGCCGGAAAACAGTACAAAGAAGATTATAAGCACCAGACACGACGCGATGACCTGCTGATCGCGTGCATAGTGCATTTGGTTGAGCAAACGCTGGGCGAAATTTGGCACACCTGCGGGCAGCAGTACCATCGTGGCCGAGAGTTCCGTCAGACTAAACAAAATCAACAGCAGGAATACGCCTGCATAGAGCGGCCAGGTGCGCGGCAGATGGACGTGCAGCCACGTTCGCCATGCCGAAGCACCGTCCAGCGCAGCCATCTCCGACAGAAACTTGTCATGGCTGCTTTGCGCGAATGACAGGACGACCAGAGCAATTCCCCCAAATCGCCCCGCCTGGCCGGCAGAAACCAGCAACCAGCTATCTCGCAGCCAGTCCGCCGCTCCAAGGTGGTGTACCATAGAAAGCAGCGAAACCGCCATAACGGAAGCCGGCAGAAACATCGCAGTAAAGACCGTCGCGCGCATCGCTGTAGCCAGAGCGCCGGCCACGCGACGACGCTCTTTGCCTTCACGGCGGAACCTATTATTTCTTCTAATAATACTCATCGCAATTGCACACGACAGAACAGCCGCTACTGCCGCAACTATCCCAGACCATGCCAGATCGTCCGCATGCAGCGTCAGAAAACGTTGCAACTCTGTAGTGCCCTGCATGTTATAAACCAATATGACGACGGGCCCACCAACGGACAGGACCACCAGGGCAACAACGCAGCCCCACATGAAGAACGAACCGGCGCGATGGTTTTCGGCTATCGGCACGGTGTGGCTTTCCCATTCTCTTGACACTCGCCCAATAACGATCGCCGCTATCATCGCAATAACGGCCAAAGGCCAGGCCGCACGCGCGACCGCACCGGCCGACCCTGTTAATTCGTAGAGGACAGCCAGTTCTGTTCCGACCGTCTGGACGCCTGCAAGATGAAACGTACCGAACTCAGCCAGTGACATCACAAAGCACACCATGAACGCCAGAACAGCCGTTCTCCACATCAGCGGCATGGTGATGCGACGCCACCACTGCGAACCCCGCGCATCGAGCGATGCGATGTCCCATATCCGTGCATCGATGTTTCGCCATCCCTGCGCCAGGAGCAGCGCCGCCAGCGGCCAATACCAACAGATCATTACGAATACTGAAACGACCAGGCCGATCCACTGCGCCACGTCCGGCTTGCTCGCCAGGAATCGCCCGAGACTGGTCGTCGGGCTCAGCACAAGCGTCCAGGCGTAGTGCAGGACATATCGAGGCAGAACTAACGGCATCAGCAGGGCCAGGAGCAGAACGTCGCGACCGCGGGTGCACATACCCAGCACCCGTCCCGGAATCCATCCCAACACGACAGCCGCCATACCGATCACCGCCGCCAGTACCAGAGATCTCACCAGAGCTTCAGTGACCCGCACCTGCTCCGGCGGTTCGCTGCCCGAGCCAATCCACCACGAGGCAACGCAAGCCAATGGCAGACACACCACAAGAAGCCACGGAAGCATGGCCAGAGCAGCGCACAAGAAGTTCCAGATGTGACGTCGGGTCACCGCAGAACCTCCCGCGCCGTCTCAATGGCTATAGGCAAGAACTGCGCCACCTTCTCATAGCTGACATCAAGCGGATCATCAATCGCGTAACTGCGATACTTGGCCGCAAGTTCCTCATGGATGGGACTATTATGCGAATCGCTTTCTACGAGCATCTGCTCGAGCTGCTCGCTCAGAAGGAATTCCATCAACTCCCCTGCCGCTTCACGATGAGGACCTCCCGCAATCAGAGCAGCCGTGTTGGGTATCGCCAGTACACCGTCCCCACCTTGGTCGAGGAAGTGCATGGCTACAGGCCACCCGTTGCGTTGGCCGGCATAGACATCGTCCGTATCCGTGAAGCATATGTCCGCCTGCCCGGTCGCCACCATCCGCACAGCCGTACTGTTTCCAGAAACCAGACGCACATCGTTTTCCCGCAGTCCCTGCAGGATTTCCTTCGCCCGGGCCGGTCCGTAGTGAGCAAACCAACTCGCCACGTCCCCTCCCGTCGTTCCGAATTCGGGGGAGGCCATTACCAAGCGCCCCTTCCATTTCGGATCGAGCGTATCTTCCAGTTGAGTTGGAGCCTCCTCACGGGTAACTCGCTCGGTATTGTACGCTATGACACGCCCGCGCAAGGCAAAACCATACCAGCGGTCGTTGGGATCAGAAAACAGTGTCGGCCACTGTTCAGTTGTGTCGCTGGAATACGGCGCGAGCAGGCCTTCATCCGCCAGACGAATCGTGTGAAACACCTCGCTCGACCAGAAAACATCCGCTGCCGGGGAAGAAGCTTCCGCCCGGATACGCTGAACAAGACCTACCGTCTTGCTCGCTTCGGTATCAAATCGCGGCAGCACGTCAATGCCGGTTTGCTCTTCGAAAGCCGCAACGATCGGTTCAGCAATCTGTTGGTCAACCGAACAATACAGCACTACCTGCGGCTTTGTCTCACCAGGTTCATCGCGACAAGAGGAAAACAGTACACACGCAAAAAGACACGTCAATAAAACTACCTGCCACGATCCTTTGGATGGGGCTTGCACCATGCTTGTCACTCCCTTGTCATAATTGGGTTGCCGCGATGCCGGCCGCAACCTTATGGCTCTGGCCTTGCCTCTTCAAGCTGGCCAAAATACTGCTTCACTGCACCTTCGTATTTGCGCGGTATCTCATTGTCGTTAATGGCTTCGGCCGCACCATCTTTCGCTGCCTGCATAATCTCTGAGAAATCACGCCGGGCCTCTCCCTTGACCTGCGAACCCTTAAAATACCAACTTGCTATCACCGGTCCGGCCTTGGATTGATTCTTGACGCGTGTCCTGTCGGTCGCCGTCTGCCCTGATTCCTCCATCCCGCGCGGACCATATCCTCGCCCTGGACCGCCTGTGCCGGGCCCCATCTTGTTGCCCGCCCCCTCGGCCCAGGGTCCTTGAGTTCCCAGTCCCTGGCACATCCCCTGTCCAAGGCATCCGACGCAGCGGGAGATTTCATCCAGCGTGGCCTGAGCGAGCATAAGCTGTTGCTTCATCGCCTCCAACTCGTCCAACTGATCCATAAGCCCCGCCAACTCATCGGCCGAAAGCGCACCCGATCCGCCGCCACACGCGGCCATCGCCCCGCCGAGACCCGCGCATTGTGTGGATGCACTGCGACAGGCCGCGAATTTCTTCATAAGCTCCTCAATCCTGGGAGCCTCGAGTCCCATCTTCTGCAAGGCCTTTTCCAATTGGTTGGAGTCCATCTTCGCCAAGTCTTTGTCCAGCCCCAGTTTCTCCAGTTCCTTTTCAAAATCAGTGTTCTTCTTCGCCAATTCCTCAAGCTGTTTGCCCAATTCGGCCAACTGCCCGGCCAAGTCTTTACGCCGCTGATCCGAGACCTTGCCATCGGCCAACTGCTGCTGAAGCTGTTTCATGAGGTTGGAGGCCTCGCCAAACTTCCCCTGAGCCAGCGCCTGGCGCAGCTTCTGTGAAAAAACGTTCGATGAACCGCGCAGTTGCTTGAGCATCTGCTGCATCATACTCATTTCGTCGAGTTTGCCCCCAGCGTGCATCTTCTTGATCTGATCGGAAAGGTCGCCCAACTTGCGTATCGCTTGACGCTTGATTTCCTGCGGATCTGCGCTCTCCGGCGGTTGATCCAGTTTCTTGAGGGCTTCCGCGAGTTCGGGGTCGAGTTGTTTGACCGCCAGCTTGACTGATTTGGCCACTTCATTGACATCCGCAACAGCTTCCTTGACTTGCTTGACCTGCTGCTCCTGCTGTTTCTGCTTCTTCAGGAATCCGAGCAAATCCTTCTGGGGCATGAACAGGACGATTCCGACCACGAGCAACCATATGCTGCTGGCATAAGCCAAGCTACGCGAAGGCTTTATCGGAAAATGACTGGCCGGCGAAATCCGCTCAGCTCGCTTGTGCGCCTCGCTGCATGCAGCAATCGCAAATGGATCGTCACTCCCGGCCAGAGCGAGTGTCGTGCTGAACCGCTCGCGAAATTTGAGGCGATCGTCCAGAAGAAGCGAAGCCTGCATTCGACTTGGACGCCGAAGGATCCACAGAACAATAGTAGATACAACAACCAGCATCCAGAACACCCATACCACGTGCTTGCTGACTATTGAAAGTGCGAGCAATTTCTCCGCCAATACGACTAACAGAGCAGCGCCTCCCGCCACTGCAAGTACCCTGCCGGCATACTTGATGAGAACATTGATGCTACACCGAACTCTTACCGCTCGCAGCTTCTTGTCGAATGTCTTGAGCATGAGATTTCATCCCAGTCGGAGGTCGAACACCATTTCCTACGCGCAAAACACCGTTTCGGTTCTTTCCGGCCGCATTTCTGACCTACTTCTAAAGACGCAAGCGGTTGCGAGTCGTTACAGATTTTCTCGCCCTGATTGCCGAAAAAACCGCTTTTCCGCCACACTTACATTTGTAGTCAGTTGCGGGAGTATACCCTATTCGGAATGAATGGGGCAAACAATTTTTATCGTTCTTACCTGCTTGCCGCGTTCATCAACTCATTTTCCGCCAGGCACGGGGCCACGGCGTTATACCTGATCCTCGCGGATAGTCCGAAAAACCTCACCGATCCTCAAAAAATACCGTTACATACGTTGTGTGCAACGCCTTGTACATATGGAATGGAACTCGCATAGGACTATTCGTAGAAAGGAGATGCATCATGCTCTCGCCGACAATCTCCCAACAGCGCAAAGGAGTCGCGATATTCGTCGGCCTTATTCTGGTCCTTCTGCTTGCGCCGGTTTTCGCTGATCGGAACCGCTCGGTCAACAGATCGACCGCGCCGTCTCGACAAATCAGCAGGCCCGCCCCTTCACGTCCGGCGCCCGTCGCAAGTCGATCCACCGCACCTGCAAGAATTGCTCCGTCCCGCACGCGGACACCGACACCGGTTCGCTCACCCGTTTCCCAGAGTCGAACAACTGTCAGCAGGCCTCCCGCGTCCGTATCCGGGCTCTCGCGCAGCATTCAGAGCCGGAGCAGTCGCTCCATGCACTATCGGTCCGTATCGCCCCAAATGGCCGCCAGCGCGCACCGCTCAAGGTCCGCCACATTAAGGCGCTTCGGCTCGCAGATGAGCCATCCCAGCCGTTCATCGGCTGCATCCAGCCCCCCCCAAAGCCGGGGCACAATACCCTCTTCCGGCCGCAGAACGGCCCCAAGGCTGAATTACCCAAGCCGGTCGGGCCATTCTGTCGGTTCACACATTACGGGTTCAAGAATCACCACTTCAAGCCGGCCGCAGTCCAGCTTTTCGCTCAGGAGGAGCATAGCCGGTCCCGTCTATGTCAGCGGCGCATCGAGTTCCAGAGCAAGCACCGTTCACTCTCGCATGAGGCCGGTAACAGTCCGAAGCAGTAGATCAGATACGGCCGCAAACCGCTCGGTCGTCAGTTCATCCTTGCGGTCCGGCGTCGAAGGCGCTTCCAGGCCCGCCTCACCATCGCCGAATCATCGGTCTCCGACCGTCATCTACAGGAACCCATCCGTGCGAGCATCCCGTGCGAATGCATCCCGCAACGTTTCAGGCGGATCCAGGATCATCAAACTGCCCAATCGCTCCAATCGGGAGACCGCGAGGGCCTCAATATCGCAGAGAATAGGCGATTCGACGCGAAGACGCCCCACATCCGATAGAGAGACTAGAACTCCCAGCGTCCGCGACAATTCAACTGCCAGGATTTCACGGGAGCAACACAGAGTCACAATCCCGAATCTACGAGATAAGATGGTTTCATTGCCGCGGGAGCCCAAACGCCCAACAGAGGGCAAAATGCGCCCCATAACTCGCCGTGATTCGAGTTCTATCGGCGATAAGGCCCCACAGCCCCATAGCGGTTCGTCCAAGCATGGCGGCAAATTTGGTCACGGCCACAAGCGATACTGCGACCGCCCGCATGTAGTGCGCCATCGGCCCCATCACGACCACGTTTACCGGGACCATCACAACAGAATACACCACCGCATAATCTGGCCGCAATACAGGATGGTTGTGCACTATTCACACGGCCCCTACCGAACGTACAGATGCATCTACCCTTACCATCTCCGTAAGTACATATTCGTGAGTCTCGGCGGCTACTGGCCCGTTCACTATCGCTACGCCCGCTACCACTGGTACAGTTATCATCCCTACGAATGGTATGGTTACTACCCAGTGGCCCGGCAAATCGGCACTTCGACAAACAACTACTACACGTACAACTACTACTACGGGGACGGTCCTCAAAACACCGCCGGACTTAATGACTCCTCTTACCAGATCACACCGGCAGACCACAATACGTTCGCCGACGTCCGCGCCAAATTGGCCGAGCAGTCTGCGCGCGAACCGGCCGACCCCACGCTGGCGGATAAGTACTTCGAGGAGGCCGTCAAAGCATTCGAAAAAGGAGATTATGCAATTGCCCTCCAGAAATTCTCACAGGCGGCGCAGAACGCACCGCAAGATGTGATACTGCCCTTTGCAAAGGCCCAGGCGCTGTTTGCTCTCGGTCGATACTCGCAGGCCGCAACTGCTCTGCGTCTGGCCCTGCAGCAGAGCGACCCCGAGCAGGAAGGGGTCTTCTACCCTCGTGGTCTGTATGCGGACGAGGAAGTGCTGTTCGAACAGATTGAGCAATTGGCCGCAAAGGCCGAAGAAAGTAAAGCAGACGCCGACATACAGATGCTTCTGGGCTATCACCTCCTGGGCGTAGGAGAGACCCAGCAGTCGCTTGCTCCTTTACAGAATGCTGCGCAGGACCCGAAGAACGCAAAGGCCGCTCGCGTGCTGCTGGATCTGGCCCGGAAGGTGCAGTCGGCCGGCAAAGAAGAGGCTCAGAAGGAAGAGGTGGCAGAGGAAGATTGATGGAGATCGGAAAGATGGCTGAAAGAAGATGCAAATGTCTGCTGTTCATGCTCTTGACAGGGTTATTCCTTGCCTTTCCCCCCGTTCTTTGGGGTACTCAATGGCAGCCATTCTCCGTGTTGGCGGGTCCGGACAACCAGGAAGCACCTGACGTATCCGGCACGATGGTTGTCTGGCATGAATTCGTCGAGCAGTATGGCGACTACGACATCTATGTGGCCGACGTTAATGACCCCGCAGCCCCCGAGGCTTTCATCATTGGCGATGCAAACGACCAGATGTACCCGGCCGTTTATGACAATATCGTCGCCTGGCAGGATTACATCATTTCCCAGGGTGCCGAAGACTGGGACGTGCATTTTGCGGACACAACGGATTTCAACAATCTGCAGGTGTACGCAGCGGGCAATGAGATTGGCATCGACGAGACGCAACCGGCGATTCACGGCAGCATCATCTCGTGGCAAAGCCTTATAGGGGATGATACGGACATAAACGGCGCCGACATCAGCGATCCTCTCAGTCCATTCCGGTTTCCGGTCGCAGGCTTCGAATTTGATCAACAAACCCCGGCCGTCCACCGAACCCATGTCATCTGGCAGGACAACTTCTTTGGCGACTGGGACATCTATCTCGCGGACATCTGGCAGAAGAACAAACCGACAGAGGTAGCGGTTGCTGCATTCGAGGCTGACCAAAGCAATCCGGCGATTTCCGGCGATAACCTCGTGTACCAGGACAACTATTTCGGCGACTGGGATGTCTACGTCTCTGACATTTCGGATCCGCAGAACCCCGTCGAGACTCTCGTTGCCGCCACCGAAGCGGACCAGAAACATCCTGACATTGACGGCAACATCGTTGTCTGGCAGGACAACAGAGACGGCAACTGGGACATATTCGGGTACAATCTCACAACGCGCCTTGAATTTCAGATTACCGACGACGCAGCAGATCAGACGAACCCTGCAATCTCAGGCAATTTGCTCGTCTGGCAGGACAATCGGGACGGCCCATGGAACATCTACGCCGTGATTCTGGACGGCCCCGAAACAGCCCGTTGCCTCACACGCCCTGCAGGCGACCTCAACGATGACTGCATCACAGATTTCGCCGATCTGGCTCTGATGAGTGTCGGCTGGCTGGAATGCGGCCTCGATCAGGCACAGATATGCGGGCAGTAGATAGATAAGGTTCGTGCCGCAGTAAATGCTGGCCTTTGATGCAAACGAATACAGATAACCACGGTCCTTCGTCGCAGAAACAGGAGGTACAGAAATGAGCAGGAACATACAAATGCGGGCAACAGCAATCGTCTTGACCGGCCTCGTACTGTTCAGTGCGGGATGCGGCAGCAATGCACAAATGGGTTCGGCCATTGGCGCCCTCGCGGGTGCGGGCATCGGACAGCTTGCAGGCGGCCACACCGAATCGACGCTTATCGGAGCCGCTGTGGGCGGTGCCGCAGGATATATGCTCGGCAACGAAGCGGACAAGTCGCAAGCCAGAGCCGAGAGGCAACTGATCCGCGAAGATATGCAGTTCGTGACCGTAAACGTAACGAACACAAACGGTTCGATCAGCCAGGTCCGTCTGCGCAGGTACGGTGTGGGCTATGTAGGCAGCAGAGGCGAATTCTACGATGAACTGCCCACCGAAGACCAACTCCGACCTGTTTACGGGTTCTGAGCACCTGACAGCGGTAGACTCAAGCGAGTGAAGAACAATCCGTCCTCTTCTGACCCCGACGAATCGTTGCAGAATCCTGGATTTTCGCTATAATCTGCGTTACCTATTATGAAATTCGTGCCTTAATAACGTAGAAAGTGCCGGCCGGACGAAGGTCCGATTGTGGCTTCGGCTTGGCTGTGCACGCAAGAAGGAAAGGCTTGCTATGAATAAACGGCTGCGCAAGGCGCTGGAGAGCCTCGCGGATCCCGATATAGAGCGCCGTCGCAGAGCGATGGAACCTTTTGTAAGGGAGACCTTTCAGACCTTTATCCGTTATTTGTATCGGTACCTCGGCAACGAGACCGAATGTGAAGACGTGCTCGAAGACGTTTACGCGGATATCTGGGAAAACCCCGATCGCCTGCGAAACGTCACAAACGAGCGTGAATTGCTCAGAACAACCTATATGTACTACATGCGTAAGCGGTTGAGGCAGGTGTACCGAAGAATGAATCGGAACCTGTGCCTTTCCCAGAGCAATCTAATGAGTTTGATGGCGCCCGAGTTGAGCGTCCTTGAGACGATTTCTCAGGCCGAGTTGAAGGAACTGCTCCAGAAGGCTCTGCAGAAACTAAAAGCTCGGGAACGGACAGCAATCGAGATGTGGATGAACGGTATGTCCATACGGGCGATCGCCAATGAACTGAATACCACCGTGGGGGCGGTGAAGATGCTTAAATTCCGAACCATGTTGAAGTTGAAAAAGATCATGTATAGCTACTGCGATGAGCGGTAGACCGCATATAGAGGAGTAGATGGCAATGTCCGAAACAGATCGGGAAATTCAGGAGCTTCTGGCCGACTACGCCGACGCCCTGCGCGACGGCTGTATACCGACTTTTCTCAAGTCGCTCAGTCGGCGGGAAGGCACAAAGATACAGGCATCCGACGAATTCTGGGCTGGAACCGAAGTGGCCAGAGTTGTCAATAGCGCGGGTTTCGCTGATGAAGCCGCCACCCCTGATGTAGGGCTGTTCATATCCCGCGTGGACGCCAGGATCGCCTCGCGCGCCAAGAGAGCCGGAGCGCCCCGCAGAAAACGATCAAACCGTTCGAAGTCCATTGCTGAACGACAGAAGACCGAAGAAACGCTATGATTCTGGACTGCTATCAATGTTCGTCATGCCACTTCGAAGACAAAGAGCCGTCCTCCAGGATCGATCCTGATACAATCTCTCCGCGCCAGGCCCGAAGGGAATTCGCAAACGTTCTGGTAGTCTTCGCATGCGTTGAAATATACGACGACAGGCGGGAGGTCGAGCAAGCGGCCGCGGAATTTGAAACTCTTGCGGACCTGATCGGTCCCAGGCCTATCGTCCTGTGCCCCAATGTGCACCTCTCTATTGACAAAGCTCCCGAGAAAGAAGCTGTTTGGCTGTTGGGCCAACTGGAAGAGGCAATCCGTGGCAAAGGCCACGAGGTGCATCGCCTCTCGTTCGGGTATCACAAGAAATACGGCCTGGAGTGCAACGGCAACGTCGGCAGCACCATCGGCAGGCGTTTCTACGGCTCGGAAGAAAAGCAGTTTCTTCGACTGCTCACGCGTCTGGGTGTCTGCACGCCTCAGACGCTGCCCAAAGACATGCCCGCATGGGCCAAACCGCTGACTGAACGCCGCCTCAAAGTACTTGGCAGCCGAGGCCAAACGTACGACGCAGCCAGACAGATGCTTCGCGACCAGTTGGATGCAACCGGCCACGGTGAACTCTGGACCTGTATGCTCTTCGAGGGCGAGCGTCAACCGATGGATGACTATTTAAGCACCCTTTACGAGATAATAGAGGACTATCAGGCGGTGCGCGTACATCGGGCCATGAATATGAGCGTGCCGGGCTTTTCGAACGCCGCTCGCCATTTGTTTCGAAAATACCCCGAGGCGATCGAATCCGGTCGATTGCGCATCTACAACAGCACCGTCTCCGATATCGAATTCCTGCTTTCGAGAAGCGCCGTTCTGCTGGCCTTTCCTCAGAAGCCTCGAAGGGCAGGTTCCCATGCAGGCGAAATATCCTTCGGCCTGTACTGTAAAGACAGTGATTTCGCCAGGAATCTGATTCAGTGGTACAAGACCTTTCTGGTCGACGGCCGGTTCGGATGGATCCGAACGGAAACGGAACTCAACGCCGTTATTAACGAACTGGAGGAGGAGATGTTTCAGGATAAGGTGTGATCGCTCTGTCCGCATGGACGGGAGCCGCCTGCTTGAATACTGCTATAGGGCCGTGTTGTGAATACCGTCTTGCCTGTGGCTGTTGTTGTAGCCTACGTAGCTTTGCTGACGTACGTGGCATTGCGCGCCAGGGCAGCCATGCAATTCGAGGATTTCTCACTGGCCAGGCGTGAATTGCCGTTGGCGCTCGTGTTCGGCAGTCTCGCAGCGACCTATGTCGGCCCCGGATTCTCCATCGGATTCGTCGGAAGAGGCTTCAAAACCGGCCTCTTGTTCTGGATCGTCGGCCTGGCTTACGCATTCCAAAACGTTCTGGTAGGGATCTTTATCGCCCCTAAGCTGCGCCGGCTTGAAGGCTGCCACACACTCGGCGACGCCATTGGCCAGAAGTATGACAGGACGTGCCAGGTTCTCGCAGGGGTTATCTCCGTGGGGCTTTGTGCGGGTTTTGCTGCGGTTATGGCCAAGGCGGGCGGCGACGTCCTCCGCGATATGTTCGAATTGCCTCCATGGTCCAGCGTAATAGTCGTAGCGGGCATTACCGTTCTGTACACGACTTTCGGAGGTCTCCGGGCCAGCGTCATTACCGATGCTTTCCAGTTCAGCACGTTCGCCATTCTCCTGCCCCTGGTCTTGTTGTTCATCCTCGGCGGCTCGTCGTGGGATGTAGGCCCGCTGACTGCCGAGGCGCGCACCGCCACGGCGCAGAGCATTCAGTCCATATCCATCGTCGAGGTGATCGGTCTGATCGCCGCGTTCTTCCTTGGCGAGATGCTCATCCCACCCTATGCAAACCGCGCCCTGGCGTCTCGAACCACAAACATATCACGGTACGGCTTCATTCTCGCAGGAGCTTTCAGTGCATTCTGGTTCCTCGTTATGGTGGCCCTGGGTATCTCAGCACGAACCGTCTTGCCCGAAGGCACCGACGGGGACTACGTGTTGGCAGGCCTGCTCAAATCCGTCATGCCCAACTATGGCTATGCGCTGCTTCTGGCCGCCCTCATTTCCGTGGTTATGTCCAGTCTGGATTCGCTCTTGAACGCCGGAGCGGTTGCTTTTACGCAGGATATCGTCAGGCCGTTTGTACGCATCAATGATAGAGCTTCACTCATAGTCGGACGGTGCGCGACAATCGCCATCGCCGCCACCGCCGCCGGCGCTGCACTTGCCGTTCAGGACATCATCGACGGCCTGCTTATATGCTACACCATCTGGGCTCCCGCCATACTGCCTGTCCTCATAGCGGGCTTATGGATCAAGAAGCCGCGCCCGCTTGCGGGCATTTCCTCCATGCTCGTCGGATCGGCGGTCGCGATTCTCTTTAGTGTCGCCAAATTCGAGGCTTTTGAGATACCGACGATCATACCGGCCATGGCGGCCGCCATATTTGCGTACGCCGTCGGGCATTGGATTGCAAACGTATTTGCGAAAGAAAACAAATGAGCACACTCAGTATGACAATCCTGCTGCTCGCCGTCACACTCGTCATAGCCAGCGGTGTGTGGGTCGGGATATCCCTCGTGCGCGCCCTTTGGCGGCCACATGCCCGTCACACCGCGGAAAGCCCCCGAAACAGGTAGCTGCACAGCCGAAACGACTCCTTCTGATTGGCAATTGGCAATCCCGCATCCGTCTTTTTTCTTGTCTCGTTGGTGTCGGGGCGGTAGAATAGGTAAAACCGCCTATGACAATCAGATTGGCGATGGGAAGGAGTTCGATTATCTCCAGCGAGGTGTGTCCACCTGTGATCCGCAGCACTAATGCAGTGCTATCGGATGGTCTCTCGCAGTCTTGCATGAACCTGTGAAACAAATGCGAGCATATCATCTCATATTGGTCGCAGTTACAGTTTACTCATCAACTGCTCCATGTGCCGGAGCCGCAGATGTTCCGGGATTCGACTATCCCTGCTATGTCGTCAACTCGCACGATCCCGACGGCGACGGACTCTACGGCATGAGCGAGAACGGACAATGGTACGTTCCGGTCGATCCCAATCTGTGGCTGATCGGGCCACCTCCGACCGAGGAAACCGCCGTTGCGCTGCCCACCGACCACTGGATTGAGTTACAATTCAGGGGCCCGCTTGTTGATGGTCCCGGCTATGACATTGAGATACTCGAACGGGGCCGAGTCGGCGAGCAAGCCCTCGTCTTCCTGACAGATGCACGGCAGCGCGAATACCTGCTCACTCGCATCACCGCCGATGATTCGGGTGGCAACTACCCTCCTTCGCGCATTCGACTTGACATCGCCGAGCTCAACTTGCCATTTGAGCCGCGTGCTATTCGCCTTGTCGGTCTTGACAAAGGAGGCGGATGCTATGGTTTTGACGTGCAAAGCGTTACAGCGAGGATTTGGACAAAGAGTGATTCGTGCGCCACATGTTGCCCCGTACCGGTTGACGGCGCCCGCGGCGTACCACTGGCGGCGACTTTGATCTGGTCCTCAGGCATTGACGCAGGCGGGCACGTCGTCTATTTTGGCACTTCGCCCAATGATGTCCACCCGAACGCTGAACCGGCAAGCGTCCCGCCTGCCGGCCAGGATGTCAATTCATTCGATCCCGGCCCGCTGAAGCTGGATACAACCTATTACTGGCGCGTAGATCAGGTCAATGCGGACGATACCAATCCAACCTGCACCGGTGATGTGTGGTCTTTCCATACCGTAGCAGAACTTCTGGTTGACGGCTTCGAGCAATACCATTCAAACAGCAACCTCTGGCCGTCATGGACGGGTTCACTGTATGGGGTCTCCATCGGCCTCAACAACACCGAGGACCTCGCCCGCACCGGACGTAATTCGCTGCGAATCTCATATGACATCGTCGATCCCCAGTACTACGATTCAACATTCACTCGCACCTTCGCGGCCCCGCAGAACTGGGCCGGGGCCGGCGTGGAAACTATGGACCTCTTCTTCCGCGGCGGTCCGGACAATGGGACGGCGGTACAAATGCAACTGAACCTCTCAGATGGACAGGGTACAACAAGCATTCCTTACACAGGCGACCCGAACAATCTGGCTGTCAACCAGTGGCAACGGTGGTCGATTGATCTGGGCAAACACGATGCTCTTGACCTGACCACAATCGAATCTCTCCAGATCGAGTTCCTCGATACCGACCCGAACTCTTCGGCCACGGACAACGGAGTCTTATACTTCGACGATATCTCCCTCTACCCCTCTCGGTGCCTCCCTGAATCCCGTCCCGCAGTTGACCTGACGGGCGATTGCATCGTCGATTATCTTGATTTGGACGAGTTCACAGAACGCTGGCTCGACAGCGGCTACTATGTCCTGCCGGTTGCGGCGCCAAACGCCCCAAATCTATGGTATCAGTTCGAAGGTAACGCCGTTGACAGCGGCACATCGGGGCGTAACGGTCAAATCGATGGAGATCCACGATTCTCGCCGGGCATTCATGGGCAAGCGATACGCTTCGACGGCAAAGACGATGCGGTTCGTGTTCTCGGAGCGCAATATCTCTTCGCGGGAATCCAGGACGCAATTACCATCACATTCTGGCAGCAGGACTGCAATGCGGTGCACGATCGGGACACATTATGCTCCTCCGATTTTGAGTATGGAGTCAAGAATCCCACTGTTGCGGTGAACCTCGGATGCTGGAAGTCGCCGGGCAGGTACTTCTGGCAGTGCGGTTCTCACTGGTCCTTTGATAGTCAAATCGCCGGACAGCACCGCTCGTCGGCAGAACACTCAGGCCGATGGAATCACTGGGCGTTCACAAAACAGAGCAGGCATGGAGCGGACACAACGTATGGGACTATGCACGTTTATCTCAACGGCATGCTTATAGACAGGCGAAATGACTCACGTCAGATCGTTGGCGGCGTGGAATCATTTACTATCGGTTCCGGATGGTACGGCGGCTACGATGGATTCCTCGATGATTTTCGAATCTACGATTATGCCCTCTCCGCCAGAGAAATAGCATTTGTCGCCACGAATGGAACGGGCGTTTTCGATCTGCCGCTGCTCGCACCGATGGATTTCATATCGGACGACATTATCGAGTTCAGGGATTTTGCCTCCCTGGCGCAAGACTGGCTAGCGGACAACATCCATCCATAGGCTTGTGACCGGCCGATGGAACACGCCCAGAGATGAGAATGCCTGATGGTGGAAGGAACTAATCGTCCTCCTTGAGTTCCTGGATCATGATCTCGCGAATTGATAGTTCCGGATTTTCTTCGGACGCACCGATATAGAAACCGACCCTTCCTTTCACAGGTCCTCCAACACGTGCTGAGCCGATGGCCTCCCCATTGAGCCACACGCTTACCCGCCGGCCCTCAGCCTTGATCGAGATCGTGTTCCACCCACCTTTGTCGACGAGGTCCTCCTGAAGGTTTACGAGCACAAGCCCTTTGCCGCTCCACCGCAGACTGCCGGTCAGCGCCCCGCTTGACTTATCCTCCAATATCTCGATGCGCGCGCCCGGCCTGGCCTCCTTGTATCGCACCCAAATACCCGCACGAACAGGCCATTTCGCCCGGAAAGTAACAGCCGCCTGATAATCGCCATATTCCCTGGCAGTGAAAATGCTTCCTCCCCTGCCTTTGCTATCCAGTTTGGCCACCAATCGCCCGGATTCTACCCTCCAACTGCCGCCTTCAGCTTTCTTCCATCCTGTCAAGTCCTTGCCGTTGAACAACGGCAGCCAGGGCTGTTCGGCGCTTTCACTGACCGCTTTGTTGAGATTGTGCGTACCGTGGCAATCCGTACAGACTGAATCGGCAGACACAACACGACCGTTCGGTCGCACGCGCCCCTGCCATTTGTCGAAGAACGCTTCCACCTTGTCCATATCGGCGTGGTCTTGTCTGCCGTAAACCATGCGACCTTCGCCCGGCTTATGACAGGACGGATTCGAGCACATCTTCTGGACTTCCGCCCTGCCGAACAGCAGATCGGGTTCGGTCATCAGCATTTCATCATGCATGTGTTCAGTGGATTGACCGTGGCAGCAATCACACGTAATCCCCATATCAAGATGAGCGGTCGTGATGTCCTCGGTCTTCAGCCCCGAATGACAAACATAGCACTTGGCGTTGCCGCCGGCCTCTTCGGTCTGCGGGGCCCGCCCCTCCTCGGCCGTAAGGCATACCGTTAGAACGCAGATGCTCAGCAAAACGCCCACAATGCTCCCACCAAGTCGGTGGCTTTCTCGATAATGCCGATACACGATTCTACCTCTCTTGATGAATACTGGAAAAAAGCGGCAGGCTCGAAACACCTGCCGCCACAGCGCAGTCTACAGAATCCGAATGTATGCTCGCCTCCGCAACTCCAGTGCTACACAACTTCCCAATCCCGAAGCCACTCGTATTCTTCCGGCAAATGGGCCCATCGTTCCTTCGTCACCTGCATCAGCCATTGCTTGTCGGCAGCCGAAACGCCCAGCGGCCGCGTATAGGAAGCGCGGGCGGCATTCTCAACCTCATAGACCGTGGATAAGCCGGGCACGGAGGCCGTAATCGCCCCGTTGGCCAGTATGCACTGTAGCGTAAGCCGGGCAAGATCGTTCTCCTTCTTGCTGCCCACGCCCATCACCGGAAACTTCACTTTGCCGATACTGCTCTTAAAAACACTTCCTCCATGAAATGGCTTGATGGTCACAACACCCACGTTCTTCTCGGCCACCGTTTGGAAGATACTCTGGGTCTGGTCCGAATTGTGCCCCGGATTGACCTCCTGCACGTTACTCCACACAGGAGCTTTGCCTTTCTCTCGAGTCATGGCGCTGCACGGGAAGATAACCATCTCGAACTGCGGATACTTTTCAAGTATGTGCTCGATCCATGGCCGCGAATGACTCGACATGCCGAGGTGCCGGACCTTGCCCTCTTTATGGAGTTTGTCGAAAGTCGCGATCAGCGACTCGACTTCCGCATCGGTATTGGAACCATCCATTTTGGCTTGCGGCCGCCAGATATCCAGATAGTCGGTCTGCAGGTAACGCAGACATGTCTCTACATTCCGCCTCTGGTCTTTGACGTTGCAATAGCTGGACTTCCTCGGCCCAAGATTGTGGATATCCGCTCCCACGTACATTTTTTCGCGCCGCCCCTTTAAGGCAGCACCATAGCTGAGACATTCGGCCGCCGTCGTTATGTCGAGGTAGTTGATGCCGCAATCGATGCACGCGCTGACCACATCCGTCCGGTTCTTTGCCACATCAGGAGGGACTTGCTCATTGGCGAAATGGTCCCAATATCGCCCGGCATTGCGATTCTTCCAATGACCGCCGAGGCTTATCTCCGAGAGCATCAGGTTCGTCTTGCCCAACCTCCTGTAATGCATCTTCTCGTTGTAGTTGACAATTCTCGATGTGTCAGCCTGGGCCTCCGTGGCCTGCCCGTTTGCGGATAACGCCCCGGCGAGGGTCCCTGCCGCGGCGGCCGAGGTCGTACGCATGAAATCTCTGCGGGAAAGCTTGTCTCTCTTCATTGTCTGCCTCCTTCTCTGGGTGAACCGCTATCCTACTCCATCTTAAGGTCCGGATTGTTCGGGCCAAAGTGCTTGAGCATGACGATCGGATCGGACTTGGATGGATTGGTGATCTTGACACCGTCCCTGGCGGCCTGCTCGGTCACGAAGTACTCGTCGTAGGTCAATTGTCCGTATCGAATCATAGTGGGGGTCTCGATTTCCCACGCGCCCATGGTGCCGTGGCCCTGCATCATAATCATGCCGTAGGCGCCGCTGTCTTTGATCGTGACAGCTCGTCCCGGCAGCACGGTCAACTCTTTGGCGCTGAAAGCCGCAGATTTGTAACAGATCCAATTCTCGACATAGCCCTCGGCTTCCATTTCCTTGATGGGCCGGACAGGATTGGGAGCCATGAATCGATTCTTTGCAAAATCGGGGTCCACGTTGAGATCCCAGTCGATGACCTCCAGCAGCCAGTCCACGTCGCCCTGCTTATCCTTGGGAGTGTCCTTCCACAGCAGCTCCTTGGGAACAACCTGGTCGTGGGTGATGTTCTCATACATCGCAAAGACATCGGAAGCCTTCTGAGGTTCATACGTGCAGAGACTGCCGGGAGCATGCAGAACGCCCGGCGGAACGTCCCAACCCGTCCCTACATCCAGACGATATGCCGCTGACAAACTCGTGATCGTATTATCCTTGCCCTCAGCCGCGTCTTTGAGAGCCTTTCGCACCTGGTCCTTCGTCACGCCGGGATTGAGGCCGAAGAACGTATAAGGGAAGTCGCCGCCGTGATTATTTGCCTGGGGTGGGAAATAGTACGCCTCAGGCTTGCCCAACTGGCCGGTCGGAGCGGCGTGTTCGTCCCGATGATGAATGTGATGCGGCAGCGCGGCCTTGTTGTCGAAGAACTTGGAGTACATCGGCCACCGTTTGTACTCGTCCCATATCCGCTTGCCGACGATCGCATCCTTCAGTTCGTCGATGGCGTCCTTAAGCAGAACCTTTTCGGTCTTGCCGCCGTCTTCAACAACAATAAAACTCAAGCCCTCATTGGGCGAGGTGAGCGGCCCGTTATCGGCGGGCGTCGTCGAGGAGAACCATCGCTCATCGATACCGCCCCGCTCGCCACCAAGAGCATAGTAATCATCCGGGTGAAGTTTGATGCGCCGGCCGGGAACACAGAACGAACGGGGCACCCAATTCGGAGCGAGCCTCAGAATACCCTTGCCCTGCTCCATCGCCTTTTCGGAAATTGCCTTTGCGGACATAAGATCTCCTTCGTCATCAGTCAGAGAACTCACAGCTCCACGTGCTGCGATAGTACATTATGAAAACTGCTGTTATGCTTTCTTGACGGCTTCCCACTTCTTTTTCGCGGCCGATTCCAGCACCGCCTCACAGACGTACTGCGTTGCCAGCGCATCACGGAAACCGGGCGAGGCGGATTTGCCCGCAGCCATTGCCTCCAGGAAATCCGCGACCTGGTGAACGAACGTGTGCTCGTAGCCGATCTGGAGGCCGGGAACCCACCACTTATCCATGTACGGCATATCATGATCGGTAACATGTATGGATCGCCAGCCTCGGATTATCGACTCATCGCCGTGATCGAAATAGCTCAGACGGTGCAGATCGTGCAAATCCCATGCGATCGAAGCTTTTTCGCCGTTGATCTCGAACGTGTAGAGCGCCTTGTGCCCGCGCGCATACCGGGTGGATTCGAAATTGCCGAGCGATTCGTTCTCGAACCGGCACAGGAACGTGCACGCATCATCAATCTCAACCGGTTCGACTTTGCCTGTCTCGACGTTCTTGCGTTCCTTGACAAATGTTTCCTTCATGGCGCAGACTTCCGTGATCTGACCGTTCTGCCACATCGCGGTGTCGACACAGTGCGCGAGCAAATCGCCCGTCACGCCCGAACCGGCCGTCTTGGCATTCAGCCGCCACGTCGCCATTCCGCCCTGCGGGACGTCGGCAGAGATGGTCCAGTCCTGCAGGAAATTCGCACGATAGTGGAAGATCCTGCCGAGACGTCCTTCGTCGATGAGCATCTTGGCCAGAGCCACTGCGGGTACCCGGCGATAATTGAACGACACGAAATTCGGCACCCCCGCGTCCTCTACCGCCTTGACCATATCTTCCGCCTCAGCGCTGTTCAGCGCCAGCGGTTTCTCGCAACAGATAGCCTTGCCCGCCTTCGCCGCGGCGATGGCGACCTCGGCATGCATGTTGTTGGGCACGCAGATATCGACAATATCAATATTGTCGTCTTCGATGACCTTGTGCCAGTCCGTGGTATACGAGTTGTATCCCCACCGCTCAGCAAATGCCTTTGCCTGGTCCTCCTCCAGTCCGCAGACTACCTGCAAGACCGGATCGTAGGGCACATCGAAGAAATTCCCCACTTTTCGATAAGCGTTCGAGTGTGTACGCCCCATGAACCCATATCCGATGAGGCCGACGTTCAATTTCTTAGCCATATCACTGATTCCTTTCTCAAGTTCTCAAGTGAAGAGTTGTCTGCGAAGCTCTTGTTGCACCGGCAATTACCGCGTCCACCCGTGAGCATCACGCACTTTCAGCATAGCGTCCAGAATGGTGTTCCAGGTATCCGTAGATTCGAGCGTAGCATTGGAGAACATGCACCCGTCCCAGCAGATATGTTGAATGTCGCGTTCCCTGGCGCCCTTGAGCCAGTAGCCCGCACAGCGCACGATATCGAGCTTACCATTCGGATCGTCCGCCAGGCAATGTTTGCCCGTCTTGTCATGCGATCCGGCACCGTGCACTTCGCCGTCGTTCTGGGCGACGTGGAAGTCGATCGTCCACGGCCGAAGCTTGTCCACCATCTTCTCGTAGGCAGCGTAGAACTCATCCTTTGAATAGCCCGGCTGCAACAGGGCGTGTTCGGGCGCATTATAGCCCATGAGGTACAGGTACGTATGGGCCATGTCGGCCTGGAAACCCAGCGTATCGGGCATGCCTACCGCCTCCAGAAGGTCCAGCACATCCTTCCAACTGTGCATGCCCGCCCAGCAAATCTCGCCCTCGACTGCCAGACGCTCGCCGTGATCGGCCGCAATCTTCGCTGCATCCTTGAATGTCTCGGCGATCTTCGCGGTGTTCGCCTTCGGGTCCTCGCGCCATTTCTCCACACCGAATTCCGCTGAATCAATCCGGATAACACCATATTTGCGAACGCCGTGATTGTTGAAAACAGCCGCAATCCGGCATGCCACCTTTACGGCTTCCAGGAACTTCTGTCGGGAGGCATCATCGCCCATGGCCGAATCGCCGACGGTCCCGGGCCATACCGGCGCGACCAATGAACCGACGTTGAAACCGTATCCCTCGATCATATCGGCTATCTTTTTCAGTTCGTCGTCGGTGGCGTTGGGATCCGTGTGCGGAAGGAACAAGAAGTAGTCAATCCCGTCGAACTTCTGCCCATTGACTTCCGCCGCGGCGGTCAGTTCGAGCATCCGCTCCAGACTGATCGGCGGTTCCTGGCCCTCTTCATCTCCTTTGCCCACCAGCCCGGGCCACATGGCATTGTGAAGTTTGGGAAGGGTATTCGAACTCATACGCAACTCCTTTCAGGTTCGGTAGCGTTCATGACTGCTGTTGCCTTACCGTGTCAAACGCCGGCCGGGTCACACCATCCGGCTTTGCTCGGCATGGGCCTCCTCGGCCGGTACAGCATGCATTTTGCAGCTATTGAGCCAGAATACAAGCAATTTTTCCGTATTTGGCCTGCTCCTGCGCCTCATAAGGCATATCGTCGAACGTCCATTACATCAGTTCGTCGAGAGAGCGATTTCCAACTCGCTGGACTCCATCGTGGTGCCGGCACTACCCGCAGGCGGGCACCAGACTCATTCTGCCCCCCACCGATAAACTTTCATCTGAACCTTCTCCCGGGTCACAAGACCATCATCGAGCATTTCCTCCAACTCAGGAAGAATCTCTTCAATCTTCTCGGTCTCATCAACTATCTCTATGACGACGGGCAGGTCTTCGGATAACCGGAGTATCTTGGCCGTGTGAAGATGGCTGTCGGCGCCGAAGCCCAGCATGCCTCTCAGCACCGTCGCCCCAGCGATCTTCCGCTCACGGGCAAGTTGCACAATGGCCTCGAACAGAGTCCGCCCCCGGTACTTGTCCTTCTCCCCGATGAAGATTCTCAGCAATTCCGCCTGTTTGGATCCCTTCATACCGGTATCCCCTCATATCAGCCTGCCGATGCCAAAACCGACAACGAGACAAATCAGACCCAGCGTATTCTGGACGGCGACATTGGCCACAGCCAGTGTATACTGCAATTCAACCAGAAGCTCTCTGGTCTCGAAAACAAACGTCGAGAACGTGGTGAAGGCCCCGAGAAAGCCGGTGAAAAGGATAGCTCGCATTTCGCCGCTGACAGAGAGCTTGTCCTCCAGTACGGCCCAAAGCAGTCCGAATATGAAGCACCCAACGACGTTCACGATCAGCGTGCCGAGCGGGAACCCACTGCTGTGGGATGTTGGAAACACCCCGGCCAGGCCGTAGCGGGCCAGAGCTCCGATGCCACCGGCCACGGCAATCCAGATCAGTTTGTGGACGACAACGATGCTTATACCTCCATGCGCCGGAATCAGCTCTTCAGTTCGATGACAACTTCCAGACTCTCACCTGTGGACAGCTTCAGCTCCTCTTTCAAGTCAAGCTCCAACCTTCCGTCCTTCACCGAATGCTCGCTCCCGACAACCTTGCCCGCCGCCCTGACAGTGACTTTGCCTGCCTTCGCTCCTCCCTGCAGCTCGAATGCAAGAGACTTTAAACGCAAACGCCCCCATCGCAGATCGATCATGTTGTACTGTCGGCCGGCGTTTCTGGTTTGCTCAAATGTTCCCCACCCATCTGCGGTGGTGAATGCTGCACGGAAGTCGTTTGGATTGATCACGGGCCCGAAGCCGAGACGGCCCTTCGGCCCGTGGTACTCATAACCGAGAAGAGCATTGTATACACCCCAACTGGCGAAAGCACGCGCGTAATGGTCACCACACTCCACTTCATTGAACGGATTGTGCTTTGATGGATGATATCGCTGCTGGATGCCGTGACAAATCGCAAGCGCCTCGTCAACCAGACCTTCGGCCACCATGTGTCCGGCCACCTGGTACTCGATACCCGTCCACACTTCGTTCTTGTAGCGAACGCCCTCGGCAATATAGGGTGTCTTGGGCCATGTGCACGTGAAGAGCCCCGGTTCACCCGCCCGTGCAAACCACCGCTCGGGTTTGTGGGTCTCGTTGTAGGGACCGACATCAGGCGTCCAGTTGTATGTCCACACGGACTCGAGGGCCTGCTTGACATACTTGCGCGGATAGATGTATCCAAGGCCGAGTCGGTGCGCCCAGCCCTGGCCAAAGAGTTGATCGGAAAGGCAGCCTTTACCATACTGATGCCTGGGGTGCTTTTCCAGATCGACATCTTCTATGAAGTACTCGCCATCCCACAGACGCTCAACCGTGAGCCTGCTGCCGCTTTCGAATATGTCATGGCATTGTTCGGCAAACTCGGGGTCATCCATCTCGCGAGCCATTTCCTCGCCCGCCCGCAGTGCTGCAAGATACAGCGAACCGACAAATGTGTTAGGTCCCTCGAAGTTGATATCGAACGTGTTATGCTGGCTGTTCTCTATCAGGCCGTCCGCATTGCCGTCCTGTGCGATACAGAATTCCAGGGCTTTCTTCACGCGGGGCCAGATACGCCGAAGGAAATTGGCGTCGCGGGACATCTGGTGCTCGCGATAGGCCTTCAGGATCGTACCGCACTGGCCGTCGGCGGCATACGCATGATTGCTGCGAAACCCGACAAGGCCGCTATCCGGATGAAACCCTTCCCCGAAGTCCTGGAATTCGCGGGCGCTGCGTTCCAATCTCGGGAACAGGCGTGCGGGCGCGTGTGCATAGTTCCACACATGCGTGCACGTACCCGGACAGCAACCAACGCCCTCCCACGCCCAGAAACGGCCGCTCTGCCACCACTGGCATGTCCCCGTCGCAAGGTTGGAGACAGTCGAGTGCAGCCGGAACAGTAGCCACCGCGGCAACGTGCTGTCTTCGTAGAACGTCCTATGCCAGGTCATGGTATCGCCGGCCAACCGCTCATGGTTGTCGAGTACGTAATGAGCCACTTCCGATGCACTGTCGAAGCGATTATCATACTCGCGGCCATGCTGATGGTTGGGGAAGAACCATGACAGTACGAATTTGAATGTCCGGCTGGCCCCGGGCTTGAGGATGATCGGTTTGGCGCACAAGCCCGTCGTCTTGCTCCGGGCCACCGGCAAGGCGCTCGCCGAATCGAATGATAGAACAGCATTCCAGGCGTTCGGCTTTGAAGAGAGTTCACGGGGCAATTCGCTCGATGAAGCACGGCTGCCCTCAAATGCAAGGACCATCGACCCATAGTCGGGCAGTTCTTCGATCGGACCTGAAAAGGCATTGCGCGGCTTATCCGCCAACTCGATCTGATCAACGTTGACGTGCCCCCAGCCGCCGCTGGCTCGGTCGACGATCTGGATTTGTGCGGTGGCCCCTTCGAATTGCTCAACGTTCCAGAAATGCCAGTCGAGTTTCTCGTTGTTCCTGCCGACGGCGGTGCGAACGGGCACACCATCGATCAACAGATTAATGCAGGTCCGTCCGGCGTAGTTGCCGCCGCCGATCAGGAAATTGATGAATTTGCGCGAAACTTCGAACTCAGCCGATGTCAAAGTCCCCTGCGGCGGATCACCATCAATGAACGTGTTCACCAGTCCTTTTCCGACGAATCCTGAGACGTTCTGTTGGCCTTGCAGCGTGCCCCTTGCGGGTCCTTTGCCGAACGCTTCGCCCTCGGTCTTCCAGTCTCCATAATCTCCGCCCTCGAAATCGGCCAGCACGACTGTCTCTCTGGGCCTGACGGCACGCTGGTCGGGCGGCGCCTCTTCTACCGTATGAACGACCATCGCCCGGCCTTTCTCATTGACGATGCGACTGCGCCGCTGCGCGAGAATCGACGGAGCGGAATGCATGCAGACCGCGTTCTCCAGCCAGCCGACGAGCCCCGTGTCCAGTACGTCGGACGATGTATTCTTCAGCGTGATATGGAATACCGTCGCAGGTAATGCCGAGTCCCTGGCATTGAGCGGAATAAAGGGCGAGAACGCCTTCATCTCCACCTGCACAGGCACGTGCTCATTGCTGTAGCGCACGACGGCAACGGGATATTCACCTTCGAACTCCACCCGGCCGAAATCCTTGTTCAGCGGCCGCACCGAATAGCCCGCGTTCACCGGCCGCCCTTCTGCATGACCCCCATCTCGAAAATAAAGGGCGAAACCTGAGTCGACGGGCGACTCAGGACGATAGGTCCTGTAGCAATCGGCACCATAGCCGGTAAAAACGTGCTTGTTGAAAATCTGCCAGACGGCCAGAGTGCCGTCCCCTCGAACGTAAAGTTGGCCCGCTGCGATTCCTCCCACCGGCATACCAATCGTGAACAGATCGTCTCCGCTGTAAACAGCCGGCTCACCCCGCTCATGCAGTCTCTCCATCTGCGCACGCGAAACCCCTTTATCGACAGGGATCACATGCCCGGGTCGCAATTTGGCCGACTCCGCCTGCCCACAAAAAACCGCAATCACAAGACACAACACGAACAGAACCGCCATCGACCGTAGTTTCTTCATCTTAAGTCCTCTCTGATTTGTTGTGTTACTCATCCTGCTTCACATCTCTGAGAATATGCCGCTTCTTAATCAGACTGGATCTCCAGCCATAACAGAGTCGGTTCAACGATGTGCAGATTGTTCAGCAGAGGCTCGGTGTATTTGATGTCGCCGAATTCAGCCTCGTTGAAGTGGTGCTGCTTGCCCACGTGATTGTTCCAGTCGACCCCTTCGGTCAGAAAACCATTCTCGCCATGGTGGTGCTTTGCCGCGGCCCGCAGAATGGTCAGAGCGTCGGACAAATATGCTTTGTTCTTTGTATCCTTATAGGCTTCGAGATATGCAAGGGCGGCCTCTGCGTTTTCCCAGAGATAAGAGGTATCCCAGCTATCCTCCATATACAGCAGTCCTTTGGTTTGAACGCCGTTGCGATCCTCGGTCATCTTGAACCGGTCCAGCCCCACCAGGCACCTCTCATACGCAAATCGGTTTATCGCATCGTCCTCCAGCAACCTGGAGGCCTGTCGGAGCACGCGAAAAGCAACAGAGTACGCGACGTTCTCGTGCTCATCATATGTATCGTGATTGATGCTGCCAAAAATGCCGCCGGCCTGCATAAAGATGTCGATCTTCTCCCGAATCGCATCGCTGTAGTCCGCCATTTTCCGTTTTGTCAGTTCCGTCATAAGCTGCACGATAAACAAGCCGTCGGCGCTCTTGGCAAACAGTATATCGTTGTCCCCGTACGCGTTAAGAGGATACGCCTCTCCGTTTCGCTTGCATCGCCTGGGATACCAGCCGTTGGGAGCGAGCCCGAGTCTGGTGTGCATCCACTCGGCGTTTTTGAGAGCCGCCGAACGCATCTTCTTCTCTCTGGCTTCATCCATATAATCGCTGAAAACCAGCAGTTGATACGCGATCTTCGCCATAGAGCCGGGACACAGCCAGTTGTCCTTATGCTGGTAATTCAGGCAGAATTCATCTGTGGCCGTATCGCGATAAGGTATTATGAACCCGGTTTCGTAATCGATGAATCCGTCATCGAGAACGTGGTCCAGCAGTTTTACCGCCTTTTCCATAATGCCTGAATCCCCGGTCTTCCTTCCAAAGAGATAAAGCTCGTAAGCTCCGCCGACAGCATTGGCGGCCCAGCCCGGCCCTTCGAGATTGCCGAAATCATGCCATCCCATGACATTTCCCTCGGGATCGACGAAACTGGATTTGCAGGCAAGATTGCCGTTGTACTCGATCAATGTGCTCAGCGCAAACCGAACTGAGTCCGCCGCGGAATCCATGATCGTGTAGGATGGATTCTCAGGCAGATAGAAGCTCGTTTTCGCCTCTTCCAGCCGGATGTAATCGAGCCCGAACATGTACTTCTTCAACGCCTTCTCATTGGCGCCTGTTATCTCCACCTTCAGTACGTGCCTGCCCTTGTCCAACTGATGAATCCCCATATCGATAGCACCGGTGGCGACCACGCTGGGATTGAATAAATCGATCGGTTCACCGAGCTTCTCGTCATCGAGGTACATCTGTACAATCGCGTAGTCCAGGGCCCTGGTTAGCTGCATGGTGAGACGATATGCCCCCTTCTTCTCGACAGGAACAGCAAGCTCGAGCGTATCCCCCGGCTCGGCGTCGATCCACCATAGATGACCGTCGTCGCTCCAATCCGGGCCGAATGCATACATATCCTGCTTGGCCGCCCTGCCGCCGCTCTTGCCCAGGATTTTCAGAGATTCCCCTTCCATCGCACCTTCCACCTTGAATACCTCGATTTCGTGCCAATAACCAAGCCGTTCGTCGACCGCAACGGGCTTGTAAGGATCGCTCTGGCCGGGCGCCTGGTACCAGTAAGCAATCGCTGCGTAGAGTGTGGGCCGGCTGTTTGGATAGTACTTCTCGATTGCCGCCTCAAAAGACCGCTGGAATGGCACATTGTCGGCAACGTGCCAGCGATTGACGGAGATGTGGCCGCGATTGCCCATGCTGATCGTCTGGTTGTGATAGCAATTGGCGAAGAGCGTTGGATTGCACCAGGCGTACCCGAAGTAATCCTCCGAACCGGTACCGAACGTCGAAGGGAACTTCTCACCGTCGACGAAGAACTTCTCGTCGCCCTCGCCCCACCACCCGCCGCGGGGATTCCAGACATGGAGCATGACGCCACAGAACCGACCGCAACCTTCCGTCCTCATCATAGTCCAGTCGATGCATTCCGGCGCCGTGCGGCCTGGTTCAGTCGGCAGGAACGCGTCGCGATGCCACTTGGCGTGGAACCGCCCGTACTTGCTGATCTCCTGACCAACCGGAACGTGCGTAATCTCGAACGTCAAACGCCGCTCGTTCTCACCTTCGTTTGTCAAATAGACCTCCGCACCGTCCTCGAAAGGCATATACCAATAGCAATAATACTCGTCATCGACCATACCGAGAGGCAGAGAACGATACTCATTGACGCCTGGGGCGGTACCAAAGAAATCGCCCAACGGCGACCAAACACCGGGCTCGGCCTGACCGTCCCAGTGAATGCTAAGCACTAATTCACGCAGCGTATCGTAATCATCGGCACGAATCGGCGGTTCCGGCCTGACTTTGAGGCAGGTAATGGCCCTGGCGCCGTTGAGCCGCGCCACTTCTACTCTATTACCCGGCCCGGCCTTGACGCTTGTCTGGTATGTCAGCGTACCTCGCGTTCGCGGCGATGCCGGACCGGTGCGACGTGTCAGGATCGCGTTGGCTCTGTCAAGAGCCTTGTTCTCCGAGACGGTAAGCTCGCGCCGGAATCTCGGCAAGATGGTCCCCGCGGGGTATGTCGTATACGTAAAGTGAAAATATCTGCCCCAGTCCCCTTCGCCCACGATCCTGCAGGATTTCTGGAAAGGGATGGGGATATAACAGTTCTGTCCACGCGCGGTCTGATGCACGAGAGCCGAACGGTCGAACGGAGCATTCCTATGGTTGAAATACCCTATGAACGGCAAATCCACAACGGGCTCCGCGGCCCCATCGAGATATATCTTGACGTGCCCCTCCTTCGCCAGCGCCGACCAGATACGCCAAATAACGCCCGGCCCCTTCATCTCCGCAAAGACCGAGCTCTCACCGTCCTTACGTATCACGCCGTCACCATCGCCATTGGCGAACCAGTGCACATATTTGCCGGAATCCGCGTCATACCGGCTCCTGCGGTCATAGCTCGACCACTGCCGGCACTTCTCCCCGGGAACCGGCAACTCGGCCAGGTGTTGCAGATCGGTCAGGCGATTGATCAGGTCAACGTACGTGTATTCCTTTGACACGCAGGGGCAATTCAAAACCATCAGACAGAGAGAACAAAGAAATGCCATCTGAAGCGCCTTGCTCATGCGTTTCTCCTTGTGCATAACCATCAATCCGAGCGATCCGCGGCTCAATAAGAGCCGGATACATCAAGGGGACTCATTCTAATGAAAAAGGCCCGCCTGTGCCAATGCGTTTGTTTGAAAACACATCAGCACAACGGGCCTCATGTTCTAAATCAACGCCGGCGCCGACGTTCAACAACCTGCCGGCACAGCGATCATACGCCCTGTCAGCGGGCGTATTTGACCGAGCAGCCGTATGGTTTGGTCTCACGGACGGGGATATCTTTGTTGGAAACCACTGCGCTTAGAACCTGATCCACGTAGTTGGTATACTCCTCACCACCGCCAACCTTCCCCATCGGCGCGTTGTCTATTGCACCTCCGTAGACAATCGCCCCGCGGGAATCGATAATGTACATGTGTGGCGTGGTCTTCGAATCATAGGCCTTGCCCACCTTGCCGTCACGGTCATCCAGAATGGGATAGGGTAAGTTGTACTTCTCCGCGAACTCCTTGTTCGCGGCGGGCGTCGTGTGATTGGTGCTGTTCACCGCGAACCAAACGACTCCCTCATCCCGGTACTTGTTGGCAAGATCTACCATCGTATTCTTAGTCTTGTAATGGTAGAGGGAGAACGGACATTCAAAATTGAACCATTCGAGTACAATAATCTTGTTGTCATATTCGTTGAGGTCGACCGTCTTGCCATCGAATGACTGGAGACTGAACATCCGCGCCTTATTTGCCGGATCGACATCACCTCGCCTCGGTCTTCTCGCGGGTCGGTCTGCCGCCTCGCCACGTTGCCCCGCACGTCCACCGGCCAACAATGTCTCAATATAGGCGCTAGTCTCGGTGGCCTTCTCCTTCTCGGCCAATGCGTGCGCTTTGCGCAATGCCTCGATGCCGACCTGTGGCCTTTGCGGCCGTCTCCCAAGCCTCAATTTGGCGAGTTGCTCCTCAATGTTGGCAATAGCCTCGTTCCGAGCCGTCCATCGTGCCCGCATCCTCTCCCGCAAATCCCTCCGTTGTGCGTCGGACATCTGATTCCCGCGGCCGAAGTCAAGATCATCGGCGTCCTTGATCTCCGCCCTGAGTTTGTCGATATGCTTTTCAATTGCATCCAGCGCCTTGAGTTGCTCTTCGGGAGAAACCCGCAATGACCGGCCCGCGGCGTATCTGCCACGCCGAGCCTCAGCGGACTGTCCGCCTTCTCCTCGCCCGCGGTCTGCGGGACGCCCCGCGCGCTCAGGCCTGGCCGCCCAGACTGCCAGAGATAACACCAGGAAGATCCCTGCAACTGTTGTTAACTGTGCTTTCCGAGTCATCTTTCTATCCTCCCAGATAGGGTTTGTTGCCCACAGGGGCAAATCCAATTTTTTGAAATCGACTATCGATATTTTTCAATGCTACGACCGGATGGTCTCAAAAGTTCAAAAAAGCCTATCTTCAACAACTCCTCCGCAGAGCAAAGCGTGAATACTTGACGGAAACAGATAGTACGAAAGCGAACCGGGCACGTCTTTACTTCTCAGACGTGCCCGATGAAGGTCTGTTCAGCAGGGTCGGCATTGGCCGCTTGTGAAGCCGACACCTTGCCTGACGCGATAGTATTCGGCAATACGCGGCAGCTATTGCTCTGTCTGCTGCCCTTCCCGATTGGGTCTGTCGGGACGACGAACCGGCGCGGCGCCTTCTCGTACCGGCCGCATGCGGCGACGACCAGCAGTGAATTTGGCGATGAGTTCCTCCATACGATCGGCGGTTTTTTCGGCCTTTTCTTCAACAGCCAGTTTGTGAATGGCCCTCATCTCCTGAATATCCTCCGGGGTTATCGCAACGGCAAGTGAAGGCCCCTTGAGCTTCTCAACTTCGGCTTCCAGAGTCTCGATGGCTTTTCGGCGTTCCGCCATTGCCTTGGCCATCTTCTCCCGGAACTCGTTCCGCTGCGCTTCCGACATCTCGCGATAGTCCGGCCGCTCGAAATTCTGCGCAATCTCCTTCAATTTGGCCGCCTGCTTCTCGATGGCTTCGATCGCCTCAACCTGTTGTTCCTGACTTAGTCTCCGGCCGCTGAAACGACCGCCCATTCGCTGGCGCATTTGCTCTCGGAATTCCGCTCTTTCCTCCTCCGACATATTCTGGAAACGTTCGCGCATCTGCTGCATCCGCTCCCGCTGCTCTTCGCTCATGTTCCCAAACCTGCCGGCGCCCCGGCGTACGGCCTCTTCGCCCTCCTGCGCCCAGGCAATGCCCAGAACCACCATCAATACAGTCGCCGCAATTCCAATCTTCTTCATGATAGCTGCCTCCAAAACACAATTAACCAAACAAAAAGCACAGCCTTCGCAATCCGGATACACACCCGAATTGGCACGCTCGTATGTTAAGACGACTACGCAACGCAGTTTATTGCCGGATTTGCTTTTCGCAACGGAAAGCAGGGCATATGCCCCGATGTTGAGGAAATGGACCGCCGCAACCCGATGCGCTGCAATCCACAGGGATCAGGCCGTTCCGACGGTCGCCAGGGCCGCGCGCACGTTCTTGATGAATGCCGATATGTCGGTAAGCATCTTCTCCGGATTGCCCAGGTTGTTCTCGATCATCCTGACCAGTGCGGAGCCTATTATGACCCCGTCCGCCCCGGCCCGGGCAACCGCCACAGCATGTTCCGGCTTGCTGATACCGAACCCCACGCAAACAGGGACGTTCGTGCGTCCTTTGAGGGTCCCAACCAATCCGTCAATGGACGTCGAAAGCTGGTCCCGGCTTCCTGTCACACCCAGCAGCGAAACCGTATAGACAAAACCGGTGGTCCTGCTCACTATCTGGGCAATGCGCTGCTCTGCGGTGTTGGGCGTAACCATGAAGACCGTATCGAGGCCTGCTGAGGATGCAGGCGTACAGATCTCGTCCGCATCATCTATGCTCAAATCCGCTACCAGCACGCTGTTGACGCCGGCGCCACGAAAGTCCCGACAGAATTGCTCCACCCCGTATTGGCAAATCAGATTGTAGTACATCAGCAGGCCGATGGGGATATCCTTGTGCGCTTTGATCTTCTGAATGAATTCAAGAGCCCGTGCAGCGCTCATTCCACTGTTGAGTGATCGGATATCAGCCTTTTGAATGGTCGGACCGTCCGCGATGGGATCGGAGAAAGGGATCCCCAATTCGAGAATATCGGCGCCGGCATCGACAGCTTCCCGCACCACGCGAAGACTTGTATCAAAATCCGGGTCGCCGATCACAAAGAAAGGAATCAAACCAGCCCTGCCGTCCCGTTTGAGCTGCGAAAAAACATCGCCGTACGTTTTCATGTATGGAAATCCTCATTCGAATCAGGAACTAATAACCGCTGCAGCAGACGCACGCTACGCGTCCGGATGCCGCCATTGCTCAACTATCGAGACATCTTTGTCCCCCCGGCCGGAGAGATTGACAACGACTGTCGTCTCAGGATCTACCCGGCCCTTCAAACTGAGCACATACGCCAGTGCATGCGAACTCTCAAGGGCGGGCAGGATACCTTCGCTGCGCGTTAACTGGTGAAAGGCTTCCACCACCGCACCATCTTCGGCCGCGACATATTCCGCCCGTCCGATGTCCTTAAGATAGCAATGCTCCGGTCCCACTGCGGGATAGTCCAGGCCTGCACTGATCGATTCGGTATCGCATACCTGACCATACTCATCCTGAAGCAGATAGGATCGAGCCCCGTGCAAGATGCCCGGACGGCCCGCCACAAGTGTGGCTGCGTGCCTGCCGCTGCTCACGCTCTCGCCTCCCGCCTCGACGCCCACGAGTCTGACCTGCTCATCGTCGAGAAAGCCTGAGAATATGCCTATGGCGTTGCTGCCGCCTCCCACGCATGCTGTCACTATGTCGGGCAACCGTCCCATTTGATCCAGACACTGTTGCCGGGCCTCAGCGCCGATACAACTCTGAAAATGGCGAACGATGCTCGGATACGGATGAGGACCGGCGGCCGTACCGAACAGATAAAATGTGTCGTCTACGTGCGCGGTCCAGTATCTCAAGGCGTCGTTGATGGCGTCTTTCAGCGTTCCGGTCGAACCCTCCACACCAATGACTTGGGCACCGCACAACTTCATCTTGTGCACATTGACGCTCTGGCGTTCGACGTCCGTCACTCCCATGAAGATCCTGGTCTCCATCCCGAACAGAGCTCCGATCATGGCGGTCCCCAAACCGTGCTGGCCGGCGCCGGTCTCTGCAATGAGTCGCGTCTTGCCCATGTACCTGGCAAGCAAGCCCTGGCCAAGGGTGTTATTAACCTTGTGGGCGCCGCCGTGCAGGAGGTCTTCGCGCTTGAGGTAAACCGTACAACCAGCCAGTGCGCTGAATCGTCTGGCGTAGTACAGTGGACTTGGCCGGCCCGCGTAGTTGCTTTGCAGGTCCTGCAGTTCCGCATTGAACCTCTCATCGTCGCGATAGCAGTCAAACGCGCTTTCCAACTCCTCGAGCGCCGGTATCAACACCTCCGGTACGTAAAACCCGCCGAACTGGCCGTATCTTCCATCATGTTTCATATACAAATCCCTGTCGTGTTCTTTCGGTGAACCCGCAAAAAAGCCGCGTCGCTCAACCTCTTACGAATCGGATATTCTCAAATAGTGCTCGTAATTTCTTATGATCCTTCCTTCCGGGCTTCGATTCGACCCCGCTGCAAATATCGATACCATACACACCCAACTCAACCGCAGCAGCCGCATTCTCCGGATCGATACCGCCGGCAAGAAAGACCCGCTTGCCTATATGTCCCACGATATTCCAGTCAAAAGTCTTTCCCGTACCTCCGTATAGTTCTCCATCGAACGCATCCAGGAGTACGGCATCGGTGTAGAACGCCTCAGCCTTGTCGATGTCGGCCGTGTCTTCAACGCGCAGCGCCTTCATCGTCTTGACATTCACCGACATCAGCGACTGGCAGAATTCCGGCGTTTCGTCTCCATGCAGTTGCACCCAATTCAACTGGCAATGGTCGCTGATCTGCCGTATCCGTTCAACAGGCTCGTTCACAAAGACTCCCGCAACGTCGACGAAACCGGGCAGTTTGCGAATAATCGCTATCGCTTCATCAGGCGTCACGTACCGGGGGCTCTTCTCGTAGAAATTGAAACCGAGCAGGTCCGCCCCCAGATCGAGCGAGACTTTCGCGTCCTCATAATTGGTGACGCCACATATTTTTACCTTGGTCATCATGCCGGATACCACATTTGACGGCGCGTTACGAACTCCTGTTCGATACTTCGACAAACTTCTCAAGGGTGTCCAATGCAGCCCCTTGCTCAATACTGTCGAGAGCCTTGCCGAGTCCGGAGGCAAAGTCGTGCGCGATACCCGCGACAATCAAAGCCGCCGCTGCATTGAGAACAACAATATCCCGACACGGCCCCTTGTTCTTCCCCGCCAGCACGTCTCGCACCACCGCCGCATTGCCGATGGCATCCCCTGTTCGCAACTCATCCACAGAAGTGCTTTGAATGCCGTAATCGGCCGGATCCAGCTCGAAGGCTTCGACCTCCCCCTCAACCAATTGCCGAACCTGCGTCTTGCCGAGAATGCTGATCTCATCCATCCCCTGGCCGTGCACCACCATCGCCCGCTTGGCTCCCAGCAATTTCAGCGTCTCGCAGATGCGATCGATAAGCGCCTCTTCAGCCACGCCTATAACCTGAGCGTTGGCCCCTGCGGGATTGGCAAGCGGCCCAAGAATGTTGAATGCCGTGCGAAAATCCAGGCTCTTTCGAATTGGCTGTACGAACCGCATCGCCGGATGAAACTTCGGCGCGTACATGAATCCGATGTGCGCCTGACGAATACACTCGGCGACAACCTCCGGCCCCGGATCGATATTCACGCCCAATTCCTGCAACACGTCGGCCGAACCGCACCGGCTCGTTATCCCGCGGTTGCCGTGCTTGGCCACATATGCACCGGCCCCGGCCGCCACAACCGCCGCCGCAGTGGAAATATTGAACGTCTTGACCGTCGCTCCCCCCGTCCCGCACGTATCGATCAGCGTATCGACATCGACCTCAACGCGCACGGCATGTTCGCGCAGTGATTGCGCCAGACCCGCGATCTCCTCGGCGGTCGCACGCTTGAGCCGCATTGCCGCCAGAAAAGCCGCAATCTGCACTTCAGTGACTTCCCCTTCGAAGATCGTATCCTGCAGGGCCTTCGCCTGATCGAGAGTAAGGTCGCCGCCGTTCAATATGATTTCCAGGTACTCCGTTATCTTTGCCATGATGCACTCCCGGATCAACACTTGACTGAAGTTGCCATCGACAGAATATTCTCAATGATCCTGCCACCCGCGGGTGTCAGAATGCTCTCGGGATGAAACTGTACGCCGTACACGGGCAGCCCTCTGTGCCGAATACCCATCACCACGTCCTCGAATCTCGCCGTCACTTCCAGACAATCCGGCACGCTCGTCGCGCACAGACTGTGATAGCGGCCGGCCTGCAGGGGATTCTCCACGCCCTCGAACACGCCCCGGCCGTTATGCGTCACCCGCGAAGGCTTGCCGTGCATCGGCGCCGGAGCATGGCCGACCTGGCCGCCAAAGTGCTGAACGATCACCTGATGGCCCAGACACACGCCAAAAACGGGCAGCTTGTCCTTGAAATACTCCACAGCCGCCAGCGACACACCCGCCGTATCCGGCGTGCCCGGCCCCGGCGACACAACAAGCAAATCCGGCTCGAAATCGCCGGCGACCGCCTTAAGCTGCTCCAGATCGGTATCGGCACGATATACCTTTGCGTCGCAATCGCGCTTGCAGAAATCGTCCACGAGGTTGTACGTGAACGAGTCAAAATTGTCGATGAAAAGCACTTTTCTGCTCATGGCTCTACACCCTTATATCATCCGGCCGTCCGTTCGGCCAATTTCAATTATCATCCTTCGCTGCCATTTCAGCAGCCTGCGATGCACGATCCGCCGCCGAAACGCCGCCGCGCACCGCTCGCAGACAGGACATCGACTTGTGATTCGTCTCTTCGAATTCGGTCTTCGGAACGCTGTCGTGAACGATCCCCGCTCCAACCCGCACATACGCGGTATGGTCCTTGACCTGCAGGCTGCGAATCGTAATGCAACTGTCGAACTGCCCATCGACCGTCAGGTACATCACCGCCCCGCCGTAGTAGCCCCGCTTGGTCCTTTCCAACTCCCGAATGATTTTCATCGCCTCGATCTTGGGTGCCCCGGTCAGCGTTCCCATGTTCATCGTGGCCAGATACGCACTCAGTGCATCCAGGTCCTTTGCGAGCGTGCCCTTGACGTTGCTGACCAGATGCTGCACGGACTCGTATTTCTCCGTTATCAGCAGTTCCGTCACAACCCGGCTGCCCGGCTCGGAGACCCGCGCAATATCATTCCGCGCCAGATCGACCAGCATGATATGCTCGGCCAGTTCCTTCCGATCGAGCTTCAACTCCGCCTCGTAACGAAAATCCGTGTCGAGATCGATCTCGTCGCCGATACGTCCGCGCGGCTTCGTGCCCGCAATAGGACGAATCTCCACCTTCCTGTTCTCGGTGCCGCTGACCCGCAGATTCAACTCGGGACTGGACCCCATCAATACCGTGTTCGGCGTATTCAGATAGAACATGTACGGCGAAGGATTCAGCACGCGCAGCCGTTTGTACACATCCAGCGGCTCGTCCGGACACGGCTCGGTCACGGTCCTGCTGAGAACCACCTGAAAAATATCGCCGTCGAGAATGTGCTGTTTGGCGGCCTGCACCATCTTCTCGTACTCCGGCTGCTCGGTATCGGTGCCGGGCCCCGGCAGATCACCCACGTGGCTGGTCCCCTTCGGAGCGTCGAAGCGAGCCATATTGAAGTAGTAGTCGAACGTATCCTGCGCCTCGGCCACTACGACCTCACGGTCTCCATCGGTGATGATGCAGTTGACGACCAGATAGCCCTGGCCGTGCTCATGGTCCATCAAGAAGATGTTGTCCGCGAAGTACAACTCGTAATCGGGATTCTCGAGCAGGTCCTCCTCGTTGGCGGGAAGCTTTTCGAACTGATCGATAAAATCGTAGCTAAGCGCCCCCAGAAGCCCGCACGTAACACGGAAGGGCTTGCTCGCCAGCTTGAACGAGAAAGCCACCGCCCTCAGCACGTCCATCTGGTTCGTGCTCTTGAGCCGCGTCTGCTCGTCAACACCTGGCTTGGCCTCCCTGATGTGCCCTGAAATGGCCTGCTCGCTGAAATCCACCGATTCACAGAAGCCGAACCGCTCGGGATCGCTCCCCAGGTACTCTACCATGCGCCGGCCCGTACCGGTCAGGGCCCTGATAGTGAAATCGCGCCCCGTACCCGCAACGTACAACGCCGGGCGGGTCGTCCCGAAACTCAAGGCCCCGCTGCCGGTCAGGTACTCGCGCGATTCGAACAGGCACGAATGCTCCGCCCGCCCATAGTCGCTCAGCTTGGCGAAAAAGTCCATCGGATCGTCCATATCGATCCGCTTGACGATGGGAACGATCTGGCCCGGGGCCGCACTGTGAATAATCTGCCTGTAATCGTCCATATTCCGTGTCCTCAATCGTAGCTTTGTATTGCCAGCCTGCCAAAAATACAAACAAAAAAAGCAGCCTGCCGGAGTCTATTCCAACAGGCTGCTGTCTAAATCGGGTCTATTCGGGTTCTTAGTTTAGCAAACTACCGCCCGCCTGCCGGAATTATCCTGCAGGCCACCACCAACCAAACACGTTGTTGCGGTTCATTTGCCTCATATTGCAGACTATACCAACACCCCGCCCATTTGTCAAGCGCAATTGCACAGAATTCCCCCATTTCTCCATTGCAGCCGCGTCCTGCACTCAAAATCGCATCATCCAATCGCACAGCCACACACGCACTACAGTTCTCGGTCATCAGTCATAATCGCCTCTACTTCTCTTTCGCCCTTTCAGCTTCTCCTGGAATTCCTCGTATTCCTTGACGAAATCTTTGAGTTCCTTGACCTGCTCAGGTTTGGCGCCGAGCTTTCCTTCGTCGATTTCCTTCAGCATGTCCTTGGCCCTTCGGAAGTACTGGAGATATTTTGCAGCGAGCGCCTGGGCCGGCCCGCCCATAACTGCACAATCCCAGTCAACAGTGCTCACTCGATCCAGCAATTCCTGCACCGTCGCCTCCTCGAGCTTCAGTTTGATGCCCTTGAGTCTCTCGACAACAGAGGGCTCAAGGCGGAGATGCCCCTTTTTCGCAAGATCAAGGAACTTTGCGGCGAGGGCCTGGCGATTCCCCAAGGACGATCCTCGATATTGCACCGGCGAGACATGAGTCTCTTCCAGATAGTTCGCTACATCTTCTACGGCGGTGGAGCCTTTGATGCGGTGGATAAGAACCTTGTTCTGATAGACTTTGGGCGGCAGCATGTTGCCGGAGGGATTCGCAAGGCGTTCAGTGATGTCCCTAATGTTCACCTGGCTGTTGTTGATCGTATTTTCGAGCCTGGAGACTTCGCCGCGCAGTGTGTCCCACTTGTGGTACAGATCCACGTAGTTCCTTTCTCTGGCCCGTATCTGCTCGGTCACCTGTTTCCTTGCCTCAAGACCACTAAGCTCTACCATTTGCTCGGCGAACATCAGGTCGAGCTTGAGCATGACCTGATTCGACTCATTCTGCAGCGGTCTTTCTGGCTCGCCCTTTCTGTATTCCGTTATGGCCTTGAGCTTCGCTTGAATGCCCGTCAGTTCGATCTCCAGCGTGTCAAGCATCTTGTCCATTTCAGAAATAGTCTGCCTAGCAGCAGCGAGGGGGTCTGAGTCGAACTTATGAAGAGAGTCCAGGGTCTTCTCGTATTGATCGGAAGCAGCCTGGAGTTGTTTCTGTCTTTCCGGCAAGGCTTTCTGTGCCTGCTGGAACTCCTCCTGACACTCAGCCAGTCTGCGGTGGTACACGTCCATTTGCTCGTCAACGAGTCCCTGCAGACCATCGAGGTAAGCCTCTGCCATGATGCGCGCATCTGCTTCGGTCATGGCATAGAGCCAAGTCGGAAAGTGCTTGAGTATCTCCTGGGATCCCTCGCAGGCCCAGACGGCAAAGCCCGTCTTGAGGAACTCCCGCTGTTCCTTCGAGAGATTTCTGGCAAGCGGGCTCGCCTGAATCCTCTTGAGCACGCCCGATGCAGTTGTCTCATTGGGATGGTCTCTGTGAAGTATGAGCTGTGAAGCATACGGAGGTTTCACCGGACCAGGATCCTCGTATAACCTATTCAGCCTCTCCTCTGCGATGATCCAACCTGCATACTTGTCGTTTCGTTCGAACTTGATCTGGTCGTTGGGGTCATTCGCCTCGGACTGCGGTTGTGCGAAGGCAATCGGGGCGATGAGGTTTACGATCAGCAGTGACAGAATCAGGCGTTTCATTTTCGTATCTCCTTGGCAATTACTGGGTTCTCGATCTCGCTTGGGCTGCGGCATTTGTTTCAGGGTAGTAGTCCAGGATATATCTGTACTGGCTCATGGCCAGCTCTTTTGCGTGGGGCTTGCGGGCAAGGATCTCAGCGCCAGCCAGGAGTCTGGCGGCGCTTCCTTCGGCCATAATCTGCTGCTCGACCTGCTCGGCTGTCAGCGTTGGAGGTTCGGGACCTGCTGCCGGGCGACGGTGCAAAACCAGCGATGCGATGATGATCACGGCCGCAGCCGCTACAGAGGGCCAATGCTTCATCAGCGTGCGAGCGAATGATGGCCTTGAGGCAACCCGCTGCGAAGGCGTCTCGAGGTTGTCCTGCCAGATCGTTTGTGCCAACTTCAGCGATTTGGCGAGAGCGTCAACCTTGTCACGGCATGCACGACAATCCTCGATATGGCCCGTGACCTCGGCAGCCCCGCCCTCATCGAGAACACCGTCGGCATAGTCGACCCATCTCTTCGAATTGTTCGCATTCGTTCTTAGTCATCGTTCTATGCCCTTCTTGGCCAGTTGGCCCGCAAGTTTCAGCCTGGCCTCGCGGAGGCGGCTTCGTACAGTCGATGCCTTCAAATCCAGCACTCGACCTGTTTCCGCAGAATTCAGCCCGCAGAAGTACGTCAAGACCAGCGGCGCCAGCATTGTGCCGTCCAACTCTCTCAGGCCCAGTCGAACGTTCTCAATTTCCTCAGCAATAGCCGCTCTGCGCGCCGCGGAAGGAAATGTCGGCCGCGGCGCACGTTTGAGAATCTGTGACGCCTTCTTCGTAAACCTCTTGCGACGACGGTGCTCCGTCAGGCTGCGATTGATGGTCCCCCTGGCAAGCCAGCACAGACAACTTCCCTCGCTGTCGAACCGATCTGTATTTTCGAGAGCCTTCACTGAGACATCCTGCAAACAATCGTCGATATCCGCACCCGCCAGGGCCATGCCCGCCGCGATTGGCGTCAGCCGCACGCGCTGGGCCAGCAGCACATCCACAGGCCGAATCCCGGTTGAGCGCTTCGTGGCTCCGCACCCGGCCGCCCCCGTAGTATCCGCATTCGAGTCTCTCACTATCTCAACCTGTGCTGATTCCATTTGCGCTCATCTATGACTATAAACGCGCGACCACCGCAAGGTGTTGACAGAAATATGATCTCTTTTTCCAGCCGCACACCTTGCATACCCCCCCCGCCAAACATAAAAGGCCCCGCTGAGGCCGGCGGTAACCGCCCCCCTTACAGGCCCTTCCGTATTCGAATGCTCAAAGAACGGGCTAAATCACGCCCTTTTTTAGGATAACGTTGGCATACAGGGCCTTCTCGCTGGTGGCGACCACTGCATACGCTTGCCTCGCCCGCTCGTAAAAGGCGAACCGCTCGACGAAATCGAAATCATCGAACTTCTCGCCGCCGGCCGTTACGATCGTGCGATAATCCTCCCAGATAGTCGGCTTGGTGTCGTCGCCGGGGACAACCTCCATCAGGGCAACCGCCTTATCAACGTAAATATCCAGCGGGAATAACTGCAAAATGGCTTCGAGCAACTCCGGGACGCCGTGGCCGTCGGCGCGAACCAGACGCCGGGCGATGGATGCGGCGGGAAAATTGCCGTCGGCAAGCACGATCTCATCGCCGTGCCCCATTTCCATCAGGATCTTCATCAGTTCGGGTGAGATTATTGTTGGTATGCCTTTGAGCATGGTTCTTCGGTCCTTTCAGAAAGCCTGTCTCTTTGCCTGTCGCGCACTGGTGGTACTGGATTAGTCCATATGAAATACCTGCCGAATCGCCTTCCACTGCTCGCCCTCCGGCGTACCGGGCAGGCGAATCTGCAGCGGATCGGTATACGTCCACCAGATCTTGGTCACTTCGTCCGCCATCTTCTCCATGTCTGCCTCGAAATCATCGCCAATGTACTCATAATACGCAAAAAGCACGTGTTCGCCCGGAGTGACCTCACCCATATAGATCGAGTAGTTGCGAATATTGGCCCGCTCGATTGCCGCCAGCACGCCGGGCCAGACGGCCGCGTGCAATTGCGTGTAAGCAAGGATAGCATCCTGGCGTAGGCCAATGATGGCCCCGTGACGCGACCGAATCTCGCTGTCTTCATACAGCGAGCCGTCATGATGAAATACCTCCTCCCATTCGGCCCACCATTCCCCCTCCTTCCGCGTCGGCAGAGGCTTTTGCAGCGGATCGGTCAGCCTCCACCATTTTCTCATCGCCTCGGCCTTGCCGATCTCAGCCATGTCCTTTTCATAGTCATCGCCGGTGTACTCGAAATAGCTGAACAGGTAGTACCGCTCGTCGTCTTCCACATCGCCGAGATAGATCGAGTAATTCGTGACGTTCGACTCGCGCAGAACCTTGAGAACCGCCGGCCACGTATCTGCATGAAGCCGCTTATACTCGCCAATCTCATCCTTGGGAATGCCGATGACGCTGCCGACCCGCTTAACCTGCTGCTCGAAACAGCCGCCGGCCACGATCAGGGCCGCGAACAGCACAACCACAGTGCGTGCAAGCCTCGATTTGCTCTGCATTTTGCGAACCTCCCGACCAGAATCTATGCAAAACGAATATACAGCAAAACCATAACGACGAAAAGCACGCCCGCAAGGAGTCTGTAGTTGCCGATACCTCGCCAACCGGGCGAACTCAGCGCCGCCAGCGGGCTGCTCCAGACAAGCCGCTCGCTCTCAGTCGTGTGCTGCTGCGGCCTGAATATGGACACCACGAACAGAACCGCCGAGCATATCACGAACAGGTAGAACGCCGACATCATAAACGGAACATCCCAGCCCGTGCCCTGATAGAACCGCTCGGGCAGCTCCCAGCCGTTCCTCACAGCCAGCCATTCCACCGGCGCAACCACAAAGCCCGGCGTCTTGTCCTTGAACCAGTCTACGACAAACACGACAAAGCCGAGCAGCGATCCGACCGAAAGCGTCGCAAACGCTCCCGTCGCCGACGCGCGGCGCCAGAATACGCCCCACAGGAAAACCGCCGTTATAGGCGGCGCGATATACGAAATCAGCGCGTTGACTCCCTGATAGATGCTCTCATAGTGTCCGATCAGCGGTGACCAGAGTATCGCCACAATCATCGCAAAGAACGTTGCGACGCGTCCAATGATGATGAGCTTGTTGTCCGATGTCTCCGGCCGCCAGCGTTTATAAAGATCGTAACTGAAAAGCGTTGCGATCGAGTTGAGCGCGCCGGAAACCGTACTCATCAGTGCCGCCAGCAAGGCCGCGGCCATAATACCCCGCAAGCCGGGTGGTAAAAGCTCTGTGATCAGGAATGCGTACGTGTCTTTCGAATCCTGCAGGACGGGAAGATCGCCCTTGTTAATAAGGGCAAGACACAGCGTCCCGGGCAGAACGAAGATGAAAACCGGCAGAATCTTGATAAAACCGGCGAAAAGCGGCCCGATGCGCGCATGATCTTCATCTTTTGCACCCAAAACGCGCTGCACGATGGTCTGATCGGCGCACCAGTACCATAATCCGATGACTGGGTAGCCGAGCAAAACCGCGTACCAGGGCAACCCGGAAGGATCATCGGCCGAGCGGAACATGGTCAGTTTGACCGGCTCTACATTGGCCGAAAGTCCCTCCCAGCCCCCCACCCTGCTATACGCCACTGCCGTGATGGTAATCGCACCAATCAGCAGAATGATCGTCTGAAGCGATTCGGTGATGACAACCGCGAGAAGACCGCCGATTATCGTATAAAGCCCCGTCAGAACCGCAGCCAGAATGATGCTCGTCATGATCGGAATGCCGAACAGGCCTTCCAGAACCACCGCTCCGGTATACAGTGTGAAACCGATGTGGATAGCGATGGCCGAGACAATGGAAAGAAAGGCAAGCCAGTCCCGGCAGGCACGATTGTACCTCTTCTCCAGAAAATCCGGCAGCGTGGCAACCTTCGAACGGAAATAGAACGGCGCGAAAAACAAGGCCAACACGATCAACAGGAACGGCGCCATCCATTCGAAATTGCCGTACGCCAAACCGTTCTTGTATCCCTCCTGGGCCTGACTGACCAGGTGGATTGTGCTGATATTGGTGGAAAACAAGGCCAGCCCGATGACCGGCCACGTCAGCGTGCCGCCGGCGAGGAAGTAGCCTCTGTCTCTGGTGCCCTTTCGCCGTCTGAGACCGACCCAGCAGCCCAACCCCACGATAACGACCATGTACAGAATGATCACCGCAAGATCTACTCCGCCAATGGCCATTTTGCCCATTCCAAGAAGACCTTTAACTTGCAGGATGCCGTTCATAAGCAAAAAGTGGGATCGTCAAATGAGAATAGCGTACGGTCTCTCCGCAAAGCCCCCGTCATAAAGGAGCTTGTCAATACAAGCGCACACACCACACCGCACGGGGATCGGCAGACTATAAGATATATACGCGTCCCGCATTTGATTCGTCATGCGTCGGATCCGGGTTACTGAGGATCGATCACCGCCTGGATCTCCGGAGTATCCAGGTTACGCGCAGTTATGTACTTCAGGCCGGTGTCAACACGTTTATCCACCTGCCGGCCCTCAACCGCGGCTATCACCGCCTCTACGGCCTGCCGCCCCATCTGATACGGATTGCGCGACATAAGGGTTGCAACGGTCCCCGCCCTGAGCCCTTCGAGCAGTGCCTCGTCCGTTCCGAAGCCCACCATCTTCACTCTGTTGTCGAGACCCTGATCCTGAATCGCCTTGAGTACCCCGAGGGACATCGCTTCAGTGCACGTAAAAATGCCGTCAATCGTTGGATTGCGCATCAGAAGATCCCGTGTGGCCAGCAGTGCGGCACCGCTCGATATACCGCCGTATATGTCTTTGGTGATCCGAACGTTTGGAAATTCGTTCTTCATCGTATCAACGAAACCATTCTCGCAATGGGTCGTAGTCGGAGAATCGGCAACATATCTGATCAGTGCGACTGTGCCCGCCTTGCCGATAGCCTCAGCCAGACGTCTGGCGCCCATCAGGCCCGCGATGTACTCATCCGGCCCCATACGGCTGAGGCCCGTAAACTCCTGTTCCCGCGAGTCAATCAAAACAGACGGAATGTTTGCATCAGCGGCTTTCTCCAGCGGCACGGAAAGTGCGTCCACATCGATCGGTGCAAGCACGAGTCCAAGCCCACCCTGCTCGACGAAATCCTGGATTATCTCCGTCTGGGTAGCGACGTCGTTGGGATTCGCCGGCCCGTCCCACGATACGCTGTAGTCCGTCCCATCAACTGCGTCCTCAGCCCCTTTTCGAACCAGCCCCCAGAATGTACCGGACGTCGTTTTCGGAATGACAGCGATACTGCTTGACATTTCGGGGCCGTCCGGTCCCGTTTGGCTGATGTAAATGCCGAGAAATACGGCGGCAACGATAATAAGACCGACTATGACTGGCGTGGCTTTGTTCATGCTCTATACTCCCCAAACACATACTGTATGAAATCCGATGCCTTCCGAGTATACCGCGGGGTTCGGGGCGTTGCAAGCACCGGGTGGGCAAAAAAAATGCGATCCCGACCTGATCTCATCCGCCCAGAGGCGGCTGTTCGACAGAAAGCCGACACCTGCAACGAAAAGCTTCAACGCAAGGTTGACAGTCGTCGCTCAAAGCCCTACCATGAGTGCCCAGTTGGAATTTCGGCGTTGCACGATGCACAGCAGCCTGCCGGTTCCCTGAATACCTGTTCCTAACGATTTGCCTGGTACGAAGGTCCTAAAGACAGTGAAAATCGCAGCCGTCATACCCGCCCGCTACGCGTCTACAAGACTTGCCGGCAAAGTTCTCGCCAAAGATACGGGCAAATTTCTCATTCAGCACACGTACGAACAGGCTTGTCAGGCCGGACTTGTCGAACATGTACTGATCGCCACAGACGATCAGAGAGTCCGGGCTGCGTGCGATTCATTCGGAGCCGCGTGCGTAATGACGTCCCCGGAACATCAGAGCGGCACGGACAGGATCGCAGAGGCCGCAAGAACGATGGATGTCGAAATCGTCGTAAATCTTCAGGCGGATGAACCTGAGATCGAGCCCGACAGTATCGACCTGCTCGCACGGTTATTGATGGACCATAGCGAATGCCCGATGGCGACATTGGCCGCTCCTTTCGATAGGTCGGAACAGATCGCCGACCCTAATATTGTCAAGGTCGTTGTCGATGCCGACTGGCGTGCTATTTACTTTTCCAGAAGCCCGATTCCATTCGACAGAGAGGCCGGGGGCGTCGGCGATACATCGAAATACCTGCGGCATCTCGGCATCTACGCCTACCGCAGAGACTTTCTCCTGGAAATAACGTCCCTTGCGCCAAGTCCGCTGGAAAAGATGGAAAAGCTGGAACAACTGCGCGTTATCGAGAACGGACATTCGATACTTGTCGGCAAGGTGGAACGCACTTGCGATGGAATTGACACACCCCAACAGTACGCTCGGTTCGTGGAGCGATGGCGTAGAAGGGAGGCCAAGACATGAGGAACCTGCTGATCCTGTGTTTCCTGAGCTTTGTTGCCGGATGTGGCATATTGCCTCTCGGGCCGAGTTCATCCAGCCAACGGTCTGAATTCGAATTGACGCCGGCGCAGCGAAATGAGACCGGGGTCATTCACAGCCAGTTCGATTCGGCATGGGCGGATCGGATTGCATTGGACCGCGTCGCCATGCAGATATTCGAGGCAGAGAGGGAATTCTCGCCGAATGACACGTATTGGTTCGTAACAAAGCCGTCGGATAGTCGAACGCTGGATGCACACAGTGCGGCGATTTATATTTACTCGCAACGGGATTATCTTTTGCGAATGCGGTTCTTTAATATCGGCCTCGCGGAAATCCAATCCGGCTGGATCAACGAGAAACTACTTTTTGTGCGGGTTCCATTGGACGAATATCTCGGCATCGATTGGATCGTCGATGTCGAACGGGAAGAGACGGTATATCGTGAAATGCTCCAGTGGACCGACAGCGCATTTTATCGGCGGCGGCAGACGGAGCATGCTTCAAACGAATAATGTTATCGAGTCAGGTGACCCCCCTGCTGAGACACTAAGGACAAGGAATGGCAAAAGAAAAGGATCTACTGGCGTCAGTCAGCGACACTTCAACAGACAGCGAGTTCTTCTCTCCCGTTCCGTCGGGATATAGAAAGGGCAGGACACGATACTGTTTCGTCATGGGAACGGTGATGAGCGGGCTGGGCAAGGGTATCTTCTCATCCTGCCTGGCCAAGCTTATGCAGGACAAGGGCCTGAAAGTCGCGCCGATCAAACTCGAGGGGTATCTGAACGTCGACTCCGGCACATTGAACCCTTTCCGGCACGGAGAAGTCTTCGTGCTGGACGATGGAATGGAGTGCGATATGGATTTGGGGACATACGAACGTATGCTCGATCAGGACCTTACCCGGGCGAATTTCGCCACCAGCGGCCAGATCTTCAGCTCGGTTCTGAATAAGGAGCGACATGGCGATTATCTCGGCCGGGACGTCCAGATGATCCCGCACGTAACGGGCGAAGTGAAATTCAAACTTCGCAGATTGGCTCAGCAGACCAGCGCGGACATAGTATTTGTGGAAATCGGCGGTACCGTCGGAGACCTGGAAAATGCCTATTTCATCGAGGCCATGCGCGAGCTTGCCTATGAGGAAGGTCCCGACAGTTGCTGCTTTGTTGCCCTGACGTATATCCTCGAGCCCAAAACTCTCGGTGAACAGAAGTCGAAGGCCGCCCAACTCGGCATCAAGCAATTGATGCAGTTGGGAATTCAGCCCGATATCATTGCCTGTCGGGCGGCGAAAGACGTGACTGAAACAGTGCGCCAGAAGATCAGCGTGTATAGCAATGTGCCGGTGGGAAGGGTCATCAGCCTGCCCGATTCGGCCAGCATTTATATGATTCCGGCTTCACTGCGAGAACGAGGCCTGGATTTCGAAGTTGCCAGACTGCTGAAGATCGAGGATCGGATTAACCTGCGTAACGAACGCAAAGCGTGGGCCCAGTGGTGCGACTTCACCGACAAGATCGGCCAGGCCAACCGCGATGTTACTATAGGAATCACGGGTAAGTACACATCGGTACGGGACAGCTATGCTTCGATCATCAACGCGCTCGAACACGCGGGGATCGCACTCAAGTGCAACGTCACAATCAAATGGATTGACACTACGAACATAACAGGCCGAAACGTACGGCGTCAATTGCAGGATGTGGACGGTATTATCGTGCCGGGCGGCTTCGGGACGCGCGGGGCTGAGGGAAAAATCGCCTGCGTGCGATTTGCCCGCGAGGAGAAACTGCCCTACCTCGGTCTGTGTCTCGGTTTCCAGATGGCGGTGATCGAATTTGCGAGGAACGTCTGCGGACTCAGGAAGGCCAACAGCACCGAAATCGATCCCGATTGCCCCGAACCCGTCATCAGCCTGTTGCCGGAACAGAAAAAGCTGGAAGGCCTTGGGGGCAATATGCGTTTGGGCGGCAGAGATATCGAAATTCGTTCACAGACATTCGCCTGGCGTCTGTTCGGTCGCGGAAAAAGGGTCCGTATGCGTTTTCGCCATCGGTACGAGGTGGACCCGGCGTATATCGAGCCTCTCGAAGGGGCGGGATTGGTATTTAGCGGCAAAGCTCCGGATCATCCCATCATGCAGATACTGGAATTGCCTGAGCATCCGTTCTTCATGGGAACACAGGCACATCCATGCCTGACGTCACGGCCCCTGAAACCACAGCCCATGTTCGCAGGACTCGTTGCAGCCGCCATACAGCATCGCTATCCCGACGAACAATCACCCGACTGCGTGAGGACGGTCCGGAGAGTCTGCAAGGCGGCCACATGAGTCTTCAAAACGACGCAGAGCGGTATCACCGAGTCAATTAATTGCTATTGACTTTCGCCTGCAGTTCCTCGACTTTGGCCTGAAGTTGCGCAACCTGATCGCGAAGCGCCTTGTTGTCGTTCATGACCGCCTCGAGAACTCCGCTGACCTGCTGTTCGATCTGTCCTTTCAAACGCTTGTTCAGGGCGTCTCGCTCGTCCCGGCATTTCTCCAGCAATTCCTCCTGCTTTGCCATTTCCCTGGCGTGCTCCTGCTTGAGATCCGCGATTTCTTCGTCCTTCTGTTCGATCGTCTTGAGAAGTTCGCGGTTCTCGCTGGCGATCAGCCGACTCTTCTTCACGCTCGGCGTCTCCTTCCCCCCGCATCCGACTACTCCCATGATGAATATGCAGGCGACACAGGTAAGTACTATCGCAGTTCTTGTCTTCATCTTCCTTCAGCCCCTTTCTCGAGTGCCGTTGTTATGCTGTGCCATCCTCCAGGCTTTGTGACTATATCCGCAAACAGGCGTCTGTCAAGCCCGGGCCTATTCAAAAAGAACCTCCAGTTCTGCTTTGCGCTGCCGGTCCATCATGTCCTGATCCGTCCACACAGCCAACTCAAGACTGCTGCGACACGGGCAACCGGCGCTGAGCAGGTCCGCCTTGCCCGACAACAATGCTTCGAATAGTTGCAGACAATTGCTCGTAGCCATTTTGAGATTACCGATGATCTCTTTGAGCAGTGCTTGTTTATCCCTGCCGCCCTCCGGCTCCTTCCAGCAATCGTAGTCGGTCGCAAGCGCAATCAGGCTGTAACACATCTGCGCTTCGCGCGCGAGTTTCGCCTCCGGTAATGCTGTCATCCCGATCAGGTCTGCTCCCCAGGAGCGATGCATCTGCGATTCCGCTCTTGTCGAGAATTGCGGCCCTTCCATGCAGACATACGTCCCCGCTGCATGTGTGGTCGCATCTATACCCTGAGACGCGTCCACGAACAACTTGCCAATTCGCTCGCACGTGGGATGTGCCATCTCACAGTGCACGGCTGCGTGCCCGTCGAAAAAGGTGCCCCGGCGTCTGAGCGTCTTGTCGATAAACTGATCGACGATCACCAGGTCGCCCGGTGCGATCTTCTGACGCAAAGACCCCACCGCCCCGCTGGCCAGCAACGTGCGAACGCCCAGCTTTTTGAGGGCAAAGATATTTGCAGCATACGGAACTTCGCTCGGCATGAGCGCATGTCCTTTGCCGTGTCGATTCAGGAAGGCTATCCGCCGCTGTCCGAAACTTCCAACCATTACTTCTGTGCTCGGATTGCCGAACGGCGTATCCATCTGGTGAAACTCAACGTCAGAGAGCTTCTGTTGCAGTACGTCGCCAAGCCCTGTACCGCCGATGATTCCAATCAGTTCTTCTGTCATGAAGGACCTCCAGTTTTGCCAAATGCCGCCATATTAACGGGCATTGCGCGCCGTTACAACGCATTTCGGACGCTAACCGGCCGCCGTCTGCAAACACACCTTGACAGAAGCACGCAGGGCCGCTATTAGTGGCTATAGAACAAAATGATAGAAACACTGGAGACAACGCTTTATGGATATTGTCGTAACCGTCAAAGAAATCAAAGGGCACTGCCCCACTTACAAAGTCGGTGATTCTTTCACACTAAAGGCAGGTTATCAACTGGTCAGCGACGTGCCCGTGTGCATGCATGGCCTGGCGTCGCTGATGCCGTATTATAATGCTCTTCGCGTCTCAAAGCCCGAACAATGGGGGCTTGAAGGCAAGGAGGACAAAAGCAAAGCCTACGTACACTGTCCGGACCCATCCGATCACACCGGCGGGGGCACCGTCGTTTTCGAAGTGGCGGCGCTGGGTTAGGCCCGCAGGACATCTATTGGCAGACTATTCTGGGCGGCTCGGTTGGCGTTGGCCGTTGGAATTGCGAGTAATTCGATTTAGCACGTTTCTGCCCGACCTTGCATGTTGCGCAGACATATTTGTGCGTTTCTCTTGAGGCTGTCGAGGCCGGGACGCAATATCGGCGAATCGGCGAACATTTCCCGAAAAGCTGCTTCACTCAGGTTCTGTATCGCTCTGCAATCCAGGCTTTCTCGCTCCGGATGGTATCGGAACTCGTTATTGTCGCAGGTTGAAACCCCTTGCTGGTAAGGGCAGACCGAAATGCATCGCTCGCACCCAAACAGGCTGTTTTGCATCTGCACGGCCAGTTGCGGCTCGATTTCGCCTTTGTGTTCTATTGTGAGGTAGTTGATACATCTTCGGGAATCGAAGCTCCCATCCGCCCCCAGCGCTCCGGTCGGGCAGACATCGATGCATTTCGCACAACCGCCACAATTGCCGATGCCCGGCTTGTCCGGCGCCAATTCGAGGGTTGTGAGAATCTCTCCCAGCAGCACACGACAACCCATGCCCGGACGGATCAGCATATGGTTTCTGCCAATGAAGCCCAGACCCGCCCGTACCGCCAAAGCCCGCTCGGCAACGGGGGCGGAATCGACGCACACCTTGAACCTCCCGCCGCGCGAGGCTTCTGCGACCATGTATTCGGCCAACGCGTATAGCCGCCGCTTCATAAACGGATGATAATCATCATAGCGCGCATAGGCCGCCACTTTCCCCTGCCCGGGCTTCGGGCTGTTGGCAGTCGGCGACGTGTAATTCAGGCCGACAACAACAACGGATCGAGCGCCCTCCAGCAACTTGGCCGGATGGACTCGCTTATCGAAATGGCGAGCCATGTATGTCATCTGCCCCGCATAGCCCGCCCCCAGCCACGCGCTCAGACGCTCTCTGTCCTGAGCCGAAATGGCTTCGGCGCTGGTCACCCCCACGGCGTCAAAACCCAGGGCAATTGCTTTTCGCTTGATTAGTTGAGTTATATGCATCAGGCGCATTATAACGCAGATCGTGGTGCCTTTGTAGTCAGCCGCAACCCGTTGACATCCTGTCTCTGCAGCAATATGTTTGCATAAACAAACAAACCGCCCCGAGTTGACAAGGATCAGGAATGAAACCAGATCGCACCGAAATCAAGGATGTCCAGACTCTCCGGAAGAACAGCATGACAATAGCCTTTGCGGCCCTTTTCAGCATCCTGGCCATCCCATCGTCGGCACCCGGCGCCGACACGGTTCGATGGGACTTCACACAGGGCACACTCGGCTGGAGGGCAAACCAACAGGTAGCTGATCTTGCATCCACGGAGGCAGGACTGCGTTTTCGAAGCACCGGGAATGATCCGTGGATCGAGGGACCGCCGGTCGACTTGGGCGCAACACGAATGGCTCGCGTGCGAATTAGAATGCGATCGGACGTAGATACAGCAGGAGAGTTGTTCTACGGACGGCAGTTCACTGCGGGTAAGTCCGTTCGTTTTGCAGTCTACCCGGACGGCAAATGGCACGAATACGAATTGACGATCGGCGATCAACTTGGCCCTCGCACACGTTTTCGACTGGATCCATGTACGCGTGAAGGACAGGTAAACGTCGCGTGGATAGAGGTCGAAGCGATCGAACAGATCGGTCCCCCTCCGTTGCCCATGCCGCAAAGACCGACCGAAAACGATACGACGCCTATTCGAATAGCAGCTCAGAACGTCGAAGTCGTTCACTATGGCGGCAAGTGGGGTAGCTTTCTGGTTCTCGTTGACGGCGTTGAAATGGCCGCCGGACACAATGCCGAGACAATCGGCTATCTCGATGACGATGGTCCTCAATGGCTTAGCATGGCTGATGCAGAGGTGCAAACAAAAGTGCAGCAGAACGAGCGCATCGAGGTTCAGGCAGTCCTTGGCGACCGAGGCGGAGCCACATGGCACTTCAAACGCACATTTCGCACAAGCAAGATCAACGACGCAATCACCGTTGAGACTGAAGTGGCAGTCGACAAGGACAGAAAGGCCATATTGGTGCCCTGGCTGACGCTTCTGCCCGGCCTGGGAACGTACGGGCAGAACAAAGATCAGGGACTTTTTGCGGGACTGGAATACCTCTCGAACGAGCCCAGCAGCAGCCGGGCCGATATCGAAACATCGTAGTACGTACGGCGAGCGCCTGATCCCGTGAAGATCACGTTTCCGCTTATGGCGATAACTGCTCAATCGCGATACATAGGCCTGACATGGGAACCGTCAGAGACGATGACGCCGATATTCGATTCGCCGGACCGCATCTATGGTTCTGCCGCGCACGTTATGGCCCTGTCGGGACCGGCCGTAGGCGGCCTGCGGTTCGAAAACGCTCTGTGCGGCCATTCTCCGCTGCTGCTTGCTGCAAACAAGCCGCTGAAGACTGCAGCCAGGATTCTTGGCGGCACGGGCAGCGCTGTGACCGAAGCCGTGAAACACTACGTACGGATTAACGGACTGCCGGGTGTACCTGAATTTGCGGGAGGATTCGAACGAGCAGTCAGAATGCTGGCCCATGGGTGGCTTGATTCCGCAGCGCACCGTGACGGACTCTGGCGTCATGCGGTATGGGGCGACAACTTTCCGCCTGTCCCCGCTGCCGATGCGGTTATGTATATGGAATGGCTCGCCGCTCATACGCAGGATCAGCACCTTGCACGAAAATTGCAACAGGCTGGAATCCGCGGGCTGGAACAGATCGGCGATAGTCGTTCTTTCTCCAGCACCATTTCGCATGCGCACGTCATGTCTGCACCGCTGCTGTTCGGAAATATCGGTTCATTCGTGAAGCAGCAAAGCCGGATCGCCCGCGATCATCTCGGCACTTTCAGCACCGACGGCATCAAGCTCTACTGTCCGGGCAAAGTGGATTATGGCAGAACGCACTTCGCTGATCATGCCAATGGCATCTCCGGCCGCAGCATGGTGGCAATCCTCGAAGGGGCCGCCTTTTCAGGCGACCGACAACTCATAGACGCTGCGCTGACGATGCTGGACCAGGTGATCAGCGTATATGCAGGCACGGTGCCTCGCGGTGCACAGACATGGGAAGTCCCGCTGCACACGCCCGACATTCTCGCCTCTGCGCACATGGTCAGAGCCTGCACGCTGGGCTATGTCCTTTCGGGCAGACAGGAGTACCTGCAAGAGGCTCGGTATTGGGCGTGGACGGGAGTGCCTTTCGTATATCTCTCGCGCCCTGCCGAGGGCCCGGTTGGCACGTACGCTACGATCGCGGTGCTTGGCGCCACCAACTGGAAGGCCCCCGTGTGGTTCGGCCGACCCGTTCAATGGTGCGGGCTGGTATATGCTCACGCCCTTCAGATGCTGGCTCGATATGATGGCAAAGACCCCTGGGAACAGATTGCCGACGGCATTACCGCAACCGGCCTGCAAATGACATGGCCTTTGAGTGATACCGAGCGTCAAGGTCTTCTGCCGGACTACTTCGATCTGCGGGCACAAGTGGGTCTGGGGCCCGCCATCAATCCGGGCACCGTCCAGGCACAACTGCCCCAACTGTATGACAGGGGTACGCTGTACACTGTCACAAGAATCCCCATGAACGACTGGTTCGTTCATGCCCCATGCCACATCGGCGGCATCCACCGCACCGGCCAAATGGTGGACATCGAAATCGACGGTTGGACTACGCGGCCCTACTACGTTCTGGTGACCGGCCTGGAGAAGAAACCAACGGCCATGAGCCTCAATGTCAAGGCAACGCGGGATTTGCCACAGCACAAGCACCAACCCGGTACAGTGGAATACGACGCCGAGGGCCGTTTTGTGCAGTTCCATTTGCAAGGTAAAGCACGCATACAAATAGTCCCCTGATATCGTGACAGTTTTGCGGCCGTCACGCAGAATTCGAGGAGCGTGCGTCCAGCACTTCCGGTTTTCGCGGAACGGCTGACGGTATGACACAGCGAAACGCGCACCTTCCTTGCGGGCGACGCTCCGTCAAGAATGGCATATGCCAAGGCCCTTATGGTTTTGCACCCGTTGAACGTAGCCGTTCGTTGACCCACTCCTCGCTGACCTCATACAACATTTCCTGCAGGGTCGGATGTGCGTGTATGGTCTGGTAAATGTCGGCCAGCGACAAGCCGGCCCTTATGGCGAGAGCCACTTCGTGAATAAGATCGATAGCGTGTGGTCCGATCCAGAGACCGCCGTATATGGCGCCGGTCTCTGCATCGATCACCAGCTTCACTTCGCCGTTGGTCTCGTCGTAAGCCTGTGCTGTAGCGCTGGATTCAAGCGACAGTCTTCGCACGGTCACATCCTGACAGCGGCTGCGGGCGGATTCTTCGTCGTCACCGACCATTGCAACCTGGGGATGCGTATATACGCCGCTCGGCACCACCCCGCGGTCGTCACACAACTCGTGCCCGGCGGCGTTCTCGCCCGCCACACGGCCCATTCGTTCGGCCAGGTGGGCAAACTGTCGTTTCTCTGCGACATCTCCGACCGCATAGATGTGCCTGACGTTGCTCCGGCAGTGTTCGTCGACCGGTATGATACCGTCTTTCGTTTCGACTCCCGCTCGTTCTATTCCGATGTCATCCAAAACGGCCTTTCGTCCCACGGCAATTAAAGCGTGCGAGATGTCGATTGTCCGACCGTCCTCCAGGACGCAGTGTAACTCGTCATCGTCCGCGTCGATCTTCTCGAGCTTCCGCGAAACGATGACTTCAACACCCCTTTGCTCCAGTGAGTCCCGCACCCGCCGTGACGCCTCCTGGTGGGGAAAGAGATTCAGCAAGCGATCCATCATTTCCACCAGATAGGTCCGCACACCCATCTCCGCGTAGAACGTGGCGAACTCGCACCCGATGATTCCGCCGCCCAATATGAGAATACTCTCCGGCAGCTCTTTCAATCCGACCGCCTCGCGAGATGTCATCACACGCGGTGAATCCCACGGCAGAAAACCCGGCCTGCCCGGCTTCGACCCGCTGGCAATGACAATTGACTCGCCCGACACCGTCATCTCGCCGTCCGCCTGCTCGATTCTGACCGCATGATCATCCGCAAGGCTGCCTCGACCTCGGATAAAATCAATGCCTTCGAAGTCGGCCATTTTCTTGTCAAGTCCTGCTCGCAGATCATCCACGAAATCCCTGACCCGTTTCATGAAACCGGGTCCATTCACCTGCGGCTCGCCCGAGACAATGCCGAAGACATCCATATGACGGCTTTGCCAGAGCACCTCACTGCCGTGCAGCATGGCCTTGGTCGGTATGCAGCCGACGTTAAGGCACGTGCCACCCAGATGATGGCTTTCAGCCAGACAGACCTTCGCCCCGCGCCGGGCCGCCTGCTTGGCCGCTGCACTACCTCCCGGCCCCCCGCCGATTACCACAACATCGTATTGGTTCATTGGCACTGCCGCTTCCTAAACTCAGGGTTCACAATGTGGTCGTGCGCTGCATCACCAGCCCATCACTTCGATAATCGCGAGCACACCAAACATAATTGCTGCAGCCAAAGGCAGACAAATCACTACAGGCGCGCGCAATAACTGGGGTATGGTGACGCTTCCGAAACTGCCCTTGTCCAGAACCGTTTCGCGAAGCTTCGGGAAGATGGCTGCATATAGGCGCGTCCCGATAATGAGGCCCGGAATACCGCCTGCCAGTGCATCAAGCGATCCCTGGGCGGCTGCACCGCTGACCGTTCCCGGACAATAGCCGAGAATCCCAAATCCCACACCAAAAACCAGTCCCCCAACCACCGTCGAGCCGACAGAACCAGGTTTGGGACTCAATTCCACCAGCCCGAGTTGTTTCATTGCGTATACACCGATCATGCCGGTCAGCGCCGCCGTCAGCATAACCTGAATCACCGTAAAATCTGTCAGCAGCAACTGGCCAATCAGAATGTCGTAGCGAGTCACACCGCCTCGCTGGAGCAGGAATCCGAAGATGATCCCGAAGCCAAACCCAAGCATAAGTTGAAGCGACGCGTTGGACCGAATCTTGTCAAGCATCAAGACTGCTCCTCCCTTAAAAGGCGTGGTAGATGAGCATCGCAGTGGCAACACCGCCGACAAAAAAGCAGATCGCCGCCAGCCAGCTGCTCACCGCCAATTGGAGCGTTCCGCTTATGCCATGGCCGCTCGTACATCCACCCGCCCATCTGGCTCCGAATCCCATAACAATACCACCGACCACAGCCACCGCCCAGCGGATTGCCGGCGTATGGCCGAATTCGGCTTCCCACCTGGACGGAACTGTCTCCCATCGGAAATCTCCCGAGATAATAGCCGAGAGGAATGCCCCGATGAACAATCCCGCGACAAGCATCCACTCCCAGTCGATCTTCGGTGCATATTTCTGAAAATAGGGCTGCTCGTCCACCTTCTTTCCACGTATGGACTTATCGATCATGCCTCCGGTCCGCGCGTATGCGGTCGAGACCCCAAGCGCTTTGCTGGAGAGCAGAAACGTCAACCAGCTCAACAGGCCAATCCCCACACCGACAACGTAAGGGGACCATCGTCTTTGGGCCAGCCAACTGTCTGTTGCTTCGCTCGCTCCAGAAAGCTGTGCCTCAGTCTGCTGCGCGAGGGCCTGCGTCGAAATGAGCAACACAGCCGTGCATACGCCAATCATCAGCCACGTAGGCCTTACTGCTTGCAGCCTAAACATCTTCCGACCTTTCGGATTGCGTGTTCATGTTCGTATGGCAATGCGGATTCTAAACAGTGCCGGCCGGCTCGACCGTCCTGCATCCCAGGGCCGCGCACGCAGACATGGACCCGAGACAGTCCTCAACCTGCTCGTAGCCGTTATTCTTAAGAATAGCTGCGGCAATAATCGCACGACGGCCGCTGCCACAAAATGTTGTGATCGGCTTGTCGTTAGGTACATCTTCGAGATGATCCGTCAGTTCGCCGACATAGATGTGCCTGGCTCCGGGCAGGTGCCCCTGCTCGAATTCTTCTATGCCCCGAACATCCAGCAGCGTAAATGACTCATTCTGCTCGATGCGGCGAGCCAACTCGCTGGCGTGCACTGCCGGTATCCGGTCGTACACCCGCCCCTCAACTTCCCATTCATGCAAACCGCTCTCGAGGTATCCGACGACGTTGTCATATCCGAGTCGGTAGAGATGCCGGACGGCTGTGTCGATCTGCGACTGCGATTCGACAATCAGTCCGATATTCCCGTCGTGGGGCAGATACCAGCCTGCAAACGCGGGAACCATGTTGAGAGGAATCGCAAGACTGCCCGGAATATACGCCCCGGCAATAGCTTCGGGACTCCGGATATCCAGCGGGATCAGTCCCGCCGTCATTTCGCCGGCAAAATCATCCCCGCTCATGGCTCTCGGCTCCGGGAGATGCTGTAATACGGGCGGTCCAAACTGATTGTACTGCTCCATCCTCCTGAAATATGGAGGCTGATAATGGTGTTCCTGGACTTTGTATTCTATGAAATCGTCTTTGGCCATTTGCAGTCGCGGGTTGTTTTGCCGCTCATAACCAATTGTGGAGAACTCGCGCGAAGCCATGCCCGCACCGCAGACCGAACCGGCTCCATGTGCAGGATAAAGGATCGTCTGATCACCAAGTGGAAGCAACTTGTTGTGGATACTGTTGTATAACAGTTCGGCGACCTCTCTCGACCGCTCCGGATAGAAGTCTGTCCTGCCAACATCGCCGATGAACAAGGCATCACCCGTGAATACACCGATCGGTTGCTCGGAAAAGCTGGTATCCGCGAGGACTATGGAAATACTCTCCATCGTGTGGCCAGGTGTCTCTAAAATGTCTAGCTTCAAATCACCCACTTCGAAAATATCGCCCTGTGAAACCGCCTGGCCGTACTTGAAGTCGAGATTCTTTCCATGATGAATGTCCGCCCCGGTCACTTCGGCCAAAGGCAACGAACCGATCACGTAATCCTCATTCCTGTGCGTTTCGAAGATGTGTCGGATAACACAGCCTTCCCGCCGCGCTATCTCCAGATAGACATCAATATCGCGTCGTGGATCAATCACCACGGCGGTGTCAGAATCGGCGAACATATACGACAGGTGAGCCAGACCTTCTGATTTGATGGTCTGCAAAAACATTGTCGTTCTCCTTTCCCCGGGATCACTTGCGTCAGCAAGATTGTTCTGTGTACCCTGTTGATCACAGTCCGTTCGATGGTTCATTCGCGCTCCGCTGCGTGCCGACCGCCAGATGACAGCCGGCACGACGGCGAGAGCAGACAAAGATGAGAAGACCTTTTGCCATGCGCCATTATCATCGCCCCACTCCGGCAGCGGTTCCCGCATGATGGAATCGCCGCCTGCGCCGGCCTTAGTCTTCGGGTATATCCAATGAAACGAACTGCTGAGCCTGACCGTCACTGATCAGCAACAGTGCGCGGCCTTTGTCGGAAGCCTTTTCGAGGGCCTCTTCGAACTGCGCTACGTTCTTGACGGGCTCGAGATTTACTTCTTTAACCAAATGGCCCGGTCGAATGCCCTTCTGAGCCGCACTCGAGCCCGGAGCCACTCGCGTCACAATCACGCCGGCGGCATCCTCATGGCCGAATCGTTCGGCCAGCTCCGACGTCAGATTCTGCAGCGTCAGCCCCAGAGCTTCGGACTTCGCGGTATCCGACGGCGTTCGTCCGCCACCACGGCGGCCGCGCAGTTGCGCCATGGACGGCCGCTTATCCAGCGTTACCGTAATCGTGCGGCGTTTACCATCCCGCAACAATACAAAACGCACTTTGCTGCCGGGCTCCCGCTGTGCCACGAGGTTCCGCAACTCCGCGGCAGAATCGAGTGTTTGGCCGTCAAGGGTGAGCAGCACGTCATTATGCTGCAACCCCGCTTCTTCGGCCGCCGATCCTTCTGTGACTTCGGCTATCGCAACACCCTCGGCTTCATCGAGCCCGAAAGCATCGGCCATCTCCGGCGTCACATCCTGCGGCCAAACGCCGAGGTATCCGCGCTCCACGCCGCCGGTTTCGATCAGTTGGTTCGCAATATTCTTCGCCATATTGATCGGAATGGCAAAGCCGATACCAATATTCCCTCCGGGGCCCGCAATGGCCGTATTGATGCCTATGGCCTGGCCGTAGAGGTTAATCAACGGTCCGCCCGAATTGCCGAAATTGATCGCGGCGTCGGTCTGAATGAAATTCTCATACGTCGCGATATGTACTCCCGTCCTGCCTTTGGCGCTGACAATGCCCGCTGTAACGGTATGTGTCAGTCCCAGCGGATTGCCGATGGCCAGCACCCATTCGCCCACTTCGACTTCTTCAGAGTCAGCCAGGGGCAATGGGCGAAGGTTTTCGCCCTTTACCTGAATCACCGCAACATCTGACTCCGGGTCCGTGCCGATAACCTCGGCTTTCAGCGTTCGACCGTCCAGCAGTTCCACCTCCAGTTCCTCGGCCTGGCTCACTACATGGTTGTTGGTCAGAATATACCCGTCCGTGGAAATTATGAAGCCCGACCCCTGGGCTCGCCGCTGAAATTCGCGTTGCGGCTGTTGCTGTTGGGGTTGCTGGCGCGGGGACGGCCTCTGGAAGAAATCGAAGAAGTCCTCGCCGAAAGGGAGTCCCTGCATCCCGCGAGACGACTGCGTCTCGGTCCAACTGGCTTTGATCCCCACCACGGAGGGAGAAGCATTCTCCGCAACGCTCGCCAGGGCTTTTCCCAGGCGCTGCAGCGTCTGGATACTCTCGCGATCCTGCGCTGAAACGTTCGCCGGGGCGTTTACGAGCAACAGACAAACCAGCAGCAGCGATAGAACAGTCGGTCCGGCAGTCCGTCTCGTTGACTTGCGAATGCGTGTCTCCATGATGTACGACCTTTCCTTTCCTTCTTTAGACTTCACTTGTGCATAATCCAAACTTCGGACTTTCAGCATAATCCCGCATCAATCACGACGAAATAGATATGGTTTTTCCCGTCGCGGAGCCGATGGGTAAAACCAGATTGGACT
>CAZGMJ010000016.1:0-84643 GCA_964526785.1 uncultured Pirellulales bacterium
AAGCGTCTGCACGGTTGCGCTAATCGCCAACACTGTGTTGCTGCGCATCACGGGTGAGGCCGACCCGCCGGGACGCGTCTATAGGTGCCAACTCCATCGGTAATAGTTGACTTGCAGGATAAAGCAGACGCAGCGGCCCTGGGGAGGACGTGGGTACTTACGGCGTCGGGGGAGGGCATAGAAAAGGGGATGCGGTTAGTGACAGAGTCGGGGCGGAGGGGTAATTCGCACGACAGGGGTAAGGGCGTGTTCGGGTGGCAGATGTCTCGGCTGCACTTCGTTCCGCTCGACATGACAACGGGGTGGATGTGGCGGGGAGCGGAGGAGGTTATGCGGTGGAGGTCGGTCGGCCGGGTGGTGGGCGTGCGCGTTCGGCGTTTCGACGCAAGCGTCTGCACGGTCCCGCCATCGCCAACACTGTGTTGCTGCGCACCACAAGTTTGGCCGACCTGTCGGGGCGTGTCTATAGGGGTCAGCTCGGTCGGTTTAGTTGATTTGCAGGATGATGCCCGGCTTTAGATATCGTGAATTAATACGTGGGCTCGTGTTGATGTGGCGGCGCAGATGATTGTGGGTGTCGCTGTCGATCATGAACAGAACCTCGTCGATATAATTGCCGAACACGGACTTTTGCTGCAGGTTGTTCGAGCCGTCATACTCGGCCAATACGCGCCAGTTGGGGTTATAGTAAAGCAAGGTCGCTTTAGCTGCAACGGAATCCTGGATTCATGGCAGGAATGAGCAAGTCCGGGAAGGCAAGGAGTCGCGATTCGAGTTGATGCGGGAGGAGGCGCTGGTGTGCAGGGTTTCTGGCACAGGGGAGCATGTCGGTTCTTTTCGTTGGATGTTGAGGTCCCGGCTCGTTGGCCGGGATGACAGGGGTTGTGGCACTTGTGGGCATAGCTTCCTGGTCGGTGCGGATATCTCTCCGCTTTGTTCGTCCCGGCGGTGCGGGACTCACTTCGGTCGAGATGACACTATGCGCGGCGGTGGGGGGGCGGTTCGGAGGGGATTTCGTGCGATGTGAGTCAGGGCATGTTCGGGTAGCAGATTTCTCGACTGCGCTTCGCCCCAAGGGGCGAGCTGCGCTCGAAATGACAGACGGTGCGGGAAGTGCCGAGGCTCTGGCTTTCGGGGACGCGTCGGTTACTTTCGTTGGATGTTGAGGTCCCGGCTCGTTGGCCGGGATGACAGGGGGAAATGAAAATGGAAAGTCGAGATTTGAAATTGGATGACAGGATAGGCGCCAGGATGCATGGTTTCTGCCCGACGGGGGCGCGTCGTTTTTTTCGTGGGATGTTGATGTCCCGGCGTCGCGGGACTCACTTCGGTCGAGATGACACTATGCGCGGCGGTGAGGGGGTCGGAGCGGAGGTATTTGGTGCGACGCAGGGTTTGGGCATGTTCGTGTAGCAGATTTCTCGACTGCGCTTCGCCTCAAGGGGCGAGCTGCGCTCGAAATGACAGGCGGCGCGGGACGTGCCGAGGTTCTGGCTTTCGGGGACGCGTCGGTTCTTTTCGTTGGATGTTGAGGTCGCGGCGGGGGGCCGGGATGACAGGGGTTGTGGCGGGTGCGGGCATAGCTTCCTGGTCGGAGGGGATATCTCTCCGCTTCGTTCGTCCCGGCGTCGCGGGACTCACTTCGGTCGAGATGACACTATGCGCGGCGGTGAGGGGGTCGGAGCGGAGGTATTTGGTGCGACGCAGGGTTTGGGCATGTTCGTGTAGCAGATTTCTCGACTGCGCTTCGCCTCAAGGGGCGAGCTGCGCTCGAAATGACAGGCGGCGCGGGACGTGCCGAGGTTCTGGCTTTCGGGGACGCGTCGGTTGTTTTCGCTGGTTGTTGAGGTCCCGGCGGGGGGCCGGGATGACAGGGGGAAATGAAAATGGAAAGTCGAGATTTGAAATTGGATGACAGGATAGGCGCCAAGATGCATGGTTTCTGCCCGACGGGGGCGCGTCGGTTCTATGCGTGGGATGTTGAGGTCCCGGCGGCGCGGGACTCGCTTCGGTCGAGATGACACTATGCGCGGTGCGGACAGAGTCAAGAAGAGAAGTCAAGAACTCGAGGAGGCGAGAGTTGATGAGGGGACTTGAAGGTTTGGCTGAGTCGGTTTTGGGAGCCGTCCCCTGGGCGTTAAGGAGAATTGAGAGTCGATTTTTGGGAATACGCGGGGGCATGTTGATTCTGTGATCGTGGGTCGTTATATTGTTGCAGGAGAGGCATCGTTTCGATATTCTACGGCGGGGAATGTGCAGTTTCGACCGTAAAGACGGGGCAGAAGCAATGCGCACGAAGGTTGAGAGACGTTTGGGATTGTGGGTGATTGGGGCGATTGCCGGTGCGATCGTACTGGTTGTTGTCTTTGCGCTGCTGTACGGGCCGGCGGAGTCGGGGGTAGGAAGTGATGCGGGACGGGCGGTGGAGGATTCGAATCTTCCGAGGCTTTTCAGTTCGGCGGCATCAAGCAACTGGCCGGGTCAATCATTGCCTGAAATCGAACTTCTGGTTGCACTGCCCGAGATGCCGGAGAAGATAATGGTGTACAAGCAGGTGTTTCCCGAGCCGCTGACAGAAGCCGATGCGTGGCGCATGGCGCAGGAGTATTTCGGAGTGCCTGGGAATGCAACCGTAATACACAGGGAAGGCTCGAATTACATTCGGTTAAAAGCCGAGACACACTTGTTCGAGCTGGACAAGCGCCGGGGCTGGTTCAATTGCGCGATGTATTCGCATAGTTATACAAGCAAGAAGAAGAGGCGCGAGGACTACCCTTCAGATGCAGAATGTAAACAAATCGCAATCGATTTTTTGAATAAGCGAGGCCTAAAATCTGATGATGCCCGGCTCACCAGGGTCATAGACAACACCGGTGCCGGTTTTATAACTGTTCGGTTCACCCAAGTCATTGGAGGGTATGGATGCCGAGGCCCTGCGGGATCCATGTTGCTAGATATCAATCCAGATGGTAAGATTGTCACGATGGGAAAGCAGTGGATAACTGTTGAGCCATTAAATGAATATCCGACGAAGACGGCAGAGAAAGCACTTGACGAGATTAAACGTGGCGAGGGACTATTCTCAAACGTGACACGCGGGGCAACAATAAGAATACGAGATCTGCATGTTTTGTACAACGTGAACACGGATGGGTACGTTGAACCGCTTTACAGTCTTGATTACAGTACGTCCGACGGGTTGCGATATGTTGTGGTTCCGGCCATTCTACAGGATTTTCTACTGACCCCTGAAGAGATGCAGGAACAGATGCGGCGAGAATGGGAGCAGTACCACGAATTGCGAGGCCGGGAGGAATGACCCGGTTTGTTCCGGTTTGAAGGTTCTGGATGTGGTATGAGGCGGGCATGCGGAGGTGTGCTGTTGAGCGGGGTTGCGGGTATGGTGCGGATTGGTTAGGATGCGGGGGTGGGTATATTGAAAGGAATCGCTATGCGAATCGGCATTATTTCGGACAGTCACGACCATCACGAGAACGTACGGGCGGCGGTGGCGCTGCTGCAGAAGCACGCGGTTGAGACGGTTCTGCACGGGGGCGACATTGTTTCGCCTTTTACGGCCAAGGCGTTCAGCGACGTGGGGGCAAAGTTCATTGCGGTGTACGGCAATAACGACGGCGAGAAGCTGTTTCTGCGGTCCACGATCGACGGTTTCGGCGGCGAGATTCATCCGTACTGCTACAAGGGGACGCTCGGCGGCAAGCGCGTTTTTATGACGCATACGCAGCACGATATCGAGGAGGTGGCGGCCAGCGGGATGCACGATATCGTGGTGTACGGGCATACGCACAAGCAGGATATTCGGCGGGTGGGGCGGACGCTGGTGATCAATCCGGGCGAGTCCACCGACTGGATCACGGGGCAGGGGCATCTGGTTATCCTCGATACCGAGACGATGGAGACGACGGTGGAGAAGATCAACTGAGGCCGGGGACTGCGGCCGGGGCCGGCGGCGGTAGGGGGTGTTTCGCGGCAAGAGCGGGGGCTATCGTTTGTGTCTGTCGGATCTGCGGATGGTGCGGTAGTCGACATAGGCGACGTAGGCGATGGTCAGGGCCATGGCGGCGATGATGGCGTGGGGCAGCGAGAGGTTGACGGCGAGCATGAGGGCGAGCAGGAAGAAGAATGCTGCGACGCCGCGGATGTCCTCGTTGTTCTTGTCGAGCTTCTTTTCGATTGCGTCGAGGCGGGCGCGAAGGGCTTCGAGGTCCTGTTGTTTGTGGTCGTTCGAGCGTCCTGCGTTGTCTGCGGCCATGGGGCGTCCTTTCCAGGGGCTGTGCGTTTGTTAGCGGGCCTGTTTCGTTTTGGGCGGCTGGCACGGCGTGCGGCGGTATGCATCGTAGATTTCTTTTATTCCGGCTCGATCGGTGTCGCCGGCGTGGACCACGACGCGATAGCACAGGGGCAGGATGTCGCCCCGGGCCATGTGGAACTTGCCGCCGTCGAGCCAGTACATGGGGGTGGGTGAGAAGAAGCCGTAGTCGCGCGTGAACCATTTGCTGGGGAACCAGCGGTTGGACGGGTGCTGGAGGATGGCGATGCCTTCGGTGCAGCCGTCGCGGGTTCCGTAGTAGTCGCACCAGGGGGAGGCGACGCCCCAAGTGCCTTTTTCGCCTTTGTCGCCGCGGGCGTTGACGAGGGCGCCGCCGGATTTGACGCTGAGGGCGGGGACAACGCGGGCGGAGAAGAGCGAGTGGTTTGTCTTGAGGATTTCGATCTCGGTCAGGGCTTCGAGGGCGATGGCGAAGTCGATGATGCGGGTGTTGCGGTCGGGAGCGGTGATGGTGACGCGGCGGTGGTCGCGGATGATGGGGTCTTTGTCCGGCTGTTTCCAGAGGCACGTGTCGGCGATGATGATTTGCGGGCCGGAATCTTCGACGAGCCGCGGACCCTGGGAGAGTATCTGGCCGCGTTTGTTGACGTCCTGCCAGTAGTTGCCGCCGTTGACGCGGTCGCAGCCGAAGAAGAGGGAATGGTGGTGCGGATAGGGTTCGGAGGTTTCCGTCGTGACCGACTTGTTCGAGGCGGGGCCGTTGACGGGCCAGAAGTAGGGGTATTTCTGGGAGTGGTCGAACTTGTAGCAGGTGACGAGTTTGCCGTCGATTGTTACGGATACTTTGTCGGACTCGAGCTTTGCGGCCAGGTCGAGCGATCCGGCGTGGGATGCGGTCGAGGCGAGAAGGGCGATCAGGGTAGTGGTCAGGATGATGCGTGTGATTTGCGTTCTGCCGAGCATGTTGTTTCCTTTCGTCGTTGCGTAAGGGCGGCGGCCGGCGGGCTATGCGTTAGTTCATGCGCGCCACGGGCTGCGTCTGGGTCTGAAGAGCATTCGATTGGCCTGCTGGTCGTTGAGGAACGTTTCCTTTTCGGGGTCCCATCGGAGCTTTCGCTGGAGCTGCATGGCGATGTCGCCGAGGAGGCAGACCGAGCAGGAGCGGTGGGCGACTTCGGCGGGGGCGACGGTGGGTTGTCGCGATTTGATGCAGTCGAGCCAGTTCTGTTTGTGGTTGTTGCTGACGTACAGGTGTGTTTCGTCGGGTTTTGTGGTTGCATCGAGCAGGGATTTGGGGTTGGCGTCGATGTGGCCGCGGCGGACGTAGACCCAGCCGTCTGTGCCTTCGAAGAGCACGCCCTGTTTATTCTCGCGGTTGTCGGCGCAGGTGACTTTGACGCCGTTGGCGTAGGTGTATTCGATGTGGAAGCGGCCGTGGACGTCCCAGAGGCCGTCGGCGGGGAATTCGGCGGCGCCTTCCATTTCGACCGGACCGGTGTATTCGGTTCCCATGCCCCACTGGGCGATGTCGTTGTGGTGGCTGCCCCAGCCGGTGATCATGCCGGCGCCGTAGTCGCGGATTCTCAGCCAGCCGGGTCGGCCGTAGCCGCTTTGCGGGTGGACGCGTTTTTCGGTGTATGGTGCGTAGGGGGCGGGGCCGAGCCACATGTCGTAGTCGAGTTCTTTCGGTACGGGCATGACGGGTTGGGGAGTTGTTCCGGGGTCGGTGCCGAAGCCGACTTTGACGGATTTGAGTTCGCCGATTCGCTGGTTGCGGACGAGTTCGCAGGCTTTGCGGAATCGTGCATCGGAGCGCTGCTGGCTGCCGACGAGAAAGACGCGATTGTAGCGTTTGATTGCATCGGAGACTTCGCGTCCTTCGCGGATGGTGAGGGAGAGCGGTTTCTGCATGAAGATGTCTTTGCCGGCTTTGGCGGCGGCGATGGCGGGCAGGGCGTGCCAGTGGTCCGGCGTGACGACCATGACGGCGTCGATATCTTTGCGGGCGATGACGTCGCGCCAGTCGCGGTAGCCTGCACAGCCGTCGTAGGCGCCGGCGGACATCTGCTCGGCGTACCGGCTCTGGACGGTTTGTTTGGCGCGGGCGATGCGGTTGGTGTCCACGTCACAGACGGCGACGACGCGGGCCTCTTCGAATCCGAGTATCTCCCGCAGATCGCCCATTCCCATACGGCCGACGCCGATGGCGCCGATGGTGATTCGGCTGCTCGGCGCGGCAGCTCCGAATACGGAGGAAGGTACAATGGCGGGCACTGCGACGGCCGTACCGACGAGGCCGGCGGCGCGAGTGAGGAACGTTCGGCGGCTGATGTGTGTTGCGTTGCTGATTGTCTTGCGATTCATATTTTGTCCACCTTGCTATTGGTTGTCGGCTTGCGCGGTGCGTGCGGATTTCGGTTCAATACTGCCTGGAGCGAGCAGCGCGGCTGCGACGGTGCGGCTGTGTGTGCCGGACAGCGGCGCGGAGCATGTTCCATTCACAGGGCAGTCGTTCGATTTGACGGCATCGTCTCGTTTCATAATGACCAGAAGGTTCGTGGTATTGCGCTTTGTCATCGGCGCAAATGATATCAAAGCTGGGGGGCGTGGGCAACGTGATTTTCCTTGCCCGGCGGGGTGTCCTCGTTTATGCTGAGGGGGTCAACTGCCCACGGTTGCAGGGTGTGTGCATAGACAGTTGCCCGTCACGACGTGGGCTGAGCGGGCGTTTTGAGGAGAACCAGACATGACGGACAGAAAGACCGACAGACGGCAGTTGTTGCAGGCGGCGGGTATTGCAGCGGTGGCATCGGCGGTTGGAGTGACGCAGGGGGCATCGGGGGACGCCCGGAAGCATAAACTGAAGTTGGGCCTTGCGTCGTATTCGCTGCGAAAGTTCAGCCTGGATGAAACACTCGATATGACCAAGCGGGTCGGGCTCGAGTACATCGCGTTCAAGAGCTTTCATCTGCCTCTGGACAGCGATGCGGAGCATATTCACGAGGTGGTGGACAAAGTGAAGCAAGCGGGGCTGAAGCTGTACGGCGGGGGCGTGATTTCCATGCGGAACGAGGAGCAGGTGCAGCAGGCTTTCGATTATGCGAAGGCGGCGGGGATGCAGGTGATCATCGGAGTGCCGGGTCCGAATGTGCTGGATCTGGTGGAGAAGAAGGTACGGCAGTACGACATCAAGGTGGCCATTCACAACCACGGGCCGGGCGACAAGACGTATCCGACGCCGGGGATTGCGTACGAGAAGATCAAGGGGCTGGATCAACGCATCGGTCTGTGCAACGATATCGGTCATACGAAGCGATACGGCGCGGATCCTGTGACGTCCATAGAGAAGTACGCCGAACGGTTGCACGACGTCCATCTGAAAGACGTTACCGAAGCGACGGCGAAGGGACACGGCTGCGAGATCGGGCGGGGCGTGATCGACATTCCGCAGGTGATTCGCACGCTGATGCAGATTCGATTCGACGGCGTGGCTTCGCTCGAATATGAAAAAGACGCGAACGATCCTCTGGCGGGCCTTGCCGAATCCGTGGGCTACGTCAAGGGCGTTATTGCGGCGGTGTGACGCGTTTCGTCGGCCGGGCGAACTGCCGGGCCGCAAGATTGCAGGGTTGGTGGGATTGTGGTCGACGAGCCTGGTTGAAAGGGGTTGGGTATGCCGTATAACATCAGGATTGTGAGCACGTATCCGCCGAGGCGGTGCGGTATCGGGACATTCTCACGGAGCCTGGCCAGCGCGCTTTCACATTTTACCGATGAGGTCGGTTACATTCGCGTTGCGGCCATCGACAACCACAACGGACCGTACGAAATACCGGTGGATTTGATCATCGACCAGTATAATCCGCAGTCGTGGGAGAACGCGGTCGATCATATACATGCGCGGGCGAAGGAGAGTGTGACGCCTACGGTCGTGCTGTTGGAGCACGAGTACGGACTGGACCCGGACCCGGAGGGCAATCCCGCCTGTGGCGAGAACTTCGTCAAACTGGCCAAGGCATTCAGCGACCGCGGGCTTACGACTTTGGTGTATCTCCATACCGTTCTGGACGATCCCAACGAACATCAACGCCAGACCATTCAACGGCTGGCGCAGTACAGCGACGGGTTGATCGTGATTACCGAAAGCGCGATCCAGATACTGGAATCGCCTACATACGGTATCCAGCACGCCAAGCTGAACCACATCGATCACGGGATTCGGATGCATCATCCGTCGCAGTTCGACCGACTGGGGGTCAAGCAGGAGTACGGCCTGGACAATCACTTCCTCGCCACGACGCTGGGTATGCTCTCGCCGGACAAAGGGGTGCAGTACGCGGTGCGGGCTTTCGGGCGCTTCGTCAATGAGTCGTGCACGCCCGAACAGCGGGCGAAAGTGGTGTATTTGGTAGCGGGGCAGTGCCATCCGGAATTCGTCAAGGCTGAGGGCGGCCGGCCGTATCGCGATTATCAGGCGATGATGGACAAGGCGCTCGAGGACGCACACGTCAAATGGTGTCGAGTCCCGGAACTCAAAGGGGTGGATTTCAACGAGTACGATGTGGTGTTCTACGACAAGTTTCTGGACGAAGGGGCGCTGTTGAAGTTCTACGGGGCGACCAACGTTATGCTGCTGCCTTATCTGAACGTGCACCAGATATCCAGCGGCGTGCTGGCCGATACACTGGGGTCGGGCAGGGTTGCTATCGCGACGAAGTTCCGGTACGCGGTGGAGTTGATCCACTCGAACAAGCCGTGCGCGGCCGGCGCCGTCATCGGGCGGTACGCGCGGGGGATTCTGGTCGATCCGGGCGAACCGTCGGTCGAGCAGATCGCGCAGGGACTGGATTATCTGGTTTTCAACGAGGACAAGCGGCTCCGCATGGAGAAGCAGGCGCATCTGCGAGGTTATCAGATGCGATGGAACAACAGTGCCTGGGCGCTGCTGCAGTATGTGGACTTCGTGCGCGAGCAGAAAGAGATCGTGACCGGCAGGGGGGTGAAGTTCAGCCGGGTCAAACCATCGGCTCTGCAGATCAAGAAGGTGCGCAGTCTGCGGCGGTCGGCGGAGAAGTCCAAGGTCATTCCGAGCCCGGAATGATATGGTCGCGGATGCCCTATGCCGCTTGCGTGCAAATGGGTTCGGAGTCGGATGGCTGCACCATGATCACAGCGTGTGTCCATAGCGTCCCGGGGCATGGGGGAAGGCAATAGCGATGAGAATACACAAGTCGATGATTCTGGTGCTTGTCGTTCAGGGACTTGTCCTTCATGCGGCGAATCTGGTTGCAGCCGGGGGCTTTACGAGCATGAATGAGGCGGTGTCATGGCTGGAACAAGAGGCGCATCGGGTTATTCGCGCTTCCAGGCGCAGCATGGATGACGGCACTGCGGCCTTTCCGCCTCAGGTAGGCATCGGCTACGAGGCATTCTGGCTCAGGGACTATGCGTATACGCTGGAAGGGGCTATTGGCTGCTATTGCGAGACGGAGTTGATCGATGCCTGCCGGCTTTTCGTCCGGAGTATTCGCTGCGATGGGGCGGGGGTGGATTGCGTGAAGTTCGATGGGACATGCATTTACAAGCCAGGATACGGCTCGATGGGGACCCATCCGGTGGCAGACGGTTCGCAGTTCACTGTCTCAGTGGCGTGGCATACCTATCGCAGAACGGAGGACGTCGAATTGCTCAATGCGATCATCGAGCCGCTGCTCGATACGATGGCCGCGGTGCCTCGAAATGCCGACAACGGACTGGTCCACATCCGCGCGTCCGATGGATGGGATCGATGTCCTTACGGCTTTACGGACACGATTCGCAAACAGGGCGACGTATTATTCTGCTCGCTTCTGTACGTGCAGGCCGGGCGGCAGCTTTCGGACCTGCTGGAGGTCCTGGGACGCGAGGCGGAAGCACGCGATCGGCGGCGCGAATCACAAGACGTTGCGGCGAGCATCCGGAGCGTATTCTGGGATTCCGATGTCGGGTTGTTCCGTGCGGCCACCGACACATGTAGAGAGCATGATATATGGGGCTCGGCTTTGGCGGTATATCTTGAGGTTGCGGATCGGGCCCAGTCGTCGGCGATTGCCGAGTATTTCGACAAGCACTACCGCGAGATCGTGCAAGACGGCCAGATCAGGCACCTACCCGGCGGTGTTTACTGGGAGCAAACAACCTGTCAGCGCGATACCTACCAGAATGGGGCTTACTGGGCAACGCCCACGGGGTGGTTCGTCTACACTCTCGATCTCGTGCATCCTGCGCTGGCGGACCGGACGGTGATCGATATGGCAAATCATTTCAAACGGTATGGAGCCTGCGAATGGATTATAGGCGGGACGCGCAGACTTCCGAACTATCTGGCGAGCGCATCGCTGCCGCTTGCAGGGATCCGAGCCATGCTGCGGCGCAGGGCCGGGCGCGAACACCCGGCCTGCGGCAGCAAATAGCTTCTATCCCAGCTTGACAGGCTTTTGGGTTTTGGCGGCTTCGTAGACGGCGAGTATGACTTCCACGGCTTTGCGGGCTTCTGTGCCGTCGATCCAGAAGTCTTCACCGCTTTCGAGTGCGTCGAGGAAGGCCTGGAAGTTGCGCGTGTGGTTCTGATAGGAGATTGCAGCGGGATCGGAAACGCCGCCGCCGCCTTCGATCTGGCCGAACTTCTTGCGGACCTCGTCGTCTTCGGGTTTTTCGTCGGCGAACTGCCAGGTGGTGAAGCTGTCCTCGACCATGATGACGGTTCCCTGAGTGCCTGTGATTTCGAAGCGTCGAAACTGGCCCGGGAAAGAGGCGGTTGTGCCGTAGATGACGCCGAGGGCGCCGGTGGTATATTTCAGTACGGCGGTTGCGGTGTCTTCGGTTTCGATCTGCGGGTGACCCAGCGTGGCGGTGTACGCCTGGAGCGATTCGATATTCGGCATGAGGTCACAGAGCATATCGACCATGTGGATGGACTGGTTCATGAGGGCTCCGCCGCCGTCGAGTTTCCATGTGCCGTGCCAGGAGTCCTTGTAGTACTCATCGGTGCGCCACCAGGGGACGTAGATGGATGCGTATGTAATTGTTCCGAAGCGGCCGAACCGGATCGCCTCGCGCAGCGGCTTCATGCCCTCGTTGAAGCGATAGGGGAATATTCCGCCGAGCCGGGTTCCGGCTTTGTCGTGGGCGGCGATCATTTTGTCGATGCGTTCGAGCGTGATATCGAGCGGCTTTTCGCAAATGACGTGCTTGCCCGCTTCGGCCGCCGCGACGGTCGGTTCCATGTGGAAGCCGCTGGGCGTGGCGATCGTTACGATGTCGATGTCGTCGCTCTCGAGCATCTTTTCGTAGCTGTCGTATGCGGCAGCGCCGTATTTGTCGGAGAGTTTGTGTGCTTTTTCGAGCATATTGTCGCAAACGCCCGTCAGTTTTGCGTTCGGGATGTCACCGATTGCGCGGGCGTGAAAATCCGCGATCAATCCGGCCCCAACGATTCCGAAGTTCCATGTCTTCATATTTCCATTCCTTTCTGCGTGGTTAGTCGCATTGAAGTCCGACTTCCGAAGCGATCTCTCGCACGGCGGCGATGGCTTTGGAGAACAGGTCCGGTCCAGTCGATCCGCCGAACTGACCGCCGCTTTGCAGGTGCGGCTCCATGGTCATGCAGCCGTCGTAGTTGATCTCGGCGAGTTGCTTGAGCAGTTCTCTGATCTGGCCGTCGCCCTGGCCGGGTATACTGCCGACGTCGGCGGCGCCGAGTTTCCAGTCCTTGATGTGGATATGAACGACGTAGGGCGCCATGACGGGCCAGCAGACTTCGACATTGTTGGTGATCTTCTCGCCCCAGACGAAATTAGCCGGGTCGTATACGAGTCGCAGCCTGGGCGAATCGATGGTCTTCGCCAGATCGGCGCAATTTGCAGCGCTGTGGCCGTAGATGTTGGCTTCGTTCTCGTGCACCATCGTGACGTCCGTGTCCTTGAGTATCTCGACTTTTTTGGCCATGCGTTCGAGGACATCGTCACGATAGTTGTCGATATTCTGACCTTCGGGGGCGTAGTAGCTGAACATGCGAATGAAGGGCGTCTCGAAGAATACGGCCAGTTCGACAGCATGTTTGAACTTGTCGAGATGTGCGTCGAACGGTTCGTCGAGTGCGACCTTTCCAATCGGCGAGCCGATGGCGCTGACCTTCAGTCCGTGGTCGTCGATCTTCTTTCTGGCTTCGTCGAGTTCGCCTTTCGACAGATCCATGATGTTTTTTTGATCGATAAAACGAGGTTCGATGTGGCCGACGCCCTCTTTGGCGAGGAACTGTACCTGGCCGAGAAAATCGTCTGTTACTTCATCTGCGAATGCGCTTAGTTTTGCCATCTTTAATCGCTCCGTGTTCTTGAAATCCTTCAGGTTCGTTCTATTACTTCGATGCGCTGGTTTCTGCTTCGGGCAGCTCGCGCCGTATTTCGTTGACCCGGTAGCCGAATCCCGGTCCCGACAGGGTCGAGAGGTCGACCTCGCCATTGCGGCGTCGGTACAGGCCCGGATGCACCTGCTCTTCGGCAGCGGAGGCGGCCGGATAGAACTGCATGGCGTTAGTCTCGACGCCCATGATTGTGCCGGCGTGTGCGGCCAGGCGCACGTGCGGGATCTGGGCGAGCATGGGATTGGTCAGATCCTGGACCATCAGTGTCATGCCGTGTGCTTTGGCCCAGCAGAGGCTCAACAAAGCGCCCGTTTGCGTCTTGCATGTTTTGAGTGCGACGCCCGTCCAGCCGAGTTGTCGACCGAGGCGGACGAGTTTCCAGTCGTGCGCGCTTTCGTCCATGAACAGGGGTTTGCGGGCCGAGACACTGTGCACGTCGATCTGATGTTTCCGCAGGTCGTACGGGAATGGCTGTTCGACGTAGAGGATCATCTGGTATGTCCGCGGGTGTTCGTGCATCAGGCGGTCGAGAATGTTGTTGACGTATGCGGGGTCGTGGACGGTGCAGTTGAAGTCGCTGGTGAGCCAGAGGACGTCGTTCTGTATGGCGATCCGTCCGACGCGCAGGAGTCTGTCGTAGTCCCAGTCGGCGTCGTTGCCCCGGAGTTTCACCTTGAGGCATTTGAGGCCGTCGCGGACGATCCAGTCGGGCAACAGGACGGGGTATCCGTCGTCCGGTTCGTCGCCGGAGCATTCCGAGGCGTCGAGCAGGTCCTTGCCTCCGACGAGGTGCCAGGCGGGCAGTGTCTGCGGGGGGCGCTCTACGAAGAAGTCGGCGGGGTACCTGCCTTCGAACGAGACGTCCGTATCGTCGGCGGGTTCGAGGTAGGTTGAGAGGTCCCGGTTCATGAACTGTGATGTGTAGGTCGAGTAGACGTCGCGGTTGTGGAGGTTGCCGTAGGCGTCGTGCAGGGCGATGTCGAAGGCCGAGCAGCAGACGAGGGCCGCCAGGTGGGGCATCGGTTCGGACAGGCCCTGCTGTTTGTTGAAGTCGGCCAGCATGACGGGCAGTACCTTGTCTATGAACGTCGCGCCGATTTCCATCGGATGGCCGGAGGTGTCGGCAGCAGTCCATGCTCCGGCGAGCGCCCGGCAGAACTGCTTCATCGCTTCGTGGCGATCCTGATAGCTCAAACTGCTCGGCCAGACCCACTGGACGCTCAGCGGCGTTTCGCCCCAGCCTTCGGCCGTGCGGCCGGTGTCGTCGGCAACGGTCATGCGAACGCGGGCGCAGGTTACGGAGGTCAGCGTCTCGGGGCCGAACTTCAGCGGGACGCGCGTTCGGACGGGAAGGAAATAAAGTCTCACGGATTGCGGGGCGGCGTCAGTTTTCACTTCTCACCTCTCGGTTCGGCACGAGCACTACTTCAGTTGAAGTCTCCACATGATTAACAAGACCGGATCATTCCAATATTGCACGCCATTGACGATGATCCACGGGTAGGGTTATAACACGCGGGGGGGCGTTGTCAACCGAAACTTCAGGGGCGGCCGGGTTGCGGTCTGCGGAACACACGTCTTGCGAGTTGCAGAGAGAGCGGCGGCAACGGCGAAATTGCCGGTTTTTCCTTTGCGATGTTGTGCCGAGCCCCTATAATTTCCAGCGGATGCAATGAACGATGTATGTGAAAGTGCTTTAAGAAGTTACGCTTTTGTGACATTTCAACGAGCCACAACTTCACACGCGAATTCTATTTGAAAGGAGTAGGTATGGAACTCAAGCGAAAGTTGAAGATGGGTATGGTCGGCGGAGGTCCCGGGGCTTTTATCGGCGACGTGCATCGCAAGGCGGCCCGCATGGACGGCGGGATCGAGCTTGTGGCCGGTGCGTTCGACATCAATCCGCGCAAGTCGAAACAGATGGGGCGGGAGTTGCTGCTTGATTCCAAGCGTGTATACAATACATATCAGGAGATGATCGAGAAGGAACTCGAGCTGCCGGACGGCGAGCGGATCGATTTCGCGGCGGTGACGACGCCGAACAACTGGCATTTCCCGATCGCGAAAGATCTTCTGGAGGCTGGCTTTCACGTCATGTGCGAAAAGCCGATGACGCTGAACGTCAAGGAGGCGAAGGAGCTCAAGGAGATCGTCAAGTCGTCGCGGAAAGTGTTCGGGCTGATGCACAACTATACGGGCTACCCGATGGTGAAGCTGGCGCGGGACATGGTGAGCGGCGGGGATTTGGGCAAGATCCGCAAGATCGTGGTACAGTACCCGCAGGGGTGGCTGGCGACGGCTGTTGAGAAGACGGGCAACCAGCAGGCTTCCTGGCGAACCGATCCAAAGCAGAGCGGCGGGGCCGGCTGCATGGGTGACATCGGAACGCATGCGGAAAACCTCTCGGAGTACATTACGGGTCTGAAGATCACGCAGATGTGCGCCGATTTGCATACGTTCGTGAAGGGCCGCAAACTCGACGACGACGGCAACGTTCTTCTGCGGTTCAACAACGGTGCGCGTGGCGTGCTGCACGCCAGCCAGGTTTCCATCGGCGAAGAGAACAATCTGGCGATCTGGGTGTACGGCGAAAAGAAGTCGCTGGAATGGCACCAGGAGCATCCGAATTACTTGTACGTTAAGGAGCCGGACGGACCGATGCAGGTGTGGAAGCGCGGCAATGATTATGTCGCAGCCAAGAGCCCGGCAGCGGGGCGCGCGACGCGTCTGCCGTTCGGGCACCCGGAGGCGTTCTTCGAGGCGTTTGCGAATAATTACTGCAACTTTGCCGATACCGTGCGGGCGAAGATTACCCGCAGCAAGCCGGATCCGCTGGCCAAGGATTTCCCGGATGTCAACGACGGATTGCGCGGAATGCTCTTCATCGAGACGGTTCTGGCGAGCACGAAGAGCAAACAGAAATGGACCAAGTTCAAGAAGTAGCAGACTGGAGGAGCATTCTACTATGAGACAGGAAAAGAACGGGGCGGCCGAGAGCCGCATTTCCCGACGCAATTTCATCGGTGGCGTGGCGGCTGCGGCGGTCACGGCCTCGGCGGTGAGTTCGAGCGTGCGTGCGGCTTCCAATGCGCCGAAGTTCAAGCTCAAATACGCGCCGCATTTCGGCATGTTCAGGCATCATGCGGGCAACGATCCGCTGGATCAGTTGCAGTTCATGGCCGACCAGGGATTCACGGCTATGGAAGACAACGGGATGATGGGCAAGCCGGCGGAGCTTCAGGAGAAGATCGCGCGGAAGATGGAGAAGCTGGACATGACCATGGGCGTGTTCGTGAGCTTCTCGGGATTCGGCAACACCGATATGGTGACGCGGACGGACAAGGAGTACCAGAATGGTCTGCGGAACTCGATGAAGAAAGCCGTCGAGGTCGCCAAGCGCGTTAATGCCAAGTGGAGCACGGTGGTGCCGGCGAACGTGAGCCAGAAGCTGGAGTTCGACTATCAGATGGCGAACTGCATCGAGAATCTCAAGGTGATGGCGGAAGTTTGCGAGCCGGCGGGTCTGGTGATGGTGCTGGAGCCGCTGAACTGGTGGGCGAATCATCCGGGTCTCTTCCTGACGAAGATCCCGCAGGGATATTTGATCTGCAAGGGAGTAAATTCCCCGTCGTGCAAGATTCTCGATGATCTGTACCATCAGCAGATCAGCGAGGGGAATCTCATTCCGAATATGGACAGGGCGTGGGACGAAATCGCGTACTTCCAGGTCGGGGACAATCCCGGGCGGAAGGAGCCGACGACCGGCGAAATCAACTACAAGAACGTTTTCAAGCACATCTACAAGCGCGGATTCAAGGGCGTAGTCGGGATGGAGCATGGGAACAGCATGCGGGGCAAGGAAGGCGAGCAGGCGGTTATCGATGCGTATCGGTACTGCGACAGTTTCGAAGTGTAAACGAACGCGGGCCTCGGACGTTCACGGACGTTTCGGGGCCCGACGTCTTTGCATGCGGAGCGGGCGATGCGGCTTGTGCGGTCTGGAGGGTCTATAGAGTTCAGGGTATTTCGGAAGCGCCTTGATAGCCGCCGGGGCCACCTTGGCCTTGAACGCCGCACTGAACTGCTTTCGTTTACTCTGCATCATTCGTCTCCTGAATCAGTTATCGATACAGGCAACGAATCCACCTTAATCCCTGGTCCAGTTTTTGGGGAGTATTATACAAATCTGAGATCGGCACCTATCAAGTTTGCCTTTTTTAGCAATGCCCCAGTCATATCTGCCCATCTCAAGTCAGCACCACTGAGGTTTGCTAAACGCATGTCAGCCTCATTCAGCTTCGCAGCAATGAGTCTTGCATGACCGAGATCGACCCCTATGAGTGTGGAGTGTTGAAGTCTGGCGCCACGAAGTGAAGCGAATCTTAGCGTAGCACTTCTGAGAAAGTATTTTAGTGTTGATTTGTACGGTTTTTGAGTGTGCCCTGTCGACCAGTAGTAGTAACCTTCAATTTGGTTATCTTGTTCAGCCATCGGCATCAATCTGAGATCATGATTGCTTGTTGTTGATAATCGGAGAATACGACTTCGATACTCTGTTTGATTGATAGTGCCAAGGGTCGCGTATCTCAGGTCAGCTCCATCGAGTTGTGCGCTGCAAAGCGATGCTTCTATCAAGTTGGCTGCGGCGAGAAACGCTCCGGTTGCATCAGTATTTCGCAGGTTTTTCTCCGGGAGGTGAGCACCGCCGACTAGTTGAAAATCCTCTTCGTTTACCAGTCGGACACCTGCAGGTTTCTCAGAAAGAACCGCGTCTCTCAAATTTGCAGATGCATCGAAGCTGATGAACTGTAGCCCCATTAGGAAGAATTCCCGAATGTCTTGGAGAAGAGTCTCAGGTACTGTAAACATGTAATCGGATGATGGCGGGCTTAACATGCCAGTGAAAGATGAAACGCCAAGGAGGATAAACGCGAGAGCTGCAATAACAACACGATTGCGTGTTGACAGTCGTAGAACTGGGAAGATTCTCGCCTTAGGCTTATGCTGTATCCGCACAAGAACCTCCCTGATGATTATTCGACAATAGCATAGCCCAATGAAGGTAGACAACATAATGAGCACGATGTGGAGCAACGTCACAAGGATGCTATGTGTTGGTAAGTAGCGGATCCAGAAGTAGATGATTGTCCCTGGAACAAGAAAGAACTGCAAAGCGAAGCAGAGAAGAAGGAGTATCACTGTGTCCAATCGCAAACTGCCAAAAGCTGGCAGGATGCAAATGGGGAGATTCGAAAATTCATCACTTAATGGAAGAGACTGCCGTAGCTTGGCGAGATAGGCGAGGAGGTATACATAGAGGGCCACCAGTATTAAGGGAGCTGCAATGTAGAAGGCTGGCGTAGAGACATCTACTAGCAAAACAGGAAGCCGGACGGAGGGAGTGCCTAAAATCAGATCCTTGTCAGTTGTGGCTGCTACGATAATCCAGCACAGTAGGCAGGATCCCAATACCAAAAAGAACAAGTGTTGGCACTTGTTGGCTATTATTACCAGCGACGCACTGTGACGCGGGGCACCATAACAATAAGCCGTGTCGAATATTTCGTCACCTTTCTCTCTGCTGGCACAAGGTGGTGTATCCTCGCCATTAGGTGTGTGCGCCGTAAAAGAATGGCTGCAGTGTTGACATTCTACCTTCTGGCCAAGCTGACCCTCCCTTATCAGATGTTCTGCTCGACAATGTGGACAAAATATTTTCATATCCAACTCCTCAATAAGCTATGCCTGTGCGGCCAAGGAGCGAAATTGAGACAGCGTTTTGCGCAGATATCTTATTCTATCATCCAGGATTTGCCATTTAGCTCCATAATCGTTATTGCTGCACGCCACACGGTCAATACTACCAGAATCGCGGTCTCTATTTCAAGGCGTCGGCTCGCCAAGGCGGGCGATACGGCATCATAAGAGGGTCAGGCAAAGGCTGGTTCGTCGAAAATCGGGTATTTGCGTGTTATTTCGACGCACGCCGACCGGCTATTCTTCTCTGGTGGTGCGGGTATTTGCCGTCCGGTCATTCCGGCCTCGCAAGCTCCGGTTGCGATTGTGAACGGTGTGCCGCCTTACTGGTTGAGACGGACAGAGGGTGACAGGATGTACACTCGACATAACGGTTGCAGGCAGGATTTTGCCGAGTTTTCGGGGAGGCAATACGCAATCGTGCATCGAAGAGTGTTGAGCAGCCGCAAGAGTGCTCATCTATCGCGCGTCAGCTTGTGGGCGTTTGCTGTAGTTGCCCGGGGCGATTGCGGGCCCGTTTTCTCGAAGCATTGACACATCGGCGGCAGGCCGGCAGCGCGAGCGCGACAGGGCGATTCTGTATTGCGGTATATGCCGGCAGCGCTGGGTCTAATCAACCTCTGCGATGTCGGTGAACGAAACCAGCGCAGTGCCTGTTTGCGGGTGGGGTTTGATGCTTCCGACCAGGCCGACCTTTTTTCCGATGAGCTTGCCGATCTCGCTTTCGGAAATCGAGCCCAGCGGGGTGGCGTAGCATACCGTTTTGCCGTCTTCGCCGGTGACGCGATAATAGGGTTTGGCTGCGCCGCCATAGATAGCTGATTCTTTCAGGGTACCGGTGACGGCGTATTTACCGAGGTCCTCGATTCTGGCCAGGCGGGCCTCTTTTGCATCCCGAATGTTCTGCCGGACCTTTTTCAGTTGCGCTTCCTGAAGTTGTATCTGATTGGCGATTGCAAAGGCGAGTTCAAATCGTTCGATTTGCTTGAGGACATATTCGCTGTATTTGACCGCCTTGCCGGCCGCGGGATTGTTCGCGATTTCGAGCAGATCCTGCTTGATGCGACTGTAGTCCCGCTCTTCCATCGGCTTGGTCTGCTCGGCCTTTATTTGCCTGACCAGTTCCTTATAGCGGTCGAGCATCTCTTTTTCCACCGAAGTCGTGGTGGTCGGCTCAACGGGAGTGGTAACGGCCGGCTCGTTTGCCTCGGCCGATTCTTCCGGCGGCTCGGCGACGTCGTTGGCATCGGAGGTGTCCACCGGTTCGTCGGGTTCGACGGGTGTCGGTTCATCTGGTTCTTCGCTCACCTCCGGCGTCTCAATGGGCGGGACATAGGGCTTGATGAAATTCGTGCTTACCCACAGATACGCAATCGCGGGCGGTTCGATCTTGTAGTAGTTATCGCTCTGTTCGCCCAGGAGTTTAACCTTCTCGCCCCGGTCGAGTTTGCCCTGGAGGCTGGTTGAGTGTATGGGCCGGACGCGTTCGGAACCGGCGAATACGCGGACCGCGTTGGCGGTAACGATACCGGTATCGGGATTCTCCGGGTCGATGCTGACGTACTGCATGGATATCCAGGAGAAGCTGCCCTCGGGCGGTACTATCCGCGACCAACTGAACTGCGCGCCGAGCACTGTGAGCTTGTCGCCCTGCTGGAGTTTCCCACAGGTGTAGTAATTCGTTCCCGGTCCCGAGCGAATGAATACGTCGTTGCCGGTTACTTCGGCGGTATAGGGATAGACGGGCGAATCGGCCGACGTACCTGCCGGGCTGGAAGCCTGACCGGCGCAGAAGGACGCTCCGATGAGCAATGAAATAAGCACGAGGAGATTGATAAAGGACTTCATCTTACGTATCTCCCAAAAAGAGGGTCGTAACCAGAATCCCGAATGCACGATAATACGATTTTCGCCCATCGACATTAGCGGGGCAGTGTGCGGTTGTCAACTCTTTTATCAGTGAAACAGGCATTGAGAGGCCGGCTCGGGGTTGATGCGGCGGTGGGGCGTATTTGCGGAGGCTGTCGCCTATACGGGGCGAGAGAGGGCACAGGGGCATATTATCGGCGGCTCAGCCCCGGTTTTTCTTAAGGTTCTCCAATTCCTGCTCACACATGCGGCGCTGTCCCTTGTCCGAGAGCTTCGTCGAAGCGGATTCGAGGTGCCGGATGGCCTTTTCCGGCTCGCCGAGGTATCGACTGTAGAGGATGCCCAGCATCAGTTCGACCTGCTCGGCGTACTCGTAATTGGCGTAATGCTCCAGGAATTGTTCATATGCCCGGGCGGAGGCCTGCGGTTTGTTGTCGCTGGCAAGCTGATTGGCGATGTCGAGCAGGTATTGGCGGGGGAGCAGTTGGGTGGAGTCGATTTCCATGATCTTGAGATACAAGTCCGCTGCAGCCGAGAGGTTGCGTTCGGCGATACGCCTGCCGATCTCGTTGCGCAGGCGAGTAGTCTGGCGGCTTTCTTCGGTCTCCGGTTCGGCGGGCACTTCACGGCTGCGTACGGTCCTGACCGACGGCGAAATCGAGAACGGATCGCCGCCGCGGGCAACGGCGTCGCGGTACTGTCGACGTCGATTCCAGCGTTTGAGCATGGCCCAGAGATCGAAATTGCTCGAACCGATCAATCCGACGGCGAGCATTCCGAGGATAGCGAGAATCCCGAAAGCGTAGCCCGAGAGGTGTGCATCATATGCCACATGGGGTGTATATCGGGCAATGACGTTGTCGATCAGGATCATTTTGATTGCGATGAAGTACAGGGCGGGCAATTCGATGGTGCCGATGAAGAAGAACCAGTAGAGAACGGTTATGAGCGTCTGGGGGAAGAGCACGAGATAGGCTCCGGTTACGGCTGCGACAGCCCCGCTGGCTCCAAGGGTGCCGATATGCGACTGGGCGTTGAGGGCGGTGTGGCCGATTCCGCTGAATACGGCGCCGGCGAGATAAAAGCAGATGTATGCAACGTGTCCGAGTTTGTCGTTGACGTTGTTACCGAACATGTAGAGGAAGTACATATTGCCCAGTATGTGCAGCAGACCGCCGTGGAGGAAGGCGTAGCTGAGGAACTGCCATACGTGCGGCCGGGCGGGCACAAGTTGAAACTGCTGGGCCCATGGGCGGATGACGTCTTGTCCGCTCTGGCTGGTATACGTGAGGAAGAAGATAAGGACATTGATCGCAATCAGCGCATAGTTTGCGTAGGGCGTCTGTCTCGGTCGTATGTTGGTTCTAATCGGTAACAGCACAGTTCGAGCACCGGTTCACAGTATTACGGAGTTCCAGCGGGATCATTGTAGGGTGGCAGGCAGGTGATGACAAGCAATAAAAAAGGAGGACGGCACAAGGCCGTCCCCGTGTAGAAATGGTCCTTACTGACCGACTTTTTCTCCCACTCGGAAAACACCGAGGCCTTTGGTATCGGCTCGCGTTTTCGTCTCCGCCCCAGCAGGTTTCCACTTAATGAAAGTATAGGAAACGAATCGAGCCGGGCCTAATGGACGGGGAAAAATAGTTTACTTTCGGGCACAGAGGCTGATAATCAGAAGCATACTGTTGCAATGAACTGGAGGCACATGATGTTTGACAGGTTTCGATTTGTGCGGGGACGGTCGGGCAGCGGGCCGCGTGTTTTGCCGGCTTTGCTGGTTGGGATGATGGTATGGGTTTTCGGGTCGGAGGCAACGGCCGGGCGGCGGGAAGCGAGTATCTCCTGGGATCGCTGTCTCGATCAGAAGGCGGAATTCTATGCGTCGCAGGAGGCGATTCGCATTGCGGACAACGTACTGTTGTATCAACGGCTGACAGGCGGCTGGCCCAAGAACACCGATATGGCGTCCATTTTGACGGTGTCGGAAAAGACCGATCTGCGCAACAGGAAGGACCGGAGAGATTCGACAATCGACAACGGTGCGACGTATACGCAGTTGCGGTACCTTGCGAAGGTATTCTCGGCGACCGAGCAGGGGCGCTTTGGCGAGGCGTTCAACGAGGGTCTGGACTACCTGTTCGAGGCGCAATATGACAACGGCGGCTGGCCTCAGTTTTATCCGTTTCGTTCGGCGGAGAGCTACTCGAATCATATCACGTACAACGACAATGCGATGATCGGCGTACTGCGTTTGTTGCGAGATGTCGCCCGGCCGGGGGCGGATTATCTTTTCGTCGATACGGGTCGGCGGGAGAAGGCACGGCGAGCAGTGGACAAGGGAATCGAATGCATCCTGCGGACACAGATTGTTGTGGACGGGATCAAGACGGCGTGGTGCGCCCAGCACGACGAAGAGACGCTGGAGCCGGCGCCGGCACGTTCTTACGAGAAAGTCTCTATCAGCGGCAGTGAGAGCGTTGGTGTGGTTCGATTCCTGATGGACATCGACAAACCGAATTCTCATCTGATCAACGCCATTCAGAGCGCGGTGGCCTGGTTCGACCGGGTTAAGATTATGGGGATCAAGACAGAACGGAAGCCGGATGATTCCGAGAAGGGTTACGACGTTGTTGTGGTTGAGGATCCGGAGGCGGGTCCGATCTGGGCGAGGTTTTACGAGATCGGAACGAACCAGCCGATTTTCTGCGGACGCGACGGTGTGATTACGTACAGCCTTGCCGAGATCGAACAGGAGCGCCGTACGGGGTACTCGTGGTACGGTACGGGGCCGCGGAATCTGCTGACGAAGCACTATCCGGCCTGGCAGCGCAAATGGGTGCCGAATCTGAACGTACTGGAGGACTGAGCGGACATTGGCGACTGTGCAGAAGGACATTCTGGCCGGGCGTATTCGAAGGATTCGGCGGGCGCTGATCGAGCGGAAACTCGACGCACTGCTGATGACGAACCCGGCGAACGTGACGTATGTGACCGGCTTTCGCGGGGCGGACAGTTGGGCGCTGGCGACGCAGAGGCAGGTGTATCTGTTGACTGACAGCCGGTATACGGAGCAGGCTCGCAAGGAATGTTCGGCCTGCCGGATTGTGGAGCGGAAGGAGTCGCTGGCGCAGGATGTGGCCCGAATTGTACGGCGGTCCGCGTCGATATATACGATAGGCGTGGAAAAGCACACGTCACTCGGCAGTTATGAGAGTCTGAAGAAGCGTGTCGACAGGCGACTGCGGCCGGTTGACGGGATAACGCAAGCCGTTCGTCGCATTAAGGATGCGGGCGAGATTCGAGCGATCCGGACGTCGGCGGCTATCAGCCGTAAGGTGCTCGAACGGACGCTGGAGTACATCCAAGCCGGGATTTCGGAAATGGAACTGGCGGGGTTGCTCGATTTGGAGATGCGGCGGAACAATGCTGTGACGAGTTTCGAGACGATCGTGGCTTTCGGAGCCAACGGGTCGCGGCCGCACCATCAACCCGGCGCGAGAAGGTTGCGCAGGACCGATACGGTTTTGATTGATTTCGGTGCAAAGCGAGACGGCTACTGCAGCGATATTACTCGTTGTTTTGCCGTAGGCAAAGCAACGCGGCTTTATCGAGAAGTGTTCGAAGCGGTCGAGCGGGCGCAGGCGGCGGCTATCGGGAAGATAAAGCCGGGCGCCCGACTTGCGGATGTGGACGAAGCGGCCCGGGAGGTGATCCGCGAGGCCGATCTACCCGTTTACGGACACGGAACGGGACACGGCTTCGGCCTGGAGATACACGAGGAACCTTTTCTCAAGCCGGGGGCCAAGGGAGTGCTTGAAGAAGGAACGGTGCTGACTATCGAGCCCGGCGTATACATGCCCGGCACGCTCGGGGTCCGCATAGAGGACGACGTTCTGGTTACGGACAACGGCTGCGAGGTTCTGACGCGACGTTGTCCGCATGCTCTTGCGCCTGGTTGCTGAGGAGCATGCCGCAGGCCTTTCGGTTCATGGATATGGCGGGTATAATCATGCGGTTACGCATTGCAAGACAATTGACGGAGATTGACGCATGAGATCGGTGCAAACACTCGCAGTGACGTTTGCGGTTCTGGTGACAACAAGTCTGGCCGGGCGCGACGTTCGATTTGAGAAGACGGTTGTGGATACCACCTTTCGATCCGAAGGGGTAGCGGTGGGGGATGTCAATCACGACGGCAAACCGGACATACTGGCGGGGGACGTGTGGTATGCCGCACCGGACTGGGAAATGCACGAGTTGCGTCCAGCGGGTACGTACGATCCCAAGAAAGGGTACAGCAACTGCTTTGCCAATTTCGCACAGGATGTGGATGGCGACGGCTGGGTGGACTCGATTGTTGTGGGGATGCCGGGCGGGCCGTGTCTGTGGTATCAGAATCCGCAGAACCGCCCCGGTTATTGGCCGCAGCGTACGGTGGCTCGAAGCGCGTGCAACGAGACGCCGGTATGTCTCGATCTGCGGGGCGACGGCCGAGCGGTTCCTTTATTCGCCGTTCAGCCGGAAGGGCTGATGGCGTGGTTCAGCATTCCCGACGATCTTGCGGGACACTGGGACATGCACGTTATTGCAGGACCCAAGGCTCCGGGGACGCAGCGTTTCAGTCATGGACTCGGTGTGGGCGATGTCAACGGCGACGGTCGCAGGGATGTACTGATCACGGAGGGGTGGTGGGAGGCGCCTGAGGACCGAACGCAGGCAGACTGGAAATTCCACAAGGCGGGTCTTGGGCCGAAGTGTGCCGACATGCTCGTTTACGATGTGGACGCCGACGGCGACAGCGATGTGATTACCAGTTCGGCACACAGCTACGGCATCTGGTGGTTCGAGCAAAGGGCGGCAGGCGACGGTTCGACATTTGTTCAGCATGATATCTTCAAGGAATTCTCTCAGCCGCATGCGATCCGCCTGGCGGATATCGATGATGACGGCGTGATGGATCTGGTTACCGGCAAGAGGCATTTTGCGCACAACGGCAAGGATCCGGGCGGGCATGAACCGGCGGTGATGTACTGGTTCGAACTGCGGCGGGGGGATAATGGAAGCGTGGAGTACATCCCACACAAGATAGACGACGATTCAGGTGTGGGAACGCAGTTCGAGGTGGTGGATTTCAATCAGGACGGCAAGATCGATATCGTGGCGTCGAACAAGAAGGGCGTACATTTCTTTCTGCAACAATAGCTCAGCAGCGCGTGGCGGCATTTGACAAGCGGTTGGAAGCAGTTATAATACGGTTTTACGCACTAGGGGTGGTTCGCGGTGTCGCGGGCCTGAGAAAAGACCCTTCGAACCTGATCAGGGTACTCGCCGGAGAAAGGTGATCACACCTGCGTAGGAAAGTGATGGATGATATTGCAATCAGATGCAACACCCACATACGAATCGCTCGCTATCGCAGCGATTTTTTCGTTATTCGGCGTCCCTTGTTATCCGTATGCCCACCTGCCGTTATTTTGCATGCGGGGGGGGTAGGCATCTCGAGCAGACGATGAGACAGATATGGCGACACAACTACAAACAGCACGAAACGGTTCAACAAGTAATGCAATGCAGCTTGTCGCCGAGGCCGAAGGGCTTTCGGTCGAGCGTGTGCGGGAGGAAATTGCGGCCGGACGGCTGGTGATTCCCGCAAACATGCAGCACCTTGAGGCGAATCTCAGACCCGCGGGCATCGGGCGTGCGCTTTCGACGAAAGTCAACGCCAATATCGGTACGAGCAGCGATCGCTCGACGATCGACGAGGAGATCGAGAAGATGCGGGCGGGGCTGGAGGTCGGCGCCGATGCGATGATGGATCTTAGTACGGGCGGCAATCTGGACGAGACGCGAGAGCAACTGCTGGCGCATTGTCCGGTGCCATTCGGTACGGTTCCGATCTATCAGGTGATCGAGAACAGGAGCGTTGAGGACATCAGCGCGAAGATTATTCTGGAGACTGTCGCCAAGCAGGCCGAACAGGGAGTGGACTTCTTTACGATTCACGCAGGGGTGTTGCGCGAGCATCTGCCTTTACTGGAGAACCGGGTGGCGGGTATCGTAAGCCGAGGCGGGGCGCTGCTGGCCAAGTGGATGCTGCATCACGGTCGACAGAATCCGATGTACGAAATGTTCGACGATCTGTGCGATATCATGGTTCAGTACGACGTTTGTTTTTCGCTTGGTGACGGATTGCGGCCGGGCGCTATTGCCGATGCGACCGATGCGGCGCAAATCGCGGAACTAAAGACGCTGGGCGAGTTGACACAGCGTGCGCAGGAAAAGGGCTGCCAGGTGATGGTGGAGGGGCCCGGACACGTGCCGTTCGATCAGATTCAGTACAACATGGAGATCCAGCAGGAAGTATGCAACGGTGCGCCGTTTTACGTGCTCGGTCCGCTGGTTACCGATATTGCGGCGGGCTACGATCACATCACCTCGGCTATCGGCGGCACTGCGGCCGCTTTCTACGGCGCTTCGTTCCTTTGCTATGTGACTCCCCGGGAGCATCTCGGGCTTCCGAACGCCGATGATGTTCGGGCAGGCGTGGTGGCGGCCAAGATCGCCGCTCATGCGGGTGATGTGGCCCGCGGACACGGCAATGCAGCCCAGCGGGACAGAGAATTAAGCGCCGCGCGAGCCAATCTCGACTGGGATACGCATCTCGAGATGGCGCTCGACTCGAAACTTGCCCGCAGGATGCACGAGGAAGCGTGCAAGGAGGGCGAGGCCGGCGGGCAGCAGAGCGCGGATTACTGTTCGATGTGCGGCAAGGCGTGGTGCAGCGTACGGATCAACAGGGAATTGCGCGACGCGATACGGACGGCCGACGCTGCGAAGTGACGACGGACCGCTCGTTCGGTGGCGCTGATTGAGGGATGTATGGCCAGAGGCACCATCCTGATTGTCGAAGATGACCGCGATATCGTGGAGATGATCGAGTACAATCTCCATGAGGAGGGGTACGAGACGTCCGCAGCGTTAGACGGCGAGACGGGCGTGGAGCGGGCGCGCAGGGAGCGACCCGATCTGATTATTCTCGATATCATGCTGCCGGTGCACGACGGTTTCGAGGTCTGCCGCATGCTGAAGAGCGACCACCGTACCAGCGGCATACCGATCATCATTCTCAGTGCGAAGTCCCAGGAGATAGACAAGGTTACCGGGCTGGAACTCGGCGCCGACGACTACGTCACCAAGCCGTTCAGTCCGAGGGAACTGATCGCGAGAATCCGGGCGATTCTTCGGCGCGGTTCGGCCAACGGTTCGGGCGAGAGGCTGGAAGCGGGCGAGGTGGTGATCGACCGGGAACGGCACAAGGTTTCGGCAGGGGGCCGGGAGATCGCGTTGACGCACACCGAATTCAAGGTTCTCGAAGCGCTTGTGCGGCGTGCGGGTGCGGTGCTGTCCCGGGAGATAATCCTCGATACGATCGGGGCCGACGACAACATGGTGTGCGATCGTACGGTGGATGCGCATATCAAGAGTCTGCGGCGCAAGCTGGGCGACGCACGCGACTATATCGAGACGATTCGCGGCGTGGGGTATCGGTTCAAGGAGGTGTAGATGTCCGGCAAGATCCTCTGGAAATTTCTCGGTGCTTTCATCTTCATCAGTCTGATAGCAGTGTTCCTGCTCGACTTTATTGTCACGCTGAAGCTCCAGGACCATTTCGAGGATCGCATCGTGGACGAGTTGCGGAACAACGCGATGATGGTGGCCGAGATCATCCATGACGATCTGCAGTCGGACCATCTTTCGGACATACGGCGCCAGGTCGCTGATCTGGCCGGCAAGCTGGATATGCGCATTACGGTTGTAGACCGGCAGGGGAATGTGTTGGGCGACTCGGCCGAGGATTATGCCAAAATGGAAAATCATGCGGGGCGTTTTGAGATAGCCGAGGCGATGGACAGCGGATTCGGGCAGAGCACGCGGCCGAGCGAGACTCTCGGTTATCCGATGAAATACGTGGCGGTGCGCGTCGACGGGGCGGACGATCCGCTTGGAGTGGTTCGTTTTGCGTTGCCGCTGTCGCAGTTGCGTCTCGAAAAGCAGTTGGTGTATCGGATCATTCTCGTCAGCGCCGCGATTTCGATTCTTATCAGTTTCGGCGTAGCCTATTGGGTTTCGCGGAGCATAACGTCTCCGATCAGACGGATCCAGCGAGCCGCCGAGCAGATTGCCTGCGGGCAATTCGGTGCGACCGTCAGAGTGTCGAGCAGAGACGAGTTGGGGCAGTTGGCCCGGTCGCTGAATGCGATGTCCTGTGAATTGCAGCGAAAGATGGAGAATCTCAACCGGATGCATCGCTTGCGAACGGATTTTCTGGCCAGCGTCTCTCACGAACTCAAGACTCCATTGACGCTTATTCGCGGGTATATCGAGACGCTGGAAGGGCGGGCTATCGAGGACAGGGATAAGGCACGGCGATTCGTCTCAATCATCAAGAATCATGCGGACCGTTTGAGCAACATCGTAGATGATCTGCTGCAATTGAGCGAACTGGAGCTTTCCGAAAGCGGTATCCGGAAGGTCCCGTTTGATCTGCGGGATGTGATCAACGAGGTTACGCTCGGTTTCGGCCATGCGCTGGAACAGAAGAAGCATGATTTGAAGGTGCGTGCGGAGGGGAGCGATTTCAAAATCAGCGGCGATTCCGGGAAGATCGAGCAACTTCTGGTCAATCTTATCGACAACGCCATCAAGTACACCGAACCCGGCGGCGCAATCGAAATACGGCTTACGGAGGGCGACGAGCGGACCACGATCCGTGTTCGGGACAACGGAATCGGAATCAGCCCGGCACATATCGATCGCGTATTCGAGCGGTTCTACAGAGTGGACAAGGCGCGCAGCCGGGAACTCGGGGGGACGGGACTGGGGCTCGGCATAGCCAAACACATCGTACTGGCCCACGGGGGCGAGATTCGCATAGACAGCACTCCGGGTCACGGGACCGAGGTCGTTGTCGTACTGCCGAAATCATAGGTTCTCTTTTCGCCCTTCGGTTTTCACACGTTTTTCACTTTCCATTCACGCAGCCTTCACGCCGGCGGTTTATACTCTGCCAAACGCCATGAGGGACCGATCATGAAGAAAAAAATCAGCGTGCTTCTAAAACTCATTGCCGTGGCGGGTCTGCTTTACTGCTTTCTCGTCAGTATCGGTTTGATGGGGGATGCCTTCAAGGGCTTCGGCAAAGACTTTGCCCAGGAACTGATTCGTACGACGAACAATCCCTTCATCGGGCTGTTCATCGGCATTCTGGCCACCAGCCTCATTCAAAGCTCTTCCACGACCACGTCCATCGTGGTGGGTATGGTGGGAGCGCAGATAGTCGTTGACGGGGCCGCCCAGCCCGTGCTTTCGGTTCAAAACGCGATCCCGATCATTATGGGGGCGAATATCGGGACGACTGTCACCAATACGCTGGTTTCCATGGGGCACGTGGGGCGCAGGGAGGAGTTCCGGCGGGCGATCGGGGCCGCAACGGTTCACGATTTCTTCAATCTCATTTGTGTAGCGGTGCTGTTTCCCCTCGAGCAGGCCACGCATTTTCTGGAGCGTGGGGCGACGCGGATGGCGGCGGCGTTCGAGGGGGCCGGGGGGGGTCAGCTTCACCAGTCCGGTCAAAGCGCTTACCAAACCAACGGTGCATCTGATTGAAGACGCCGCTCACGCGGTCACGGGGTCGGGTCTGTTCAGTTTTATCGTGATGTTGATTCTCTCAATTTTCATACTGTTCTTTGCGCTGTATTTCATCGTCAAATTGATGAAGTCGCTCGTGGTGGATCGGGCCGAGATCGTACTGAACAACGTGATCAGCAAGAGTCCGATTCTGGGTATGCTGGCGGGTTGGGCGTTTACGACCATCGTTCAGAGCAGCTCGATTACCACGTCTTTGATGATTCCGCTGGTGGCGGCGGGGATACTGACGCTGGAAACGGTGTTTCCCATTACCATCGGCGCAAATGTCGGCACCACGATGACGGCGATTCTGGCCTCCTTTGCAGCGGATCAGCCGGCGGCGGTGGTGATTGCTTTTGCGCATTTTCTTTTCAACATTACGGGCACGGTATTGATATATCCGATACGGGCTATCAGAATGATACCGATAACGCTCGCGCGATCATTAGGCGATCTGGCAGCGCGAAAAAGACGATACGCGATCATATACGTTCTGGGGCTTTTCTTTGCTTTGCCCATAACGTTGATTCTGATTTCGAAACTCTTCAAATAGGGGAATCACAATGTTCAAGAATCTGCTCGGCTTCTGGAAGGGCAAGGATTTTCTCTCACAGGTATTCGGCGATTTCAAGGATATGCTGGACGATGCCGAGTGCATGTTCGATCTGGTCTGCGACAATCTGCTCGAGCACACGGAGGATCCCGAGCTGAAAAAGAAAGTGTACGAGATCGACAACCGGATCAACGTGCGGCAGAAGGACATCCGCAAACGGATCGTCGAGCATCTTTCTCTTCAGCCTACGGTGGATGTGGCGGCGTGTCTGGTACTGATGAGCGTGGTCAAAGACGCCGAGCGACTGGGGGATTACGCCAAGAACCTGTACCGCGTCACGGAGTTCCTGGAAAAACCGCTCGATCGGGCGCTGTTCGAAAAGTACTTCGGGCAGCTCGATGTGGACATACGCACGCTGTTTGCGCAAACGAAAGAAGCCTTTATCGAGGGTGATGAAGACAAGGCTCAGTCGGCGTGGGATTACGAAAAACGTATCGCCAAGCTGTGCAACCACGTTGTCACGGAGCTGGCTGACAGCCAGTTGACCGTGAACGAAGCGGTATGTCTGGCGTTGATTGCGCGGTATCTGAAACGCATCGTTGCGCACCTGGTAAACATCGCGACGTCCTTTATTTTGCCTTTGAGCGATCTTGATTACTACGACGAGCAGAGACTGCCCGAGTAGGCGTCTTTCTCATCGGCCGCACTGCGGTTCGGGTAGGGAGTTGCGTATGCGGCTTATGTTTTCATGCTGTCGATCTCGATGATGGCGATCGGCAGGAAGATGAAAACGGGCAGCCACGCCCAGAATTCGGGCATGACACGGCCGAAGATGACCTCGGTGGCGAGAATGCGGCAGACGAATGTCGTGACAAAGCAGGCGGCTGTGATGCCGAAGCTGATGACGATGGCGGACTTCATGCCCTTAGGGTCGCGGCAGACGAGTATCGGCAGACTGATCATCAGGAGGACCAGGTTCAGGATCGGATCCGTGACACGGTAGTGTTTCTGCCCGTGCAACTCGGCGATGTCCTTTATCTTGGTGCCCTGAGCGGCCAGGGCCGAGAGTTCGGCGGAACTGAGCATCGTTTTGTGGTCGGACTTGCGTCGTATCGGGATATCGCGGGGCAACAGGTCGCCGGAGTCGTAGTAGGGCAGGGGCCGGGGACCTCGCTCGGCTCCCTTGGCACTGTATTGCCCGTTGACGAGAATCCACTTCTTCTCCGCAAAGTTGTACACGGCCTTATCGGCGGAAATTCGCCCTGTGACCTCCCAGATGACCGAGTTGGGTTTGAGTTCTCTGGTGAGGATCGTTGGGTAGTGCATGGTTGCGGTGGCGACGTCGAATCGCTGGGAGCAAATAAGCGAGCCGTACTCATCTTTGATGAACCAGATGTCGTAGGCCTCTTCTCCGGGCAAATCGTCGTGATTTCGCACGAGTCTGTCGGCCAGCGGCGGAATGATGAGTTCCTGATCGACGATGAGTACGCCCGTCAGGATTATGGCGAGGAGGACGACGGGGCCTATGACTCGTTTGAGGCTGACGCCTGAGGCCATTATAGCTATCAGTTCGCCGGAGCGCACCATCCGTCCGAAGGAGAACGATGCCGCGACGACCGTCATCATGCCCGCGAAATCACGGAAGTAGAGCGTTGTGTGGAGGGCGTAATACCTGAGCATGTGGGTCAGGACATCGTAGGTGGTGCGGTTTGCCTGTTCGGTGAATTCATCCAGATTAACGAAGAGATCGATGATAATGCGCAGGCCGATCAGCACGGAGAAGGCAATGACGTATCCGACAAGGAAGTTCTTTACGATGTATCGGTCCAGTATCTTCACCGCTACGTCCTTAGCAACCGGTGATAAAGAAGTGCCGTCAGTGTTGCGAGAAAGCCGACGCCGGCCCACATCACTATGATGCCCATTTCGATGTTGCTGCCGAGATTCTCGGCCACGTTCTTGCCGCTCATGATACAGACGATGAGGACCGCGGCGGGGATGCAACTGGCCCCGAATGCGGTCAGCAGATGGCCTCCCCGCTTGATGATTCCCAGTCCGATGCCGATCAATATCATGGGGATGCAGCCGATACCGAAGGACAGGCGGGAGTGCATTTCGCTTCTGATTCGGGCGAGCGTCTTACGAATGGTGTAGTTGAGATCGTTGCGGAGTCTCTCCAGTTCGGGAGATGGGTCTTCAATCTGGGCAACGGGTTCGGCCAGTTTTCTCGCCATGAGGGCGTTGTCGCGGCTCTTGTAAAGGTGCGTTATCTCTTCCACGCTTGCAGGCACGACCAATCCGCGTACGATATGCGTCATCGGCAATTCGCCCGTTTCCTCGATGCGCGGGTGCGAGAGGTGCATCATCAAAGTAGGCGTGAGTCCTTCGACGTCGAGTTGCAGAACGGCGGTCGGACAATGAAACGTTCTGGGTGGCGTATCCTCGTTGAGGTCCTGTTCCATGACGGTGACGTTATCCGCGAGCAGGATGGTGCCGTCGGCATGGACTTCGCAGCGGTCTGCGGTGAATTTAACGGATTTGGCGCCGCTGTAGAGACGGTAGAGGCTGTCCGGGCTGCGGTCCAAAGTGCTGCGTATCTCCCGTGCCAGCAATTCCATCATGATTTGAGCGTAGGTTTCCCGGGCAATTTTGGCGATCGGATAGAACCGGGTCAGCCTTGCGCGGATAGCCTTCATCTGCTCGACCTTTTTGAATTTGATTGCGTCTCCGAGCAACGATCCGAATTCGAGCAGGAAGCCGGCGCCGCCCATTGTGAACCCCTGTGCGTCCATGGTTCCTATTTGTGCGACCCGATAGGGGGCGATGTGGACTTCGTTGAACTGGCCCCGCGACTGAAAGGTTATTCGGGCGCTCTCGGCGGTGATGATTCTCCCGATTTGGCCGCCTTCGATTTCGGCGACAACAATGCCCAGCAGGGCATCGTTTTCGTAGCTCACGTCGTCGGCGTAGATGTAATGACGGTCGTCCGGCACTTCGTAATAGCCGCGGCGTTCTATATTGCGAAACAGGATTTGCTTGGCGTCGGCTTTGAGAGATTTTTCGGCGAGGTGCACGAAATAGGGCATGACATGGAAGCTCAAAAGCAAATTGGCGATGGCGACCGCGATAGCCAGCGCCAGGCCGGGATAGATTATGGTCATCAGGCTGACGCCGCTGGCGCGACAGGCGTCGAGTTCGTTGTCGCTGGCGAATCGGCCGTACACCAGCGCTGAGGCAAACAGCGCCGCCATCGGCAAAACGAAGGTCAGCGTGATGGGCAGGAAGTACACGATCAGATGGAGGACCTGACGGGGACCGACGCCCTGTTGCTGCACGGGCTGGAGGATGCTGCCGAGGCTCAGAATAAGCGTCAGGGCGATGGCAGCAAGCAAGAAGACCCTGAGCAGTTCGCGAAATACGTATCTATGCAGCGTGAAAACCATCATTACTGTCTATATCGCCTTTCGTGCTCCCGACATTGGCGGATCGCAGTGATCATATTTGCCCCATACTATTGAGAACGCTCCGCTTTGCAATCAAATTATCAGGTAAAGAGGGTGACGGACGCGGCGACCGGCGGCGGTTTGATTGATACGGCGGGGCAGATAGCTTTTCTGTAATGTGCGAGTCCTATTTGACATGCCTAAGGCATTAGCATATAATACCTTATCGGCCTCAGGGCTGTGTTTCGTACTATTGGTAGCTACCCGGCTTGGAGGATTGCTGCTATGAAACTGGCAACGATACGAGTGAAGAACTTCCGATGTGTGGAGGATTCCACGGAGTTTACCGCTTGCCCCGTTACGTGTCTGGTCGGCAAGAACGGTGCGGGCAAGACCTCCCTGCTGGAAGCTCTGTACAAACTGAATCCGAATATCGAGCAGCTTGCGGATTTTGATGTTCTCAGTGAGTATCCGCGAGCGCGACGGCGGGAGTACGAGCAGCGTGCGGAGACCGATCCGGATGACGCGCTGATAACGCAGTGGGAATTGGAGCCCGAGGAACTGGAAGAACTGGAGCGGGCTTTACGGCGGAGCCTGGGCGGCTCGAACCGGATCACTGTTCGGAAGGGCTATTATCACGGGCGGCGTTGGGAACTGGTGCCGAATGGTGAGGGTAGGCAGGCCGCAGAAAAGGAGTCCGAGGATGCGGGAGAGTCCGCAAGTGCTGCAGGGGATGAGGGAGGGTCGCCGCAGGGCGATGCACCAGGCGAGCAGGAACATGCCGCCAAGCCTGAAAACGGCGTCGCTTCTAATCACTCTGAGTTGCTGGAGGCCATGGGACGTTCCGCCAACGGCCTGAATCCCGAGACGCTGAGCAAGGCCCTGGAGACCAAGCTCGGGCCGAAGTTGCCGCGGTTTCTGTATTTTTCGGAGTGGAACGTGATGAAGGGGCGGGTTTCGCTGGATGCGTTGCTCGCTCGCAAGGAGCGAGGTGAATTGACCGGGCCGGACCGCATCTTCCTGGCGCTTCTGGAACTGGGCGGTACGACACCGGAGGCGCTGACCAGCATCGAGCAGTCGGAGCAACTCATCGCGGACCTGGAAGACGCGGCCAAGCCTATTACCGAGGAAATCGGCCGGTATTGGAGCCAGGAACGAGGCATACGCGTGACGTTTCATCTGCATCCCGGTCGAGCCAAGGACCCGGCGCCGTTCGACAAGGGACTGGTATTCGAGACGCGCATCGTCAATCCGCGGACGAATCTGTCGCTTAATTTCGATGAGCGCAGCACGGGCTTCGCGTGGTTCTTCTCCTTTCTCGTATGGTATTCGGAAGTTCGCAAACAGCACGGGGAGAACATCATCATCCTGCTCGACGATCCTGGCGTGGGGCTGCATGCCAAGGCGCAGTGGGACCTGGTGCGGTATGTCGCGGACCGTCTGGAGCCGGTTTACCAGGTGGTGTATGCGACACATTCACCGTTCATGATCGATCCGCAGAAGCTCGGCTGGGTACGGACGGTGGAAGATACAACCGAGCGTACGGCCGACGGTCAGGAGGTGTACGCGGGGACCAAGGTCGGCGACAAGATGCTCAGCGGCGATCACGACACGCTTTTGCCTCTCAAGGCGTCGCTGGGGTACCGGATTGTGCGCTCGATTTCGGCCGAGAGTCGGGTTCTGCTGGTCGAACGGCCCGAGGAAATGCTGTATCTGTGGTGGTTCTCGGCCCGGCTCAAAGAGGCCGGACGCAGGGGGCTGGATCCTCAGGTGAGCATTGTGCCGTGCGGCGATCTGGTGGGGTTGGCCAGTCTGGTGGGTTTGATGAGCGAGGGCAATACGGAATTTGCTGTCTTGCTGAGTCTGCCGGCGGGATGCGAAGGCGTCGGTCGATACGAGGAGATGGAACGCCTGCTAGGATCAGCGCGGGTGTTGCTGCTCAACAAGTTCGCGGCCCCTCAGGGCAGTACGGTCGAAGACCTCATCGGGCCGCAAACGTACGCAGCGATGGTGGATATGAGTTTCAAGATTCCTCGCGGGCAACGATTTGCCAAGACGGTCCAGGCGCCCGGTGATGTGCCGATCGTCCAGTGGATGGCCGAGCAGTTTGCCGCTCGTCAGCCGGGGCGGCAGTTCGACAGCCTGATTCCGGCCGAGCATCTCCTGCAGAAGGGCGGCAAAGCCATGCGTAAACTCCCCGGCGCCGCTAATGCACTGGATCGCTTCGAGCAACTCTTCGAGGAGATTGGCTGAGGGGGCCGACGTTTTTCGGGCGATTGGTCAGGCTCAGTCCGGCCGGTGCAGGTGCCGGCGAGACCGGCGACCCTGCAGGTCTTCGCTCGGTTGATTTCGAGGCAGGCCGAAGCCCACCCTGGGCTCGGACGGCCGCAGACTACGCGCTGCAATACCCCTGCCAAACCATATCTGATTTGCATGTGCACTTCGGAGTCTGTACTATCTTACGGCAAGTCTAATCATCGTTTCTTGAACCACGAGGTGAATCGGATGACGAATCTGAAAATGTTGGCTGCAATCGTGACAACGACGGTTCTGCTTGGAGCATCAGCGAGCGGGGCAGAACTGGAGCGGGACTACAATGTCAAGCCGGTGCCCTTCAGCAAGGTACACGTGGAGGATGCGTTCTGGACGCCGAGATTACAGATCAACCATGACGTGACGATTCCTTATGCTTTTGAAAAGTGCGAAGAAACCGGGCGGATCCGGAACTTTGAAAAGGCGGCGGGTCTGCTGGACGGCAAGCACGAGGGTATCTACTTCAACGATTCGGATGTGTACAAGATCATGGAGGGAGCGGCCTATGCGCTGCAGGTGCAGCCGGAGCCTATGCTGCGGATGTATCTGGACAAGCTGATCACCATTATGAAGGGGGCTCAGTGGGAAGACGGGTATTTGTATACGTTTTATTCACTGCCGGAGCGGCAGCCTGAAAAGCGATGGACGGATGTGCAGTCGAAGCACGAACAGTATTGCGTCGGCCATATGTATGAAGCTGCGGTTGCCCATTATGAAGTAACGGGGGAAGAACTGTTTCTGGATATCGCCAGAGCGAACGCGGATTTGATCTGCAAAGTGTTCAACCCGCAGAATCGAACGGACCCGCCGGGCCATCAGGAAATCGAGATCGGTCTGTGCAAGCTGTATCGGGCGACCGGCGACGACAAGTATCTGGATGAAGCGAAGTTCCTGCTGGATCAGCGAGGACGGCTCGGCAATCGCGGGCCAAGCGGCAACGCGGGACTCTACGGCAAGTATTCGCAGGATCACAAGCCCGTAACCGAGCAGACCAAGGCTGTCGGGCACTCGGTGCGTGCGGCGTATCTGTATACGGGTATGGCGGATGTGGCGGCATTGACGGGGAATATGGATTACATTCACGCGATCGACACGATCTGGAAGGACGTAGTCGATACCAAGCTGTATATCACCGGCGGCATCGGTGCGGCCGGGGGGCATGAAGGTTTCGGCGGGCCGTACGAACTGCCGAACATGCGGGCATATTGCGAGACATGCGCGTCGATCGCGAACATCTTCTGGAACCATCGCATGTTCCTGATGCACGATGACGCCAGATATATCGACGTGCTCGAACGGACGCTCTACAACGCGGCGTTGTCCGGCATCGGTATGGAGGGCAATCTCTTTTTCTATCCCAACCCACTGGAGTCCACCGGCCAGCATCGCCGCAGCCCCTGGTTTGGCTGTGCGTGTTGTCCGTCGAACGTGGCGAGATTCGTTCCGTCGGTGCCCGGCTACGCATATGCACACAAGGACGGGGACGTGTACGTGAATCTTTTCATCAGCGGCACGGGGCAGATCGAGACGACAAACAACACGATCCAGCTCCGCCAGGAGACACGTTATCCCTGGGACGGCAGCGTGCGCATAGACGTTGAGCCCGAGAAGAGCGAGACATTCGGAATGATGATTCGTATCCCCGGCTGGGCGCGCAATGAAGCCGTGCCCAGTGACTTGTACAGGTTCCAGGAGAAATCAGATGATCAGGTGGTCCTGAAGGTCAACGGCAGGGCGATATCGACGAAGACGGAGCGCGGCTTTGCCCGGATTGAGCGACGGTGGAGAAAGGGCGATACGATCGAGATCGAGATGCCGATGCCGATTCGCCGGGTGCTCGCACATCCGAATATCGAGGACGACCGGGGAAAGGTCGCGCTGCAGCGGGGCCCGATTGTCTTCTGTCTGGAATGGGCCGACAACGACGGAGAGGTATTGAATCTGGTGCTGCCCGACGATACACAGCTCGATGCGCAGTGGCGAGACGACTTGCTTAACGGCGTCATGACAGTTACGGGTACGGGGCGAACCAGCAAGCGTATGCTCGACGGCGATATTGTTCTCTCGGGCACCAAGACGTTTACCGCTATACCGTACTATGCATGGGCCCATCGGGGCAGGGGACAGATGACGGTGTGGCCGGCTCGCAAGCCGGAGGCCGCCCGTCCCGAGCCTGCCGATACGCTGACGTACATAAGCGAAACGAAGGCTTCGTACGTTCATGTGTCGCTGGATGCGATCAAGGATCAGGTGCTTCCTTCGAGTTCCTCGGACGCATCGAAACTGCAACTGGATTTCTGGCCGCACAAAGGAACTACCGAATGGCTGACCTTCGAATGGGAGGACGAGCAGACGATTTCTTCTGTGAAAGTGTACTGGTTCGACGATACCGGCAGGGGAGGCTGCAAGGTGCCGGAGTCGTGGCGCGTTCTGTACCGTGATGCGGACGGGCGGTACGAGCCGGTTAACAACACGGGGGGGTACGGTACTGAAAAGGACAAGTTCAATACCGTCAGGTTCGAGCCGGTGGAAACGGAGGCGATCAAGATAGAGATCAAACTGTTCGAGGACTGGGCCGCGGGCGTGCAGGAGGTCGTCATCGAATGATTTCGCAGCCGTGGAGGGGTACGAAACACCGCGGATTTCCGGCGCATTGGCATCAATAATGCTGAGCGGCCGACCTGCATTGCAGCGGGAACCGCGATATTACAGCTATCCGCCTCCAAGCCAGTTTTCGGCGAAGATCGCCAGGTCCTGAGCATCCACGCTTCCGCTCTGGTCGAGGTCCATGCCGTCGCACCAGTCGGGCTGCGAGCAGGATTGACGCCACTTGCCGGCCACCTGCGAGTAGTCCAGGAAGTTGGTTTGCGAATCTCCGTTGAAGTCGTAGCCGCAGGAGATGACCATCAGTCCTTCTTCCGGGGTATATCGGGCGATATCGCCGCATTCCGGCGTAACCGCGACACTCCACGGGCCGAGTTCGGCGTTTTGCATATCCACCCGGCAGGTGATGGTATTCGGATCAAGGACCACGACGTCGGTCGCCTCGATTTTCGCTACGTCGGCGCGGTACACGACAAGCTCGGCGTCGACGTTGATCAGACGCGGGTCGTTGCCGTCTGCATCGGTCTGAAAGAACTCGAACTCCTCCGGGCCGTCGTTTTCAAAGACGTCCAGTTCCACGTAGTAGAGGCCTGGAGCGGGGAAGTCGTAGGTCATTGTGCCGGCTGTGAGGTTTTGCGTAACGTCGCTGGTGGCCTGGGATCGTGGGTCTGCGTATTCCCCGACCAGTTGGCCGTCGATTCGCAGGCTGAATCCCTCGTCGCTGCTGACGCCGAAGTACCGCACGCCTGCTGACGGGACGGAAACATACCCGGTCAGCCGCAGCGCATAGTTGATTCCGATGCGGCCGTACGGCATGGCGATCGACAGTTCGTTGTCCGGGAATACGCCCTGGCCGGAGGGGCTGCTGAGATTGATCCACTCGTGCGTTGTGTACGTCGGATCGGCCAGGCCGGTGTCCGGGTTGTCGAGCAGGAGAGAAGCGGCGTCCACCTGGCCGAACGGTGCATCATTCTGTACGTACAGGGCGTCGAAGCCGATCTCATCCGAGACGCGCGAAATCGCCACGGTGGTACTCGATCCAGGGACGAAACCGCTGCCTTCGATCGTCAGTTCCGCTGCTGCATTATTGCAGATGGATTGTGGGGAGACCGAATCGATCACGACGGCCGGGACGCGCGTTACCTGAATACTATCGGTTGCGCCGGGTACGGGATTATCCAGGCGGTCCACGCCCTGGAGATTCAGGACATTCACTCCGATTTCGACGGGCACGTCCACGGTGAACGTATTGCTCTCGGTCAGGGATGCGGGCCAGATTTCACCATCGACTGCGATTCCGGAAACTGCGAGCGGGGCAATGCCGAGAATCGTTACGGTTGGACGGGAGGTACAGATGGGCCGGCCGTTATTGGTCAGGATGTCGAATGTGGTCGAGGGCAACTGTGTCAGGATATAGTTCCTTCTGTCTCGCACGAAACTCTTGATGCTGTTGCGGCGGCCGGCGTCTCCTCCGTTAGCGCTTAGTGCATCGGCTGCTTCGTCGAGGAAACGGTCGAACTCGGTCGGCGGGTTGTTTGTGCCATACGAGGTTTTCCACGGGCCATTGACCAATTCCGCGAAAGCCTGCAGGTACAGCCGTTCGTATTTCGGGTATTGCAGGAACTTCTGAACCTCGGGGAACTCGCCTTCGTCCACTTCGAAGAGGCTGGAGTACGCACCTCGCCCGGAGCCGAGCGTGAAGTCGATATCCCAGGGCAGCAGATACCACTTGCCTTCCGGCATGGCGTAGTAGAAGTAATTGTTCTTGCCGCGGGTGTAGCCGTAACTGTCCCAGTCTCCGACGGCGTGGCGAATGGCCAGCACGCGGGCGAAATGGTCTGGATGCAGCATCGATTCAACCGCTTGTTCGTAAGCGCCGCCAGTGGCGGACGTGTTCATCGCCTGGGCGAAATCGATCAGTGCGGACCAATCGTCGTTCTCGCGGTGGGAGCGCTTTTCGAATCCCCAGCGATACGTTTCCTTGATCGGAGGATGCTGTGCGTCCGATTTGAGGCCTTCGTCGAGATTGGAATGGCTCGTGCCCTCGATGGAATACTCAAAGTAGTCGTCAATTTTGTGTATGTATCCGTCATCGTCACTGGGGAACCATGCTTCGATGTAATCCCCGTCGATCTTCTGGACGTCTTCGTAGTTCGGATAGGTATTGCCGTTGAAGATCGGGCGGATGTACTCCTGGCGGGAGTACTGCAGTCCCATCTTGCGATAGAACCAGTAGGATGCTCGTTCCTGCAGGGGGCCTCGACCTCCGCCTTCCGTACCGTCGAGGTTGATCTCTTCGCGTCTGCGGTATCGCTGATCCGGATTGAATTCGATACGGAATCCATGGCGCGACGCCGGGTAGGGCGCTCGACCTGAGCCGTTGCGCAGGAAGGGACTACCACGATGGCGGATGCGACAGTTGTAGAATACTCCACCGTCGTCGTATACGAACGTACAATCCAGCAATTCATTGGAGAGATTGGGACGGGAGCGGAACGTGTTGACGACATCGTTTGACATCCACACGCGATAGGTAGCGAACTCGGTGTTGTACACAGCATCGCCGACCCTCACCAGACACGTTCGCTCGGGAACCTCCGCGGACGGCTGGAGCCGGGTCGGAAATCGGGTCGATGCGGACCCATCGGACGCCTCGATGTAGAAGGCGCGCATCGAACCGCTGCCGGCGCCGGGTATGGTTCCGGTGAAGATGCCGTCGCCGGCAAGGGCGTCGTCTGCCGAACCGGTATCGTTCATGAACGTGCTCTGGAATCCTCCGGCACCTTCCGTACGGTAGTATAATCTCACGTGGCCGATTCCATCGTTGTCGGTCACACGGGCCGTAACGATAATCGGCTCTCCGCTTGACGGCAGGATCGGGGCATGACGCACGTCTGCTATATCAGGGCCGCGATTGGCTGCGAAGGCGGTATTGCGCCGGCCGGGCGTTCCGATATTCAACGGCATGTCCAGTTCGAAGGCGTGCGACGGCCACGGGGGTTGGACGGGACTGCGTTCGCGGGATGTGCGCATCAGCAGGAAGCGACTGCCTCGCAGCCACTTCGCCCATCCGCTGAACGTGACTGAATTGGCATTGGCGCCGGCGATGGATTGATTGATGCGGTTGGCGCCCGGATCTCCATGGCCGGTCGCGATCAGGTGCAGCGCGCGGGAACCGGAATGGCGGTCGGCCGTGGTAACGAAGGAACGTACGTGGTTGCCGAGAATGCGCCAGTTCATCTGGCCGCCCTCGAATCCCCCGTTATCTATGCGATTCGATCCATTGATCGTGACCTGCAGGTTGTCCAGCAGTATCTCGCCGCGATTGAGCAACATCATGTCAAATACGGTGACGAAACCGTTTGTGAAGCTCGAATAGCTGCCGCCCGTGCCGCTGAAAGAAAACGGTTGCCACGTGCCCTTGTCCCGCTCGTCGCTGTCGGCCCATGCGTCCGGGCTGTCGTTATTGCTTCGCGGGTCGCGCAGTTCCATGCTTGCGCCTTCTCCGTCGGACCATTTGGGCCATCGCCCTCCATCGTAATAGGTGACCTCATCGGCCGTGACGCCGGCCGTCTCGATCTCGCCCGTATCGGGATCGGCCTGGACGACGGGATAGGACAGGCGAACGCACTCGCTGTGGTTGTCCAGGTTGCCGCTGTAGGGGCCGAACAGGTTCATGCCGGCGGTCAGATTGCCGTAGACATTTGCAAGCCAGTCCGGATCTTTTGCTACGATGATGTAATCGCCCGGTCCAATGGTGACGTGCTCGAAGGTGTATTCAATACCGTCGGTAAAGGCCCAGCCGTGGAGGGATACGGTTGTGTCGCCTTTATTGTACAACTCCACGTAATCGTACCGATCTTCGCGCATCACATGGTGGTACATGATTTCATTGATGACGATATCATGGACATAGGGTTTCGCGTTGGCGGCCTTGAACGTGGCGGCGCTAAGAATCTTAAATCCGTCGGCGCCGTCCGGATACCTGCCGAGTGTGACATCCGGTTCAGCAGCGTCGTAATTGACGGCATCCAGCACGCGTATCGGCTCGGGGGTCTGGTTCTGGCCCATTTCGGCTGCGGTCAGGTATATGGTTTCGCCCGAAAAACTCAGGCCGAACTCAAAGCCGTCCGGCGCGACGCCCTGCCGGGCCGTCCAGAATTCGCCCGGCTGGAGGACAACTCCGTCGGGAAGTTTGAATTTGAAGAGCTCGTCGCTGTCGTCGCTGAAGTACACCGTGCCCAGGTTAATCGGCTCGGGGCCCGGATTGTACAGTTCCACCCAATCGACGCCGGGCGGAGCATCGCTGTTGGCGAGCAGTTCATTGATAAGCAGACGCGCTTCGGGGGCGACGCCGCTTGACGGGGGTTCGACAAAGGCGCGAAGGACCGGACTTGCGATGCAGTCCGAGCTGGTGAGGGCGGAGTTATGCGCTTGAACGGCCAGCAGGTTTGTCCCCGGGACCAGCAGATCCATTCGGCCGGTGAGGTCCACACTGGTTGGGCCGTAGTCGGCGCCGGATCCGGCCCCCTGGTCGTGGGCGGGAGGATTGCCGGGCATGGTGCCCGAATCGCCGACGCGCACGCCGTTGAGATACAGTACGAAGGCGTCGTCGTAGTGCATCTCCACGCCCATTTGCGAGAACGATGCGATCTGGTCGGCGGTCAGCTCGAACGGCAGGCGGACGTACATCGAAAGGTAACCGGTTCGCATATCCTCCAGTTCGGTGCGGATGAACTGCCGCTCGTTCGATTCACTGCTGTATCCGTATCCGCTGGGGCCTTCTATCCAGTCCGTGGTTTTCGGGTTGTCATTGAATTGGATGGCGGTCCAATCGATTGTGGGGGCTCCACCGGGGCCGGGAGACGGTTCGCGCGTGCCTTTGAAGACCCGACCGGTGTGGCCGATATCAATGAGCGTCTCGATAGAGGGATCTTCCGACTGGCCCTGGGTTTCGTCGGGTCCGCCCGGGGTGCCACCGATAAACGTGCTGGCGGCCCATGTTGAACCCTGCTCCGGGTCGCCTGCGGTTTCTGCTCTGATCAGTGAATGGCCTGTGCCATCCGGAGCAACCGGCCAGGGATAGCGGTCGTTGTAGCGGACGGATGTAAAGATGCCGCCGTTTTCATTGGCTAAGGTGACTCGTTCGCCTCCGTTATCGAGCCTGCCGGAGTATGGGCCGTAAACATTGTCAATGCCATAGACCGCCTCGATTGCGTTCGGGTCGCGCGCGATGACCATGTACTGCTTCGGGCCGAGCAAAGTGCCGCGATCGAACGTGTAGTCGATTCCATCGGTAAATGCATAACCGCTCATGTCTTCCGAGACAGCGCGGTCGTTGTACAATTCGATGAACTCAAGATCCTCATTATCGCCGCCGGGGTTGTACATAATTTCGCTTATGACAAGTGCCCCGGCCGGCTGCGCAATCACCGCAGTCAGGGTAATAAGCAAAGCAGCCTGAAAACGAAACGTCAGATGATTCTGCATAATCCGTAAACCCTTTCTCCTGCATCTTCTATCGGATCTGCCTGTTCGATGGGTCGTTTCGACCGTTGTCCACACTCGGCGTTCAGTGTATCACGATTGGCACATCGCGGGGAAACTCCTTCCGAGCGTTCGGCCCGGTCCACAAGTCCGCGGCCCTTACGCGCGGACGGTCTGTAGTCTCGCCGCTGGTTCAATCGTGATCTGACCCGGCATCTTCTATTGTTACATCTTCTTCTTTTATACTGTCACAAGGTTGATACGTTTCCCTATCTTACCAGATTTCGGTCGCTTGCGCTGTGGTTTTTCCCCGTTTTACGGACTTTTGCCCCCCGTTCGATGGGGTTATTCCAAAGTACTCGCGGTCGGCGGCTGCGATAAAGAGTCAAACGGCCTGGGATGCTCATCGGTCAGCACGGCGGAACCGGCCGAAACGCACCGCAAATCTTCGACAAATGAGGCAAAACGGCCCAGAATCCGCGTTTGCGGTGCTCATCAGAGGGGGGGCTTGTATTCTGGATGAGCGGAGTCGGACCGCATCGGGTGGCCGTATTCCAAGCTCGGCGAGGCGTTCGGTGAGTGGCTTCCTGTCGTTTGAGGGCGTCCATGTGGCTATTTTCATGCGGCAAACTGGGTTTTTGCTTGAAGTCACGGCGACAAATGTCCTATAAAAAGAGAGAGGCCTCTGATCCGGCCTCATGTAGAACGCGGCCTGTGGGGTGTTTTGTTGTGTTCGCTTGGTGCCGTTCGGCAGCCAAGAGCGTGATTGGGCACCATTGCCGGTCACGTTATGGACAATAGACGTCATCCGAATGGCGATGTTCGTCGATCCGGCTTGCTGTGATGATATCTGAGGAGGTGAGTTGTACGGTGGGTGTGTGGTCAGACTTTCTGCCAGAGGGAGAGGTCAGACCGTCTCTAGCGGTCGATCCCGACTGCATGTCCGCTTTCTTTTCTGCTTCTCCGGAGTCCTGCGATTTCTGTGCACCATCTCTGCGCGCGGACTTCCTGTAATATCAACTTTCTTTGAAGGAGAATGATTATGCACCGAACCACTTTGTTCACCACACTATTTGCGCTGCTGTTGTCCCTTGTGCTAACGAGCGCGGTCGGGGCGGCCGATCCGAATCTGGTTGCCTACTGGCCGATGGACGATGAGGGCACCGGCATGGCGATGGACCATTCGGGCAATGCCCGGCACGGCGCACTGTTTAACGACGCACAATTCGTAAGCGAGGGCGTTGTCGGCGGGTCTATCTACCTCGACAGCAACGGCGACTACGTCGAGGTTGGCAGTTGGACGGGCATTCTCGGCGGCCGCGCAAGAACTGTGACGGCCTGGATCAAACCGACCGATACGGACACCAGCGCAATTATCGGCTGGGGACCAAACGGTCCGGCGTCGCGAATGGGTTTTCGCCTCAACGAAAGCAGACTCCGCTGCGAGCATCATTCGGGCAACGTCCAGGGCGACACGGAATTAGTGGACGGCAACTGGCATCACGTGGCAGTCGTCATTCAGGAAAACGCGACAATTTCGCACCCGGACGTAAAACTGTTTCTTGACGGTGTAGATGACACGCGGGCGTCGTCGGATCCGGACGTGTTCAACACAACGGCCGGCCCCCCGGTGACGATTGGCCGGCGTCCATCGAGCAACGACAGAGCGTTCGGCGGGTTTATGGACGACGTTCGCGTCTATGACCGTGCTTTGACCGATGAAGAGATCGCGGCTTTGGCTGTCTGGCCGAAATCGCATGAGCCGAAACCAGCGGACGGGGCGGTGCTTGACAAAGGGTTCGTTATCCTGGGTTGGGAACCCGGCGGATATGCAGAGGAGTTCGACGTATACATCAGCAAAGACCGCGACGCGGTTGTGCTCGGCAGCCAGGAGGCGTATCAGGGCCGGCAGACTGCGGATTTCGTTTATATTCAGCAACTGGACCTGGGCAACGACTACTACTGGCGGGTCGATGACGTGGAGGCGGACGGCCAAACCATTCATCCTGGTGCTGTCTGGAACTTCTTCGTTCCTCCGAGAACCGCGTTTTCTCCAAATCCACAGGATGGCCGCGATTACGTAGTGCCGGACGGGTTGGAACTGACATGGCAACCGGCTATGGACCCGTTGCTGTACGAGGTCTACCTTGGTGAGAGTTTCGAACAGGTAAGTAACGACGACCGGGACGGGCCGACCTATATGGGCCAGGAACCGGCCACGTCGTATGCTCCGACAGAACCGCTCCAGGCGGAAACCACCTACTATTGGCGCATTGATACGACCGATACGACCATGCAGGTGCACAAGGGCGAAGTCTGGAGTTTCACGACGATTCCGGATGTTGCTATTACCGATCCGAATCTGAAGTGCTGGTGGCGGCTGGAAGAGGATTCTCCGTACACGGTTCTCGACTGGTCGGGGCATGGCAACCATGGCACTATCATGGGCGAGCCTGAGCACGTGGAAGGCTTCGATGGTATGGCGATGAACTTCCGCGGGGACGCCTATAACGACAGCGTCATCAAATGGCTGGACAGCGGCGGCGTATGGCCTGAGTTTACCGTGACGCTGTGGGCCAAAGCGGGCGCCGTCGGTCAGAATCAGTACAGCAGTGTGTTCAGCAACTATAGTCCGAACAGTGCGGGAACACAATTCGACGTCGATGGGACCAACCCGGGGAACTGGCGCATCAATCCTCCGGGTGGAACCGGGATTTTCGGAAGTGTTACGACGCAATGGGTCCATTTGACGATTGTCGGCGAAGGCACAACCGTGCACGGCTACTACAACGGCTGGTGGATGGGGTCGGTCACAGTTGGCGACGGGGTCAAGACCTTTAACAAATTCGCCATCGCGGAGAACCGCAATCAGGACAACATGTGGGAAGGTATTGTCGATGATTTCCGCGTGTATGACTATGCGATGACGCAGGATGAAATCAGGCAGGTTATGCGGATCGATCCGAATCTGGCGTGGAATCCGAACCCTCCGCGCAGCCGGATTGTGGATATTCGCGATGCGGTCGAACTGACATGGTCTCCGGGCGATATGGCAATGCAGCACGACGTCTACTTCGGCACCGATGAAGATGCCGTGGAAGACGCCGATACCGGCTCGTCCGAATACAAGGGACGGCAGGACGGCACGACGTATCCGCTGGGCGGTCTGGTGCAGTTCGCCAGCGGGCCGTATTACTGGCGCGTCGATGAAATCAACAGCGACGGAACGACAACGAAAGGCCGCGTCTGGAATTTCGAAATCGGGGACTTCCTGTTGATCGACGACATGGAGGATTATAACAACTTCTCTCCGGATACCATCTGGGAGGCCTGGGCCGACGGATTCGGTAGTCCGAGCAATGGTTCGCAGGTTGGCCACGATCTGGGGCCGACGGTTGACGCCGGCGAGAACTACGCGGAACTGGGGATCGTGCACAGCGGCGATCAGTCGATGCCCTTCTATTACAACAACAGCACGACATCGTCGTTTGCGACGTACAGTCTGGCAGGCGATAAACGCGACTGGAACTACCAGGGCGTCAACACGCTGTCACTGTGGTACCGGGGTTATGCTGCAAGCGTCGCCAGTTTCGTGGAAGAGCCGGGCGGGATGTATACAATGGTTTCGGCAGGTCTCGACATCTACGGCACGGCCGACTCATTCACTTTCGCCTGGAAGAATTTGAGCGGTTCAGGCTCGATAGAGGCCCGGGTCGACAGTGTTGATTACGCGTCCGGCGGCTCGAGAGCCGGCGTGATGATCCGTGATACGCTGGATCCGAATTCCATACACGCCGTGGCGAAGATCCGAGCCGACGGTGGAATCCGGTTCAACCGGCGGACAGAGGCGGCTGGAGACACCAGCGGAGACAGTCTGGGAGGATTCGCGACTCCGCACTGGTTCAAACTGGAACGCGATTTCTCCGGCAACGTAACGGCATCCCACGCCAACGATGTTGGCGGGTCACCGGACGTGTGGGAGCAGATAAACACCATCAATATCACGATGAGTCCCAATGTTTACATAGGCCTGGCAACGTGTGGCAACGCGGGCGGCGCGTCGACGACGGCTGTCTTCTCGCATGTCACAACGACGGGCACGGTTACCGGCGACTGGCAATACAGCGACATCGGCATCCAGAGCAACGTGCCTGATGAGATGTTCATAACGCTGCAGGACGGAACCGGTGTGCAACAAACGTATTCGAACGACGATCCGAATGCGATTCTGACGGAAACGTGGACGGAGTTGAACGTTCCGCTGTCGGAATTTGCGGGTCTGGGTATGTCCGATGTTGCCAGTATTACGCTTGGTATCGGCGCGCCGGGCGGTGGCGGTTCGGGCGGTTCGGGTATTGTATATTTTGATGACGTCCGATTGTACGGCAGTCGCTGCTTCCCGGACATCGTCAAGCCGACCGCGGACTTCAGCAACAACTGCGTGGTTGATCTGCCGGACCTTGAGATCCTCTCTGATGACTGGCTGATTGAAGGATACGATGTAACGGTTGAGACCGCCAGCGATGCGAATCTCGTGGCGTACTATCAGTTCGAGAACAACCTGCTGGACAGTTCGGGCAACGGTAATACGGCCGACCCCTGCGGCGTTGTTCCGATGTACGCGGCGGGCAACAGCGGGCAGGCCATCGATTTCGACGGCACATATTACCTGGATGTCGGCGGTTCGGCCGGTGTTACGGGTGCTTCATCGCGTACATGCTCGGCGTGGATCAAGACTGCGACCGTGGGCGAGATCGTCTCCTGGGGCGTCGATGTCGGCACGCAGAAGTACATCTTCCGCGTGCAGGACGACAACGGCGACGAGGGCACGATTCGCATCGAGGTGAACGGCGGTTATATCTGCGGCCAGACCGACGTGCGCGACGGTCAGTGGCACCACGTTACCGCGGTGCTGGACAGTGACGGTACGCCGGACGTTGCGGATATCGAGTTGTATGTCGATGGTGTGCTGGAGGTCGTCACTGCGGTGCAGGCGAGCCTTATTAACACCTCGCCCGACGGCAGTATCCGCATCGGGGAGTCTCCGTGGCACAATCGGCCGTTTACCGGTCAGATCGATGATCTGCGCGTCTATGACAGGGCGCTGTCGCAGGGCGAAGTCGCGAACCTGGCGGGTATGAGCGTCGGGACGGTCTTCCCGCAGCCGGTGGTTGCTTTGTTAACGACGCCGGAAGATACGGACCTGCATGATGATGAGAAGATCAACTTCAAGGATTATGCGGTCCTGATCGATAGCTGGCTTGATGAACAACTCTGGCCGTAAGACGGTTTGCGGTAGTGCCGCAGACCAACAGTTGCTGTCTTAGATCGGAGGCTCGTGCCTTGGCGCGGGCCTCCGTTTTTCGTATGCATCGGCCGGCGGGTTCCGGCTGTCATCTGCTGTTGACGCTCGCGACATCGGCCTGGTAGAATGCTGCGACGACGGCAAAGATGCAACTACCGCTTAGATATGTGTTTCAGCAAAGGAGACTGACTCATGTCAACGACGTCCAGCCAACCCATGTACAGACGCGACTTCCTGCAAGGCGTGGGAAAACTCTCACTCGGTGCGGCCATCGGCGCCGGCATAGCAGGCGCAACGAGCGGTGTTCGGGCTCAACAAAACCGCGGGGATTGGACGCCGATTTCCGACCGCAAGGTGCGCGTTGGAATCGTCGGTTATGGGGTTTGTCGGTTCGGGGCGGCGTTCGGGTTCCAGGATCATCCGAACGTTGAGGTGGTCGCCGTAAGCGATCTTATTCCTGAGCGGCGGCGAGGACTGATGGAAGCCTGCCGGTGCGACAAGTCGTATGAATCGCTGGAAGTGCTGATGCAGGACCGGAACATCGAGGCGGTTTTCGTTGCCACCGATGCGCCGAGCCACGCACGGCACTGTATGGAAGTGATGAACCACGGCAAGCACGTCATGACGGCGGTGCCCGCCGTGTTCGGATCGGTCGAAGACGCCGAGCGACTGGTCGAAACGGTCGAACGGACCGGTCAAAAGTACATGATGGCTGAGACAAGCTGCTTCCGCGAGGACTGCTATGCGATGCGCCGCATTTATCAGGCAGGCGGGTTTGGCCGATTGGTCTATTCGGAAGGGGAGTACTACCACTATCGCTCGACGCCGATTCCCTCGTACAAGGGTTGGCGGATCGGCATGCCGCCGCTGTGGTATCCGACACATTCGACGGCGTACTACGTAGGCGTCACGGGCAAACGATTTACAAATGTTTCCTGTGTCGGCTTGGGCGCTGGTTTCGATGCGTACAAGCCCGGTGCGAACAAGTACGGCAACACCTTTACGGACGAAGTCGCACTATTCGAAACCAGTGAAGGCGGCTCTTCCCGCATGCTCATGTGCAAGGGGATTCATTCATTGCTCGCCGAACGCGGGCGCGTTTTCGGTGAGCGAGGGTGGATGGAGGGGGCCTCGTATCACGGAGCGGCCAAGAACCTGCCCGATATCTCCAGGCCCCCTCTGCCTCCAGGTATGCCTGCGGGCGGTCATGGCGGTTCTCACGGGCCTCTGGCCAACGAGTTCATCGCCGCCATACTTGAGGATCGCCCGCCGATGGTCAATGTGTATGAGGCGCTGGCCATGACGGTGCCGGGAATCATTGCGCATCGCTCGGCTCTCAAGGATGGTGAACGACTCGCCGTGCCGCAGTTCGATAAGCCGCAGGCGTAGGGGCCGGTTCGTTCACGGCTGCGCGCAGCAGCGGTTGTTCTTAGACATCCGGGCGATCTGAGCGTTGTCCGGCGGTACCTACTGCGGTTCCACGACCACGATCGTATTCGGATGCGAGCAGATCTGTCGACCGTCGGAGGTTGTCGCTATGGCAATGAGGGCGTGTATTCCTGCCTCAAGACCCTTTATCACACAGTTCGGCGGATTGCCCTGGCAGCGTCCGATTCGCTCACTGCCGTCGTAGAGGTCAATGTGCTCGGTCTTGCAGGTCGGATCGACCGCCAGCGTAACTGAAATCGGCGAGCCGGAAGGATACGCAGCGAACGGTTTGCCGTCGCCTTGGCCGGCCGGCGTGATGATCTTCATCCGGGGCTCTCTTGCGACGAACGCCTGCCAGACGGATGCAACGTATTGATCGGGCAGCCAGCAAGACCGCCCGGCCGGGGTCGTGGTCTTTCCGGCCGGGGCGATGGTGGGGCACTGCGAATGCCAGGTCCCAATATTTCCGAGCCAGCCATCCTTCGGGTCGTAATCGATTAACTGCACCGGGCCGTCCAGCGGTGACGCGGACGCCGGATACCGCTTTGCTATCGCCCGGTCGAACAGCGGCATGACCAGATTGTTCGCCCGGTACCATTCGTGCCGCTGTCCCCACTGGACCGCGATTGCCCATTGCGCCCCATGCCGCCTCGCCTCAGGCAGCTTTGCTGTGAGCTTTTCCATTTGTCTGCCGTCTTTCTCGCCGAATATGGTAATCATCGGCACTCGTTCGGAAGCGGCATCCCGCGGGCCGACTTCGAGACAGACCGGCGCAGCGGCGATTACACGCTCCGGCATGGCCTCGACGATGCGCGTGGTGAGTCCCGCCCCGATGGACATGCCCAGAACGCACAATGGAAAGTGCGCCACCTCCGGATGACCGCCGGCTTTGGCCAGTTGGTTCAGCGCATTTCGAACGGTTAATCCGATTTCGTCGTTGCGCACGCGGAACAGGTTCGTGCCGATCAGGGCGAAGCCCCAGTGATTCACGGCCGTTCGCCAGTGCTGCTGCCTGACGGTGTCTTCGTAGAAGGGATTGAACAGCGCCCCTCTCAATGTGCCGCTTCCCTGCGGAATGAACATCGAGCAGGACACCTCATCCAGAGGGCGAGCGACGCGTTTGTCACGTCCGTTTTTGGGTGTCTTGAGTTTCACCTGAACCTGAACGATTCGCCCGGGCGTGCTGGTTATCAACTCGGTTTCTACACCGGCTATGCTGACAGCAAATCCAGAGGCAAGCAATCCCGCCACGACAGTACTCGTGCATATGCTCATCAGTCGCATCGTTGTCCTTTCAAAAACAACCAGGCTACACAATCTCAGATCGGCCGTTGCGACGGCAATTCTATACGATCCCCGGACGCGCTACAAGGATCGCGGACCGTCACATTGGTGTTCGCATAACTGCCCAGTTGGTATTTGATAGGAGTTCTTGCCGCATGGTATAATCTGGCATCGAAGTTGATCGTGAACATTTGCCTGCTTGCCGCAGGGGAGGTGTGCTGCTGTGAATCATCGAATCGGACGAATGTTTATCTTCTGTCTTACCATGATCCTTCAGATCGAGGGAGCGTGTTCGCAGGCCGCCGGTGTAGATCGCATCGGTGCGCATGAACACTTTGCGAAAGCGGTCGAGCAAATCCGTCGTGAAGCTTTACTGCCTCCGAATGGGCCGGCCGGGCGTCCCTTGCCGCTGGTCAGTCACTGGAACATGGGCAGTCAGGGCCGAGGCTGGACGCCCCAGTATCAGGTGCAGTTGCTCAAGCAGGGGCACCATGTTCTGCCATGGATGGGTTGGCCGCGAGGAGGTTCGCTTGATAAGCCGGACGCGGCCCGGCGGTTTGAGAGTTACTACGGCGAACTGATCGCTCTTGCCAGGCAGTACAATCTGCCTATTTCGTTTCGCGGGACGCAGTGGGAGGCGATGCTCGTTGGGCGGGAATACCGTGAGCGGCCGGCGGAGAAATGCCCGGCAGTGATTTCTCCGGACGGCGAGATCCTGCGGAAGTACAGACTCAGTCCCTTCGGACCCACTGAACCATGGGCCGATCCGGCCGGCCGCTACGTCGATACGCCCGCGATGCAGCGATTGCAGCGGATGTATCCCGATCCGCCGCTGGTATTGTTCGTCTCCAACAACGAAGCGCCGGATCTTCGGTGGCATCAGGTGGAGCAATCAAAGCGGTACCTGGACATGTACGGCAAAGGACGGAGCGACGAATTCAAGAGAAAGGTGGTTTCGGAGGGCTGGATGAAGCGGTATCCGGTGATGTTCGAGGCGATGCGCGACGCGCTGATCAGTGAGACGTGGCGAAAGAACGTTCGATTCGTCGGCTATGGCGCCTTCGGTCCGTCGCATTTCGGTCGCTGGGCCGGCTGGAAGGAGTACAGTCTTATTACGGACCAGTGGACCAGCCCGAACTGGCACATCTGGGACGGCGGCAGTCCTTCGTATTACACGCATAACTGGTGCCCGAATCGTGACCATTGGGTATGGTCGACGCAGGTGCAGTCGATGAACTGGATTTTTCAGCTTGCAGAAGCATGGGGTGTTAATCCGGATTTCTGGTGGGAGGTTTCGCTCTGGGACGGCAACGGGGGGTGGATGCCGGGCGACGAGTGTAGTGCCGAACTGCTCAAGAAGGCGAAGGCCTGTCAGTATATCGAGGATGGACAGGACTACACGCCCGACCGATACGAGGGCTGGGCGCAGTTCGGCCTTTGGCTGCTGCGGCCACGTGTGATGCGGGAGTTCCGTGCCAGTACCGTTCCGCTCGAACCCTGGCGGCCCTTCTTCGAGCGGTTGCTGGCTGTGGTGGAGCGACCGTACGAGCATCGCGTACTTGAGGAATTCTGGCGATATGGCGATCTTGTGCACAACCTCGCGCACAAACATCCCTATCAAAGCGATGTTCCGACCAACTATAAGAGTGTGCATCGTTGGTTCCTTCTCGATACGAATCTGGACGCCCCGCATCCCTGGAAGCAGGATACGAATATCCCTGTCTTTGCGATCGCGTTTGTGCGCGGCGATCGGGGCGAACGCAGGTGGCTTGTCTACGCCCACTCGCCGCTGAAGGACCGCCGGGGCGTGCAAGTTACAATTCCGCAAAGCAGGACGATTGATGTGGATGTACCACGGGCGGGGGCCTTCTATCTGGTAAGTGAAGCTGACGACCAGGTGACACGCATCGGCGGCTGAGAGAACCTGCACTGCGATTGTGCGGGGCCTGGCGGACCTTCAAGCATGGGTGGTGTGTGCAAGACTTTAGTGCCGGCGCGAATGGCTCATCGGTCGAGGGTTTTCCTGCCGCTGCGGATATGCTATCTTCTGAGCTATGAACCCGGATTTCCCAAGTAGTGCGTGACCAATGAACTGCATTTTGATAGTATAGGGCGTATGGAGATGACTCAAGCCAATTTCAGCCATTCTTTATGGGAGAACCTGATGGGTGAAGCATGCAAGGACGCTCTGAGGCTTGATTTTGACCGCAGAGTGAAGGCTGAGTTTCATGGGACAAAGGGAACCAGTGATGCAGGCATGCTGGCGTATCGGGAGCTTGATAAGGAGGCTCAAATGAATCGGCAAGTGCTTCTCAAGATTGTATTAACTTTGCTGTTCTCAGCCGTAGTCTGCAATGCCTCTGTACAGGCGAAATGGAACGACGAATGCCCATGCTCCTTTGCTCAAGAAGTGGACAAGGGCAAAGCGCTTCAGAAAGAAATACCGGATTTTCATCGCGATTTCAGGCTGCAGTTGACCTGGCAGGGAGGCGAACCATGTCACGATCCCAATGCAGAACTTGGCAAGGAGATTAAGCTAGCCGAGACAGTAACCCGTAGTCTCTTGAAGGACATATTTATACCAGAAGACTTGGACAAAGACAGGTTCTTACTTCTATCGAATTTGCCGTTCAAGGGCGGTGCGAGAGACGCCATAGTTTTGAGATTCAGCAAAAACGGGTATATATTTAAGATAATGAAGACCAGGATGCATGTATTCATTACGCTAAGGCCATTGTCGCGCAAGCCCGTGGATGTGCAGCAAATCTCAAAGAAAGTATTTAGAACAAAAATACTACCTGCTGCGTGGCAAAAGCCCCTATATCATGGAAACCTGAAGCGCAAGAGCAAAGTGATGCAGGCAGGAATGTGGCTTCCACAGGATTGCTGGTTCATTAACGACAAGGGACACATGGTCACGAGGGACAGACACTTGCCACGACTTTTCGGCCCAATCGGAAAAGGACTATATAAGAGGCTTGACTTCTATACAGATGGCAAGTTCATCACCTACAAATTGATCAGCGGACCAGCCTGCAGGTCCGCTACAACAAAGGACAAGTAAGTGTGAAGGAAGACATACCTTCCGTTTCCAAGGCAAAAATACAAACGTGTGTCACACGAAGTCTACGTAGGTGTGTGTATTGAGTCCTCCAGATACCGGAGAATCGTGAAATCTGGAAGTAATGAACCTGCTAACAGCAATGACTGAAGGTCACGACAAGGCAATGTAATTGATAAGAGACTCGGCTAATTCCGATAGATTCGAATCTACTGATATACATGGAGATAGACACAGCAAGGGCTGTAGCGGCAGCGGCTTTCATCTATGATGAGCACCACTCGTTCATCAAGGCTGTGGTTCTATCCAAGACTCGATGCCACGATGATGCGGATGTGCGCAGATATCTGTACGCGGTTGTCTGCAACTGTGTCGCTGATTATTACCGCGATATCGGGCGACGCAAACGAATGAAAACTGAAAAATGGTGCCGCGCAAGATTGCTGCACATTGGGCACGGGCTGTAGGAGTCGTCGCCCGCAGGCCCAGATGTCAAAGCTCGAAGAAATCCGTGTTGACGGAGATATGCCATTTCTTGGAAAGGACACGCGATGAAAGATTTCCGCGAGAACGCCCGAGCCTTACTGTTGATCTTTATCTCCTGTGTGTGTGTGGTGGGCCATCCGTCCGGAGTTCGGGCGGAACAGCCAACCAGGTCTCGGCTTATTATTCTGGCGGACATGGGCAACGAGCCGGATGAAGAGCAGCAGATGGTACACATGATTGCGTGCTCCAACGAATTCGATATCGAGGGCTTGATTGCAGTAACGGGCAAATACCTGCGGCCCGAGTCGGGAAATCCGTACAAGCAGGTGCTTCATCCCGAACTTTTCACCGGCATCATCAACGCTTATGCCCGGGTGCTCAACAATCTAAAGAAGCACGCCTCGGGCTGGCACGATCCTTCGTATCTTCACAGCGTCGTTGTCGAAGGCCAGAAAGGATATGGCATTGCTGATGTGGGAGAAGGCAAAACCAGTCCGGGCTCAGAGTTGATCACCAGGGCGGTTTTGAAGAATGACCCTCGTCCAATCTGGGTGGTGGTCAACGCCGGTTCGAACACGCTTGCGCAGGCCCTCTGGGACTACCGCAAAAGTCACAGTGACGCCGAGGTGGATAGATTCGTCGCAAAACTCCGCGTGTTCGAGAACGGCGCCCAGGACAACGCCGGGGCATGGATATGCGCGAATTTCCCCGATATTCACTGGATCAGAAGCAACTACCAGACCTACTGCTATGGCGGTCCGGCCGGAGATGGCGGTGCGGACAATAAGGGCAGACGCACGAATCTCGGGCCGTACACGTGGAAGCCCTACGCATACTCATCCCTGGGCCAGCATCAATGGGCCCTCGAACATATCAAGGCAGATCACGGGCCGCTGGGTGTAGCATGGCCCCTCCGCCAGTTCGGAAACGGGCGTATCGCATTTCTTGAAGGCGGCGGGACAATACCGTGGCTCGGGCTGGTTAATAAGGGCCTGTTCGATATCGATCAGCCGCACTGGGGCGGATGGAGCGGCCGGTTCAGTCGGGAAAAGGTGCAGAACTACTGGTCCAAGCACGGCGACGTCAGGAAGGATGAGAAGTCGGTTGCTCCTTTTGCAGTCTATAAGGAAGTGGCCGACGAATGGACAGATTCGGAAAGCGGCGAGACATACAACAGCATCTACACTCCCGTGTGGCGGTGGCGAAGGGCTTTCTACAATGATTTCATCTGCCGGATGGACTGGTGTGTCAAGCCGTACGACCAGGCAAACCACCATCCCATCGCAGCATTCAACGGCGACAAGAGCGATGCCATCGTCCGACTGAAGGCCAAAGCCGGCGAGAGGCTCACCCTGGACGCCTCGGACACAGCGGACCCGGACGGCGACGACGTTGAGATCTCATGGTGGATATACGAAGAGGCCGGAAGCTGCCACGGCGATGTTAAGATAAGCAACCCCCGCAAAACAAACACGAGTGTCACCATTCCAGAGGACGCCGCGGACAAGCAGATCCACGTCATCCTCGAAGTCAAAGACAAGAGCAAGATCGCCTCTCTCTACGATTATCGTCGAATCGTTATCGATGTGGGCGCTGCATCAGGATAAGCGCTATGCGTTTCTCGCAGGTGTCTATTGTGACCTGTCATCAGAGAGGTGTCGCGGTGTAGCTGAATTGGATTGACCAAACCGGTGGAGCAAGAAACATGAAGGAGTGCCGTACGAAGGCAATATTGTTGTGTCTGTTTTGTACAAGCTTTGCAGGATGTACGGCGCTGGCCGAGACGTGGAAGCCGGCCGGGAGTCCCTTAGCTACGCGATGGAGTGACGATTTCCGCCCGGATAACGTCCTGCCTGAATATCCGCGACCACAGATGGTGCGAAGCGAATGGCGGAATCTCAACGGACTGTGGCAGTTTCAAGCGGCAGAGCAGGGCGACCCCGTCCCGCGAGGCGACGAATTGGAGAGTCGGATTCTTGTTCCTTTCTGCTGGGAGTCGGCCCTTTCTGGGGTGCGGAGGTTCCTGTCTTCGCACCGCGCGTGGTATCGCCGTACATTTGCTGTGCCGTCGGAGTGGGATGGCAAGCGGGTCCTCGTACATTTCGGCGGCGTCGACTGGGAGACTCATGTGTACGTGAACGGTACGTGCGTCGGCATTCACAAGGGCGGGTACGATCCCTTCAGCTTCGACATCACCGCACACGTCAGAGATGCCGGGGACCAGGAGTTGATCGTCTACGTGTACGATCCGGGCAGCAGCGAACCGATCGCCAGGGGCAAGCAATCCAACAGCCGATTCGGTGATCCGCATGGTTATTCATACTGCAGTTGTTCGGGCATCTGGCAGACCGTTTGGCTGGAAGCCGTGCCCCCGACATATATTCGAGATTTGCATATTGTCCCGGATATCGACCAGGAGAACGTCACCGTGACACTCGATCTTGCAGGCGGCACAGCCAACATCACCGCACGAGCTGTGGCAAGCGATGGTACGCAGGTTGTCGGCCGCGCCGAGGGCAATCCCCACAGAGACATAAGGATCAAGATACCTCAGCCCCGACTATGGTCGCCCGACTCACCGTTTCTGTATGATCTGCAAGTATCGCTTACAAGGGACGGCAAAAGAATTGACACCGTTCGCAGCTATTTCGGCATGCGCAAGATTTCTCTGGGAAAGCGGGACGGCGTGGTGAAAATTCTACTGAACAACGAGTTTCTGTTTCAGATGGGGCCGCTGGATCAGGGGTATTGGCCGGACGGAATATACACTGCCCCGACCGACGAAGCTCTCCGCTGGGACATCGAGCAGATGAAAGCGTTCGGTTACAACATGGTCCGCAAGCACGTCAAGGTGGAGCCCGCCCGCTGGTACTACTGGGCCGACAAGCTGGGGCTGATCGTCTGGCAGGATATGCCGCACGGCCGGGGCGACAGAAGCGAGCAGGACAAGACCCAGTTCGAGCTGGAACTCCATCGGATGGTAAAGGCTTTCTGGGATCATCCTTCCATTATTCAGTGGATTGTGTTCAACGAGCACTGGGGGCTCTACGATCCTGAGCGGTTGACGGTCGCTGTGATGGAACTCGACCCATCGCGTCTGGTGACATGCAACAGCGGCATCGACGCCGGCGATCCCGATCTGGACTTCGAGGTGGGACACATCCGGGATAATCACCACTACCGGCCGCCGACCTGTCCCTACGCCAGCAACAGGCGGGCCATCGTGAACGGCGAATACGGCGCAATCGGGTACAAGATCAAAGGACACATCTGGGACACCGACGGCCCCTGGGTGCACCACAACTACAAGGACAAGGAGGCCGCGACGAAAGAGTACGAGGCCTTCATCCAACAGTTGATCGAGTACAAGGACAAGGGCGGGCTCAGCGCCGCCGTCTACACGCAGTGGACCGACGTCGAGAACGAAATGAACGGTATATACACGTACGATCGCAAGGTAATCAAGCTGGATGAAGATCGCGTTGCTGCGGCAAACCGCTCTACGTATGAGGACGATCCTGGCAGGTAGCAAGACTACAGCGCTGATGAGGAAGGGCATATGAAGACATTGTTCGCGGCAATGATCCTGGCGATGGCGCCCGTGGTGCGTGCCGATACCGCCGAATCCGGCGGGTATCTTTTCGCACACATGCTCAAGCAAGACTACGGGCGGCTCTATTACTCGGCCAGCAGGGACGGCCTCCACTGGACCCTGCTTAACGACGGCAAGCGGGTATACGACGAATACCGGGGTCATCCGGATATCTGCCGGGGACACGACGGCAGATTCTACATGACCGGCGGGTCGGACGCGATCACGCTCTGGGTCTCAGACGACCTCGTAAAATGGGGTAAATTCGACGAAACTCAGCCGGACGTATATAAGATGTCCGACTTCAAGCCTGAGGAAAAGACATACGGCGCATCGAAGATATACCACGACAAGGCGACATCCCAATACCTGATCACCTGGCATACTTCTCAGAACAAGAAGCTTCGCGAAAAGCCCGAGCATTACTGGGCCGGCCAGCGCACGCTGTATGTCATCTCAAGGGACCTCAAGAGCTTCACCGAGCCCAAGCGCCTTTTCCAGTGGGACATGGCCACCATAGACGTGATCGTCCGCCGCGTCGCGGGCACATACTACGCCTTCATCAAGGACGAGCTCTATCCATCTTTCGACTGGCCGACCGGCAAGACCATTCGCGTGACGTCCTCGCAGAGCCTGACGGGTCCCTGGAGCAAACCGTCACCTCCGATTACTCCCAATTTTCGGGAAGCCCCGATGCTTATCCCGCGGCCGGACGGCAAGGCGTGGTATCTGTATTATGAACAGTACCCGGGCGTAACCTATGGTCTGTCCACCGCCCGGGTCCCGCAAGGGCCGTGGTTCAACGCGTATTGGAAGCAATACAATACGCCCGAAAACGCCCGCCATGGATGCATGATTCGCATCGGCAAAGCCGAATACGAAGCCATTGTCTTTACGTATGGAGCCAACGACCTAAAGAGCAAGGAGATGCCATGAAGAGAATGATTCCAATATTGCTGATTGTGTTCATCGTGTGTCTTGCAGCGCATGGTAGAGCGGTTGACGTGGATAAATGGTGGCTCAGGCCCCAGCGCATGATCCAGACGAATCTGCGCGAGATCGACGCGACCATGGACATCGATCAGTACATCCGGGAAGTCGAGGATTTCGGGGCGAATGTCGTGCTGTTCAACGTCGGTGGAATTGTGGCCAACTATCCGACGGAGCTTGAATGTCACTGGAAGAATACCTTCATGAAGGGCGATCTGGTCGGCACGGTTCTGGAGCGACTGCACAAAGAAGGGATTCGGATGATCGGCCGCTTCGATTTCAGCAAGATCAACGAGAAGTTCGCCGCCGAGCACCCCGATTGGCTATACGTCAGCGAAAAAGGCGAAAACGTCAACTACAACGGCCAGGTACACACGTGTGTCAGCGGTGGCTACCAGCAGGAGTACATGTTCAAAATTCTCGGCGAGGCTGTTGACCGTTATCCCCTGGACGGAGTCTTCTTCAACATGATCGGTTTCACGCGATCCGACTATAGCGGAAACTACCACGGCGTTTGCCAGTGCGAAAACTGTAAGCGTCTGTTCAAAGAATACTCCGGTGCGGAGCTTCCTCCGACCGCCAACAACGCGAATCCGGTGTACAGGAAGTACGTGGAGTGGACCAACGTGATGAAGGACAAGCAGTTCACGCGGGTTCAGCGCTTTCTCAAGAAGAAACGGCCGGATCTTGCGATTTGCACGTACACGTCCGCCGGCGTCGATGTTATTCGGAAAGAATCGAATCGGCCGCTCGGCAGGGGGGCTTACCACGATACCGAGCAGGCCAAGTGGACGCTGCTTACCTGCGGCCGACGGCAGCTTGCCTGTGCGGCGGTGCACTTTATTCGCATCCCGTACCGCCACACGGCCGTATCGCCGTATCTGACCGCTCGGCGACTCTGGCAACAGATGATCAACGGCGCCTGGATGGATTTCTACTGCATCGGCCCCCTCCAGCGGCAGGAAGACCGCACCGGGCTCGATCTGGCCGCGGCGCTCTACAACTTCCACAAGGCCAACGAGCAATGGCTGATCGACACGAAGGCCGCCGCACAGGTAGCCCTTGTCCGCCGCGGCGGCGACGAATACGAGGGACTCATGCAGATTCTCTGTGAGAACCAGGTTCCCTTCGAGTTCGTGCAGATCGAGGCGGAGCAACTGGCGAGATTCCCACTGGTTATTGTGCCGGACAGCGGAGGGCTTAATGCGAGCGAATGCCGTCTTCTCGATTCGTACGTAAAGGGTGGAGGGCGACTGCTTTTGACCGGGCGAATTCCAAAGCCTCTCGAATCGACTGTGTCCGTGAACTACGAAAAGACTCGCCCAGCGGAAAAGGGCGCCTATATCCGGATTCGGTCAGAGGATCGGCGGCAGTTCGGTCGTGCAAGCCTGGACAGGCTCGACCTGGTCTTCCTCGACAGCCCGTTTCACGTTTACGAGACCGGCGGTCACGCTGAAGGCTTGCTGCGTCTGATACCGCAGGACATGTTCGGTCCGCCGGAGAAATGCTACTACCGGCATGTTTCGGGGCACCCAGCTTTGATTCACAGTCAATACGGCGACGGCCGAATCGCCGCCTTCACATTCGATATCGGTACGCTTTACCAGAAACAGTGCCACCTGGCCCACTCCAATCTGGTCATGGGCGCCATCGACAACATACTCGGCCTCGATCGCAGGCTGAAAATCGAAACCTCGCCGCTCGTAGAGACTGCCCACAGGGTGTCACAGGACGGGAAATTTGAATGGATCGCCCTGTTCAATCACTCGGGGCACATAGGCAACGCCCTGCACGAGCCTGTCCCCGTCCAGGATGTCCGCATTAGTATCAAGCCTGTTAAACCCGTCAAAGCTACACGCCTGCTGGGTCGTGGCGAACCGTTGATGATCTCCAACCAGGATGATCGACTCTCCGTGGCTGTAGCCCTGCTCCGGCACTACGATGTTCTCCTGTTGGAGTATGAATAGATATCCTGCGATTGGCTCCGGCCGCAAGTAGTGATTGAGCAGAAGCCGCCGAGTGTGTATTCTTTCATATGAGATCGGCGCACCATTGCTGTTAACAATAAGTCGAAAAGGATGCAGTCATGATAAGAATACTCTCGAAGATATCCGCCACATTGCAGAATCGCATTTGCCTCGCTCTGGTGATCTGCCTTGCACTTTCCGCGAACCTGCACGCCAAATCGATCACGCTGCTTGCCGACACCCACTGTCCGCAGGCATTCTTCGCCGCTCAGGAAATCAAGCAGGCCCTGCACGCCAGAGGCCACTCGATGATACAGTCGGACATGACGAATCTGGACCTCTCCAAAGACGGCCTGTACATCGTGCTCTGCCTCAAGGCGGATGCCGAACGCCTCGCAAGAATGCAGTCCGAAGGAGGCAAAGCCCCGGGGCCATTGCGATCCGAAGGTTATAGCATTCGCGTCACCACCACAGAAGGCCGCATAACCTACTGGGCTGTCGGTGCGGACGCGGCCGGCGTCATGTATGGCGGCCGCGAATTGGCCGAGGTTATTCGCATAGACGATCTGGCCGGCGTCAAAGACGTCGATCAAAACCCCTACATGGCCATGCGCGGCACGAAATTCAACTGCCCGCTCGATGTGCGGACGCCCAGTTACAGCGACGTCAGCGATGCGGCGCAGAAGAACATCGCTACCATGTGGGACTTCGACTTCTGGAAGAACTACATCGACAGTCTCGCACGCTACCGATACAACTTCATATCTCTCTGGAGTCTGCACCCGTTTCCATCTCTGGTAAAAGTGCCGGACTATCCGGACATAGCGCTGGACGATGTCAAGCGGTCCACCGTCGAATGGAAGGAGCACTACGACCTCCAGGGCACAGGGTTCGACGCTCCCGAAATCCTCAACAATACCGAGACGCTCAAGAAGATGACGATCGAAGATAAGATCGCTTTCTGGCGCAAAGTCATGCGATACGGCAAGGATCGCAACGTCGATTTCTACTTCGTTACCTGGAACATCTTCGTCAACGGCACGGAAGGTAAATACGGCATCACCGATGAGATCGACAATCCGACTACCACCGACTACTTCCGCAAGAGCGTCGAACAGATGTTCCTGACGTATCCGGATTTGGCGGGCATCGGCCTGACTACCGGCGAAAACATGCATGGCGCGAACTTCGAACAAAAAGAGGACTGGGCATTCAACACTTATGCACAGGGCATGCTCGATGCGGCCAGGCAGCAGCCGAAGCGCAAGTTCACCTTCATCCACCGCCAGCATCAGACCGGCGCCCTGGACATAGCGAAGAAGTTCGCACCACTGATCGACCATGAGAACATCGAGTTCATATTCAGTTTCAAGTACGCCAAGGCCCACGTTTACAGTTCGACCACGCAGACCTATCACCCGGGCTTCGTACGCGACATCACCGAAGAGGGCAACCTCAAGACGATCTGGACGCTCCGCAACGACGACGTCTATCACTTCCGCTGGGGCGCCCCTGACTTCGTTCGCGAGTTCATCAGGAATATCCCGTACGAGGTCTCTCGCGGTTTTTACCTGGGCTCCGATCAGTATATCTGGGGCCGCGAGTTCATGAGCACCGAGCCCGAATCCCCGCGACAACTCGAAGTCGTCAAGCACTGGTATCACTGGATGATCTGGGGTCGTCTCGGCTACAACCCCGAACTTGGCAACGATCGCTTCATCAAAATATTGCAGCAGCGATATCCCTTCATCTCCGGTGAAGATCTGTTCGCCGCCTGGCAGCATGCTTCAATGGTCTATCCGCTCACCACCGGCTTTCACTGGGGCTCCCTTGATTTCCGATGGTATATCGAGGCCTGCAAGAGCCGCCCCGGCCCCGCCCAGACCGAAACCGGCTTCCACGACGTCAATCGTTTCATTACCCTGCCCCCACACCCGGGAACCGGTAACGTTTCGATCCCCGACTTTGTTAAGACTGTCGTCGCCGGAAACACGGTTGAAGGAACGACCCCCGTTGAAATATCCTATCAGATCCACAGTCATGCCGACAAAGCCCTGGAAATCTTCGACAAGCTGTCACATGGCGGCGACAAAGAGCTGCGCCTCACACTCGGTGACATCCGCGCAATTGCCTACATGGGGAAATACTACGCTCACAAGATATCCGGTGCGACGCAGCTCGCTCTCTTCCGCGAAACGGGCATGGAGGTGTACCGCGATGGCGCCGTCAAACAACTGACCGAAGGCGCGGAATTCTGGAAGCTCTACACCGCCATCGCGCGCCGTCAGTACAAGAACCCCCTCTGGACCAACAGAGTAGGCTACGTCGACTGGGACAAGATTACTGAATGGGTGCTCGACGATATTACTATCGCGCGTGAAGCTGTGCCGTCGAAATAACCGGCCGTGAAAAGATAGCACTGATAATCTGGAGCCAGACAATGGGCACTCAAATCACTCGTCGTAGTTTTCTCGCTCGAACCATCGGCCTGGCGGGCCTGAGCATCATGGGCCAGGGCTGCCAACTCCCCAAAGAGAACCCGGCTGATCACGCGAACATCGTCCTCATCATGGCCGACGATCTCGGATACGGCGATCTCGGCTGCTACGGCTGTCAGGATATTTGCACGCCTGCAATAGACAGTCTGGCCAATGACGGGGTGCGCTTTACGACGTTCTACGCCAATGCGCCGGAATGTACGCCGACCCGGACGGCACTATTGACCGGACGTTATCAGCACCGCGTTGGCGGGCTCGAATGTGCCCTGGGCATCGGCAACGTCGGCAGATACGACGACGCAATCAGGCTCCGAGAAAGCCACGATATGGGCCTGCCGCCAAGCGAGACATCGATAGCCCGCATGCTCAAGAACGCCGGCTATGCCACCGCTATCTGCGGCAAGTGGCACCTCGGATACGAGCGTAAGTTCTTCCCGGACAAGCACGGCTTTGACTACTGGTTCGGCCCGGTCGGCGGGGCGGTGGACTACTTCCACCATTGCGAGTACACGGGCCAGCCGAGCCTCTATGAAGATGGGCAACTCGTGCGGCGGGACGGCTACCTGACCGACCTCATAACGGACGCCGCCGTGAACTGCATTGACCGAGCGACGGACCAACCGCTGTTCCTTTACGTGCCGTATACCGCTCCCCATACGCCATACCAGGGGCCGGATGACCGAAAAACCGAGCCCGTGCCGCAGGAGGAGTACAACAAAGGTACGCGAGAGACATTCTGCGCAATGGTCGAGCGAATGGATTATGGGATCGGCCGGATTCTGACCGCTCTGGATCGTCGAGGGTTTGTGGACAACACGCTCGTGATCTTCATGAGCGATAACGGCGCCAACAGAACAGGTAACAACGGTCCGCTCTCCGGCCACAAGGGTAGCGTGTTCGAGGGCGGCATTCGTGTGCCGTGTATCGCCAGATGGCCGGGCAGGCTGCCGGCCGACGTTACCAGCGATCAGGCGTGTATTACGTTCGACTTCTCACGCTCCATTGTTCGGGCCGCGGGCGCTGCAATACCGTCGAACCGGCCCTTCGACGGCATGGATATCCTCAGACACGTGCAGGATGGGCGGTCTGCAAGGCCGCGCACCCTCTTCTGGCGGGCCCGCAGGGGCGAGAGGACGCGAAAAGCCGTCCGCCACGGCGATCTCAAGTACATCCAGCTCTGGGACGGCCCTGAAATGAAAGAATACCTCTTTGATCTTTGTAGCGACCTTGCGGAAGAAGAGAATCTCCTCAGCGAGCGTACCGGCGATGCCGAGCAGCTCAAACGCCTCCTGGCGGATTGGGAACTGCGCGTTCGGCATAACCGGTGACACGGCCGTATCCGCATAATGCCTCTTTCCGCTCCGAGCGTGGTCGGCCTGCAGTATATCGGAGCGAAGGCGGCAATTCGTCCGCCCCATGACGGTCTTCTTTTGACGTTTTCGGCGCTTGAATTTCAGCGGTGTTTGCTATAGAGTCTTGACCTAATAGTCAACCTGACTGAAGCGTTCATATCATTCAATAAGTGATGTTTTGAAAGGAATGAGCATGTGTAGACAGCGAGCATCCAGCCCATCGTTCTATCTTCTGTTATTGCTGGTCTTAGTTGCGTGCGGCCAGTCTGTCTGGTCTGCTGAGATTTCGGGCGAACTCAAGCAGTGGCACAAGGTAACGCTCGATTTTGACGGACCCCGTACAAGTGAAAAAGCGGATCCGAACCCGTTTCTCTCCTACCGTCTGAACGTTCGGTTCAAGCATGAAGACGGCGGCAAATCCTACCTCGTTCCGGGCTATTTTGCCGCCGACGGCGACGCCGCCAACACATCTGCTGACAGCGGCAACGTTTGGCGCGTGCATTTCGCGCCGCCGAAAACGGGAACCTGGACCTACACGGTGTCGTTCCGACAGGGCGACAACGTTGCAGTCAGCGAGGATGCCGAGGCCGGCAAGCCCTACAAACCCCTCGACGGTCAGACCGGCTCATTCAAGATCGGGCGGACCGACAAGACCGGGCGCGATTTCCGCGGCAAAGGCCTCTTGAAGTATGTAGGTAAGCATCACCTCCAGTTCGCGGGCACAGGCGAATTCTTCCTGAAATGCGGCGCCGATGCTCCTGAAAACTTTCTGGCGTACGCCGACTTTGACGGGGATTTCAAGGAGGACGGCCACAAGGACAATTTAATCAAGACCTGGGGGCCGCATATCAAGGACTGGAAGCCCGGGGATCCCACCTGGAAGGACGGCAAAGGCAAAGGCATTATCGGCGCCGTCAACTACCTGGCTTCCGAGGGCATGAACGTGTTCTCGTTTCTTCCGATGAATATCGGCGGCGACGACCGCAATGTTTTCCCGTATCTCGACTACAACGAGCGCGAGCGGATCGACTGCTCCCGGATGGACCAATGGGCTATCGTTTTCGACCACGGCACCAAATTGGGCATGTACCTCCACTTCAAGACACAGGAAACCGAGAATGAATTGTTGCTCGACAACGGCGACCTCGGGCCGCACCGCAAGCTTTACTATCGCGAGTTGATCGCCCGTTTTGCTCACAACCTCGCATTAAACTGGAATCTCGGCGAGGAGATTAACAACGCTACGCATGAGCAGAAAGTTGCGTGGGCGGATTATTTCTGGACGCACGATCCGTATCAACATCATATCGTCATTCACAACATGGGTAATCCGCATTACGACCTGCTTGGCGATGCCTCTAAGCTTACAGGTTTTTCTCTGCAGACGAGCAAGCCTGACTTCAGCCAGGTCCATCGCCGGACCCGCGATTATATCGACCGATCCGTCGCCGCCGGCAAGCCCTGGGTGGTCGCCTGTGATGAACCCGGCGATGCGTCGCACGCATTAATAACGGACGCCGAGGATCCGACGCACGACAATGCCAGGAAGAATGCCCTCTGGGGTAACATCATGGCCGGCGGCGCGGGCGTCGAATGGTATTTCGGTTATCGGCACCCTCACAGCGATCTGACATGCGAGGATTATCGAAGCCGGGCTGAAATGTGGCGTCAATGCAAGATTGCCCTGGATTTCTTCGACAAATACGATATCCCGTTCTGGGATATGAAGTGCGAAGATGAGATGACCGCCAGCGATAGCGACTATGTGCTCTGCAAACCCGGCGAGGTCTATCTGGTTTATCTCAAGCACGGCGGGGACATTGAAGTAGACGTCAGCTCCGGCAAATTCGATTATGGCTGGCTCAATCCTCGCACCGGGGATGGTCTCGACGGCCTGCTTAATAAAGGCTCGACCGATGGAAAGACCGAACTGACCGCCCCGGACAACAACGACTGGTTGCTCGTCATACGCGGCAAGGGAAAGCTGTCTCTGGCGGCCGAAGGACCGCCGTCGCCGCAGATTGCCGCGGCAGTGCAGACGCCCGAAGGTTCCGTGATTCTCAAAGCCATTGAGCACTTCGAAATCGTCGACAGTGGCGGGTTTGTGCCTGCGTATAAAGACAACAGCCATAACGCCCTGGCCGTCAATCCCGAAGACTACAAGGATAAGTTCGCCGCCGCCGAGGCCAAATTCCCGGGCGAGGCGGGAACGTACGACGTAATCCTCACCACGATGGCGGAAACGGACGGCGAGTCCACCTATAAGGTCATGATAGAGGGCAAGCTCGTCGGCGAATTCACCAATCCCAAAACCGCCGTCGACTACAAACCGACTAATAAGATCTGGAAGAATATCTCTGTTGACAAGAACGCAAAGATTCGCGTCGAGTTCAATACCGCCACGAACAGCACGGCTCGAACTGGCGACCGTAAGGGATACTCTCGCGGCCGCTGGCTGGCCCTTTCATTCGCCAAACCCGGCGCAAAAGCAGTTAAGCAAAAATCGCCCGCTCGCCCATCTCGACCCGGGCCGCTTCCGCCTGTAAAGTCGATAGCCAAAGACCTCGTCTTTGAAGAAGTAGACGGTCTTGTAGCAGTCGAGGCGGAGTTGTTCGACTCTCAGGCTAAGGATGATATTCGCCGATGGTATATAACTGGAAGAGACGATGCTCCGAGCGTCGAACCTGACGGGGACGGCAATCATGCTGACAAAGCTGCGGGCGGCGTCTATATCGAATGCCTGCCCGACACCCGCCGCACCCACGGCGACAAGCTCATCGACGGCCAGAATTTCTCCAACGAGCCGGGCACGATGGCCATCCTTCACTATAACGTGTACTTCAACAACCCGGGCCGCTACTATGTCTGGGTCCGGGCGTACTCAAGCGGCAGCGAGGATAACGGCCTGCACGTCGGAGTCGATGGTCGGTGGCCGGATTCGGGTCAGCGGCTGCAATGGTGCCAGGGCAAGCAATCGTGGTGGTGGGAAAGCAAACAGCGAACAGCGCAGCAGCACTGCGGCGAGCCATACAAGATCTTCCTCGACATCGAGAAGCCCGGTCTTCACAGGATCAGTTTCTCCATGCGGGAGGACGGATTTGAATTCGACAAATGGCTCATGACCAAAGAACGGGACTTCGCGCGTCCGAAGGATGCGGGCCCCGCCGTCCGCGTCCGTAAATGAGGTATGATAAGAATGAAGGACCTTAATATAATCTTCAGATCCTGCGTAGCTGCATTGATGATTGCGCCCTGCGCGATGGGAGCATTCACAATCAGTGGAGACGAAGAGAATCCAGACAAACTGATGAAGTGGCACAAAGTGGAAATCACCTTCGACGGGCCGCACATGAGCGAAAACAACGCCGCGACGTTTTCGGGCAATCGCCTGGACGTGGAGTTCAAACGTCCCGACGGGACGATGTTTTGGGTGGCCGGTTTTTTCGCAGGAGGCGGCAATGAGGCCGACGAGGGCGACGGCGCCGGCAACAAGTGGCGCGTGCGGCTCAATCCCGATATGGTGGGCGGCTGGTCGTTTACTGCTCGTTTTCGCACGGGAAGCTGGGTGGCCACAACTCCGATGGACAATCCCGGCGGATCGTCTGGAACCGCGCCTGATGGAGAAACAGGCCGGTTCACCGTTCACTCTTCGAACAAGCCCCCCTCAGGACGGGACTTCCGTGGCAAGGGGCAACTCCAATACGTCAACAGGCACCATTGCCGGTTCGCGGAATCGGGCGAGTATTTCATCCGATGCGGCGCCGACAGCCCCGAAGATTTCATCGCCGACAACGAGATTGACAATACCCCTGAAGACGGCCATGACTACGCCATCCACAAGAACAAGCACTACAGCGATGCCGACGCCTCCGCCTACACGTGGAAGGACGGGAAAGGAACCGGCATTCTGGGCGCTATTCGCTATATGGCCGAGCTTCAGGAGATGAACAACTTCTACGTGATTATGATCACGGCCCCGCAGGGCGACTCCAAGGATGTATTCCCCTGGATAAGCACCGACGCCGACGACTGGGACAAGTACGACATCTCCAAGCTGGACCAGTGGGAGCGGGTATTCAGCTACGGCGACAAGAAGGGCGTTCACTGGAATCTGGTCTTCACCGAAGCCGAGAACTACAGAATGCTCTGCCCTAGGATGGATTTGTGCAATCTCCAGCGATTGTACTACCGCGAGATAATTGCGCGTTTCGCCCACCATCATGCCGTCGGATGGAACGTCGGTGAAGAGCACGGCGGCGGCGACGACGGACCTGACAGCCACATCGGTCAACGGATATTACTGATGAAGGAACTGGACCCCTACAGCCACACCTACACCTGTCACACCGGCAACAATCGAGTCTGGAAAAGGTACGATCGCCTGCTGGGCGTCGCCAACGCCACATCCAACCAGCAGAAGTCGAACAACTACACCGACGACGGCCCCAGCGACTCCTCGGGCGTCCACGCCATCACCAGGGCTTTAAGAAGCATGTCCGCCGCGGCCGGACTGCCTATGGTCGTTTACATCGACGAAGCCAACGGCCCGGTTCCCCGGTGCGGCAAGAACCTCGATGAGGTTCGCAAGGGGACTTTGTGGGCGAACCTGATGGCCGGAGGCGCGGGCGTGGAATGGTATCTCGCCTACGACGCCGCCGGCGGATGGCACGATCACAACCGTCTGGAAGACTTCACGAAGATGGAATGCCTCTGGGAGGATACCCGCTATGCCCTGCGGTTCTTTATGGCGTATGATGATCCCTCGCGAAAGCCTGTGCCGTTCCAGAACATGCGGCCGGATGATTCGAGGGCCACTGGAGACTACAACTGGTGCCTGTACGGCGCAGATGACGACGGCGGGATGTGCGTCGTGGTTTACCTGCGAGACGGCGGCAAGACCAAGGTAAATGTGCCCGCAGCACCGTTGTATAACGTCGGCTGGATGAATCCGAGAACAGGCCAATGGAAAACACAGAAGGATATCGTCGATCACAAGGGAGGCAATATCTCTTTCGCGGCCCCGGACACTGAAGACTGGGCCCTGCTGCTCTATGATTGGAAAAAATAGATATGTATATCATCTTCATTGTCAATTATAGCAACGAGGATAGTTGAGTTTCTTGGATGAAAGGAGCGAACCGTCAACGACCGGAGGTATCCGGTAAGCGGTTTTGAGCTTATGAATGAGTATAAGATTGCAGTAGTGCCGGGCGATGGTGTGGGCAACGAAATCATCCCGGCCGGAATCGAAGTACTGGATAAGGCCGCCGAGCAATTCGGCTTTGCTCTCGAATACGAACAGTTTCCCTACGGCGCTGGCTATTACAAGCAAACGGGAGCGTTCATGCCGGACGACGCGATTGAAACGCTGGCCGCCTTCGACGCCATTTACTTCGGCGCCGTTGGTCTGCCCGATGTCGATGATACGCTGCCGGCCAAGCTGTTTACCTTCAAGGTTCGAACGAGCTTCGATCAGTACGTCAACTTCCGTCCGGCGCGCCTGCTGCCCGGCATCGAAGGTCCGCTGCGTAACAAGACGCACGAAGATATCGACCTCGTTGTCATCCGGGAGAATACGGAGGGCGAATTCGTTCAGTCGGGAGGATTCGTTCGTCCGCAGTTCCCCGAGGGCATGGCCACCGATACGAGCGTTTTTACCCGCAAGGGCATCGAACGGATCGCCCACTATGCCTTTCGCCTCGCCCGCGTCCGCCGCAAGAGCGTCACTAATGTAACAAAATCGAATACGCTGATTCACAGCCTGGCGTACTGGGACCAGGTTGTCGAGAGCGTGCGTCAGTCCTATCCGGATGTGAAGTACCAGAAGATGTACGTGGACAACGCCTCCGCCAACTTCGTTCTGCATCCCGAGAAGTTCGACGTTGTCCTGACCACGAATTTCATCGGAGACATCCTCAGCGACCTTGGCGGGGCGATCATGGGTAGTCTTGGCCTCGGCCCCAGCGGTAATATCAATCCCGAGAAGACGTATCCGTCCATGTTCGAGCCGATTCACGGATCCGCCCCCGACATTGCCGGCCAGGACAGGGCCAATCCGATCGGCGCCATCTGGTCCGGCGCGATTATGCTCGATCATCTGGGTGAACAGGATGCCGGCAGGAGCATCGTTGAAGCTATTGAGACCACGGTTGCCGACGGTTTGCTCAGCGTCGATCTGGGGGGGGCGGCAACAACTTCGCAGATAGCCGCCGCCGTGAAAGATAACCTCCGGCCTGTTGGATGAGTGCATGCAACGAGTCATCGACCTGACACTGCCCATCAAGCACGGCAACCCGGGCGTTCGCATCGAGCCGGCCCGCAGGCTCGAAAGTGACGGTTGGAACGCGAGCACCCTGTCGCTCTATTCGCACGGTGGTACCCACATGGATGCCCCCATGCATTTCGGCGTTGGTTCGCAGACGATTGATGAACTGCCCGTCGACCAACTCATGGGCCCTGCGTGGGTGGTCGACGTTCGGCCGATTGAGCCTCGCGCTCTGATCGGCATCGAGCACATAAAGGGCATTGCCGAGGATATCCAGGCGGGCGACAGCATGCTGATTTGCACCGGTTGGAGCGAGCGTTTCGGCGGCGACGCCTATCGCAACGGCTTGCCTCGTATTAGCGAAGAACTCGCCCGCTGGTGCGTTGCCAAACAAATACGCATGTTAGGTGTGGAACCGCCTTCGGTTGCGGATGTGAACAATCTCGACGAACTCTCGACCATCCATCGCATTCTCTTCGAAGGCGGTGTCATTGTTGTTGAAGGTCTGGCGAACCTCTCCTCTCTGACCGGCCCGAAGGTTACGTTTGTCGCTCTGCCCTTGAAGATCGCAGACGGCGACGGCGCCCCCGCGCGTGCGATTGCCATGGAAGACGATTAGATCGTTGAAACGCAGGCATTTATGTGCCATAACAGTATCGACTGATTGGCCCAGCCAGAGGCAGTAAGATTGTATGTCGAATCAAGAACAGGCATGACCTGAAGAAGGAGCACCGTTATGAAGAATGACTATTTTCATCGCGTCGCCGCCCTGACCCCCACAAAGATGTGGATCAACAACGTTACTCCCGACGAAGCGGACTGGGCTATCAGCGCCGGCGCAATGGGCTGTACGCAGAATCCTTCCTATACGTGGAAGATGCTCAACCACGATCAGTACAGGGATCATGCACTTGCATTGCTGGATGAGACGTTGGCCGAGAGCGAGGATGACAACAAGGTCGAGTGCATACTCCAGCGCAAGCTCGTTAAGCGCATCGCCGACAAGTTCATGACGGTTTATGAGAAGACCAACGGCGCCCACGGCTACGTAAGCATTCAGGGCGATCCTATCCACGAAGAAGACGCCCAGGTCATTATCGATGAGGGGCGAAAGAACCGTGCGATGAGCCCGAATATCATGATCAAGATTCCCGCCACAAAGGCCGGACTCGAAGCTATGGGCGTGCTCATCGAAGAGGGCACGCCGCTCAACGCAACCGAAGTGATGGGGCTCAGCCAGGTAATCGACGTATGCGAGATGTACGATAAAATCACCGCAAGGACGAAGAACCACCCGGTGATGTACTATTCTCTGATCACAGGGATTTATGATGAATGGCTGCAGAAGGAGGTTGCCAAGCAGGGCATTGAAATCTCGCCCGACATCCTTTACCAGGCGGGCATGGTGATTGCCAGGAAGGTGTACAATTTCGTGCACGATCGCGGTTATCAGCTTGGCTTCATCGGCGGGGGAGTCCGCGGTCTGCAGCACTTTACCGAAATGGTCGGCGGTGACGTATGCATCACGATGAACTGGCGGGGGCACGCCGACAAACTGCTCGAACTGGATCAGCCTGTCGTCGCCCGCTTGTTCAACCCGGTTCAGGGCCACGTGCTGGACGAGTTGCTGTCGAAAGTCCCCGCCTTCAGACAGGCGTACATGGAGAATGGGCTCGACGTGAACGAATACGAAGAATACGGCCCGGTAGAGTACTTCCGCAGCATGTTCATATCCTCATGGAAGAGTACGCTGGAGTCGATCAAAGAACGACGTGCGGCCAGGAAATAGGTCTGCGAATCGAATCGCCACAATATCAGTGCCGCGGTCGGCCGAGTACAGGATGGCATTATGAAACAGTCTATCGTTCGAATGAGTCGCCAGCGTTTCATTCTCATCGGCATTCTCTTTTTCCACAGCGTCAATACATACATGGACCGGGCCTGTATCGCCTCGGCTGTGGATTACATCAAAAAAGACCTGGGGATGACCAAGGAACTGATGGGGCTGGTTCTCGGGATCTTCGCCCTGGGCTACGCCTTGTTCCAGGTCCCCTCCGGCTGGATCGCCGACAAACTCGGCCCTCGCAAGGCTCTGACCATTGTCGTTTCGGTCTGGAGCGTCTTTACCGCCCTCACGGGCGCCGCTCGCAACGCCATACAGATGCTCATCCTGCGGTTCTTATTCGGCGTAGGTGAAGCCGGAGCGTTCCCCGGTGCCGCACAGGCCTTCTTCCGCTGGTTACCCGCAAAGGATCGCGGCCTGGCACACGGCATAAACTTCTCCGGCAGCCGTCTCGGTGCGGCCTTTTCTCTGTTCCTCATGCCCTGGCTGATCATCCAGATCGGCTGGCGGTGGACGTTCGCAGTCAACGGCCTGATCGGCCTTATCTGGGCCACCGTCTGGCTCCTCTGGTTCCGCGACAACCCCAAAGACAACCCGAAAGTCAATCAGGCCGAACTGGACTACATCGAGAAGAGCCGGACCACCGATTTCACGGCAACAGTCAAAGCCTCCTTCGCCGAAGTCTTCACATCACTGAACATGTCGCTGGCGATGATACAGTACTTTGCCAGCAACGTGACCTTTTTTATCAGCCTCAGTTGGCTGCCGAACTATCTGAAGAATCAATGGCCCGACGATCCGAAGGCCGTCTATTTCTCGGCGGTCCCGCTTATCTTCGCCGCCTTCGCAAACTGGATCGCCGGAACTATGGTCACGCAGCTTTACAAGAGAGGCTACCATGTCGGCTCGCGTCGCATCACCGCGATTGTCGGCTTTTCTCTTGGCGTCATCGGATTGCTTCTGGCTACCGGGACCGACAACCTCTACATGTTCGTCCTCTACTTCAGCATAGCGACGTTCGGCGTGGACATGACGCTAAGCCCGAGTTGGGCTTTCTGCAACGACATAGGCGGCGCCAATTCCGGCGCGGTCTCCGGCTCGATGAACATGGTCGGCAACATCGGCGCAGCGCTCAGCGCCATCATGTTCCCGCTCTTCCAGAACGATGTGACAGGCAGCGCGAACAGCTTCTTTGTCCTGGCCGCCGGCCTCAACGTGGTGGCCATCGTCATGTGGTGCCTGATGAACCCCAACCGCGTGTCGGACAGAAAGCTCTCGCCGGAAGCCATCCGCAAGCGTTTTATAGCCATGCTGACAACGCTGGTCGTGCTGACGCTGGCTGCCGTCGGTCTCAAGATCTATATCGACAAGAAGAAGGCCGCCGCCGAGGCCGAACAGGCGGATCCCAATGCTGTGCAAAGCGTTGCGCCGCAGGATGTGAATGAACCGTAGTCGTCGGCGGGAATGGACCGTGCGGGTATTGTGAGGCATAGTTATGACACAGTTCAAAGGTGTTGCAGTCGGTGCAGGTTATTTCAGCGGCTTCCAGTACGAAGCCTGGCGTCGAATTCCCGAGGTAACGATCACGGCCATGTGCAACCGCAACATGGACCGCGCCAGGCCCATCATGGAGAAGTTCAACATCGCCAACCACTATTCCGACTATCGCGAGATGCTGGAAAAGGAAAAGCCCGACTTCGTCGACATCATCACGCCGCCGCCCACCCATCTGGAAATGTGCAGGACGGCTGCCGAAATGGGTGTCCACGTCATGTGCCAGAAGCCCCTCGCCCCGACCTTCGACGAGGCCAGGGCAATTGTCGAGTGCACCGACAAAGCCGGCGTCCGCTTCATGGTTCATGAGAACTGGCGATTTCAGCCCTGGTATCGCGAGACCAGAAAACTGCTCGACAGCGGCATCGTGGGCGATCGTGTACATTCCATATACTTCCGCTCGCGCATGGGTGATGGCTGGGGCGAAGACGCCTACATACCTCGCCAGCCGTACTTCCGCGAATACCCGCGTCTGCTGGTCTACGAGAACGGCGTGCATTTCATCGATACATACCGTTACCTGCTCGGGGAAGTCGAGACGGTGTACGCTGTGCTCAAGAAGCTCAATCCTGTCATCGCAGGTGAAGACTGTGCCATGGTTGTCTTCAATTTCCAGAGCGGCGCCGTCGGCACATGGGATGCCAATCGCTACAATGAATGTAATTATGAGAACGCCCGATACACGTTCGGAGAAATGCTGCTCGACGCCAACGGCGGTTCGATACGCCTTGCCCTCGACGGTACGATAACCATCCAGCCTCTCGGTGAAAAAGAGCGCAAACACGACTACTTCCACGAGGATCGTGATTTCTCAGGCGACTGCTGCTACTTCACGCAGCGTCATTTCATTGACCGCATGCTGGATGGACAACCGTTCGAGACTAACGGCCACGAATACCTCAGGACGCTGGCCGTGCAGGAAGCCGTATATGCGTCGGGCGAAGCCGGAAAGAGCCGGTCGGTGCAGTATCTCTGACCTTCGTTGAGAGACGAAAAGTGTAGATGCCTGAGCCGGGCGGACTCGCAGAGCATAGCGTTATCACCGCTGCCGGCAGACCGCATAGGAGGTGACAAAATGGCCATTGGACGCCGCCAATTCCTGAAAGCCGCCGTTATTTCGGGCGCAGGGGGGCTTTCGCTTCTCGCCCGCGATCGTGTTGATACGGCCGCCCAATTCGCCGTAAGCACCAGGCGTCTGTCGCTTAGCCATACATGGACAATCGCCCGCAATTCGAGCGATTTCAAGGACAATGTATTCGTTCGGATCGAACGTGACGGAATCGTCGGCTGGGGCGAGGCAGCGCCTAACGTGCGTTACGGCGAAAGCACGCAGAAGACCGTCGACGCCCTGCGAAGTGTAAGAGATCTGGTCGAGTCAGGCGACTGGTTTGAATACGTCGATCTGCAAAAGCGGTGGCGCAAGGAGATCCAACACCAGAACTGTGCCTGCGCCGCCCTCGATATGGCTATCCTGGACTGGGTCGCGAGCAAACTCAACATACCGCTATATCGCCTATTTGGTCTGGACCGGGATAAGACGCCGCTGACGTCGTTCTCGATCGGCATTGACACGCCGCAGATTATACGTCGCAAGGTCAGGGAGGCCGAAGGCTATCCGCTGCTGAAGATCAAGGTGGGCAGAGACAATGACGAAGATATTCTCCGGGCCGTGCGCGACGTGACCGATCGTCCGCTGCGCGTGGACGCCAATGAAGGCTGGACGGATAAACGCGAAGCGCTCGAGAAGATTCACTGGCTCGATGAACTCGGCGTTGAGTTGATCGAGCAGCCGATGCCGAGTGATATGCTCGGTGAGACTGCCTGGTTGCGAGATCGTGTGCGTATCCCCGTCATCGCCGACGAGGCCGTCAAGACCGCCCGCGACATCCCCAGGCTGGCCGAGGCGTATGACGGCATCAATATCAAGCTCATGAAAGCAGGGGGGCTTCAGGAGGCGATGCGCATGATATACATGGCGCGGGCGCTTGGCATGCAGGTCATGCTCGGGTGCATGATCGAAAGCTCGGTTGCTATCTCGGCGGCCGCCCATCTCAGTCCGCTCGTCGATTACGCCGACCTGGATGGAAATCTCCTGATCTCCAACGACCCCTTCGAAGGTGTAACGGTTGCAGACGGCAGGCTCATCCTCTCCGATCGGAGCGGCCTTGGGGTTCGTCCGCGCCAAACCTGACCACATGTAGTCTCGATGCTGATCTACCAGACGGACCTGAGCCCGGTGACCCTTGGTCTGTTAAATCCGCCACGGCGACCGCAATGATCGTTCGAGCAGCCGATTGGCCTGGTCGTCGTTGCAGAACGTCTCTCTGACGGGGTCCCACGCAAGAGACCGCCCCAGCTTGAAAGCGATTATCGTCAGGTGCCCGAGCGATGCCGACCGGTGCCCCAGTTCTGCGTGGCAACTCGGCTGCCTGCGCGTTCGAATACAATCGAACCAGTTGGCGTGATGATCGTTCGCACCGATATTCACCTCCCGCGTCTTGACTTCCATCTCATCGAATATCCCCGCCGGTTCGCCTTCGATCGGCCCGCCTGTGGACATCGACGTGACCCAGCCTCGCTCGCCTACGAAAACGCCGCCGAAATTGCCCGCCAGCCGGGCGCCCGCAGGAACCGCCTGATAGATGCCCTTGACCATCTCCCAATTCTCCACCAGGTGCAGCAACGTGCCGTTCGCATACCGGTACGTCAGCGTAGGATACCGCCCGCCGGCCGGATGGATAATCTCCACCGGCCCGCTCTCTTCCATCCCCAGCGCATATTGAATCACATCGGCGCTGTGCGAATGATGCCATGTAACCGATGCAGCCCCGAAATCCTCGCAAAACGACCACGGCACCACCCCGGGCGACGGGTTGACGTGATACACCGGATTATACGGCCGCCACAACGCCGGCCCCACCCACATGTCCCAGTCCAGGCCCTCCGGCACCGCTTCACCGGGCAGGGCGAAATCCAGCGGCGCAAGAGACTTGCTTGTCTGTTCGGCAGCCATTGCCTTGCGATAAGGCTCGAAACGCCCGGCGTTCGTGAACAAGCCAAGTGGATGCCACAACGTGAATACCGATCGCACCTTCCCGAGGCCGCCGCTGCGCACGAAATCCACTACCCGTCGAATCATCGGAATCGATCGGTACTGCGTCCCCGTCTGAAACACGCAACCGTGTCGTTGTACCGCTTCTACCAGCTTTCGGCCCTGCCCCACTGTCAGACTGATCGGCTTCTCACAGTACACATCCTTGCCCGCCCTCGCTGCATCAGTCGCCTGCAGGGCGTGCCAGTGGTCCGGCGTGACTATCACAACCGCATCAATATCCTCCCGCGTGATCAACTCCCGATAGTCGTTGTATGCGGCACATCCGCGGTAGGATTCACGCCGCCGCGACGAGGCGTACGTCTGCTCTACGTATTTCTTGCCATCCTCTCGCCGCACCCGGTCGACGTCGCATACCGCCGCCACCTGAATGCCTCGATCTCCCGCCAGTCGTCGCAGATGGCCGCTTCCCATCAGTCCTTTACCGATCAATCCGACCGTGATGCGTTCACTTGGCGGATGTGCCGCGTGCGCAATTCCGGACGGCAAAATGTGGGGAACCGCCGCCACTGCCGAGGCTGCAACCATCTGCTGCAAAAAGCGTCTTCGGCTCCGTTGCTGTGTTTGGATTGACTCATTCAGCTGATGTTGGGTCATAACACTCCTCATCCTGCAATTTCCAGACTCGCCTCGTTGAAGAAATCGATGCACTGTCGGATCTCCGGCATTGAATCGAACCAGTCGTACGAATACTCCAGCCCGAACATCGTCGGCTGAATTCCCAGTTGATGCATCCGCTCGACAAACTGCCGCGTTTTACCAACGCCTGTCCCCCAGGGGACATCGTGCCCGTCCTCGCTCACATCGTGCATCTGCACCGTAATCAGTCGATCTCCGAGAATGTCAATCGCCTCGACAGGATCGATGCCCGAGCGCATCCAGTATCCCATGTCGCCGCATGCCCCGATTCTCCTGCTTCGTCCGCGGCATACCTGTAACACGCCTTCCGGACGCCAATACACCGGCGAGATATCTTCACCGTGATTGTGAATCGCTACGTTAATATCATACTCGTCGCAAAATTGCTCGATCGTATCCAGCGCCTCCGGCGCCGGTTCGGATAAGAACGTTTCGATGCCCATCTTCCTGCCGAACTCGAATACTTTCCTGCAGCCCGCCTCATCACCGGGAATCGAATGGAAGTAATACGTCAGCATCGTTACGCCGGCGGCATCCAGCTTGAGTCGAATCTGTTTCAATTCCTCATCGGTAAGGCCCGGTTCGAAGTTCTTGTCGATCTCCGTACTGACCTTCTGAAAGCTCAGCCCCCCCATATAAGGCAGGCCCAATTCGGCCGTCTTGTCAATCGCTTCGAACAGGGTGTATTTGTGAAACGTGTACGCCTCGATCCCCAGCCGCCATCCGAGTTTCTCCTGGGCTTGGATTGCGTCGGTCAGCATATTGCTCGGCAGCGTCGGCGCCGCCAGATCCCCCAGGGCAAACTGCGTTGCCGCCAGATAGAACCGCAGCATCGTCGGATCCCAGAATACGTACGGATTGTGTGCGATCGTGCAGTAGAACACGCGCCCTCGCCCGTATCGCCGCACCCAGGCCAGCGCGTAATCGTTATCCTGACGCATGACATTGCCGCGCGGCTGTCCCGTGAACGTTGTCTTGGCCGTATCGATGCTGAACAAGACGCGCACGCGGTCCCGCGAATACGGCCCATGCACCCGAAAGAACTCGTCTCTGTACTCGAACCCGCGGCCACCAAACGGTTCGTTGAGCGGATGGTCCGGATCGTCGAGCTTGATGTATACGTGCTCGTCGCTGTCGCGGTGATTCGCCCCACGCGCCCCGAGCATGATCCCGAACTCCGACCAGTCCTCCTTCGCCCCCGGCCACTCCGTGAAGGCCACCGTTGTGCCGTGGACCCCCATCAATCCACCTCCGCTGTAAACGAATTCCAGCAGATTCCGCCGCAGCGTCGCATCCTCAAACAGATTGCCGACGGTGTTGTTGAAAAAGACCGCGTCGAAGCCCTCCAGACTCTTTCGCTGGAATATCTGCGGATCGCGACTCACCACCGTCTCGTACGCTCCCGTAACCTCTCCCATTCGCCGAAATGCCAGATTCGCCGTAGGGATCGAACCGTGCCCGCCGTAGCCTACGTTCCTGTCGAATATCAACAGCCTCCTTTTCCGCCGACACCTGGCAAACGCCTCCTGCGGAATAGCCGCCTCGATTCGTTTGCGCTGATCAACATCAACCGTGGCTCCGGCAGCGCAAAGTACCGAACTGGGCCATATTGTCCCCATTGCGGCCACAGTCGCTCCGCCCAGAAAGTCACGCCGGTCAAGATCCCTGCTTGTGGTTCGTTTCTGCGTCATCGATCTTCTCCTTTTGTCACGTGCCCGACGGGCGCCGCGCCTTGCTCTGCATTTCACATATCACATATCGAGATGGAACAGGTTTCGCACGGCATGCGGCCCCGGCGTATTCGGCAGCAGTCACGACTATGCGGTGTATCCGATTGCGAGTCTGACCTGCACGGCAGCCCGGGACGCTTGTCCCTCTGGGGCGGCTCACAGGCCTTTTCTGCTTATCAACTGATGCTTCCCGCTGCCGATGTTCGTCACTCGCAGAGCATTTCTTAATTGATCGCCGGGTACCGCAACCCCGTCCAACAGCAATCGCGTCTGCTCGTCTTCGAACTTCGGCAGAACCACATCCGCCTGCATGTTGGCGGGCACATCTACGTTTACTACAAGCGAAGTGTCGGGGTGCTGTATGAAGCCGACTTCAATCGTCCCGCGAATCGTTGGAACCTTGGCCCGGGCGTATGTGAGATGTCCCGGCTGCGGCATAATCACGACGCGTTTAAATCCGGGTGCAAGCGGCCGAACGCCCATCAAATAACGCGGAATTATGTTTGCCGGCGCCGCCCCCCAGGCATGGTTCCAGTCCTGATTCGGCTTGTATTTGTTGTCCCATGCTTCAAGCGTTATCGTTGTGCCGACGTCGTAGATCATGTGCGCCCAGCCCCGGTCGTGCGTTGCTGTCAGCAACTCCAGTGCGTAATCGGCCATGCCGTTCCGATACAATCCTTCGAGCAGATGCTGCGCGCCATAAACGCTGCACGCCATTCCCCGGCTGCGAACGAACCGGCCTACACTGTCTTCATACGCCTCCGGAACCAGATCGAATGCCAGCGGAAACATATTTGCATGAAGTGAACTATGGTCCGTCCCCTCGCCGTCGACGTAGATGCCTTTCCGCTGATCGAGAAAAACGCTATTGAACGAAGTCTTAACCTCTGCTGCCGCCTGCCCGAACCGCTTGGCATCATTCAGACGCCCGATGGCCTCGGCCATGCGCGACATCAAAACCAGCGCTCGATAGTGGTACGCATTGACCACCGCATTGATCGGCTTGAACACGAAACCATCCGTCTCGCCGTAACCGCCTTCCTTCAGCCCCAGAATACCGCCGTGCGGCCAGTCAACCAGATCCCGCAACTTCCCGTTGAAATGAATGGACCCGAGCAGTTCCTCGTCCACAAGCCCGGTATTCACACTGATCAGGCCGTCCTCACGCGCCAGCGCAATCAAGGTCTTTGCCTTTAGATCGTCGTAGAATTGCCGGATCGAATCGCTGTCCCCCGTATACAGATAATCGGCCCACGCCATCAGCACCGAGTGAAGAATCCACTCCGTCGGCCACGTCGGGTGTGTTATCAGATATTCGTGCGTATACCGTCCCATCGTGTACTCTCTGTCCACGCAGTAGTGACACAGTTGGTTGATGTATGCATCCGCCTCATATGGTATCCGCTCCCTGTCGCCGTCGACGTACACACCGCAAAAACTGGTCGCCTTGATGCTGTATTTGCAAAGTTCCCACACGTCATTGAGGATCGCATTGGAACTGCGAAACTCCGCCGCGTGATCGTCGAATGGATAATTGACCATCACCTGCTTGACGTCGCACCGTTTCAATTCGTACGGCCAGTTCTCAATCTCGCAATATCGAAAAGGCATAACCTCTCCCACCTCTTCGGGCATCTTGATTGCTCTGGACCCCGTGTTGCGTTTGTCCGGCCGAATCGCCACCGTATACGACCTGCCCCCCGGTTCGACATCGAGCGTTGTCTTCCGGTACCGCCGGGATCCACCTGGATTGCGATCGATAGCGCTATTCTCCGTTGGTACTTCGCCCAGGTGAATGGCGATAGTTCGCCGGTCGCCCGGATTGTCCAGTGTAAGTTCTATCGTGCCGAATGCCGCCTTGCCGAAATCGACAAAATGCACGTCATCCCCTTTGCCTACTACTCGAACCGGTTCTTTTCTGCGCTTGACCAGATGATAGCGGCTTGTTCTGTAACCACCGTCCAGATCCCCGGTTTGGAAGTACTGAGGCGACGACCACTCGCTCCTGGCCCCATCGCGATTCCAGATGCACACCTTCCACGCGTAGCCGCTGTTTGATTCCAATCTTCCGCCGGCGTATGTCACGCCGACGGACTCGGCCGAAACCACTTTTTCACTGTCCCAGATGTCCCCGATGTCCGCCCGCACTTTCTCTGCACTGCTCGCCACAAGGATGCGATAGGCGGTTTGTACGTCATGCGGCAGCTTCGAATTGACGATCCACGAAAACTCGGGCCCGCTGTCGGCGATTCTCACACCATTCGGATCGGCCAGCAATTCGCACATCAGGCCGGATGGTGCCGGTACGCCTGCACTGACCGCCATGGCCGGCAGACAACATATTTCGACTGTAATACAGAGCATCAGATGTGATAATACGCGATGGTACATCAATATATCCTCTACTATACGAAAGAAACCGAAAACCTGTTGCGGCAGTGCTCACGGATGCTACTACATCTTATCCGGCCTGCGGGTGCCGGGATAGCGGTCGACAACGCAAGGGGGCGACTACTCTGTGATATCCTCACGGTAGCAGCGTCCCGTTCAGAACCGGCAGTCCGGCCCTTTACCTGTCTCGCGTGATAACGCAAACCGCCACAAAACGCAAATGCTTAGTGGCCCAGCACTTGCCAGTCACGCCCGGCAGGACTCGAATCTGCGATCTACAGATTAGAAATCCAAGAGTCTACTTATAAGTGCCTGAATGTCAAGGGTTTACAAATCGTTTTTACGGCCAAATGAGGATTGCAGGTCATTTTGCGGGTGTATAACAAATTGTTAACAACCTGGCTATCAAGTGATGACTGACCCACTCTTGACCCACTTCGAGCTTATTCTCTTCTCTCGGTTTCTCATTGGCGCACCAATAGGTTCGCATCACACAGGATCGCAGGGCGCACCGGACAACAAGAACTATTTTAGGCCCAATTCATACGTCCGGCCGCATTATTTGCGCTTGACGGGGGTTTGGGAAGGTCCGTTTTGTGGAACTTCAGTGCTGTGAAGACATTTTGGTGACACGAGGTAATACGTAGTCTGCGGTGCCCGCAGAATCGCCCACATCTCCCGTATACCCCTACCCATTGTCTAGACAGAAAACGGGTTGTTTTAAGGTGGATTCAT
>CAZGMJ010000017.1:0-81611 GCA_964526785.1 uncultured Pirellulales bacterium
CGTGCAGACGCTTGCGTCGAAACGGAGACCGCGCACGCCCAACACATGGCCGACCGCCCTCCACCGCATACCAACTTTCGTAATCCTGCTCATCTTGTCAATCCTGTCAAAACAAACACCCCAATCGCGGCCCCCGGCCGCGGCCGCATCCTGTCACACAAAGCCCCAAGACTTCTTGCATCAATTCCCGATTTTCTCCGAACATTTCACCCCCGGCAAACGTCTATATATATTGTAGCCATCTAACTACATTGAAGGAGTCGGCCTGATAATGCAACAGCCCCATCGAAAGCCTCTTGTTCCAAACGCCAACTACTCCACTTGCACCCCGACTCTGTCATCCCCGCGTGCCTGTGGCGGGGATCCAGCAGAAACTTCTTTTCGAAAAAACGAAGCCAAAAGCAAGATAGACAAACGTCGGAACCCGCACACACTTACCCATCTTCCATCCGCGACATCCCGGGGCGTCAGTATTCCCTTGATGCCTTGGTGCCTTGCTGCCTCAGTGCCTTGTTGCCCCAGTGCCTTGCTACGCCGACCCCTTGGCCCCTTTTCGAAGAAACAAACCCAATCGACACCCTTCTACATCGACTCAGGTGTCGTCCCGAGCGAGTGGAACGAGTCGAGGGAGCTCCCCTCAAATGGACAACACACCCGCCACGCATTTTTTCTGTCACCTCTTCGCCTATTACGGCTCTTTCATTATGACGATATAATGCACCGGACAACGACAGGATCGTAACTATGCACGACGTTTCCGAAACCCAGTTGCTCAAAGCCAGCCTCGCCGGCGACAAGGACGCCTTCGGCACCCTCGTCCTGCGCCATCAGGCCCTTGTCTGCAGCATCACATACAGCGCTACAGGCGATCTGGCCCGAAGCCAGGAACTCGCCCAGGAAACCTTCCTCAAAGCCTGGAAAAGCCTCCGCCAGCTCCGCCGGCCGGATAAGTTCCGCCCCTGGCTCTGCCGCATCGCCCGCAACGTCGTCAACAGGGCCGTCCGCAGGCAGCAATTCGACGTCGTCCACACCGCCCGCCCGCTCGATCGAGCCGCAACCGTCGAAGCCCCCCGAAGCGATCCCGGGCAGGCCGCCGTGGATCGCGAGCACGAAAGACTCGTCTGGCAGGCCCTGGAAGGCATCCCGGAAGCCTACCGCGAACCGCTCATCCTCTTCTATCGCCGCCGCCAGTCGATACGCCAGGTCGCCGAAGACCTCGACCTCTCCGAAGATGCCGCCAAACAGCGTCTCTCCCGCGGCCGCCGAATGCTCCGCACGGAGGTCGCCTCACTCGTCGAAGGCGTCCTCGGCCGAACCTCGCCGGGCAAGGCCTTTACAGTCGCCGTCGTCGCCGCCCTGCCGGCCCTCACCCCTCAGGCCGCCGCTGCCGGCCTGGCTGCCGGAGCCGGCAAAGGATCGCCCGCGGCTAAAGGCGCGTTCGCAACAGGCCTCTCGGGCGCCATCCTCGGCCCCCTCCTCGGCCTTCTCGGCGGAGTCATGGGATCTTGGGCTGGCATTACGAACACAAAATCCCCCCGCGAGCGAGCGTTCATGATCAAAATGACCGCAGCAATCTGGATAGCCCTTATCCTGCTCATCGGCGCACCACTGGCGTTCGCGCTGGCGGGCTGGATACCCAAATGGGCCTACTGGACGTGTTTCGCCGTGTTCTTCGCCCTGCTCATCCCGGCAATCGCATGGTCCAACAACAGGCAACACCGTATTCAACAAGAGGACGGAACATGTGCCATGTATCATGAGTCCTGCCCGGAAACCCGACGATTCACCCGTAAATGCCGACGCATGGTCCTGATCGAAGTAACATCGCTGCTGCTGATAATCGGACTGCTGCTCGTGCTGCTTCTCAGGGGCATAATATCCAGAGACGCCTATGCAACACTGTTCTTGGTCGCAATGGCAGTCCACATGATCGGGGCCGTATTCCATATCAAGTGGGTCAAACATGAATCCAGACTGATCGACCAGGCCCAGGAGCCCCGGCAAAAGCCGGCTCACAAGGCACCCCCTGCCCTTCAACCCCGGTCCATGACAAAAGGCGCAATCCATGGAGCCCTCGGCGGCGGCACCATCGGCGCCGTCGCATGGATAATCGTGATCGCAACGATAACCAGGGACTGGCTTGCCGCCGCGGCAGTAATCGTCGTCGCCGTCGCGATCTTCCTCTGGGGCGTACGGGCCTGCCTGCAGGACCAGAGCAGGCACTACCGCATCTTGATCCGCATGCTGGCGCTCCTCGGCGTGCTGAACCTCCTTGCGATCAACCTCCGCTGGGAATACTGGATGGAGATCTATCGCCGCAGCAGTCTATACGAACCGGCAAACGACGTACCCCGCTGGACGCTGAATCTCATCCTGACCGCCGTGATCGGTGGCCTCATCATCGCGATGATAATCACCGACCGTACGCAGAGGCGAAACACCCCTCCATCGACGCCATGATTCACAGGAACCGACGTATCTCTTTTTGGCAAAAATACTTAGAACAATCGAGAACTATCGAGGATGAATGTAACCGGCCCGTCATTGATGCTGGAGACCTGCATATACTCTCCGAAAACGCCCTTGCCAACCGGTACGCCCTGCTCCGTAATCAGGCCCGCCACCTTCTCATACAGGGCCTCAGCCGCCTCCGGCTCGCCCGCACCGTCGAAACCGGGCCTCCGACCCTTCCGGCAATCCCCATGCAGCGTGAAGTTGCTCACCAGAAGAATGCCGCCCCCGATATCCTGCACGCTGCGATTCATCTTCCCCTGCTCGTCGGCGAAGATCCGCAGGTTTGCGAGCTTATCCGCAATGAACTCCGCATCGGCATCCCCGTCGCCTTTGCCGACGCCCAGATACACCAGCAGGCCGGCCTCGATCCTGCCGGTCACCTGCTCGCCAACTTCGACCTTCGCACTGCGTACCCGCTGCACCACAACTCTCATAAGCACCTCGACAGAACGACGAACCGCACCGCACCAAAGCAAACACAATTCAGCAACGTACAACCCGCAGAACGCGGGAACCACGTACTTACGCCACAAGGTATCCGGTGTCAAGCAAAGAAGTGCCCGCCGCGCACCGCAGAGCCGCAAAGCATTCCCACAGCAGGACTTAAGAGAAGAACGCCCTGTCTTCACAACGCACGCGAGAACACTCACCGAACAGTATCCCGGCACCGTCTGAAAAACGCCCGCGCAGCCGCGAACCGGGGCTGTTCGAAAGCCCGCCAACCGGGCGATATGGGTCTGCGGAATTGCGTACGGCGACACGAACAATCACTGGCAAGTGGACATCACAACGGGGTAGCCGCCTGGATGCCCGCGATACGGCCACGCCGTCGTCGGCTTGGACTGGACGGTTGGACCGACCTTATCGCCGGGCGCCCGACCGCGTCATGGGCGGACGGCGAGGAACGGAACCGTCGATCTTCGAACCGCCGCGCTCGGGCATGTTCGGCTCGTCTTCGTTGTGGTCTTCGAGTTCGCGCCCCATCTCATCGAGCTTCTCCGCTTCCTCGTTGCTGATTCGCGAGGACTTGAAGTCCGAGATCACCTTGGCCATGTTGGCATCCGAGCCGGAATCGGGGCTATCGGAGTCCCGCTGGAGGTTCTTGAGCCGCTCGATCAACGCGCCCAAGGCCGCCCCTTCCCGTTCGTTCACCGAAGGAGCCGGACGTGTGGGTTGCGGCCGCTCGACCTGTCTGGGAGTCCTCGAGGATGCTGTTCTGCGCGTTTCGACTCGAGCGCTGCGAGCAGCAGGCGAGTACGTCCGCGTCGGCGAAGTGCTGGTTGCCGCAGCCGTTACCGCTCCTTCGGTGCCGGCTTCCAGACTGACCTGAGGAGGCCTCGGTTCGGCCTCAACCTCGAAGGTCCGCTGATTGTCGCGAACGACGATCACCGCGTCTCGGATTTCCACTATTTCGAGATGCATGACTTCGCTCGACTGGCGGACCCAATGCAGTCCCTTGCCCGGTTCGTCGATAAAGGCAAGCGACATGTTCGGATCGCCCTTATGAACGCTCGTTCCGATCAGCTTGAACTTGGCGGAGACCTGTGCCCTCGGTGCGGGAGGCGGCGTTCTCGGCGTGCTGCGGACCACCGGCGTCGTTGTTACGGGCTTGGGTTTGGGCGGCGGATTCAGGTGCCTGGCCAGCGTCTGGGCCTGTTCAACCAGCGGGGAGGTCTGGTTGTCGCTTGCTCTCGGCTTGTCTCCGACGGTCTTGTTGAATCTGGCGACCACCCCGGGAGACTCAAGGAATTGCTCGATCTCGGGGTCTGTGCGCATCCCGTAAACGACCGAGAGAGAAAACACCACTACCGCCAGCACCGCCGCCAGTACGCTGGTAATCCGCAACGTCTTAACCATAATACATCACCTTTCAAGCATCCTGTCTCTGTATATACTTAGACAGTGCCGGGGGGGTTTGGTTCCCTACCAATGCTTGATTTTCTCCCAGTATTTCTCGCGATTGCCCGCATATGGGCCGGAATGCTCGGGCGTATGGCAATCCAGGCAGACGGATCGAGGTCTGCCCGGCTCCTCGACACCGGCGCTGCTGACATGTTTCGAGCCCGGGCCGTGGCAGTTTTCGCAGCCAACATTCATCAGCTCGGGGGTCTTTTCCTTTGTGATGAAGCCCTCTTCGTAGTCAAAGCCGATAACATGGCAGGTGATGCACTCCGGATCGGCTTCGGATCCCACTTCGTCCAACGTGGCCCAGGCACTGGCGTGCTGCGTGGTCTTCCAGTGCTCGAATATCTTCTCGTGGCAAGGGGCACACGACTTAGAACCGAGGTACTTCAGGCCGTTTTCCAGCGGTACGCGGGGGTGCTTTCGCAATAGATCGCTCTGTCTCAATATCTCCTGGTATCTCTCGTACAATCTGACGAGTTCCTCGTCGGGGTCGATATCCTCGGTGACCGGAATCGCCTCGTACCGCATCTCGGGCGGGATTGTTCCCGACTGCGGCGGTTCGACTATGTCCACCCTGCAGACGTACTTGCCGCGACGACCGATCGTAAAGACAATCGGCCTTTCCCCATTGGCACTCAGGCGGACCGGTTCGTCGCCCTCAGCAGGACAGACAACACAGTCGATACGCACAGCCAGGTCTTCGATTTGATCGAGCGTCTGCGGCTCACGGCTGTTCAATAGAACCACGTTCACAGCCGGCGTATCCGACCGGGACGAAAGCAATTCAACAAGCTTGCTGACGGGCGCCATCTGCGGATCGAAAGGTACGACGCGAACAATGAATGGGACTTCGTCGAGTGTGAATCTTCGTTCGATCACTCTGGTAACCACTTGCTCGGGGGCCTGGTACGCACTTGCAAACGGTACAGGCGGATCGACCAAGAGTCCAAGATTTCGCGCCGTACGCAGGTCGTGAGCGGTCAGATTGACGGCATCGTAGCCCATGACGTCAAACGCCCTGTTAATGATGTTGAATTTGATCAGTGCCTGTTCGTCCTCGTCTTCCACCAACGCGCCGGTATCGACAATCAATCTGCTTTCGTCCGCTACGGCGCTCAACACAGGAGCCCGCTTACTCAATCCGCCCAATTGGCCCCCCGTACAACCGCAGGGCTTGAGGGCACCGAGCTCATTTCCCGTAAAGAACAACGAGACAGTATCCGGCGAGGAACTTTTTTCAGGAACGGACGGGTCGTCCTCAGGCCGCCCCACCGGGCCCGAATTCTCACGGGGAGTACACGAGCCGACGGCAAGGAGAACACACACGCACACAAGAACGAACGTGGAGGCCAGAGTCCTTCTGCATTCATTCATATCGCCATATTCCATAATCACACGGGTGGTTTGATGTCGGCCTGAAGCGAACGCTCAGGCATCGCGGCTACGGTGCTCAGTTATCGTCGTCATCCGCCTGTTTATAGAATATGCGATAGGTGATGGGCAGTTTATCGCCATCCTTGAGTTTTATGCTGAACTCGCCGTTATGGTTGATTTTGCCCTCGACTTCGGGCGGGGTGATTTCCAGCATCAGGGCCTGGCCGTTGCGAATCTCGGATTGACTAAGCACCTTGATCGCATCATCACCAGCGACAATACCGTCGAGTTCAACAGGTTTCTCGTAGTTGCTGAGGACCCAGACTTTGCGACTGACCGGCTTGAGGGGTTCGGCGTCAAAGATAATGATCATTGGGGGGTTGACGGTGTACTTTGGCAGAACATCGAAGTAGATGTCCACGTTCGCGCACTCCGGATGGGTCAATCCGATATTTACGCGTCCGCGCAAATTGGCTTTGAGTTTGTCGCCGTCCACCTTTGCCTGCAGAACGAACTTCGTGGCTTCGACGGAAGGATCGAAATCGGCGGTGATGCAATTGGCAGTTGAAGTGAAGCTCTTGATGGAGAACGGCCGTCCGTCCAGGCTTTCCAAGGTTATCTCCTTGACCTCATCCTTCTCCTCACCCAGGAAGAACTTGAGCCGTTCGGGCTCATGGGCAATGCGTTTAACCACAGTGGCCTTTAGCGTCAGCGTTACTTTTTCGTTGGCGGGGTCGTTGGTTTCCAGATAGACCACCTTGCGCACATTGCCGGGTTGGGTCTGTGCGTGGTATCTGACGGAGATGAGACCGCTTTGCCCCGGCTCGTACTCCTTCTTGTCCAGTTTGGGGACGGTGCATCCACAGGGCGCATCGATCTTGCTGATTCTCAAGACACCGTCGCCGACATTCTTGAAGGGGAATTCGGACTCTTCCCTGGTTCCCGGCCCCATATCGCCGTAATCGTGGATAATCTTCTCAAAACGTATTTCCGGCAGCTTAATTTCCTGGTGCGTGGCTTGCGGCCTGGCCTGCTGATCCGCAGTATCGACGGACGTATTGGTCACCTCCACGATCTCCGTATGTGTGTCTACCATCACGGTTTGCTCGGGCTCGGTGGTCCCCGAAGGCTCGTCCTGCGTATTTGTGGCCATCTGGTCAGAAGGAGCATCGTTTTGATCTGGGGGATCCTGGGTATCGGACGTTTCAATTACCACCGGATTGCCTTGCGTGCCTGTGTGCGATTTTCCACATCCGGTCAGCAGGGTCAACATCGCAGCCAGAAACAGCATAAGCAGCGAAATACGTCTCATAATATCATCTCCACATCGGTTTCGGTCCTGTCCTCACTCATCGTATTTTAGCCGGTTCGGGCTTGCCAAGCAAGGTATTTCCCTTTCAAGCAGTGCCCGTTACAAGTTACCCGTGAAGTTACGAGCCCCACTGCTATAGAGTTCGGCCAACCGGAGGGGTGTTATTAGCCGGCTGATTCAGCGTTGCCCACCGCCGAGGTAGAAGCAGCGCTGCGACCAGCCTGCTTGTTTTGTGCCAAATCCCCCAAGTAGCCAGTGATATAAAGACCGTATTCTAACAGTGTAGAGCCTGTGGAATACTTCAAAGGTGTCTTTCACAAGGTGGCTCGGCAGGGAGACTGCTACGACTTCAGATCATGTACACACGTATACAGGCATACCGCCCAAGTGAGGTGCGACCCGCCACCTCCGCAATCCGCAGTTTACTTCCGTGGAATGCGCCGAACATACCTGATCCATGATACCCGCCTGCGCGTCACATCAGCACAAGCTTCGCAATGGAACTGCCTGTCGCAATCGCCCGCAGATCGCTATCGGCGTACCCTGCGTCGTCGCAGCGCCACCGCCCCGAGCCCGAGAAACGCAATCGTCGCCGGCTCCGGTATGTACGAAACGTAGATGTCCAACTGGCCGCCATCCACTCGATGTGTGAAGTATAACCTGGTGCCGTCCGCGCTCAGACTCGGCGCACTGATATCAACATTTGGTGAGTCACCGAAAGGCAATTGTCCCGGAGGGCCGAAGGGTTCGTCGAGCGAATCTCTTGTCGCTTCGAACAACCTTATGGGACCGTTTCGATCCGACGAGAAATAGAGTGTAAATCCGTCAGGTGATATGAATGGATCGTGCTCGTTAAACAGCGTGTTCATTTCATATAGATTGGAGAATCCACTGAAGGCTGCATCCTTGGATGCTCTGCTGGCGGTCCATATGTCGTAGCCGCCTTCTCCACCGGGTATTTTGGCTCTGAAGAAGATGCTGAGTTCGTCTTCCGTGAGCGACAACCCCCGTATGTCACCTTGCATATTGATTTCTAATACATTCTGTCCTTGTGGCCATGGCTCATCAACTGATGACCTTTCGCTTAGCTTCATGGCTCCGACATTGCCTGCTTCTGTGGCGTAATAATACATCCGAAGGTTGTCCGGTGAGACCCACGGCCTGTTCACGTGCGATCCATGGTGCATCGGGGAACCGAGTTCCTCCACAACCGTGAAATGCCCATTGGGATTCGAACGCGAGGCTTGGTACAATCTGTGATTGTAGAATTCCGGTGTGCCTGCGCGCGTGAAATAGAGGGTCTTCTCATCATAGGATAAGAATGGCGTGTTCTCGTGGTGAATCGAATTGATCTCCCATATCGGCACCGGATCAAGCCATGCCTGGGCCATATCTGCACCCGCGCATACGATTCCCACACTGATCATCACGAAAAAGTCTCTGGGTTTCATTGCTCCGCTCCTGTCTCAATATTAACATTCCACCGCTGGAACGAGCGACACGCCGCACATAACCGGGCCGTCAATCCATCACCACATCGTATAATAAGAGGACGAGGAACTTCTTGTCAAGCGTAAAATCAAGGAATTATCGGGCCATAATAGCATACCTGTTTGGGTATGCCTGGGGGATCACACTGCCTCTCGGCCCTTGAAACCCATAAAGGCTTTCTCTCTCTCAGGATTTAGATCGCTGGCCCTGCATGCTCCAGGCGATTTGATACGCCGCACCCAATAGTGCAACAAAGACTAATGCCGAGAACAAGACCATCGAAATCAGCAGGGCTGCCGGTTTCTGCACGCCGTACAGCGAAAGCAAGACCACCATCAAGGATTCTCGCACGCCGAGGTTGGCGATCGAAATCGGCAGTCTGCCGAGAACGTACAGCATTGCGCACAGCCAGACGAATACCGTAACAGGCGCTGTCGCGCCGGCTGCTCCGGCTGCGAGCATATACGTTACGGCCCCTCCGATGAGCGTGTCCACCACGGTCATCGAGGCGACCAGCGAATGAAAACGCAGCCCGGCGTTCTGGAAGGTTACGATCTGACCGAGCACGGACTCGGCTTTTGTCCGCATCGCCGGAGGTAGCGGCCTGAGCAACCACGCGCTCACTTTTATTGCGGCGCCAGCCGTTCTCGTATTGAGAAGCAGAACCACAAAGACCACAACACCCGCCAGGAGAATCCCGCAGATTACCGGCAGAACCCATGAGGAAAGCGACGCGTTTGGAAAGAGCACCGCCGGGTCCGTGAGCATCAGTGCCCCCAGCCCGAATATGGTCATTACGACCATTGTCGAGAGTTGGTTGTAGACCATGCCGCTGAAGACCTGGCTGCCCCGGCCCGTATCCTTGCGAAGAACATACCACTTAACGCCCGTGCTCAGGATGCCGGGCAGAACCAGACTGTAGAGGGCCGTCATAACGGTCGCGCCGAAAATCAGACCCGAACGAACATGGCAATCCTGCTTCCGTAACACGACCTGCATCTTGATCGAGCGAAGCCAGAACAATGCGACCGTCAGCAACCATACCGCAATGACGTACCGCCACTTCGCCGTTTGCACCGCTTGGCGAAACTCGACAAAATCCACCTGGCGAAAGGCCCAGATCAGCAACGCGGCGGTGACGCTTGCTCGAAGAAGAAACTTCAACAGTGACTTGCTGCGAATAGACATGCTGGTAGCGCGGCCTGTCATGCGGGCTTCTTTCCCACAACGACCACCTTTCGGAGAAAAGTCAGCTGGCTTTTGTAGAGTTTGTAGCAGAACCTGCTGTTAGGAAATGCTGAGTTGAGCGAGGCAAATGGCATGTGTCCGATCAACGAGGAGATAACATAGCACGCTATGCCCTCAAACGGCCCGCACGTATGAAAACTCGATGGCTGAGCGAAGCCTGCGTTGATCAGCAACTGCTCAAGTCTTCTTCTTGTGGTGACATAGTTGTGTGAAAAATCGCAGTTGAAGAAGTGCTTGCGCCAGTTCAGATAATCCGGTGAGCATATCAGGAATCTGCCCCCCGGCTTAAGGACACCGTGTACCTGTCTTGCAACTTCCATTGCGTCAGGCATCGTGCTCATATGTTCCATCACGTTGATCATGGCGACTGCATCGAACTGCTTGTCAACTGCCGGCAGTGGAGGGACCATTGCCCTGATAACAGTGGCGCCTCGTTTCTCCAGAGACTCAGCCATGCACTGATTCGCTTCCACTGCCGTGTAGTCGATACCCTGTTTCAGACAGATGTCGGCGAAATCCCCTCTGCCTGGACCTATTTCAAGAATGCTGGCCCCTTCGGAGACTTCAGTGGACACAAACAACTTGCGCGCCATGGCTATAACAAGGGATCTGCCGGCTTTCGTCGGGGTATCGCCACGGCTGAAATGGTCGAAGAAACCGTCGGTGTTGCCTGACTTGTCTGCCATGTCTCTGGTTCCTTGTTATATAGATAGATCAAAGCTCTCTTCTTGCCGCCATTACTCTCTCGTCCGCGCATTTGTTTCGGTACGCATTATAGATATCGACACTGTACTGGCTTTTGTATAGCAGATAGTCCTCTCTCAGAATGATACGGAAGCCATTGTTTGCAAGGGTGTCCTCAATCTTCTCCCATTCAATGTGGTCATCCGCCCAGACGTGGATGTCGCCCTCCCGCTTGTAACGTGGATTCAGAAGCCGCCTCACAATGTGAATATAGCCTTTTACGTCTACCAGATAACGCACGTACCGCCGCCAGTCGTATTTCGGTTTGGCTTTTGAAAGAAATTCAACATATTCTTCAGGTCTCTCATAATACGACTCCGTCACTTCATGGTCGATGTACACGACACCGCCCGGTTTTGCCACTCGACACATTTCTTGCACCATAGCCATGTAATCCGGTATGTGGTGCAGGACCGAGTACGTGGCGACAAAGTCAAATTGGTCGTCGTCAACATTGGACAAGTCGGTGCCGTTGATCTTCAGTGTAGCTACCCGACCGGTGAATGAAAACTGCTTCTCAACCAACTCAAGGAAACCATCCGACACATCCGCGGAAACCACATGTGCTCCCAGTTCGAGTAAATGTCTTGTCAGGTTCCCCGAACCACAGCCAATGTCAAGCGCATCAATAGGAGCGTTGCTCGTCCGAACAGCAGAAAGGGAAGACTCCAATGCTCTGCGCAGCCTCTTCTGTTCGATGGGGTTGAATATTTCGCCGTGACGCATCTCATATTGCCTGGTGACGCGATCGTGTGCTTCAATGTTAAATGTAATCTGCTGTCGACTGTCCACCGTTAGTTTTCTCATTCAACCTGTGCCGAGGTTCTCGTATATCTCAGCGATCCGTTGCATCTGTTTCGTACCATCAAACTCCTGGCAGGACGCTTCGGCATTGCGAACCAGTGATTCGGCAAGTTCACGATTGGCTGCGAGCTCTTCAACTGCATCTGCAATGCTCTGACCCGTGGTATCCGATAGAAGCAAACCCGTTTTGTGATCTTCTATCAACTCGGGCAACCCTCCGACGGCCGAGGCGATGACCGGGACCCGCATTCTCATGAATTCGACGGCCACGATTCCGAAAGCTTCCCGCCTGCTAGGAACCACACCGATGTCGAACGCGGGCATAAACTCTGCCGGATCCTCGCATAACCCGAGGAAAGAAACATGCGAGTCTACACCGAGATCACTGCACAGCCCTTCGAGAGACTTCTTTTCAGGCCCGTCTCCAATGATCGCCAAGTGGCAGTGTTTCCCTGTGTCGGTCAGAAGCTTTATCGCATGCAGCAGCAAATCGACGCCCTTGCAGTGATCCAGCCTTCCGGCAAACCCGATGACCGTATCCCCTTCACGTATGTTCAGACGTTTCCTCGCATCTTGACGATTGTGCCGGTCCGGGTCAAACCTGCCGAAGTCAACGAAGTTCTGGATTGTAAGGACCGATTCTGCGGGTATGTCTGCGACCTGGCTTAATCTCTTCGCAGCGGCAGTTGAGTTGGCAATGAAGCCATCAGCCCGCTTACCCATCAGTCGAAGCAGCCCACGATACAGGCATCCGCTCCCGCCGCGAAAGATCGGGCCGTGTTCATGCAATAGTACTCTGGCTTCGCAGTTGTGGCCGACAAACAGCCCTGTCGCAATGGATTTCTGCAGATGACAGTGCAGGATGTCTATATGATCGCGATTGCACACTTTTCTGATGGCCCGTAATGCAAGCGGGCTGTACTTGCCATGAGCCAGGCTAATGGTTGGAGCCTTGATCGGTATCGCTTCTGGATTCGTCCGCAGGGCGCACACGCGCACGTCAAATCTTTCTTTATCGATTCTCTCTGCGATGTTCTTCACTACGATTGGAGCGCCACCGTAGCCTAAATGATCAATGATGTGCAGTATGCGAATTCTCATAAAAGCCTTCGATACAGTTCCACATACTCATGTGCGGTTCTTGCCCAACTGAACTGTTCCGCACGCTCCCTTGCGGCCAGCGACATTGTGTCGTACAGGTCGGCGTTCTCTGCCAACTGCCGGATCGCAATCGCCATCTGATCGGCCGTTGCATCCCCGACGACGATGCCGTTGCCGCCGATTAGTTCCTCGGTCCCCTCGCACGCTGTGGTGATAATCGGCAGCCCGCACGCCATCGCCTCCAGCATGGCGTTGCTCATCCCCTCCTGCATGCTCGCGCTGACGAAGATATCGCTTGCCCGATACAGCTTCGGCATCTGCCGCGGATCGACGCGCCCGGCCAGACGCACAACCTCGCCCAGGCTCTTGTCCCACACCTCCTGCTGGAGCTGCTGCTGCAACTTCCCGCCGCCGGCCACCACCAGTCGCACGGCCAAACCGCTCTTGTGCAGCATGCCCACCGCATCTATCAACAAATCCACCCGCTTCGTGGCCGACAGCCTGCCGACGGTTACCAGACGCACCGGCTCATACACACGCGGCGTCTCTGCCGGCCGAAAGCGATTCAGGTCGACGCCGTTGGGAATGACCTCGATCCTGGCCGATGGCTCGAATTCCACAGCTCGCCGCCTGAGCCCCTCGCTGCAGGCCACCAGTTCGGACGCCCGCTCCCAGATGCGCCTGAATACAGGCCCGAGAATCTTGTAGTCCAGTTGCAGCCGCGCATTACCGCCGGGCACGTCTGAACCCCGCAGCGAGATAACGTACGGCAACTTCTCGGCCCGCCGATAACAAAGCCACCCCGTCGGAAATCCGAAAAAAGCGTGCGCCAGATCGTACGAATTCTCGCGAACCATCTCCCCGTATCGGCGTCCGGCTTTGAGCAGCCACTTGAGTACCTCCGAACGCTTCCAGAAATGCAGATGCGGCTTGCGAATCCCCACCTTATACAGGCGAACATTCTCCGCGAACTGGTGCTCCTGAAAGCCCGGTTCGGGCGCCGACGTCAACATGTCCACCTCCACGTCATTCCTCCCGGCATATTCGCGCAGCAGACACAGATTCGCGTTGGCCGCACCGCCGCCGATGGGCGGGAATTCGTAGTTGAGCATCAGTATTCTGATCGGCTTGCTGGCGTCTGTCATGATACGGATCCGGCTTGCGGATCTCCTTTTTGCCCGATCACATAGAGGTTCGTCTGCAGCCACAGCGGCAACCTGCGAAAGTCCACACGCGCGATCAGCCTGCCCGCCGGCCCCAGCTTCCTGAATTTCGCAATCGTGTACGCATTTACGGGATTCATCTTCTTGAACTGCACGTCGAATCCATGCCGCACCAGTCGCCGCCGCAATTGTCCCGGCGTATGCAGCGAAGGATGGACCCGCCGCCACTTCAGCGATTTATGCGCAAGCGTCTCGAAAACCACGTTGCTCAGTTTGTTCGGTGTCTGAAACATATAATAGCCGCCCCCCATCAATACCCGCCGTACTTCCTGGACGTGCACGTCGATCCTTGCGATATGCTCGAACAAATCAAAACTCAGCACCGCGTCGAACGTCGCATCCTCGTAATCGAGCGTCTCGGCCGCCTGCACGTCCAGCCGGATGTCCCCATACTTCTGCCGTCCGTATTGTATCGCTTCCTGCGATATGTCCACTCCCGTAATGTCGTACCCCTGTTCGCTGAGTGCGTGGACCACCGAGCCGATGCCGCAACCGATCTCCAGAATCCGATCTGTCGGCTTGAGCAGTCCGCTGTCTGCGAGGAACTCCAGATTCGTTTCCAGATTGCCGCGCTGCTCCTTGCCGCGTTGCAGTTCGCTGCGCCAGCCTCGGTCGTATAGCTCTTGTTGTTCTCTCAGTTCATCGTCCACGAAATGCGTCACTGCTCCAGGTGATGCAATGAAATCTACTGCTGCCGCTCGAACAACACATGCTGGCCGAAGGCCCCGACAATCCGATAGTTCTCCATTACGTATTGTCGAAACGGCCTCATGGCTTCGAATCGTTCTGCCTCGTCCGGCCACTTAGCAGCCAGTTTCGCCTTGTACGCGGACTCGAATCGCGCTACCGCCGCTGGCCTATCCGCTCGTACGAACCCCTCTTTGGTCAAGTCGCCGGGGCCGACGCCGTACGCCCGCAGAAGCACTCGCTGCCATTGCGAACGATCCTTGGGCAGACCGCCGACATACCTCAGCAGTTGCACTCCATTTCTGATGCTGAGCCACAATTCCAACGGGGGTCTGTCCCACGGGAAATGCACCTTATATGTATCGACGATAAATTTGGGCGGATCCTTGCTGAATGCGTTCAGGATTTCCTCGACCCGCTCGCCCAACTGTGCGGGCGTCAGGGTGTGCATCGTTCCTTCGAACGCCTTCGGCGCCGGGCTGAGCCTCTCTGCGGCAACATAGATGCCGGGATACCAACCCCAGACGTACATGCCATCGCCCCGGTCCGAGCGCTGTCGTATGAAGTCTCCGACCTGCTCCCATGAACCGCGATAGTCCCGTTCGTTGCGCAGTTGTACATCTCGCAGTTTTTGGACATATCCCCGCCTGCGCTCTGGCTCACCCGTTTGCGGGTCTGTATATGCTGTGCCCGAATGAGGACTGCTGGCAATGCCGAAGAAGATGTGCCCCGACAGGATAAACATGACAATGACGCCGAAGAGTCCGATAACCGCCCACTTGGCCTTATTCTCGGCTCGAACATAGCGTTCGGCGTACAGCGCCATCGGATAGCCCGCCAGCATCGCCGCCGAGGCGTTGAGCGGTAGATAATACTGCTCGTACGAACGCGGGCTGATCCAGATGAACACCATGTCCAGTATCCACCACACGCCGAACAGCAGCACGAAAGGATCGTAGGACCGCGGCTCTATCTTCACCTTCGAAAATGCTGACAGCACGAAGCGAACCAGCCGCGACAGCAGTCCGAGAATCGCCAGTGCGATAGGCAGTATTAGAATTGCATAGTACCTCAGTACACGACCGGCCAGTTCCGAGAATGACATAGCCTCCCGGCTGGCGGAGATGTAGTCCGCGGATTGCGCCTCTTCGGCACCGGCGTGCACCATCCGACTGGCCAGCGTATCCCAGATCACCTGATAAGGCAGAGCCATATCGATATCCCATCCGATCATCCAGATATACGCCGGTGCGATTGCGACCACTGCCCCGATGCCGAGCCAGAGCACGTCCGCTCCCATCTGCTTCCACGTTCTGTGTTTCAGTAACGGCTGGGCAAGCACAAAGAGCCCGATCGCCCCGACGGCCGAGAGTCCTGTCGGTTTGAACAGAGGCGCCCAGATCAGGAACGCTCCCGACATCATCGCGCAGTAACGACAGTCCTTGAGGCGATACAGCACGAAAAAGCAAACGCCCAGAATCATAAAGGCGATCATGTACTGCTCTTTGACATTTCCGAATTTGGCGATTACCGGTGCAGAAAGATACACCGACGCCACGATCACACCCACCGCCGCGGCGAGTCTGCCGAAGAGTTTGCGCATCGTCACAAACATCAGAATCAGCGCTGCGGCCTGGAAGAACATCTGGATCAGCTTGGGCCCCATTTCATTATACCCGAACAGCGCCACGCCCAGCATATTGACCAGTAGTGTACCCAACTGGGCGCTCGGCTTTTCTTCGACGCCGATCTCCGCTCCGCTGAGTATCTTCTCCGCCGAATAGACATAGGAACCGCTGTCAAACGCCCCAGGCGAGTTGAACTCGAAGTACTTTCCCAGCGTGAAGGGGACACCCGCAAGAATAACTACCGTGCCGTAAATCAGCAGCGTACGAAACAGTTTGTTGTTTCGCTGCGGCCGCTCGGGCGGCGCCGCCGGGCGCCGCTTGGGATGTCTACTCGTTCGATGTGATTTGCTCATCACGTTGTCCCGTCCTTGTCGAAGAATCGAGTATCTCCCGGATGACGTATGTTGGCCGGTCCTGCGACTCGTGGTATGTCCGAACCAGCAGTTCGGCCAGCAGGCCCATCAGAATGAATTGTACGGTCGTAATGAACAACACCGCCGCCAGAATCAGCAACGGATTGCCGCTCATATCGAAGCCGCGTGCGATCTTCTGGTACAGAACGATCACGCCGAGTATCACCGCTCCCAAAGCCCCCGCCAGACCGAGACCGCCGAAGACGTATATCGGCTTCGTGGAAAACGAACCCAGGAACTTCACCGTCATCAAATCCAGCACAACCTTCCAGGTCCGGGCCAGGCCATACTTGGCGCGCCCCGCCGTTCGGGGCCGATGATTGACCACCATCTCGGCGATCCGGGCTCCGCTCCAACTCGCCAGCGCCGGGATAAAACGATGCATCTCTCCGTACAGCCGTGTCTCATCCAGCACGCTCTTGCGATACGCCTTGAGCGTACAGCCAAAATCGTGCAGCGGGACACCCGTACTCCGCGCTATCAGCCAGTTTGCCACCTTCGAGGGAAGCAGACGGGTCAGAGCGTGATCGTGACGCTGCTTCCGCCAGCCGCTGACGATGTCAAAGCCCTCATCGAGTTTTCCGACCATCGCGGGAATGTCCGCCGGGTCGTTCTGCAGGTCGGCATCCATCGCCACGACGATCTGTCCCCGGGCGTGGTCGAACCCCGCGCTCAGCGCAGGTGTCTGGCCGAAGTTCCGTCGAAAACGGATAACGCGCACGCGAGAATCCTGTTCGTGCAATTCGCCGAGCAACTCGAAGCTCCCGTCCGTGCTGCCGTCATCAACGAACAGAATCTCATATTCGTACCGCCCGGCCAGCGTCTCAGTAATCTGCCGGTGCAGCGGACGAATGTTCTCCTGCTCGTCAAGCAGCGGAACCACGACTGAAATCTCAATGTTCTTTGGACCCATAACACGTTTTATGATCGGTACTTGTATCGCAATATCGTACCATCGCACGCCTGGTCACGCAAGCAGGCCCCGGGTACGCAATTACAGAGCCGCCAATGTAGGATATCGGCGACGGCAGCGTGGGCAGGCAAGGAAAAAAGGCTGCGGCCCCGCACTGCATGTTTTGATCTCTTTGAACTGGTGTTATCATAGCTCTGCGTGGCGTTGTCGCGATTGGCGGTGCAGAGGGCTGATTCGGCCGACAACGCGAGTTTCTTACCTGCAACGATAGAGGAGTACGAAATGGCTGAAAAACCGGTTCATCGCTTCGCTCGTTCCATACTGGTCATCGCAATCCTCTGCACGGCAGCGGCAGCCGATCGTGTTGTCGTCCGCCCCGAAGACAACGGGCGGGCTCTCGAAAATCCCGCCATGGGGTGGGGATTCCATTATTACTCCAACATCCCGACGAATTATGGCTCGAAGCTCAAACCGTCCGATACATTGGACGATTTTCCCGGGCTGACGCACATTTACTTACGGATTCCCTGGGCGTACCTCGAGCCGGCCGAAGGGCGATTCGACTGGTCGCCGCTCGATACCCCCGCCCAGCGATGGATCGACAAAGGCAAGAAGATCGCCCTGCGCATATCCTGCTGCGAATCCTGGATGCGTTATGCCACGCCCGAATGGGTCCGCAACGCGGGCGCCAAAGGGCACGATTTCCGGTCCGGCCAAGGCATCGTCGAGAACGGACCGCTCTGGGAACCGGATTACGAGGACCCCGTCTTTCTCGAAAAGCTCGACCATTTCCTGGCGGCTCTGGCGGATCGCTACGACGGCAGCCCGGATGTGGCCTTCATTGACGTTGGCTCGTTTGGTGTATGGGGAGAGGGCCACACATACCACAGCACAAAGCTGCCCTATTCGAGCAACACGATTCGAACGCATATAGACCTGCATCTCAAGCACTTCAAGAAGACGCTGCTGGCCGCCAACGATGATTTCGTAAGCCACGGCCGCGGCCCCGAAAGCATCGAATATGCCGCTCGGCGCGGACTCACGTTGCGGGACGACAGCATACTGGTCCAGCCCGCCCCGAAAGCGTACTTTCATGCGGACCTGGCCGAACGGTTCTGGCCCAACGTCCCGGTCGTTCTCGAATGTCAGCATTTCGGCCCGTCCGTCGAGCGGGGGGCGTGGCAGGATGGCTCTCTGTATCTGCAGGCCGTCGAAGACTACCACGCCGCCTATGCGTCCATCCACTGGTGGCCGCGGGAATTCCTGGACGCAAACCGCGACCTGATTGGCCGCATGAACCTTCGCCTGGGCTATCGCCTGCAACTGGTCGAAGCATCGTGGCCGGAGCAAATGGATATCGATGGGGAGCTGGGCATTACCCTCAAATGGCGAAACGCAGGCGTGACGCCGTGCTACCCCGGAGGACACCCCGCTGTAACGCTGAAGGATGCCGAAGGCGGCATCGTGGGTGTATACGTCGACAGCGAATTCAATGTCCGCTCGCTTACGCCGGCTGAGCCCGACAAGGCTCCCGTTACCGAACGTTCGCTGAGCTTTAAGCTCTCACGGAAACAGCACGGCGGCTACCGACCGACCATCCGTGAGTCGGGCGCATACGAACTGTACATTTCCATCGGCAACAGCACCGGAACTCCGCGTATCGCTCTGCCGCTGGTCGATGGTGATGGACATAAGCGCTATCGGCTGGGGCATCTGGAGGTGTCGGCCCCATAAGCGGGAAAGACGCTGGAATCCCCATCAGCCCCAAAAGGGGCTGCTGAACTGACGCAGACCATGTACGAGATCAGCTTCAGACTACCGACCGATCGCGAATTGCATCGATTTTTTGCTCCAAATGGCCGAAGAACAGCGCCGGCTCTGCGACTTGCTGCATTGATTGGGTGTCCCATTTGGAACTCAGAAGACACCTTTGAAGTATGCGCGAGTCTTCCCGTGCGGATGTCTCTTGCGCCGCCAGGCTGAAACACGACATCAAACCAGCGACTCATCCAATGATTGAGCTATTTCTCAAGTTCGGATGTATCCTGGTTTTGCAGGTATATGCGGTAGAGTTCGAAGAACGTCGGAGCGTCGAGCAGTTCGATGTCGGGATTGCGCTGTTCGATTTGTTCGACGGTTCGGACGTACCAGAAGGGTCGCTTGAGGATGTTGCGGAACCAGTGGAACGGCGGATGCCCTTCTTTGCGGCGTTGAGCGACACGGCGGACGACGTGCTCAGCGGCGGCGCGAGGGTCGCCTTCATTGACGTCGTGATCGAAGCGGAGGACGGGCATATTCCTGTGCAGGAGGGTAGCGGGTCCGGCCGAGGGGACGATGCCGTTGGGGCTGAAGGAGGCATAGCAGTCGAAGCCGGCGTCGTTGAGCTGGGGGCCGTGGCCATAGATGATAAAGCCTGTGATGCTCAGGCCCCAGCGGTCGTAGAAGGATTTGCAATGGCGGGCCCAGGCGTCGAGGCCACTGGGGAGGTGCGATACGCCGCGAGGTTCCTGCAGCATGCCCGGCTCGCAATAGCCCGCTCCGTTGTCGGCGGCGGCGAAGTAGTCGTTGTCGGTGGCGGTTCTGCGGATGTAGTCCATGGCCATGGGGGCCCGGCGGTCAAGCACGGGGCTGATGCACCACATCATCGGAACGGTGCCGCGGGCGGGGTCGTCCCAGATGTCCATCGTTCGCTGATAGAGCCAGGCGGCGCAGTCATAATCGCCAACATAGAAGACGAGGAACTGGCGGTCCTTGAAATCGACGCGGCCGTCGGTTGTGAGGTAGCCGCGGTCGATGAGATCCCGGCGGGTGACCCATTTCTGCGGGTAGGCGTCTTTGAGCGGATAGTGGGCGAAGAAGGAGGCGTTGGCCATTGCCCCGTAGCCGATGGCGTCGGCGTCCATGAAGCCGTTATAGGCGCTGATGATTCTGCCGTATTCCCACTCGGAGGGGACGGGATCGTGGGTGCCGCCGGCCGTGCCGTGCGAGGTATATTTGTATGCCCAGGGAACGAAACCGCCGATGTGTATCATTCTCTCTCTGCCGCCCTGTTCGTATGCGCTGCGTAGCAGTGCTTTGAGGGTGGCCAGATCGGTGCCCGGTTTCTGATGCGGGTCGTCGACGGGGGCTTCGTCGTCCCAGACATGGAGGTCGAAGAAGAACGCCCGTTTGCTGATGAAGATGTCGTGGTTGGTGAGGCAGTGGTGGTTCAGGACGGTCGCGCGAGGCTTTCGCATCCAATACTGATCGAGGTAGTATGCACCGAAAGCGCCGTCGCACTTGCCGGCGTCCAGGTAGTGGTGCTTCATCCAGAGATACGCGTCGCACTTGGCCGAACCGGTGGAGGGGTGGTCCGTGCCCGGGATGGTGCCGGAACCGGTGAAGAGGGACTGACCGTCGGCGGTCACGAGCCTACACCTGACGGGGAGCATCGGGCCCGCCTTGACCAGGCGGCCGTAGAGGCTGTCGGGATCTTCGTCGTAGCGGACGGGCAGCAGATCTTCGGCGCCGGCTACCGTCGAGGCGACATTGCTCGTAGCGGCAACATTGGGGTCGTACACGACAACGCCCCGAATGCAGGAAGCGAATCTTTCCACGAGGTTGACGATACCACCGGCCTTTTCGGTCGGAATGTCGGCGAGCCACCGGCCGGGGGCGGTCATCCTGTCGAGCCAGTAGTCATCCACGTTACGGCGGGCGTGCTGGGAATCGACGAAGCGGATGAATAATTGCGGCCGGTCGCGGTTGACAATGCCCTGCAGGGCGGCGACGGCGTGGCAGTGGTCCCAGGCCATCTCGACCTGCTCGGGGTTGGTCGGATCGACTTGCAGGGTATAGCGAAGATCATATATCGTGATCGGGGACGTAGCGGCCGTGCAGACGGCAGGCGAGAGGCAAAAGGCAAAGCAGCACGACAGAAGCACGGGGATTAGCCAGGACAAGGAGGCCCGACAAGCAATACGGCAGATTCTCATAAATACTGCTCCCAACGAGAAGCGAATGGCATTGAAAAAACGCGTTCGGCGCGACGCGGAGGAGTATAACGGTTTGCGATGATACTGCAAGACGGCAGCACGCGGCTGCAACCAGGCCTGAAGGTCCGGCGGTGCGGCAGAAGCCGTTCAAATAGACAGTTGCAGAAGGCGAAGGTCACGCTTATCATACGTCTTTTGTGGCCGGTTCGATGCATTGTCCGCCGAGCGCCGGCGCGACGAAACGTTAACGCAGTGATGGGAGCGAAATCATGAGACGAGCGAATGTGGTGGCATTGATGGTGGCTTTTCTGGTGTTGCTGACGTGGCTGGCCGGGTGCGGCGAATCGCCTGAGCAGGAGGCGGTGACGGAGTTGTCGTACAGCGTGTTCTTCCCGCCGACGCACATTCAGTGCAAGACGGCCGAGGCGTGGGCGAGCGAGATTGAGAAGCGCACGGACGGGAAGGTCAAGATCACGGTATATCCGGCGGGGACGCTGACCAAAGCTCCGCAGTGCTATGAGGGCGTTGTCAACGGGATTTCGGATATCGGCATGAGCTGCTTTGCTTATACGCGAGGCCGTTTCCCCCTGCTGGAGGGTCTGGATCTGCCTTTGGGTTATCCCAGCGGCAAGGTGGCGACGCGGGCGGCGACGGAGATGGTCCGCAAGCACCAGCCTGAGGAAGTGGCCGATGTGAAAGTCCTGTACGTGCACGCCCACGGGCCGGGGATTCTGGCTTCGCGCAAGCCTGTGCGGAAGATCGAGGATCTGGCGGATTTGAAGGTGCGGGCGACGGGCCTGTCGTCGAAGATCGTCCAGAGTCTGGGCGGGACGCCGGTGGCGATGAGCCAGCCGGAGACGTATGAGGCACTGCAGAAAGGCGTGGTCGACGCGACGTTCTGTCCGGTCGAGACGCTCAAGGGATGGAAGCAGGGAGAGGTTATCGACAGCATTACCGACACGTCCGCAATCGGGTACACGACGTCGATGTTCGTGGTGATGAACAAGGATGCGTGGAACAAGCTCTCACCTGAGGTACAGAACGTATTCAACGAAGTCAGCGACGAGTATGTCGGCAAGCATGGCGAAGCCTGGGACCAGGCGGACGAAGAGGGTATGGCGTTTATCAAGGAGCTGAATCGCGAGATTATCAAGCTGCCAGCCGACGAACAGCAGCGATGGAAAGAGGCGGTGCAGCCGATTCTGGATGAGTACGTCAGCAGCATGCAGGAGAAGAACCTGCCGGGCAAGGAGTTCCTGAGCGATCTTCAGAGCCTGATTGGCAAGTATTCGGAGCAGATGGATCAGTAGATGACAGCGGCGGGTTTTGGAACGGGCTTAGAGCGGGCTGGGAGGGTGTATGCGCGCGCGCTCCGATTGCTGGTCTGTGCGCTCTTGGGCATTTCGGGCGCCAGCGTGCTCGCGATCATGCTCATTACGTGCGCCGATGTGATCCTGCGTCTTTCGGTGGTCAAGAGCGTTGTGCGGTGGTCCATTGTTGGTGCACACGATATCGTGATGATCGCGGGCGCGGTAAGTCTGGCGACCGCCCTGCCGTACACGACGGCGGTCAAGGGGCACGTGGCGATTGAGTATTTCTTCCACAAGTTCAACCGGCGAGGGCGGTTCGTTCTCGACACTTTGATCAGGCTCCTGGGTATGGCATTCTTCGCGTTTCTGTGCTGGCGGAGCATCCTGTACGGTATGGCGTTTTATCGCAACGGCCAGGTGAGCCAGACGATTGAACTGCCTTTGTTCTGGGTGCCGTGGGTGATTGCGTTCTGCTGCGGGGTTGTGGTGCTCGTGATCCTCTATAATCTGACCCATCCCGGGCGGGAGATGATCAAGCCATGAGTCCGATCCAGGCGGGCATAGCGGGCTGTGTGATGCTTTTCGTGCTTCTGGCGGCGAGTATGCCGGTGGCATTTGCGATGGCGATCGTCGGTTTCGTCGGTTTTGCTGTCGTGGTTTCGCCTGAGGCGGCCATGAGCATGATCACGCTCGACCTCTATAACACCTTCTCGTCGTACAATCTCACCGTGATTCCGCTGTTCGTACTGATGGGGCAGGTGGCGTTCCACACAGGGATCAGTCGGCGGCTTTTCGATGCGGCCTATCACTGGCTGGGGGGACTGCCCGGCGGGCTGGCGATGTCGACGGTGGGTGCGTGTACGGCCTTCGGAGCGATCTGCGGGTCCGGACCGGCTACGGCGGCGACGATGGCTTCGGTCGCCCTGCCCGAGATGAAGCGGTACAAGTACGATCTGGAACTGGGTTGCGGCGCGGTGGCAGCCGGAGGCAGCCTGGGAATGCTGATTCCGCCGAGCGTTGTGTTTATCGTGTATGCGATCATGACCGAACAGTCGGTGGGCCAGTTGTTCGTTGCAGGGATCGTACCCGGCGTACTGATTGCGGCGTTATTCTGTATGACCATCTATCTCAACTGCAAGTTACGGCCTCACCTGGCACCGCCGGCCCGGCATTTCAGCCTGTGGACCAAATTCGCATCTTTGACGGGAGCCATCGAGACGGTCATCCTGTTCGTCCTTGTAATCGGCGGGATGTTCAAGGGCTGGTTCACTCCGACCGAGGCAGCGGCCATCGGAGCAGCGGGCACGCTGGTCATTGCACTGTTCAAGAAGCAGTTGTCCTTCGGAATGGTCAAGCGTTCACTGCAGGAGACGGTTCGCACGTCGTGCATGGTCATGATTATCGTTACGGGGGCGGTCATTTTCGGGCACTTTCTGGCGGTGACGCGGATACCATTCGAGCTGGCATCGTCGCTGGCGAAGCTGCCGCTGCCCGGCTGGAGCATTATGGGCATCATCATCCTGTTCTATCTGCTGGCAGGCTGTTTCATCGACGCGTTAGGGTTGATTCTGCTGACCATCCCGATCTTCTATCCCGTTGTGACGCAACTCCATTACGACCCGATCTGGTTCGGCGTGATTATCGTGGTGGTGACCCAGATGGGTGTCATTTCACCCCCGGTGGGAGTATGCGTATACGTGGTGAGCGGCATCGAGCGGGACATCCCCTTGCAGACAATCTTTCGCGGGGCCCTGCCGTTTTTGGCGGCGCTGGTTGTTTCGGCAATAATCCTCATAGCATTTCCGGAAGTATGCCTCTTTCTGCCGAGACTGATCAAGTAGGACGGCAGAGGCGTAATTTTGAAAGGCCGGTGAGACCATGAGCGGCATCGAGTCAAGACAAAGGCGTTTTCGACGGATTCTGTTTTGCACGGACTTCTCCGAGAACGCGAGTTTTGCGTTTTCCTTCGCAGTAGATGCGGTAATGCAGCGGCCGGGGAGCGAGCTGTATTTGTTACACGTCGTCCCCGAATCCGAGGCGCAGTTCTGGAAGACCTATATCTACGAGGTGGACAACGTCGATGCCAAGGCGAAGCAGGATGTAGACGAGCGGATCGACCGCGACTATCGATCACGTTTGCCCGACGGGTTAGGGTTGAACGTTGAGTTCCGGATCGGCAGGGACTCGCATGAAATTCTGCGTCTGGCGAAGGAGAAGGGCATCGATCTGATCGTGATGGGCCGGCAGGGCCGGAGTTTCGTGGAAAAAGCACTTTTCGGCAATGTCACAGAAAAGGTTGTGCGCAAGGCACCGTGTGCGGTGCTCGTGGTTCCGATGAGCTATCGGCAGCAGGCTATTGGCGAATAGCCGTGCCGGACAAGCGTGCACAGGCGGAGACGGAGACGGCAACGGCGAAAACCCCTCAAAGGTGCGAGAGTATTGCGACCTTAAAAGACTGAGGCAAGAGGGGCGATCGATTATTATACCCTCTGATATACGGGCGAAGACACAACTGACGAATATACATTGCATCCATGATTGCAGCTTTGCCGGTTGGGCGTTATAATGCGTTACGGTGCATTATTGGTTCAATGGCCTGCGTGCATGCAATGTGAATCGAACAGAGACAACAACCAACCATGGAGACTCTGTGGCAATCGACAGGCCCGACGGCATTCGCCCGGGCCGGGACATCGGGAAAGGAAGTCATCTCATGCAAGAGCATACATCGGATTCGAATAGAATCAGTGAAAAAGTCAGTCGTCGCCGATTCATCGGCACCACACTCGCCGGCGCCGGAGCCTTCGTTGGCGGAGTAAACTGGGTCGAAGCCCGCCCGTCGAAGACGGCCGGAGCGGTAGATATGGTAACGCTTGGCAAGACCGGCATTAAGACGTCCCGACTGGCTCAGGGAACGGGCTGGAACGGCGGAGCGCGTTCATCGGCACACGTGCGGCTGGGGGAGAAGGTGCTGTGCAATTTGATCCGTCACAGTCTGGACCACGGCGTCCGGCTGATGGATGCTGCGGACCTTTACGGCTCGCACCGTTACGTTCGCAAGGCACTCGACGGCGTCTCTCGCGACAAGTACGAACTGCTCAGCAAGATCTGGCCGCGCGAGGCATTCTGGAATATGCCGTCAGGCGGTGCAAAAGAGGAAGTGAACCGATTCCGCAAGGAGTTGAATTCGGAAGTGATCGATATCTGCCTAATCCACTGCATGACGGATACGAACTGGCCGCAGCAGTATGAGCAAATTCGCGACGAACTGTCGGCGATGAAAGAGCAGGGAGCCGTCCGGGCGGTTGGGGTCTCATGCCACGATTTTGGTGCATTGAAGGTGGCGGCCGAGCACCCGTGGGTGGACGTGATTCTTGCTCGCATCAACAACGCAGGCAAATCCGCTTATATGGATGGTACGGTCGAAGAGGTCTCTTCAGTGCTTAAGAAGGCACGGGCCAACGGCAAGACCATTATCGGGATGAAGATATTCGGCGCGGGCAAGCTGGTAAAGCCTGAGCAGAAGAACTCGTCGCTGAAATACGTGTTCGACAACAAGCTGGTCGACGCCATCACGATCGGCATGATGGATACGCAGGAGGTCAACGACACGGTCAAGCGCCTGAACGCGGCGGTCAAAGCATAGAGACGCGAGTCCGAAGGACTTACAACGGTTGAGGGCGGCGCGGTTTTGCAACGGCGTCTCGGCGACTTGGGCTTGCTTGAGGCGCTGAAGTCAATGCGCCTGCCGATCTGATGCACGCGGAGTTTGACTCCGCTCGGCCGTGCAACTGCGGAACGGGCATTCGCGAACATATCGGTCGATCGTATTGCTGTATGCTGTAGTAGCCGCCGCAAGCGTACGCGCCGCATGCACTACAGCACAAGCGCAAGGACCATATTGAGATCGCTTTGCGGGTTAGGGATTCTCGTCGGCATTCATTTTCCACCGGCTTTCTTCATGCTCGCGATTTCCCAGGATCGCCGGGCCCACTCGGCCAGTATCCTGCGATCTTCGAGGACGTCCGCAGGCACCTCGTAGTACGACATTACGGTCGTCTTCCTGCGATTGTCAGGGTACGGATCGAACGGCGATGATCCGGCTTCGACGAAATGCTCACGGTTTGTCTGGCCGACCTTGAGGTACATGACGTCGTCGGCGATCAGGCCAAACATGAGCCCGTCGTGATAGAGGCCGGCTCCGCCGAACATCTTACGGACCTGCACCCGGCCCAAGTCCGCAAGCTGGTCGGTCACGTATTCGACAAATTCGTCCGATATGGCCATGGGCGAACTCCTCACGCGCCAGGGCGCTCACTGGCGGCGTCAATTCAGCAATGCTCTATTGGGAACGGAAACGCTCCATCACTTCAAATATCGTAAGCGCAAGCAATGATAATGACGAATGGGAAAAGGTGAATGCCCGGGACTGGAGTCGAACCAGCACGACCCGAAGGTCACTAGCCCCTCAAGCTAGCGCGTCTGCCTATTCCGCCACCCGGGCGGGTAAGAAAGGCAGATTATTTACCATCGGCGGGCGGCTGTCAACTGTAAATCGCAGATTCGGGGCCAAAGACGGGCCGGCAGGCGGGGTACGGGGTCAGTCGCAGCGTTCATACGCCCCGCTTCTTATCCCAGAGGAGAATATGCAGGCGCTGGCAGAAGGCCAAGTCCGTACTTGTGCAGAGCTGCGCGACCATCTGGGATTTATCGAGCAATTCCCGGCGAGTCTCGGCCTGGGGCATCAGCATTACGGCAGCGGGATCGATATGGGCGAGATCAGCCAACAGTTGTGTGATCTCACCCAGATCTTCAGCAGAATCGATGACGAACTTGAGTTGATAGTCGTAGGAGGCGATCAACCGGCGCAGCACAGGCAAATTGATACGCCGCAATTCGTGCAGACGGGCGACCTTCGGGTCATCCGGCGTGGAGTTGCGCATCTTGGGGCTGATGCTCATCAGATCGCACTCAAGATCGTGCGGATCGGCTATGCCAGCGGTTTCGATGGTTATGTGCTTACCGGCAGCCCTCAGTCGTCTGCAGAAGTCGGCGAGATCGGCGTGTACAAGAGGTTCGCCGCCGGTTATTACGACGTATCGACACGCCCACTGATCCACGGACCGGATCAGTTCCGGGACTTCGTATTGGCGGCCGGCGCTGTCGCTCCAGGCATAGCGGGTGTCGCACCAGCGACAACGCAGCGGACAACCCGCCAGACGAACAAAGACGCTCGGCACGCCCGCGAGACGTCCCTCGCCCTGCAACGAATGGAAGATTTCAACGACACTTAGCGGCATAAGTATTCAATCAGACGAGCATGACAACAACAGGAGTTGGCCCGCGGACAAACCACCATCCAGGGAGATATTGCAACTCCTTGATTCGGACTCATTGGCCCTGCGACTGGCGCCAAGACGATATAACATGCAGCGATCCTCAGTTAACCGGCCTGCGCAAGCGGCAAGCGCGATCGACCAACGCTCTACGGGAGTACGACCTCAATACCATTGATCTCAGGATTTTGAACTTTCGGTTCAAAACTTATGACCAGACGCCCCCCTACCACTTCGACGCGTTTCAGCTCCTTTACGATTGGCTTGTACAATCCACCGCCATCTGTGTATGGGTCGAAGTCTTCGAGTACGGTGCGACCGTTTATCGCGACGGAGAAGACGCGCATGCCCGGTCCGGTTATTCCTTCGTACGTCTCGGCGAAGTGCAGACGAACGGTGTACCTGCCGTCGGGGATTTTGAAGTGGTAGGCGGACATGTTGTAGCGTTCGGTGCGATACACTTCGGGGCAGGACGTATTGGGAATCCGTATGTCGCCACGGTCGACGGTCAGTCCGTCAACGGCCCCCCAAGCCCGGCCTTCTTCGAGGTATTGGTCGGCCAACCATTGCCTGCCGGACTCATCCACGTACTCGCGCTTGGATGCACAATTAACCCGCAAGACGAATCGCGGCCCGCCAAACGGCAGTACGCCGCAACCCGAACAGGCCAACACGCATGCCACGAAGGCGGTCAAGACTGCATATCTTCGTTCGATCATCGTTGGCATCCTTTCCTGAGAAAGCGGGATCAAGCGAACGGCCTCTCATCCCGGCTGCGAATGATTGCCCGTATCTATATGTACATATGCACTCGGCCGGTCCTGTTCGACCACGGCGCCGACTGACATGCAGAGTCGGGCACAGAGCCATAGGAGGCATCCTGGACGCTCACTTCTTTGCGCACGTATTGAAGCATCATTCATGCCTATACCATTTCATCGCGGGCGGCCGCGTCCATTCCATGACAGCAACGATTGTAGTCGACCAACGCGGGCATGTCAAAGCATCCAATGCACCGGAAGAATGCCGAGCATCATAAGTATCCAGCGTCGACAAACGCTTGTCAGACCAGGCCAGAACGGCTATACTGTGCGGGTGTCAGGAAACTTTTGGCTAACGAGTGAACGGTGGAAATAGAAGTATTTGACAATCCGCAACCGCAGCGAGACTATACGATTCGGATCGACTGTCCGGAATTCACCAGCGTATGTCCGCGGACGGGGCAGCCGGATTTCGGACGGATCGTTATCGAATACGGACCCGATCAATCGTGCATGGAACTGAAAAGTCTGAAGTTCTACCTGCAGGGTTATCGCAACAAGGGCATTTTCTACGAGGCGCTGACCAACGACATTCTGAACGATCTCAGCGCAGCGTGCAGACCGCGGTGGATGAAGATTACGTCGAGTTTCAGTCCTCGCGGCGGCATTACCACGGAGGTTACCGCCGAATACTCGGCCGAGAAAGAGTCTCGATCCTGAAAGGTGACATAATGGCTATCGTATTTCACTGTGAGCACTGCAATCGAAAGATCGAAGCCGCTGACACCGCAGGCGGAAAATGGGGCAAATGTCCCGCCTGTCACAATAAGATCTACGTGCCAAATCTCAAAGCCGATGGAGATCTCAAACTTGCACCAATCGATGAAAGCGAAGAGGAGAGGAAGAAACGTCTGATGGCCGAGACCTTCGAGTTGACGCAGGACATTCTTCAGGAGAGGGACATACCCGAGAACCTCGGAAGTTCGCCGACCGTAGCACCGGACGTAGACGAGAAAGATCTCGACAAGCTGATTGTCCGGTACCTGCGCCAAATGGCCGACGGCAAACTCGAGCAGGCAAAGGTGACGGCCAAGGCCATCAAACCCCACAGCAAGAAGGCGACTGACATTATCGACCGCATCGCCGTCTCTGAAATGCCTCAACCCGAGTTGGCGGATATCCCGCAGCACACGCTCTCCGGCTTCATTCGGTCCCTCCGCTCGGACATAAGTTGAGGGACTAAACAGAAGCGCACCAGGCGATACCGATAAACACCACACCGGCGGCTTCTCCAAGATCGCTCTTTTCGGACCACCCCCTATGTTCGTACAGAGGCGCCGGCCGCGTTTGGCACCTGCCCGTCCTTTCATATACTTTCAATAGAGCATATCTTCAACTCGGACATAAGCACAGCACGACTTGGAAGGAAACGAAACGATGGCCAGAGAGAAAACTGTAGTCCACGTCACCCACGAAGCAGTCGCCAAAGTCGGCGGTATCGGTGCTGTTTTGCACGGATTCTTCACATCCGCGTCCTACCTCGAAGCTGTCGAGCGGTCCATTCTTGTCGGCCCGCTGTTCACCACTGAAGGGGATGTCGGGCAACGTCTCGGCGAAGAAGGAGAGGTGCTGTACTCTTCGGTCGACGGGATGATTACGCCGCAGTACGCGCCGGCATTTCAGCGAATCGAGCAGTTGTACAATACGGGGATTGTATACGGCCGCAGGACTTTTTACGATCCCAAGACCGGCATCAAGAGTTCGCCGGAGGTTCTGCTGTTCGACGTTCGACACATGAACCGTCACGTGCTGAATGACTTTAAACGCCGACTCTACGAGGAGTTCGGCGTCCGCAGTCATCTTTTCGAGCATCTGTGGGAATTCGAGCAATACGTACGCGTTGCGCCTCCCGCCATTGAAGCGCTCAAGGCCATCGACGCCGCATCGGAATGCACAACGGTCATCTCGCATGAATTCATGGGAATGCCCACCGCCCTGGCGGCCATCCTCGATGCCTGTCCCTTCCGAACGGCGTTTCACGCCCATGAAGTAGCCACGATGCGGCGAATCGTGGAAGAGCATCCGGGGCACGACACAATGTTCTACAACGTCATGCAGAGAGCCCACGAGAGCGGGTTGAGCGTCGGGGACGTGTTCGGGGACCAGAGTTCCTATTTCAAGCACGAACTGGTTGAGGCATCCAAGCACTGCAACCACATCTACGCCGTCGGCGACTATGTGGTCGACGAGATGCGATTCCTTGCGCCGGAATTTGAGACAGCGGGCATCGACATCGTCTATAACGGGATCCCAAGCTACCAGACGGACGTCCAAGAGAAGATCGCGTCCAAACAGCGGCTGCAGGAGTACTGCGAGAACCTGCTGGGGTATCGGCCGGACTTCGTATTCACACACGTAACGCGTCTGGTGCGCAGCAAAGGGCTGTGGCGTGATTTGCGGGTCCTGTACAACATGGAGCGGGAATTTCGCACGCAAGGCAAGACGGGCGTGCTCTTTCTCCTGAGCACCGAAGTCTCACAGCGTCCGACGAACGACATCTACCACATGGAGTCCGCGTACGACTGGCCGGTGGGCCATCGCGAGGGTTGGCCCGATCTGTCCGGCGGCGAAGCGGATTTCTACACGGCGATACAACAGTTCAACGCCCGAACGCGCAACATCAAGGCCGTGTTCATCAACCAGTTCGGGTTCAGCCGGCGGCATTGCGGGATGCGCATGCCTCGGGATATGGAGTTTATGGACATTCGCCGGGGCAGCGACGTCGAATTCGGTCAGAGCATTTACGAACCGTTCGGAATCGCGCAACTCGAACCGCTCACCTTCGGCGGTATCTGCGTCATCAGCAGCGTGTGCGGCTGCTACGGTTTCCTTCAAGACGTAACGGGCGGGCAGGAGATCAAGAACGTGATCGTGGCCGACTACACCAATCTGCACGCCGAAGACTACGTCGACATCGAAGACATGTTGCTGATAGATCGCACCACACGCGATCGTATTGAGATCAGCGAGGCCGAGAAGGTTGCGATGCAGATATGTTCGCGACTGCCGAAGAATGAGGCTGAGGTTGAAGCGATGGCCGAGACTGGCTGGCATCTCGCACAGAACATGAGCTGGAACGCCGTAGTTGAGAACTACCTGCTTGAGAGTCTCGTCGGCAGTCCTCATCCCGTGCGAATTCCGTAACCGCCCACACTTTGAGGCACATCCGCTCTCACGTAAAAAACGCCGAGGACCGTCTTGACGGTTCGCGTCGGCAGACGTATGATTCGAGGGCGTGCAGACAAGTCCCAAACATAAATGCGTCATAGGAATTCTGGGCGGCATCGGCTCGGGCAAGAGTACTGTGGCCGAGGCATTCGGACGGTTGGGCTGCAGGGTCATAGACGCCGACGCCATCGCTCACCAGATGTTGGAAAGACCCGATGTCATCCGTCAAATCACCGCGATGCTCGGCGGAGACATCCGTGACGACGCAGGTGGAATCGACCGCGCGAAAGTCGCCGAGATTGTGTTCAACGCTCCCGACACGCTGGCACATCTGAACCAGATTCTCCATCCCCTGGTTCTCGATGTGGTGCAGCGAAGAATCGAACGGTATCAGGCAGACCCGCATTGCAAAGCGATTGTCCTCGACATACCGCTGCTGGTGGAAGTAGGATGGGCCTCTCGATGCGATATGCTTGTTTTTGTGGACTGTGACGAAGAAAAAAGACTCGAAAGAGCGTCGAAACAGCGATTTTTGAGCGAAGAACAGGCGAAAATACGAGAAAATTTTCAGAATTCGCTGGACAGCAAGCGCAGGCTCGCCGATAATATCATAGAGAACAATTCTGACTTCTCGTCATTGGTCAGGCAAGTCGCTGCTATCTTCTCTGAAGTTTTAGATAATGGTTAAACGGGGTTTACGGTAAGAAACTCCTGTTGCGGGAGTGTTTGCGAAGCGCATCTAATCAGGGTTCGAGAGCCACAACCCCCTTCCTGCCAAACCGCTACAAAACGATTACATAAGGTTTTGCAGTCACGTTCTTTCCCAGGGTGAGAAGGTTTCTACTAACAATTAAGGAGTTATGATGGCTAAGGCCACAAAGAAAAAGACCACTGCCAAAAAACGCAAGTCGAGTAAGAAGAGGGCTGCGAGCAACAACTCAAAGGCGACGGCCGAGAAAGAACCAACGAACGCCACTGAGGTCAACGGCGAAGCGACTGTGGAACAGGACGGCAAGTCTTCCGGCGGTACAGGTTCGGAATCCACACACGCAAAATATGAGCGGATCAAAAAGGGTAATTTGTACCTGACCGATCTCCAGAAACTAACGGTTGCAGAGCTGCATGAAATAGCCAAGAAGGAAGGTCTGGCGGAATACAGCGCGCTGAAGAAGCAGGACCTGATCTTCCGTATCCTGAAAGAGCGAATCCGTCAGAGCGGCCTGTTGTACGGCGAGGGCGTACTGGAAGTGCTGCCCGACGGTTACGGCTTTTTGCGGAATCCGCAATACAACTACCTTTCCTCTTCGGATGATATCTACGTGTCGCCTTCGCAGATACGCCGATTCGGTTTGCGTACGGGCAATACCGTCTCCGGGCAGATTCGTCCGCCGAAGGAATCAGAGAAGTACTTCGCGCTGCTGCGCGTCGAAGCGATCAACTTCGAGAATCCAGACATGCTGGCGGACAAGGTTGTCTTCAGCGACCTGACACCGCTGCATCCCGAGCAGCGTCTAATTCTGGAGACGGCTGCCGAAGAGTTGAACATGCGCATCATCGATCTGGTCACACCGGTGGGCAAGGGACAGCGAGGGCTGATCGTGGCACCGCCGCGAACCGGTAAGACGGTTCTTTTGCAGAAGATGGCCAACGCGGTGTCAACGAACCATCCGGAGGTACGGCTCATCATTCTGTTGATCGATGAGCGGCCGGAGGAAGTGACAGAGATGGAGCGCAAGACCGCGGACGATGTGGAGGTCATCAGTTCGACGTTCGACGAACCTGCGGCACGTCACTGTCAGGTGGCGGAGATCGTCATTGAGAAGGCGAAACGCATGGTGGAGTACGGCGAGGACGTGGTGATCCTGCTGGACTCGATTACGCGTCTGGCCCGTGCGTACAACAGCGAGATGCCGCATTCCGGCCGCATTCTTACAGGCGGTGTGGACGCGGCGGCGATGCAGATGCCGAAGAAGTTCTTCGGGGCGGCACGTAACGTCGAAGACGGCGGCTCGCTGAGCATTTTCGCCACCGCTTTGATCGACACCGGATCGAAAATGGACGAAGTCATTTTCGAAGAGTTCAAAGCTACCGGCAATATGGAACTGCATCTGGACAGGCGTCTGGTCGACAGACGAACATGGCCGGCCATCGACATCAGCCGAAGCGGTACGCGGAAGGAAGAACTGTTGCTCGATCCGAAGGAACTGCAGTTGACCTACCGTCTGCGCCGCGTGCTGAGCGAACTCAATCCGGTCGAGGCCATCGAACTGCTCAAGAACCGTCTGGCCAAGTGCAACACCAACGTCGAGTTCCTCATGACCATGAGCCTCGACTAAAGGACGGATCGATAGCAGCAGGTCACAAACAGAGTTCCATCTCACACTCAGGCTGCGGGTTAGGTCTGCCTGCAGATCGTCGTCAACGGTCGCACAATCACCGAGGAGGACGCTGGCGGGATGCATACAGCGGAGATGGTGAGATTCCATTTCGAACCAAAGACGCTTGACAATCGGCGTTTTCTATGGTAAGGGATTAGCAAAAGGATGACATACGATCGTTAACTGCACAATTTGGAGGAGCAGGATGATGAGAATCGACGTCAAATCCGCTATTTTCGGCTTTATTCTGGGTGCCTTGCTGCTGATTGTCCTTGGGCTTGGGGCCGTCGTTCGAGACTATGGACCCAAATGGGGATTGATCGTGCCTGCACAGAGCAAAGTTCTGGTGCGAGATGCCCAGGGGCGGGCCTTTCTGGTGGACACGGAAACGGGCAAAGCCCTTATAGTCGAATACGATCCCAGAAAGACTCCCGGCACCACCGAGCATCTGACCCTTAGTCCACACGAATAATCACCGCCGTGTGACCGGCCCTGCAGTCTACGAGAATCCCATAGCATCGGTCCGCGCCGAGTGACCGCGTGCGACGATCCGTGCAGGGCACGGGCGTCACCCGTATCTCTCCAGGCTACTGCCGGATCATCATGAAATGCGCCACTGCCCCGTCGAGGCCGTGCATTGCAGCGAGCCTTAACGCGCGGTGAGAATACAGCCATTTGATGCACAAATCCCCTTCCTTTGCGGCGAGGGATTTCCCCCAACTTCACAGGTAATTACCTCGCCATCGGCTTGTATATCGAGACAAGACACTGTCGCGAGGCGAAATCCGTACTTTTCGCGGCAGCAATTATGGAGTTGGTCCAAACAAGCACCCGCAATCTTCGTAAAGACGATATGATTACCGGGAACTGTGGCCGTGAGCCTGTGAGGTTTATCTTGTACCAACAGTGCAGTGCAATTAGTATGATCCGCAGGGTGGTGGTCGTGGGGCCTGGCATTGTTAAAACGGATTTTGGCCGAAGGGACAACTAATGCCCATCAAACGAGACCATTTGATCCGGCTTTGTATCGTCGCGTTCACCCTTGGAACCAATCTGGCAGCAGATGAGACGGCCTCACAGGCAATCGAACGGCCGTCGGGAACGGAGAGGAAGGCAATAGAGCCTGACACCCTGCCCAATCTGGGGGTCGAGAGCACTCTGTCGGATTTTCTTTTGTACGCCGCTCTGAGCAATGCTGAACTGGAGGCTGCATTCAATCGGTGGAGAGCTGCGCTGGAGAGAATCCCTCAGGCTGAGGCGTTGCCCGATCCGAGGCTGTCGTATCGGCATTTTATGCGTGAGGTGGAAACCCGCGTGGGGCCGCAGCGCCAGGCCTTTGAGCTGAGTCAGCAGTTTCCCTGGTTCGGCAAGCTCGAACTAGCGGGTGATGCAGCAGCCAAGGTCGCCATGGCCGAACGCCAGCGATATGAAGCGACAAAGCTCCGCGTGTTCTATGCAGTCAAGAGTGCGTGGTACGAGTATTACTACCTGACGCGTTCGGTCGCCGTCACAGAAGAGAATGCCGAACTGTTGCGCAACGTCGAAGCAGTGGCGCGCCAGCAGTACGCCGCCGGGCGGACCACGCGGCGAGATGTCATCCGCCTGCAGGTGGAACTCGGTTCGCTCGACGATCGCGCCGAAGCGCTGCGAGATCTCAAAGGTCCCATGGCTGCAGAACTGAACGCGGCCCTGAATCGTCCGCTCGATGCAGCCGTGCCTGCGATCGCAGACATCGAGCCGGAGTTTATCACGATCGACGAAAACGCCGCGGTGGAGGCACTCGACAGACTGAACCCGACGCTCCAGGCAATCGCATATGAAGCTACGAGTGCACATCGCGAGATGGAACTGGCTCGCAAGAAATACGCACCGGACATTACGCTGGGTCTCAACTACACCGACGTGGGCAGTTCGGATCGGGCGGCCCGATTCGGTGATAACGGGAAAGACGCCGTTGCAGCGATGATCTCGATCAACATTCCGATCTGGCATGGTTCGTATAGTGCTGCTGTAAGCGAAGCTCATTTGCGACGGTTGAGCAAACTGCAGCAGCGGCGCGACACGGCAAACAAGCTGAAGGCTGAGCTACAAATGTCGCTTTATCGTCTGCGCGACGGCCGGCGGAAAATCGATCTATATGACAACGCATTACTACCGAAGGCCCGCGAGTCGTTGAAGGTTACTGAGCAGGCGTTTCGAGCGGGCGACGCATCGTTCGTCGATTTGATCGATGCGCAGCGAACGTACCTGGATTTCGAGTTGTCGTACGAGCGGGCACTGGCAGACCACCAAAAAGCTCTGGCAAAGATCGAGATGCTTTGTGCCAGGCGGTTCCAAGAGCGATTCGACGTATCGGCCGAGCAGGAAATCAATGCAATCGATACGGAGCAAATGCCGGAAGGCGGGTAGCACATCATGAGCAGTAGAGCAATCTGGAAGTGGCTGGGTAAGATCGTGCTGGTGCTGGTCTGCATCGCTGTGGGCTTTCTGCTTGGAGGCCTTTTTGCCTCGCCGGATGTGAGCGAAGCGCAGCATCAGCATGCTGAAGACGCGTCTGAGGAAGACACGACATGGACGTGTTCGATGCATCCGCAGATTCGCCTGCCAAATCCGGGGCTGTGCCCGATATGTAATATGGAATTGATACCATTGACGGCGGCCGGGTCGACAGAAGGCGCGCCGGCGAGCGAACTGGTGGTCAGCGAAGCGGCTGCGGCCCTGATGGACGTTCAAACCGTTCCGGCCGAACGAAGATTCGTCACGACGAAAGTCCGCCTGGTGGGCAAAGTCGATTATGACGAGACCCGTCTGGCGTACATCACTTCCTGGATACCGGGCCGGCTGGACAGACTGTTCGTGGATTATACCGGCGTACCGGTTCGCGAGGGAGATCATCTGGTGTCGCTCTACAGTCCCAGGCTGCTGACGGCGCAACAGGAGTTGGTCCAGGCCCTTGAGACTATTGAACAGACCAAAGAGAGCAATCTTCCGGTTATGCGAGAGACGGCCCAAGCGACTCTGGAGGCGGCGAGGGAGAAATTACGTCTGTGGGGTCTGACACAGGAGCAGATCGTCGAGATCGAAGAAAGCCGCAAGGTCAGCGATCATATGACCGTTTATGCACCGACCGGGGGGATTGTTATTCACAAGAACGCGGTCCAAGGCATGTACGTCGAAGAAGGTACCCGCATCTATACTATTGCGGATCTGTCGCAGGTATGGGTCAAGCTCGATGCATATGAATCCGATCTGGAATGGCTCCGCTACGGACAAAAGGTCACATTTACGACGGTCGCCTATCCCGGGGAGACGTTCACGGGAACGATTGCGTTTATCGATCCGATTCTGAATTCCAGGACGCGGACGGCCAAGGTCCGCGTCAACGTACGCAATCCGCAGGGCAAGCTCAAGCCCGAGATGTTTGTTAAGGCCACTGTCGAGGCCCGCCTGGCGGCCGGCGGCGAAGTCACCGAGCAGGCGATCGCAGGTAAGTGGATATGTCCGATGCATCCGTCGGTTGTAAAGCCCGACGCGGACGAGTGCGACATTTGCGGGATGCCGCTGGTAACGGCACAATCGCTCGGCTATGCGGGTGAGGATCCCAATGCGATCGAACCACCTCTGGTCGTCCCGGCTTCGGCACCGCTGATAACCGGTACGCGTGCCATTGTGTACGTCAAGAAGATGGGGGGCGACAAGCCTACGTTTCAGGGACGTGAAATCGTGCTCGGGCCGCGCGCGGGCGATTATTACCTTGTGCGGGAAGGGCTGCGGGAAGGCGAACTGGTTGTGGTCAACGGCAACTTCAAGATTGACAGCGCGCTGCAGATACAGGCCAGGCCCAGCATGATGTCCCCCGACGAGATGCGCGAACCGGCGCACGATCATGCGGGGCATATGGTTGAAGAGAAGGCGCCGAGCGCGGTGATGATGGACGTTTCGCTCGATTCGGACAATCGGCGGCAGCTCGGGTCGGTATATGACGGCTATTTCAGGATGCAGAAGGCTCTGGCCGACGACGATGTGGGCGGAGCGGCCGCAGCAGCGGATCAGATGCTGCAGGCAGTCAATGCAGTCGACGCCTCGGCTTTGCCTGAGGAGGCGGCAGCATTGTGGAACAGCAAAGCAAACCGGCTGCGTTCGCTGCTCTCGCGAATGGATGCACAGGATGCCATACAACAGATGCGGGAAGGCTTCTACACGATCTCCCAGCATATGATCGCTATGGCGAAATCGCTCGGTCCATTCGCCTCCGATACGGTATATCTCATGTACTGTCCGATGGCGTTCGACGACAGCGGAGCCCAGTGGCTCCAGGACAACGATCAGTTGCTGAATCCCTATTTCGGCGAGACCATGCTCAAGTGCGGCTCGGTCGAGCAGGCAATATCGAGGGCCGATGCGGACGCGGAAAAGGAGTAGTATGGCACAGGAACTACTGCCCGAGCAGACCATCGAACAACAGTCGCTGGTTGGCAGAATTATCCGTTTCTGCCTGACCAACAAGCTCGTTGTTTTTCTCGTAGTGGTTCTAATCATCGGATGGGGGATCATGGTCGCTCCGTTTGACTGGGATATCGCAGGACTGCCGAGGCGGCCCGTTCCGGTCGATGCGATTCCGGATATCGGTGAGAATCAGCAGATCGTGTTCACCGAGTGGATGGGCCGCTCCCCACAGGACGTCGAGGATCAGGTCAGCTATCCACTGACGGTTGCGCTGCTGGGGGTGCCCGGCGTCAAGACGGTGCGCAGCTATTCGATGTTCGGCTTTTCCTCAGTCTATATCATCTTCAAGGAGGACGTGGATTTCTACTGGTCGCGGACGCGGGTGCTGGAGAAGCTCAACAGCCTTCCGGCCGGCACGCTGCCCGAAGGTGTACAGCCCACGCTCGGGCCCGATGCGACCGCACTGGGTCAGATATTCTGGTACACGCTCGAGGGTCGCGATCCCGACGGAGAACCCGCCGGCGGCTGGGACCTGGAAGAATTGCGCACCATCCAGGACTGGTACGTCCGTTATGGATTGCTGGCAGCCGAGGGTGTCAGCGAAGTGGCCTCCGTCGGCGGCTTTGTGCGTGAATATCAGGTGGATGTCGATCCCGATGCGATGCGGGCATATGGCGTGACTTTCCAGGATGTGTATTCGGCGGTCAAGAGTTCCAACGTGGATGTCGGAGCCAAGACGATTGAGCTCAATCGCGTGGAGTATTTCATCCGGGGAATCGGTTTTATCGAGGACGTCGAAGACATCCGGGAGAGCGTCGTCAAGGTGGTGGACAACGTTCCCGTTCTGGTTCGGGACGTTGCCACAGTGGCGCTCGGACCGGCTCTGCGCCGGGGTGCTCTGGACAAGGGCGGGGCGGAGGCGGTAGGCGGTGTCGTGGTCGCCCGGTATGGAGAGAATCCGCTGGCGGTGATCAAGAACGCCAAAGAGCGCATCGAACAGATCAGCCCTGGTCTGCCGGAAAAGGTGCATATCGATTTCAAGCAGGTCTCAGCCGAACGTGTGCGCATTTACGCGCAGCAGCACGGCTTCGAGGCATACGCGGGGGCGACACTCAATCTGAATGCATGGCTGACGCATCTGCGGAGTATACCATCCGAGCAGCGGCCCGCATGGGCGACTATCAGCAAGGTGACTATCGTTCCGTTCTACGACCGCACGGGGCTGATCTACGAAACGCTCGGCACGCTATACAATGCACTGACAGAGGAAATTCTCATCACGATCATTGTCGTTATCCTGATGGTGATGCATTTGCGCAGCAGCATCCTGATCAGCGGCTTGCTGCCGATTGCGGTGCTGATGTGCTTTATCGCCATGAAGACCTTTGGGGTCGATGCCAATATCGTCGCCCTCTCCGGTATTGCCATAGCCATCGGCACGATGGTGGATATGGGAATCGTCATCTGTGAGAACATTCTGCGCAACCTTGACGAGGCGCCGGCCGACGAACCGAGGCTGGAGGTCATTCACCGAGCGGCCAGCGAGGTCGGCGGCGCAGTGCTGACGGCGGTGGCAACAACCGTGATCAGCTTTCTACCGGTTTTCACGATGATCGGGGCCGAGGGCAAGCTCTTCAAGCCGCTGGCGTTCACCAAGACATTCGCACTGATCGCCTCGGTAATAACGGCTTTGACTATTATTCCGCCGGCGGCGCATATTCTATTCTGCGGGAGAATAAGCGGCCGCCGCCTGCGATTCATTGTGCATCTGCTGCTCGTACTCGTGGGGGTGGCGGCGGGATTTCTGCTGGTCTGGTGGGCGGGCCTGGCGCTGGTGCTGTTCGGGCTGTACCACCTGAGCGAGCCGTATCTGCCGCGCCGTGTCGGCCGATACGGGCCGTGGCTGGCGAACCTGCTGGCAGTGATCTTCGTCGGCGTCATTCTCAGCGAACACTGGGAACCGCTGGGACCTCAGCGAGGCTTTGCCCGAAACTTCATCTTCCTGGCAATGCTGGTGGCGGTCCTGCTCGGCTTCTTCCGGCTGTTTCAGTTGGCCTATCCGTATATCCTCAGATGGTGCCTGCGGCACAAACTGCTCTTTCTGCTGCTGCCCGCGCTGCTGTTGGTGCTGGGCGCCAGCATCTGGCTCGGATTCGACACGGTGTTCGCCCCCATTCCCAATGCGGCGGCACAGGTGGGCATCGAGCCCGAGCGGATCAAATCCACCACCTTCTGGGTTTCGGGCAATGAGGCTTTTCCCGGGTTAGGCAAGGAATTCATGCCGCCGCTCGATGAAGGCTCCTTCCTGCTGATGCCGACCACTATGGTGCACGCATCCATCGGCGAGGCCATTGACATTCTGGCCAAGCAGGACAAGGCCCTGCAGAGCATACCGGAAGTCGAATCGGTCGTGGGCAAAATCGGTCGGGCCGAAACGCCGCTGGATCCGGCCCCGATATCCATGATCGAAACCGTCATCAATTATCGAACCGAGTATATCACCAACAAGGATGGCAATCGGCTGACGTTCAAATACAACACGGAGACCGATGAATTTGTACGCGATGAGGCGGGGCGCCTGATTCCCGACCCGCACGGTCGGCCGTTTCGTCAGTGGCGGGAGCATATTGAATCGCCGGACGACATATGGGATGCAATTGTCGAGGCTACCGAGATACCGGGAACCACGTCGGCGCCTAAACTCCAGCCCATCGCGGCGCGTATCGTGATGCTGCAAAGCGGGATGCGGGCGCCGATGGGGGTGAAAGTCAAGGGGCCCAGCCTGGAACGAATCGAGGATGTGGCGCTGGAGATCGAGAGCCTGCTCAAGGAAGTGCCGTCGGTAGAACCAGCCGCTGTGATCGCGGACCGGATCGTAGGCAAGCCATATATCCACATCATTCCCGACCGACAGCAACTCGCGCGCTACGGGGTGACCATGCGGCGTTTTCAGGATGTGGTGGAAGTAGCCATCGGGGGCCGCCAGGTTACACAGACCGTGGAAGGCCGGGAGCGATTCGCAGTCCGCATTCGCTATCAGCGCGAACTGCGCGACGATCTCGACAAACTCGGCGATATCCTCGTGCCCGGGGCCGAAGGGGCACAGATTCCGCTGTCGCAGGTGGCGGATATCGAGTACGTTCGCGGGCCCCAGGTGATCAAGAGCGAAGATACGTTTCTGATCGGATATGTGCTGTTCGATAAGAAACCGGGCTACGCCGAAGTGGATGTTGTCGAACAATGCCAGCAGTATCTGCGGCAAGCCAGAGCGCAGGGACGCTTTGTGTTGCCGGCCGGCGTGAGCTACACATTTGCCGGCAGCTATGAGAACCAGATTCGTTCGCAGAAGACGCTCGCCGTAGTGCTGCCGCTCGCATTGTTCGTGATCTTCATGATCCTGTATCTGCAGTTCCGCTCGGTGGTTACCACCGCACTGGTTTTCAGCGGCATCATGGTCGCATGGTCAGGCGGATTTCTGATGATCTGGTTTTACGGCCAGGACTGGTTCCTCGATTTTTCTGTCTTCGGCGTCAATATGCGGCATCTGTTCCAGATTCAGCCGATCAATTTGAGCGTGGCGGTCTGGGTGGGCTTTTTGGCGCTATTCGGAATCGCCTCGGACGACGGCGTGGTGATATCGACCTACCTGGATCAATCGTTCCGCGACAGAAAGACAACGACGATTGATGAGCTGCGAGAGGCCACGGTGGCCGCGGGGACTCGGCGGGTCCGGCCGTGTCTTATGACCACGGCAACGACTATTCTGGCGCTGATCCCCGTATTGACTTCCACCGGACGCGGAAGCGATGTCATGGTGCCCATGGCAATTCCCTCCGTCGGCGGTATGGCCATCGAAGTTGTGACCATGCTTATCGTGCCGGTGCTGTACTGCGCGGTCAAAGAGTTCAAGCTCAGAGCCAATATCCGGGACGCACATCTCCAGCAACACGAGGCGCAAGAGTAATATCCATCAGTTGGCGATCAGACAGGCAGATATGGGGCCGGCGGTCGTTACGGGCACTGGCCATGTCGCAGATAATGCGAGCGTTCGGCTGTGTTCTTGATGCTGTAGGGGCTGTCAATGGCAACGGCTTTTCCCCAGGGGTCGTTCGCCCAGTGGCCGAACTGCTTATCGGTCGTAACTGAATGGCCATCGTATTTGCCCTTGCCGCCGCACCACCAGACCCATGCCAGCCAGCCGATCTGCTTCTCGTGACAGGTCTTGATGATGAACTCGTAATCAATCGGGTTCTTGTGAAAGACGCCCTTCTGAGAGAACTCCCCGACGATCATACACAAGTCCTTTTCGATGGCCCCATCTATTGCATCGACATAGCGCTGATGCGGCTGTTTCGTATCCCATGGATGCCAGGAAAACAGGACGTTGCGATCCGGATCCTGCTCGACGAGATAGGGGCCGTTATCGAGGATGTAGTTTTCGCCCCGTCCCCAATGGGCCGCGTCGATAATGAGCGGCATGTGCAGGCCCGCCCGGCGCATGCGCTTGAGCGCATCGGCGTAACGCGTTCGGTACTCCTGGTCAGTAACGTCGCGCTTACCCGCTTCGTTGGCAATATTGACGATCAGACAATCCTCGTGTTTGCGCAGGACCTCAACGATACTCGGACGGCACCAGAAGTCGATGCAACGCTCCAGGTTCTCCCACTTGCCGGTGGCGTCCCACACACAAGGAATCGGAATCATCTTTTCGGCGCGGCAATTCGCAATCGTACGATCCAGTTCAGCCGGCGTTCCACCCGGTTGCACCTTCCAGAAGATACGGCAGCAATTCGCACCGGTTTGGGCTATTTCGGGATAGGTCTGCTTTCCCGTGCGATCCCAGTAGATGATCATGGCGTTGAAACCACGGAGGATCACCTTCTGGCCGCAACGGTCGTAGAGATGCCGGCCGTCGACATACATCGTCCCGGCAGTCCGATCTGCGTAGCACACTTGAATAGCGACAATTAAAATGAGCGAGATAGTACGGCATTTCGGTTTCATGATGGCTCCCAATAATCGTAGCTGCTTGCGGGCTCTTCGACAGCGGGCCCGGAACGTTTCTTCGTCACCCTTGTACCGAATTGCCGCAAACAATGCAAATCAGAGGAACTCGGCGTCCTGACAGGTATCGCGGTTCAGGCCATGTCCACAGTAGAAAGCGATCACGCGGATACTTGCGCCTTCGGGTCGAACAGTCTGGACCACGATCGAGCTTCGCGGCTCTGCCAGCACTTCGAGTGATAGATGTAGCTGGCGATGAGCGGCAGAACGCTAGTCGCCTCCGCATACACCATCTGTTCGTAGCTGGTATCCACCTTGCCCCAGGAGGAAGCTTCCTTCAGCGTAGAACTCGAACAGGCGCCGTCGCGCGAATCGGCCACGGTGATCTGGACCGCATACTTGTGCATGGGCACGTCATGTCCGAGCACCTCGGCGCACACAACCGTATCCTGTGCAAAATTCTTGGGCACGCCGCCCCCGACCATGAACAATCCCGAAGATACCGATTTCAGTTTAATCTGCGTCAATTCGCGGAAGTCTCTGACCGAATCTATCGAGACGTGGCGGTCCGGGTTATTGTGCTGATGCAGGACAAGTCCGAAACCGGCCGATGAATCGGAAAAGGCGGGGCAGAATATCGGGACGTCCTTCTCGAAGGCCGTCTGCACCAATGAGGCGGGTTTCTCTGCATTGTCCATGAGATAGCGTCCCATCTCCCGAACGATCTCGCGCGAGGAATACGGTCGCGGATCGAGCGAATCGGCAATCTTGCGAACCGTATTGTCGCAAACTTGAAGCTGCTCCTCGTCGATGTAGGTGTCATAGATGCGATCGATGTATACGGAACGCAACTGCGAATCGTCCACGTAGGGCGTTCCTTTGTAGTGATGGAAGCCCAGCGCCTCGAAGAAGTCCATATCGACAATAGCCGCACCCGTGGCAACTATCGCATCGACCATGTTGTGCCTGACCATGTCGGCGTATATCTGCATGCACCCGGCGGCGCTGGTCGAGCCCGCCAGACACAGAATAACGGTGCAGTCCGGATCATCAAGCATCATTTTGTAGATATCGGCGGCCCGGGCGGTATCACGCGCGGTAAATGACATATCCCGCATCGCCTCGATGATCGTTGTGGCGTCGAATGAGGTGATGTCAATGTGCTTGACAACGTTTTTGAGGAAATCACCCTTTTTCATTTCTTCTTTCCGCCCTGAAATTTGTAGGTGAGTGCTTTGTAGAGTAGTTTGGCCGCCAGGAAATCCGGGGCCTTGTTCACGTCATCGGGACATAGTTCGGTGATATCGAAGCCGACAACATTCTTCTTTTCGAAAACCGCTCGCAGGGCAGCGAGAACGTCATACCAGAGCAGTCCACCCGGCTCCGGCGTGCCGGTGGCGGGCATAATTGACGGATCAAGCACGTCAAGATCGAACGTTACGTACACGTCATCGGAGCACAATGATACTACCTTGTCGATCCAGTCCCGATTGTCCTGAATGGCCGGAGCAAGAAAGATACGATCACTTTCGAGGACCGCTTTTTCGGTGACATCCATACTCCGAACGCCTACCTGTACAATCGGACAGAGTTCTCTGGCCCGTGCCATGACGCACGCATGATTGTACTGCGATCCGTTATACTCTTCACGAAGATCACTATGCGCGTCAAATTGCAGAATCGTAAGATCGGGGTATTTCTTGGCCATCACCTGCATCGCCCCGATGCTCACAGAATGCTCTCCACCGACAACAACAGGAAAGCGGCCTTCCTCGACGTGGAAGTGCACCAGGCCATCAACCGCGGAGATCATCTCGCGCGTGGTTATCTCGCCTTCAATGGGATCTTCAGTAAAGATGCCTAATTTGTAGACTTCCGAGTCGGTCTCTATATCGTAGAGTTCCATATTGGCCGATGCTTCGATAACGGCCTGCGGCCCCTTATCCGCCCCCTTCATCCACGTACTGGTACCATCGTATGCTACAGGTATGATAGCTATCGCAGCGTTTTCCAGAACAGCGTATTCCGCAGGCAGATAGCCAAAACCCAGTTCCGGTTCCATCGTTCATCCGTCTCCAACAATTAGTCGTCAAAAAGAAACATCGCTATCGCTACGGTCGTTGTCCACAGTCCTTCCCGGCCTCGCGCAGCCTGCGTGATGCTGGATGTCCTGATAAAGAGCCCGCTGGCTTTGTAGGCCTGCTCTTTCTCCGACCAGGCCTTGTCCGGGTCGACATCCATGCCAAGGGTCGTACCGAGCATGCCTGCAGCGAGATCCTCCGCCATATCGCCGGCCTGTCGCGTGTTCATGCCGTGGCCATGCACTTCGCTAAGATAGCCCCACTTACTCTTCTCCCGGGGCACGGCCACACCTATGGACGAAGCCACCAGACGACCGTGCTCGTTTGTATCGGAGCGAGCCAGAACGCAGTATGATATCTGGCCGGGCTTGAGATACTTGAGACCTTCCCTGCGGCTGACGATTTTGCAGTACGGCGGCAGGATGGATGAGACCTGAACCAGATTCTGCTGGGCAACGCCAGCCTTTCGCAAGGCCTCTTCGAAGGACTTGAGCTGGTACTTGTGCTGTCCAACACCTTTGGTTAGAAATGCTTTGGTCGGAACAAGGCTGTTCATGTAGTACTCCCCTACTTCAATCGAACTCCATTCGAACGTATTCGTGTTGCCCTTCTGCGTTCATAATGCGAACGGCATCGAAAGCAACATTTCTTACTGTCGCCATACAATCACTTTCTCAAATACATCTCTTTGGCGAACGTGTCCGGAAGCGCCTTTGCAGGCCGTCCGGTGCGGCCCGTGCAACGGAAATCCTTCGAAAGTCAAACACGGCGCGCATTATAGTGAAAGAGCACGGGTTTTCAATACGGACCAACACATTTTTTGCAGAATGCGGTGCAGCATTTTTCGCCAAGCCACGAATCCTGGCGCATATTCGCATCAGTCTCATGAAGGACGCAGAGGGTTCGGCATCCCGTGCAGCGGTCGTCGTAATCGGACAAGACGAATCGCTTGCTATACGCACCCGCAACACGGCCCGGATAAGCTCCAAACACACAATAGTGCACCACTCGAGGAGCGACTGGATACGATGCGGCCGGCCGTTCGTCATTCATAGACGAGCTGCACGGTTGCTTTGGTGTCCCGCGAGCAGACAGCCCGGAGCCAGTATGCACCGAACGCTTCATCGAAGCGGTGTTCTATCCTTTGCCCCGACGGCACTTCGAAACTTCTGTATGTCTTCCACGTCCCATTCCCATCGACATCCACTTCGATACGCATAATTGTTTTCTCGTCGTGCCCGTGTGAAATCGTCATCGTCTTGCGGTCGTAACCTGTCATGAGATAGGGATCGGACGGGCGATCCGCCTTTACCGGCGTGCCATTCCAGGGACCGCCGCGACCGCACGGCTTGCCAAGATCCCATAAGTCATCGACCGCCCCCACCCAAATCGCACACGAGCCATCCTCTGAACGGATGATGTGTCGATTGGCACTTGGAGCATCGTCGCTAATACCCGTCATAACGAGCAACCCTCGCCATGAGCAGTAGTCGTTGATACGCCGATTGTGTGTGCTGATCGGTCGGATCTTGGAAAAGCCGCCGGCATTCCTGGCGGGTAGTTCGTAAAAAGTGCCATGGCAATTGAAAAGGTCCCGCTCGGTGCACACCTCACGGTCTATACGCTCGATACCCAGAGGCCCCCGCTGATCGAAAGCGGGATCGCCCTTAGGCAGGCGGTAGCGATTGCCCGCATCATCCACATACAGCACCGAGGCGGCATCGACCGTAATGACATCTTCAGGAACAGCTACGTCTTCCTTGAGCCATTTATGGGCCGCCGGGTCGTCCACACGTTGGAGTGTCATCTCTGCGCCGATTTCATAGTAACCTGTGTCTTCGACGGCACCGTTGGCGGTCCGCATTGCGGCGAAATGCAGAGTTTTCAAATTCGCACCCCGGGCGCGTATCAGCCCTCCGGAGACATTCTCATCACCCGGCGCAGCGAGTCCGTCAAAAATGGCGCTGCCGGCGGTACTGCGTCGCGGTGCATCTGAATACTCAAAATACGCCGTGGCACTCTCGCAATCCCGATCGATTTGGATGCGGATCCACCGCCCTTCTTCCGATGCTTTGAAGCTTTGCCACGCATAGCGGCCCTGTTCGACGACCGTTTCACGAAGCGTCCTCCAGCGGCCATTCCCCTCAACATCCACTTCAAACGTGAAACGGACAGGCTGATCGCTATCGTGTGTAAGATGTACTCCACGGCGTTCGAAACCCGAAAACAGAAACGGATCGGAGGCTTTACCGGCCCGGACTTTCTCCTCCAGCCACACAGCCCCCCTGCCGAGCGGTGTGCCAAAACCATTCAGCCTATCCGGCTCAACAAAGCGCAAATTGGACTGAGACTGGCCCGGACCGGCAATATTGCCTTTGGCTTTGCGTTTATTGAGGAACTCGCTTTTGGCCGTCACGTCGCAGCCGAAGACGATGCGATCCTTCCACCGACAGAAGTCCCCAACGACCATCAGATACGTCGAACGCGGCGCGATTCCTGCGCTGTTCGTGCTGGAGAACTTCCTGGGGAACCGCCAGAGCATGCCATGCATGGTCATCAACAGATCGTCCTGGCCTATATCCCTGATTCGCGGCCACTCGGTGTTCCACCCATGTGCGCCGTCGTATGTGTGACTGGCCTTTGGCAATCGGTAATGGGACCAGGCACCTCGATCCAGCACCATGAGAATCAGCGAACGATGATCCCATCCGATGCTCCAAATGGGGTCAGTCTTCGGATTTGCATTGCCGTATATGCCGCCCGGCCCCGAAACCTCCGTGAACTGATTGCGACGAACGACCTGCCAGCTCTTGCCATCCCATTCGGCCAGACATCCTGAGAGAATATCAGGCCTGGTCCTCGCCAGCGAAGAACGTTCGCCATTGTTGGCATAGACCAGGCGATCCTGCCCGGAGTACAACCCTTTGCCGTGATAACCAGGCAACAGATCGCCCGCAACGTTGTTGACGCGATTGCCGTCGGGGTGGATTTCCTTGACGGCGAGCGTGTGGACATTGACTTCGTAGAAACCTTCTTCCATCGTGGCGTAGTAGATCCAGTCGGCCGGGTGCGTCAGATGTCTAGCGTTGCCTGTCAACCGGCCGGACATCTTTTTCGGCGGAATGACGCGAACCTTGCGATCTTTGTCTATTACATACGGCCCGATGAAAAGCTGCTGCGACTCCCGATGAATCATTCGATTGGCAGGCGTGCCTCCTACGCTCTCCGGCCGAGCCGCAATATTCAATTCGGCATCGACTTCGTACAACTTGTCGTTCGAGCCGGTCGGCTTGTGCGGCGAATACGTGATTACCCACAGTCTGTCCGCCCACGGCACTACGGCTCCGGTGCCGCATTCGCCCTGATCGTTGAAGTACGCCAGATGTGGATAGATGCCCGACCATTGTCGGCGCGATTCGTCCGCCTCTGCCAGACTCGCAGCCGTGAGCACCAATATGCCGATAAGAACAAACACGGCGGCTATTGCACAACGGTATCGGGCATGTCTTAAACACAAATCTGATCCCCATGCACGGGTGCGTTCAGGTTGATAGAACTTATCGTCAAGCAACGATTTCATACCACAGGTCCTTTCCCGACCGGAGTGTCAACTTCTTGCAAGTACCACGGGGCCAATCTTTGGCCAACCGCCGCGTCTTTCACATGCACATATTACGTTCATATGGGTACCACCACAAGCCTCAGAGCCGCACCACCATGTAATGAGAACGCCGAATGACGCACAACAGAGTAGACGATTTCTTACAACCTGCGCGCAAGCGATTGGAGTTTCCGTCTAATCTTCGTCCCATACTGAGGATCGGTGGCCCACTTTCCGGTCAAATCCGCAACGTTCGGAGCGATGCCCCGACGGACCCGGCCAAATCGGGGATCCACCAGCGGATGTCGCAGAGGCTGCGCGCTTGCGTATGCCTTGAGATGCTGGATATGTGCCCGGACACCCATTTCGACAGTCGTGAATGACGCTCCTGGCACACCGCCGCCGGTCGCCCCGAGTCCACAGAAGTTGTTCTGCCACCGCTGAACGTCGCCCCCGAATCGCAGGTAATTGGTCTCGATACACATCTGGCAAAAAGCCACGTCATGATTGACGCCCTCGGCGCCCGCCTCCCTGATATATGCCTGGGCAATCCTGGAAACCTCGTTTGCGTTCGCGTTGGGATGGGTCTGCAGGAGGAATCTCACCAAGTGTGACTCGTCTGCCCTGCCGCAACTCATGATGGGTATCGGCCGTGCTGCACCATAGGACACTCGGGGACCATCGCATCGGGGGCCATGGCAGGAAGCGAGAAGAACTATCATGCAGTTCCAAAGAAGGAGGTTAACGGATAGCTGGGCTATGCGCATTCGATTCATACGAGACTCCAGGAAGTATTAACAATCGACCCAATAGAAGGCCGCCCAACCAGGCATTCGACCATCTCACAGGATCATTTCTTCACCGTTCATTTTCCTTCTCTGATCGAGCATCGCCCGGACACCGGATGAGACGAAAACCGAGGTGTTCATGCCGGAAATCAGGCCGGTAGTTTGTCGTTAAGGGACCGGACGCAGCCGCATTGTCGCGCCAACTCAGACCAAAACATATCCTGGGATTGTCGTCAAAGTCCGCAGCAGGCGATTCTTTGTGTATGGGCGTGGAGGTCCACTCCCATACGTTACCAAGTACATCGTATATCCCGCCCGCAACGGGCGCGAGAGATGCCACTGAATGGGTTCGGCCGGCCGCGTTTTCATATAGCCATGCATACTCTTCAAGGTTACTGTACATGTCATGGTATTCGATTGACGCTGGTCTCAGCAAGGATACATACTCGGCCTCCGTTGGCAATCGATAGTAAAAACCGGTCTGGGCCGCGTTTAGCTTCCCAATGAAGCGCTCAACCATATGGTACGATACGTTGTGCACCGGATGGTTGTCATTCTGAAACTTGCTCGGATTGAATCCCATAGCGTTTTCCCATTGAGCCTGCGTAACTTCCGTGGCTCCAATCCAAATATCCTCCTTGCCTTTCGGAAGACGCTGAAACGGCATGCCCAGAGCGTTCACATAGTCAATATTGTCCGGCGGCCCAGAAGCACTCGCATGAACAGCAACAGGCTCAACATCATACGGGAAATAGATGAGCTCCTCGGCTTCGTAGTCGTATTCAAGCACGTATTTGGGATTTTCGGCGCTGAGATACCTGTTGAATAGTCCGTCAATGCACGTTTGACTGTACCAGTGAAAAACCTCTATGCGCGGCGGTCGATCTATCACCTTGAAACTAAAATCGGTTTCCTTTTCATGCGCATCGACGAATGATCTCACGGCATTAAAGTAGGTCTTGAGGACGCTTGTCTGATCCTCCACCTTCTCAATGACTACGCGTGTCTTGAGACAATGTAATCCCGTTAACAGAAGCGCGCTGAAGATGAGCAAAGCCGTAAGCTGCCGTGAAGCCCTGATACGTTCGAAATCCAACAGGAGATATACAAAGGCGATCGTCAGCGCAGTCAGCGGATAACTGTAATGACATACGATATTGTAGGAATCAAGCATGGACTGTATGTATCCCGCCCGACCGAAGGAGAGTATGAATACGATGGATACGAAAAGGGAGACAATCAGCATCCCCTCCCACAACACACCTCGAAGAAACCGTCTGCGGTGCACAAAGGATATGATGAGAACCGCACCAGCCAAAAGAAAGGACATGAGCGTCACGCCGATGTAGATCTTATCTCGAAAGCCTCCCTCCACCAGCGGCACAAGCATCGCTGAAAACATCGTCACAGGGAGGCGCACCATGTTCAAGAACGACCACACCAAGCCTGCGGATTCCGATTGTACACCAATTCGGAAGTCCGGGTATGCTCGCCAAATATGTATGGCGAACAGAACCGCCCACAGACCATAGGGAACGATCAGCAGCAGCCAGCTTGCCTTGTTGCATGACCGATGTGTCTGGCCGCTTTTGGCGGAACAGCAGCGATAGCAAATAAAAAAGATCATCGGCATGAGAAATGTGATCTCCGCCGTGAGCAGGTTCAATAGCAGCAGTGCAGCGGTCAGCAGCAATCCTTTTCCCGTGGGGATTCGTCCGATGACAGTCTTACGGAAGATCAGGATTGCGAGGATCATGAAGATGGTTGCTACAATATAGGCATCAACGTGCGGCCAGATTACCGGATCGACATTCACGACCAGAACAGAGAACAACAGTGCAAAGAACACGGAGATTGCCTTTGGCCGCAACTCGATAAGCAGCCACCACAGGCAGGCCACCGCCGTCAGGTGTTTTGTGAATGTCAATACGTGCGGGCCGACATAATCAGCGTTGAATAGAACGCGATTGAAGGCGAGCATGGCGTGTTGGATCGGTCGAAACATGAGCCGGTCGTAAGGGAGATATAACTGCCAGTCGATGTGTTTCAGGAAGAAGCCGAAATCGGCTGGATCATTCCGCGAGGCGAAGAACAGAAACCACTCATCATGGCGAAACAGGTGGAAGAAAGCGGGCCAGAAAACAATCACATTGATGAGGATCACCGCCAGGAACAACAGCGGTCGCAGTCCGTAAAAAGACTGCTTGAGTATCCTCGCGCACAACTCGAAGAGACGATCTGAGATGAGGCACAGACCGAACACCGACGCGAAACAGAATACCGCAGCCAGGGCAATAAACTCCTGTGTAACCGCCAGGCTGTACCACCCATGCGGCGAGAAAACCACGTATAAGCCTGCGTCCAACTCCTTGCGATAGTTGGAGAACCCCATCGACACTTCCTGTGGGGAATACTGAGAGAAGACAATACGTACTTCCACGTCATCGACTTGAGCCAACTGCTCTTGCGCAATTCGTATGTAAACGAGCGTATCTTCATCGCGTTTAACAACACCCGGCCAGGTATTCGGAGCTACAGCCACACCATTGAGATAGAAGGCGACGTCTTGCACGCCGCGGGCTTCGTATCTCGTCTTGAGCAGGTAATCGCCCGATCCAGCAACCTTGAAAGATGTCAGAATCTCTTTCGAATCCGGAGTAAGGCGCACTTTTACCCGGTGCAATTCACCTTCGGGGCAATACAGAAGAACATCCGCGAGGATCAACACGAGAAATACAATGCCGACCGCCGTCAGCGCGGCGACTCGGCATCTTGTGACTCTCACTCTCTTGCGACCCTCGGCACTCATTCTGCGTCGCAGCATCTACGGCCAGAACACCTTTTCTCTAAGGAATTGAAAGTAATAGGCTCCCCCCCAACGAAGGACTTGGAGCTTTCTTTCTCCGCCCAAACGGGCCGGTTCATCACCGGGTATCTCTGCGATCCTGAGGTTCTTCTTTGCCGCTCGAACGGACAGGAGCGGCTCCCAGCTTATCTTCGTGCGAAACAGCCGCTCCGCCATCGTATAGGGACGGTCGCTGTGCAATTCCAAATCGTAAATCAGGCGCGTCCGGTATGCGCGAAAAATGACCATGACGTCGGTATAATTGCCCCCGTGCAGAAGATTGACCGTTTTGGTAAACAACCAGTTGCCGAAAGCGGTTATACGATCATCGTCTTCGCTTCGCGCGTCGCCGAGATACCGTGAGGCTATTACCATATCGTAACCCTCTGCGATTTTCTCCAGCAAGGCGGGGATGAGTTCGGGCACACTGTTTCCGTCCGGACTGAATGTAATGACGGTGTCGCCTTCTATATAGGGAAGCACCTCGGTATAGGCATGGCGGAATCCTGCTTGCTTTTGAATGTAGACGAAATAGCCCTGCTCTCGTGCATATTCGACCGTACCGTCGGTCGAACCACCATCGAGGATGATCAACTGGTCATACCAGGCGCGGTCAACCCGTGGCATAATCGCCTTCATACCGTCAATTTCGTTAAGTGTAGGAACAATAAGGGTAACTGTCATCTGTATTACATCCTCGTCATTGCTATTTTGAAGACAATAGGATTAGCAGGCGGGATAGTCAACTGAAAAGCTCAGGGAGTCTGTTCGAGTTGCCAATAGTAAGAAAGCGGCAGGGAATTGCATGTCCGATGCGGCCGGGCCCAGGCTGGAGATTCTCGATATAGCGATATCCCCGCCAGATAGACGAACTGGCGGAGAAGGTCCAGCAGAACTACAGAGAGCCCGGCTATCTGCCCGGGCTTTGCTCTTTCGATAGATGGTCTGCAGCGTTAAAATAGGTAGATCAAGGACCGAAAAGGGAGTTAGAATTATGAAGCCGAATCGAATGGGGTTCACGCTTATTGAGCTTCTGGTCGTTATCGCGATCATCGCCATACTGATGGCGATACTCATGCCTGCCTTGCAGCGCGTCCGCAAACAAGCGGCGGCCGTCGTCTGCCAATCCAATCTCCATCAGTGGGGACTGATCTGGGCTATGTACACGCAGGAGCATGACGGCTATTTCCCTACGGCCGTACTGAGTTGGCGCGACCTTGTGAAAGCCTATCACAAGGACAAGGAGCAGAAGATTACGCTGTGCCCGAGAGCTACAAAGCCTTACACCGAAGGAGCCTCGCCTCCGTTCGGAGCGTGGGAACAAACCTGGGGCGAGGCGGAAGTGGACGATTCAGGCCAACCCTATGCGAGCAGTTACGGCATCAACCAATGGGTATACAATCCATCGAAAGTTGTCGGCGGACGTATCCTTCAACAGGTCTGGAAAACGGCGAACGTCAAGGGCGCCGGTGACGTGCCGTGCTTCGGCGATTGTGCGATCACGGGCGCCACTCCGGAAGACATGGACCGGCCACCCGCCAGACCTGACGATGTGGCGAACATCTGGGGTCAGGGCGGCAGTCGGGATGAAATCAGACGATTCTGTATGAATCGGCACGAGGGCCATATGAATATGCTGTTCCTCGACTGGTCCGTGCGAAAAGTGGGTTTGAAAGCGCTCTGGACGCTGAAATTCCATCGCAAGTGGAACACTGCAAATCGATTCACCGTGGCGGGCGGGGCCGTCGCCAGCGACTGGCCGCAGTGGATGCGCCACTTCAAGGACTACTGAGTGTATTGCCGACCACCATTGCAGTCAGGCAACAGCAGGACAGAATACTGTTGCCTCATGCCATGAATCCGTGGCGATCGCAGGCCAAGATCGCGATCTGTCCATAGCGACCGAGCAAAGCGGCCCGGAATCAGCTAGAGCAAGCCGGTGCATGTTCCCCTACCAGCGAGATTGCGGCGGCGGACGTCATGCAGTTGTATCGCAGCGTTCAACAACAATCGCCTTGCTCGGTTTGGTCGGACATGCGGCTTCACACGCACCGCAGCCCGTGCACTTCTGTGGGTCAATGTGCGGGATCAGCGTGTACTCGGCCTCCGAAAAGACGTAGCGAATCGCATCGTAGGGGCACCATCGCATGCACGCCGAGCATTCTCTGTCATCCCCCAGCAGACAGATGTTCATATCTACCGCGGGCAAACCGATTTGCATATCGGCCTTGGCCTTTACCGACAGTGGTATTATGGCGCCGCTCGGGCAGACCTGCGTGCACAGCGTACAGTCTTCACGACAATAATCGGCGTCGAACCGCAGCACAGGCGTGAAGAGACTCACGGCTCCCCCCTCTGCCATATCGCGCCGGATAATCCGGCTCGGGCAGACGCGAAGGCAATTGCCGCAGCGCGTGCACAGCCCGACGAAGCGAGATTCGTCCCTGGCACCCGGGGGACGGAGAACCGCCCTGCCCTCGCTGCGACCCGGACCGATGAGCCATGCCGCCCCCGCCCCTGCAGCAATGCCCAATACGCCGCGTCTTGACATGCGCGAATAGTTGGATTTCTCAGTGTTGTTCCTGTCAGCCTTGAAGATCGCCGAACGCGCAGATCTAGTCGCCGATGCAGTCTGATCCTGCAGTGCACCGAGTGGACATATCCTGCGGCACCAGAGATGAGGCCAGATACCGCTGATTACCAACACAATCAACAGTCCAAGCGCGGGCAACCAGATAGCGGCACCGTCACCAATTCGTCCGAGTAAGGCCCCGTTGCTCCAGATCGCCAGAGGATCCAACCACAACAACAACGGCCAGCCCAATATGGCGCCGCCCATGGTCAACCAGACGATCCATCGCCCGACAGCCGGACATTGGGCGGGGCGGCTTCCGAGACGTTTGCCCGCGGCACTCACGGCGTCTGCGCAGAGTCCCAGCGGGCACAGCCACCTGCAGAAAAGCCGATGTCGAAACAGGACGGCCACCCCTATCAACAGTCCAGGCCAGACCCATGCGTGAAAAGTGCGACCTGCAAGCAGCCCGGAGAGTGCGACGAATGGGCTCAGGGCGCCTATGTAAACCAGCCAGGCGGCCCCACCAACTGCAAACCATGTCAGCAGAACTGCGACAATGAAGCAGCCTGTTCGAACAGCCCATCGCAACTGCTCGCGTCTGTTCCGAACAGTTGAGTCGCCGGAAGATTCTGCTATCATTCGGCCGCTCACCCGAGATAGGCCTCCTGCTGCCTGAGAATTCTCTGGACTTTTTCAATCTCCACGTCCCGCGGACGGCAGCCGTCTTTGGCAGCTACAGCAGCAGCAACGCCCGCCCCATGTCCGGTTACAAAACAGTTCGGAATCAGACGGACGAGATCCGCCATCTGAATTTCCGCATCAATGCATCGCCCCGCCGCTAGAACGTTGTCAACTTCGGCGGGAAGCAATGCCCCATAAGGTATCTGCCATTCGTGATGGTTCGCCCGCTCCGAGCCTCCCACGCCGATAACATCGGAAAATTCCGTACGTTGGCGCAGATCATCCAGCGTCACCCGGTCGACACCGCGAAGAACACGCGTAATCCGAACACCCAACTGCGGGGCTGTCTCGACCAGATACAATCGTTCATATCCGGGTATCGTTCGGTTCTTCCGGAGGTTGTTCCAGATGAACTTGCGGTGGTTCATTTCCATACGTGTCAGCGTCGCTACATCCAGGCCATCCACTTCAGGCCCGTGCATGTTCACCCAGTTGATTCCCGCTACCGGCGTGGAACGGCCAAGGTGTCTGGGCTTCGGTGCGTTGGGGTCGATTTCGGCTTTGTTGACGCGGTCCAGATTGCCGATGCGTGAAACCAGTCCCACGTTGTGCGAACGATGTTCGAAGGCAGCCCCTGCCGCCGCGAATATATCCCCGTCACCGGTGGCGTCTACGACCACCTTTGCCAGAACCGCCTGTCGGCCCGACTTGCTCTCGAAGACTCCGCCTCGGACTGCATTGCCATCAACGACGGCATCGGCGCCCCAACAGTGCAGAAAGACGTTCACGCCCGCCTGCTCGATCATCTCGACCATCACGTATTTGACCGCCTCGGCGTCAACCGTCGGATTTGCGCCGGGTCGTCGGTCAATGATAGCTCCGTCGAGCTTGTCGAGTCGACGCATGATTTCCTCTCCGATGCCCTGACAAACCTGTTTGCCGCCGGTGACGATATGCCCGAGCACCAGCAGTACAAGTCCGCCCGTCCAGAGCCCGCCGAAGTGCCCGTATCGTTCCACCAGAGTTACTCGCGCGCCCGCCCTGCTGGCTGCGATAGCGGCCACCACACCGGCCGGTCCGCCACCTACTACCAGCACATCCGTCTCATCCAGGACCGGCAGTTCACGACGCGGCTGAATCACTTTGCCGTCAGCGAGCATCGCATTCCTGCGATCCTCCCGGACATTGCGCTCGCTGATGATCGAACTTTGAAAACCGCCGGAGGGGCCAATGGCCTCGGCTGATGCCGGCGGACTGGTATCATCGCCGAAGACCTGTCGGCCGTGTAGCGCTCCCAGCCCGGCCGTCAGGCCGGTAGCACCCAGCGCACGAAGACAATCACGTCGATTCATCGATTTACTCATACCTCAACTCCTCAAGTACGAAATAGTTGGAATTACAGATGTCCAGACCTGCCATATCAACCCATATCATATGCCAACGTATTTAAGACAACGCCCCGCGATCCTACTTCCCGAAGCTGCCATCTCAGACGGCTGCCGCGACATACCAAGTGAACCTCTTTAATATGCCACTCATTACTTATTCGCGAGCTCATATCGCATCATTGCTTCATACAGCGCAAGTTGAATATCCAGAATCTCATCGAAGCTCACCTTACACGCCCTTTCAGTGCTCAACCCGTGGGGGCATTCAAACGTGAAACTCGTTGCCCCACTGACATGATACATCGCACTGGTCAGGTTGAATGAAGAGGGATGTCTGCCGGCTTCCGCTCTGGGCTCAAATAGCCCTCCATGCGGGAGATTGCGTCCTTCGAGCATCGCATAATATGTCGCAGCCAACTGCCTGACGTCCTGCTGCTTTTCCATCGGAACGTATGCCGGACGTAACAATGCGGGTTTGCTTTCGTGGCTATGGAGAGAAACTGCCAGGTCGGGGCCCTCCCGAGCAGCCACCTGCAGAATCGCAGGAGCCTCGCCGCTCAGCGGAGCGAAAAACTCATCGTGCATGGGATTGATCCCCGCATCGTTGAAGTAGCATCCGAGGAACTGCACGTTGTCGCCGGTCATCGGGTGCTGCCTCTTGCTCTGGGGCCAGCCGCAGAACGTATCGTCGCTCCATGTGCCCTGGCCCCAGAATCGCAAATCGCCCCCGGTCATCCCCACCAGTGCACGAGGTTCAAATCTGGCGATGCCGTCCGGATTGCCCGCGGGAATGATAAGCAGTCGGCACTTCTTGCCCAACTGCCGCAATTCGTCCTGCTGTCTGCCGCGCAGGTCTCGGCCGGTATCCATTACAGAGATTAGACTCATCAGCCCCGTCAGCGCCTCTACTTCGTGGCCGTGCACGGGGCCAACGAAGAGAATAACAGGCTTGTACCGCGATTCTTTGTCCATATATGCGGACGCCTGACGGCCCCCGATAGCGGAGTTGAAGTTGGCCTTGTGAGGAACGCGCTCACGATCACCAAAGCTTACCAGATGAACCGCACGTCCGCCCGGGCTCTTCGCTATAACTTCAACTGTGCCCGTTTTCAACCGATCGAGCAGTTGAGTCGCTTTCTCAACGCTGCCCACCCAGAAATCAGGCAGCGTCCTATCGGGTATTCGTTCTCTGGCCTGCTGGGACGTCATCGCAGGATACTCTCGGGCTGCGATTCCTACCTGCCTCTGAACGCCGGTGGCCAACGGCCGGTCGATCCTGCGCCCCGTTCCGGTCCGTTTGATGTGCCCGCCCAACGATCCTCTGCTGTCAAAGATCACCTGCCATCTGCCCAGGGATGTGTTCACCTGCACGCCGCAACGGCCGTCGCTCTCGATCAATTCGACATCGTCCATCTGCTGCAAATTGCGATCGCCTACCTGAATCACGTGCAGAAATACGTCACTCTTTCGCGCCTTGCCGGGCGTCACTTCAACCCGCCAACCGCCCATCATCGCAAGGTTTTCTTCGTCGAGACCGGTTCGCAGGATATCCCAGTTCTTACCGGCGGCCCAGAACTCTTTGCCCGAACCACCGACAGTTCGCAGAACCGCATCTGCGGGCAATACCGTCTTACAGAGCATGGCCCCATCCCGATGCGCAGCGCGAACGACTTTTCCCGTAACGGCCGGTTCATGGGCAGTGTGCAGCAGCCAATCCTTACGGTAGTCGGCATTTGTAGAAACCACACGGTCGAAGACCACGAAATGCTCAGGCGGCAGGAACACTAACTGGCGCGTGGCCATGTCACATTTTTCAGGCGGTGCCTCCGAACCTCCGCGGCGGTAACACGCTGTAGCATCCCCGGCCACGTACACGTAATCGCGATTGGTCTCGAAGGCCTTCACAATCGAACCGAGTTGCCTGTGCTGTCCGCCGTGATTGCCGACCACCTTCCCTCCCCAGTAGCGAGCGGGCGGCTCATTGGGCTGATGAATCACCACGCAGTTGTGCGCCACCGTTTGCGCGTAGTAGTTGGCCAGATGCTCCCCATTGTCGAACTCTTTGTATCGGGTCCCCGAATCCAGCGCAAGAAAGCCCTTGTGATAGATCACGAAGTTCAATGCATCGTAGTGGCGATGTTGCGAGAGGGTGCCACCACACGAGAACATGCAGTATGTGTCGGCGGCGCTCATGCCGCTGCGCATAAACACCTGGCCCATGTTTTCAAAGTGCCTTGCCGGCGGCAAATCGTCAGGATCAAACTTGTCGACGGGCATTTGACTATGGGTCAGCAGGAACGGATACATGAACCAACTGTCGCTGTAACTTTGGCGGGGAACAATGCTCTGGACGTACGCGGCCAAGGCTGCCTCTTTCGGACGCTCTTCGGCGTACAAATGCCGGACATTCGCCATGTGCGTGTAGAGTTGGTGGGCGGGCAATCGGTTCGTCGTATGGGGCGTGTCGCCATAGCCGAACTCCAGCGGTCCTTCCTCACTTTCAATCCAGTTCCATATCACGTAATTCGCCAGCCATGCGCTGTGTTGCCAGTCCGGAGCGATATTCTCGCCGGTCGCGGAGAGCCACGTGTAGAAGAAGTTCTGTTCCGACCATGGATAGGCGCCAAGCACATAGCCGAGCGTTGCGGAGGCCCCGCCGCCGTCGTCGCCGCACGCCTTGCGCCGATGCTCCAGCAGCCTCATGTTCTCATTGCGTCCCCAGACGAGCCATTCATCAATCTTCTCACTCTCTATGCCGGTCCCGAAGGCGGTACAGCCGACGAACCACAGACAATTGCGCACGCCATAGAAGCCGGTGCTGTAGCCGCTCATATTCTCGCGGTAGATCGCAGGTTTGGCGGTAATCACTCTGTCAATCGCCCGCACCAGGCGAGACATGTACTCTCTCCGTTGCTGCTGCGTGAGATCCTCGTAGAGCCAGTCCCACGCCAGCGTCGCATGAACGCGCGAGGTTGAGTACCAGTTGACGCTCGTCTTCTCACGAAAACACCTGTCATAGAATTCGATACTCGCATCCAGACAGTTGAGCGCCAGTTCCAAGTACCGCTTATCATTTGTCACTCGATAGACAAAAGCTGACCAGGCCGCCTCTCGGCCATAGTCTCTTGTATCGAGTTCCCTGCCGGTCTTCGACCGTTCGGCGAGTCGATCCACCCGCTCCTTGAGCATCGAGTACCATGCTTTCTCGGCACCAAGCGCCCGCTTTTGTACTGCGGGCCAGGTCTCGGCGTTGAAGAACAACCGCGGGTGATCCTCTCGTATCGACCGCGTCCATTCGGGCATCTCTGCGGCATCAGTGGCTGTTACCCCCAAACTGCAGGCGACAAATATCAGCAACAGAACCGCTTGCGCCATCGGCACCCGATTCATACGGCTTCGACCAACTTCTGTGTTCATGGACATGCCTCCCATATAGGCTTAGCGACAGCACGTTTTGTGTCGCATGGTACACTATTCCTGCGTTGCGGCCAAGCGAGACCGTAGAGCCCGAGCACCCGGGAGACCGGGGTGTAGATTCACCGGTGCCCGGAGATTCGTCCAGCCGGGTTTAGTCCCCCTTCGCAACCGCCAGTTCAAGCACGGCGTAGCCGTCGATCTCGAAATGTTCGACCATGATCTCAACGGTCTTGTCGGTGGGCAGTTCGATGGTTCCGACATCGCGAGTCGGTCCGTGCCAGGTCCAGTTGTCTATCACGAGACGACCATCGACGGTCACGCGAACTCCGTCGTCGCTGAGCGTCGTGAATTCCCATGTGCCGGCCGATAGGGGCAATCTCGTCGTGGCGATCATGCCGAAGTAGTCGCCCCCAAGTTTAGCATTCGTCACTTCGCTGGACAATCCCTGGTCGCTCGGTCCGCCCCATCCGTAGCTGAGAACCAGTTGCCCGGTTCCGACACGGACTGCTGAATCGTTTTCGGCCAGCGAACGCCACGCCGAGTAGTCTTCGCGCGGATCCGTCTCTTTCGTCCATTTGAAGAATGTAGCATCCCAGGCAGCCGAGACGAGCGTACCGCTGATATCCTGCTGAAAATCTCCAGAACGGACATGTACCGCATAAGGATGCACGCCAGGTTGTGCGGCAGATACAGTGTAGGTGGCCGGCCGGTCAGCCCCGTCGGCGCGGGCGATGTTGCCCGTGACCCCTTCCCCCGAGAGGACTATCTTCGCCCTGCGAGGAATCCTGTGCAGGCCGTACTGGACCATATTGCCTTTATCTCGCAATAGACGAATCAACGGAGACTCGTGATCCCAGGGGCCCCAAGCCGTCATGATGATGTTGGAACGGCCGCGGAGGGGTTTGCGGGCGCCAACCGGATGTGTCCGCCCAAGCGCAGAGTACGCAGGCTTCTCGATTTTCGCAACAGCAGAATCATCAATTCGCTTGACGACAACAGCCTCCTCGGCCTGTATCTCTGTCCCAACATCTTCAAAAGAATTATCACCGAGCAGAACCTCACTGGGGCCTCTGAACTGGCAGGCCACCAGATCACCCGCGAAGGTGTTAAACGCAACAAGGTTGTCTTTTGAAGCGGTGCCGTTCGCCCTGGCCCATGGCTTGTTCGCAAAATTACCTTCAGGGTCCCACCACAGGTGCACTGCGCACTTGTTGTTCCTGAAGGCATTGTCCACGATGCGATTGGCTCTGCCGTGCTCGATGTTCACGCCGCCCCGCTCAAGTCCATACGCCATTTGACCATTGCCTTGAAACCGGTTGGCCGCAATGAGCGTGTCCTGCGAATATCCGCCCCATACGCCGCATATGGCATTCTCAACCAGTCTGTTGTCATAGAAGATATTGCCGAAGGAAAAGGTCATCTCAATTCCATGCGCGGCGGCGTAGGAAAAATCGTTGCGGATCAGCAGATTGTCGTTGTTTCCACGTCGACGGTGCCACTCCACAGGCCTGGAAGATGCATCTCCCAGAGCCTCCCGGCCGGCAAATCCGAAGAAGCCATCCCCTCCATGCGTTGCACTGTTTTCTGCGATGACGTTGTCGTTGTTCTGCTCAAACATCAGGATGCCGGCCGAGTCCTGGCCCCGATTATACACGCCGTGGCTGTATCCCCGGATGCAGAAGTCGCACGCATTGCGAGTGATAGTATTCCTGTTCGATCGCCACATCGCGATACCCCAGCCCGAATTGAACGAGAAGTCGTTGTCGTATATCTTCGAATCGTTCACCCGATCGATGCACAAGGCGTTCTGGCCATGCCTGACTGTGCAATCCCGAATGGTAATCCCGTCGGAATCCTCCACATAAATCGCCGAGCCGTAATTTCTCAGCCATTCGTTGTCCTCGTTGTTGTGCGGAAAGAGCCAGTCGCCACTGTCCTCCGCCAGTGGCGTAGATCGAAGGTATGCTCGCCGGTTGTCCGATGCATCGATCGCCTCCAGCATCAAACCATCTGCATTCGTAGCCCAAATTCCTCCATGGAAACCGCTTACTCGCGCGCCCCGCAGCGTGACGTCAGACTGGCCGTTGATGCGTATTCCAAAGCCTTTGTATTGGTCAGGTCTGCAGTCTCCGGGCGCGCCTCGCAGCGCACTGTCCGCCGCAAATTCGATTTCGATGTTCGAAGCAACAACGTGTATGACTCCGTCGCCGTTCTCGTCTTCTACTACCGTACCGGCCGGCACGATAATTCGGCAAGATGCGCTGATGCGGATATCATCCGCAGTGACATGCACCGTAGAAGCCGCCCGTATGGGCAAACAGCAGAACACGACAAGCAGAAACACGAGCATGTATGACGCCGTTGAGAACACGGTTCGGACACGGTTGGTGCTGTATGCCGTGCCGCCATCTTGATTCCTGCCGGACAACCCGGCTTTATCTATGTTTTCACATAACACGTTTTGCACCTGCCTCATTTCTGCGATCAAGTCGCTCGATCGGTGAATGTATCACATGTGCCCGGAGCAGTCGACCTCGTTTCCACCCCAGCCATGCATTAGCACGATCATGTCACATGGAATGTCAAACAGCAGTACACAGAACGTGCAACCAACCTTCTTTGCCCCGCGCCGACGTCTCACTCAAATTCCCGCATGGTCTTAAGCAGTTCTCTTTCTACGGGCTCTTCCCCCATCCAGTGGCCCGCACTTTCCGCCAGTACCAGTTTGGCATGTGGGAGTCTTCTTTGCAGCCGATACGCATTGACTGGCGGACATATAACATCGTAGCGCCCGTTTACCATCGTGATCGGGATGTGGCGGAGTTTGTCCGCTTCGTCGAGCAACTGTCCTTCTCGGAGAAAACAGCCGTTGGCCATATAGTAGTTTTCCAGCCGTGCGAAGGCGTGACAATCCATCTTATCGAGCTTCTCCCGGACCTTTTCGTCCGACATTTCGAGCCCGCAGACTTTCATCTCATACCAGGCCCAGAGACGGCTGTACCTGGCTCTCTGCTCCGGATCAGGATCATCAATAAGGGAAAGCAGGTAGTCCGGCAGCGGCCTTTTCCGGGGATCGGGCAGACTACTGATGAACGCTTCATAGACGTCAGGGAAGAACGCTGCCACCGCGCCCTCCTCATAGAACCCGTCTATCTCCGACTTTGTGGCCGTGAAGACGCCGCGGAGAACCATCCCGCTGACATGGTCCGGATACGTCTGCCCGTACGCCAGCGCCAGCGTTGAACCCCACGACCCTCCGAAAAGGATGATCTTCTTAAGGCCCAGGTGTTTGCGTAATCGCTCGATATCTTCCACAAGATGCTGCGTCGTATTCTCGCGTATCTCGGCTGAGGGCGTCGACTTGCCCGCTCCGCGCTGATCGTGCAACACGATGCAGAATTTCTCGGGATTGAAGAACCTCCGCATATAGGGCGAACAACCGCCGCCCGGCCCGCCGTGGAGCACGAATACCGGCCGCCCACACTGCTTTCCACACACTTCATAATGCACATCATGAATATCGGAGACTTTCAGGAAGCCGCTTTGATACGGCTCGATCTCCGGCCAGAGCGACACCGCATCATTACCCGCAGGATCGGTAACGACAGATGTAAGAAGAGCCTTATACACTGGGAGCCCTTTCGCAGAACGACAATTTCAACGAGAGCCGAGGCACACACAAACAGTATCAGTCCTTGCCAGGCAATGGGTACTGTTTGTGCGCGTCTTCGACGATCAGCAACCAATCACAACCGCGGCCGCGGGTCGGTGGGGTATAGGTCTGGATACCCCTGGTGTCGGCTGAGTGGATCTTATCAGCGATGCCGTAGCGGGTATCGAACCAGATTTCATTTGTGCGGTCGGTCTGCAGCCAGCTCTTATCTATCGTGAAGCGCTCGCCTCGCGGGGAATAGATGAACGCGAAAGAGTTGTCGCTGGATACAGCCGCTCGCACCTTGGCGCCCCCCGAACGCGGACCGTCGAGAACGATGGACTGGCGCGGAACCAGCAGATGAAAGGGCCGCGATTCGAAAAGTTTGCGCAGCAGGCCCATCTGGAAAGCGCCGGGGTGGTCCAGAGCTTTCCTCCACGAAACCGAGGCCCAGAGTACAGGGTCGTGCTTGCTGCTATACATCTGCCAGACGCTGTTGTGGCCGTAGGTGTGTCCACAAGCGCCGGCCAGCAGGGCCCAGTAAGCGGCCTGGCGGACATCGTAGGCATCGAAGCGGTCCTGTCGGTTGGCGCCGTCAAAGTAGAAGCCTACGGGGATCGTCTCATAGCGCGGCTCGCCGTCGATAGTAGGTTTCGCAGGATCGAGTCGATAATCGTGCTCGATGAAGAGGCCGTTGTCGTGATCGTGGGCGCCATGGGAGGACTGGACCATATTGAAGTCGAGCCAATCGGCATCGTGGAAATAATCGGAGGACAGACCCGGGCCGCGCGGGTGGAAAGTGATCAGATGTGCGCCGCCATCGCCCGCTGTCAGGCCGGCGGCCATGGCTTCTATGATTCGGCGTTCCTCAGGCCGGTGGATGTTGTGGTCGCCCCCGAGAATCCAAATGACAGGCTTGTCCTTGTAGCGGTTCGCCAGGAAGCGGCAGAACCGGCGGGCGTTGTCGGGATTGAAGATTACTCTGTCGGGGTTATTCATACTCCAGTAGCTGCCCCATGTCGGAAGCATACCAATGAACAGGCCAAGCTCTGCGGCCTTGTCCACCACGAAGTCGACATGTTCGAAGTACTTGAGATTCGGGCGAGCGGGATCGTTGTCGATAAGCGGGCGCACGCCGTAGGGATTGGGGGCGCCAAGGCCGTCGCGTTCGGCCAGTACGACCGCCTGAATAACGGTAAAGCCCTTGCGGCTGCGATTCTCGAGGTAGTAGGTTGCTTGCTGCCTGTCGAGTCTGTGGAACAGTTCCCATGCGGTGTCGCCCAGATAGAAGAAGGGCTTGCCGTCGGAGTAAGTGAGATACCGCTGGTTCTCACTGACTCGCAGCGATTGCGAGCGAACGACGGCCACACACACCAGCAGAATCAAGCAATATACGGCACAGAATAATCTCACACGGTTCATACAGTTCTCCATTGCCAAATCAACGCGCGTTGTGATTCGGCGCATCCAACGCGTCCAGGCATCGTCTACAGCACTTCCAACAGCGGTTCCCAGATCACAGACACAAGTGCTGCGTACAAGTGTGTATGATTTTACGCGAAAGCACTATGGGATGCTACCGTCTCGCTCATACATCTCGCAGAATCTGATGCAAAAGTGCCGGCCTCATCCCGGCTGCTCCCTTTTCCGCAATTTCGGCACGCAATGTCGTCCGAGAGTCTTTCGAGAGGCGCGATTGTCTCAAAGCATAACCGATATCGCGGCACCGGCCATACATGGTCGCAAAACAGCAGGCCTTGCACTATAATGCCGATCCGTGTACTGCGACCAATTGATAAGCCCAATAGATGAGGTCCGCTATGAAGAACAAGCTCAGGTGTACAATTGTCGTTCTTTTCCTGTTTGCTGCTGACGCGCTTGTCGCAGCAACCGTGTTATCTTCGCCGGACGGCAAGGTGGTTGTCACAATAGACGTCGCGCAATCGTCCTATTGGGTGGAATACGACGGCCGGAATGTTATCGGCAAGTCCCCCCTTGGTGTAGTCCGCGAGGATGCATCATTCGCCAGGCTGTCGCCGAATTCCTGCGACCGTACGACGGCCGCTGACTCATACGAAATGGTCCACGGCAAGCGACGCAGATGTACGGACAACTATCATCAGGTTAAGCTGCATTGCACCAATCGCGCAGGCGGCAAACTGGATTTGATCTTCCGTGCGTATAACGATGGTGTCGCCTTTCGATACCATTTTCCGCAGACCAGCGAGCAAATCTACACGATTACGAACGAGCTGACAGGCTTTCGACTGCCCGAAAACGGCAAGACGTGGCTGCATCCGGCCGACAAGCCGTCCAAATACACGCCCGCTTATGAAACGTATTACGAGAACGGCATTACAGTCGGCACGCCCTCGCCCAACAAGGAGGGCTGGTCCTTCCCCGTTCTGTTCTGCAACGCCGACGAGTCTCGCTGGGCGTTGATCACAGAAGCCGCCGTTGATTCCTCGTATTGCGGCACCAGACTGGCCCAGAACGCCCCCGATGGCCTCTATACCGTTCGTTTTCCCGCCCCGGCCGAGGGCAACGAAACCGGCGCCGTGAATCCGTCATGGACATTGCCCTGGAGCACGCCCTGGCGGCTTATCCTACTGGGGGACAGTCTGGCTCCGATTGTCGAATCGACGCTGGTGACCAGTCTGAATCCGCCTTCAATCGTGCAGGATACTTCATGGATACAGCCGGGCCGGGCATCATGGAGCTGGCTGTACGATCACGATTCGCCGCAGGACCATGACAAGCTCAAAGAATGGATCGACCTAGCGGCCCGGATGGGCTGGGAATACTCATTGATCGACGCTAACTGGACGATCATGAAGAACGGGACCATCCACGACCTGATCGAATATGCTGATCGTAAGGGCGTCGCCCTGTTGCTCTGGTACAACTCGGGCGGGCCGCACAACACTGTGACAGAAAAACCTCGCGGCACCATGTATCTCTCAGACGTTCGACGCTTCGAGTTCTCTCTTCTGCGAGAATGGGGCGTCAAGGGCGTGAAGATCGATTTCTTCCAGTCCGACAAGCAGAACATCATGAAACTCTATCACGACATTCTCAAGGATGCTGCGGACCAGAAACTGATGGTTAACTTCCATGGCTGTACGATGCCTCGGGGATGGCAAAGAACCTACCCCCATCTGATGACAATGGAAGCCGTTCGAGGAGAGGAATGCTATAGTTTCGACCGTCGATATACGGAGCAAGCCCCTGTGCTCAACGCGATCATACCGTTTACGCGCAATGTCGTAGGGCCGGTCGACATGACGCCTGTGATGTTTGAAGACAACGTGTATCCGCACATCACCTCGTATGCACATGAGTTGGCTCAATGCATTGTGTTCGAGAGCGGATGGGTGCATTTCGCCGACGGTCCGGAACCATATCTTTCGCTTGCGGAGGCCCCCCGCTCTCTGTTGGAGACTGTGCCGACTGCATGGGACGACACCAGATTCATAGCCGGTTATCCGGGCAAGTACGCGGTCATCGCTCGCCGTAATGAAGACAAGTGGTATGTTGGCGGGCTCAATGGTGAAGGAATCGAAAGGAGTGTGACGGTTCCGATGACTTTTCTTGACAGAGCATATCAGGCCAAACTGATCACCGACGGGGACAAACGTCGTACGTTCACAAGCCGGAGTCAGGAAGTTGACCGGGCGGATACGATTGATATCAAGATGCGCGCGTATGGCGGCTTCACGATTCAGTTATCTCCCGCGAGGTGACGGCCTGTAGGTCTTTGGCAGGTTCACGTTGAAGCGACGCCGTTCGGCGGGCTTCGCGATGACGGACAAGCGTGCGACGGTGCCTGCAGCCGCCGCGTATTTCCGCGGTGCCGGAGGAAGACACAAAACCAATAATCCAGGTAAAGGAGTCTATGGCTTTTGGCAACGGAGCCAGAGACCATCGTAGCTGTTTAGTTGCAGCGGTTTGTTCAGTTGAACCTGCTCTTGTGTAACTGCGTTGATCGCCTTGACATAGGCGTATTGTTTTGTGTCCAGCTTCACATTCGTTCGGGGACCGTCATTAATCAGGAAGTAATGGTCCGCCCGCGGGGCCGCCAACCTGTAGACGATCGCATTATCACAAGCATACGGCGAAGCATACCCCCCCATCGTATATTCGATCAGCATTGACTCGGCCAAACGGTTTTCCGGGGGAAAACACAGCATGGACGCTTCATAGCCCAGAAGAACGGCGGTACCCGAGCCGTATTGTGACTGTACAATTGCAGGCTTTCCATTGTCATACGTGGCCAATACGTTACCGAAAGTGGGTGTCAAATCCACTACGAACCCCTTCAAGGGCAGTTTGTCCAGCCTGTATGGACGGTTGGTGCCGGCATACTGATAGGCATCTATCGTAACGCCGAATGTCTGTTCGAAGACCGTGCCCCGATCCGTAGACATCAGGGACGTATTCTGATCGTACCACGCGGACGGCATATCCATAACCAATCGTCCCCCATCCCGCACATAACGAGAAAGCGTTACCATCGTCTCTTGCTTCATCGCCAGAATGAAGGGCATATAGATGACCCTGTACCTGTCGGCGAGCCCTTTCTTCAGATCGTCTGCCGTCACATATTCGAAAGGTATATTTGCGTTGATCAGTGCCCTGCTGACACCGATTCTTGCGCTGATAGGCCACTGGCGAAAGATATCGCGTCCGCGCACGGACATGGCGGCCCAGACTGCCTCGTTCTCCCAGTCCATGTATACCCCGACCAGCGGTTCCTTGTGCGCCCGCCAGAGTTCGTCTCGATAGCGTCTTGCCGCCTGACCGATGCGCCCCACGCGAATAGCACGAGGCGTTACCTTGTTATGCCTGTCCAACAGGCTATACTCACCCGCCTCCTTACCTGCAGTGCGTGCGCTCCAGCACCAGAAGCCAAAGCCCTTGAATCCGGCGGCCAAGTAACTGAACATCAACTGGGCCATCGTCTTCTGATCAACCGTAAAACCCTCACCGCCCTTGCCTCCGTCGAATTGCTGCGGGCCTCCTGTCGATTCCCACGACGCGGCCCAGCCGCCCTTGAAGATATCTGTCGCAGCCGACGCCTGCATATATACCGGGCGTACGATCTCGTGATCGACCTCGTGAAAATGCCATGAAAGATGTATCGACGGGTAGAATGCGCCACAATTCGTCATGAGTTCAGCGATACGCGCCATATCGACCCCCCAATAAGCAGTCGGCAGGAACATGGCCATCTCTCCGCCGCCCCGAAACGGCAGTTCGGGATCGAATGCACGGGCTTGTGCGATGCGTTTTCTGCTATATTCGAGCCTGGCTTCCGCCTTAAAGCAAAAGATGTCGCTCAAGTGGCGATATTCGCGAAAATTCTGCTGCTCCCACCGCTGCGCAAAGTCCTCCCAGGAAGCGAATGGCGTGTTGCCGACCGGCTGGAGGCCGCTATGATGCTGGTTGTAAGCGAAGTTCAATGCGTCGATGGTCTGATACCGGTTCTTGACCCACTTCAGAAAAAGTGGTTTGGCGTGTTCAGACAGGTCCGGGCCGACCCCCCCCACCTCCTTGACGAATGCCACGGTGCTCTGGGGCAACCGTTCGCCATGTTCTTGCCTGTATTGCTTGAGACGTTCAATGCGGCTCTTCAAGAAATCTCTCTGATACGCGAGCATTCGCTCATCACGGCGCACCTCGAACATGGGCATATCGGCGGGTATTCCCAACTTCTTCAACAAGGCAGGCGTAATGGTCTGCCAACCCGCCTGGCCGTACCACCAGGGAATGATGCCCTCTTCGAGTGCGATCATCGCGATATCTGCGCGGTCCCATTCCGGGACGGCCATAATGCCCTTCAAGGCGGTGAATCCAAGCTTCCTCATCATACGAAAGTGCCGGCGCATATCCTGCTGGTCTTCTCCGGGCCGCTGGATGTAAACCGCCCCAACCGGGAGAGGAGCAATCGCACGGAATTTCTCCTGCATGGGAGACCAGTGCAGCCGGTCATATACGCGCAGTAGATAAGGATCGTTGGAATCCGATACGGCCAACAGGGGTACGGAAATCTGTAGCAGCATCACGATCACTGTGAATTTGATCTTCATTCTTTCCAAAGCTCCTCAGAAACAGTGGCTTTCATTGACAGAACGTGAATGCAGAACAGTCACATGGATTGCCGGGCACATGTCCGGATCTCGCGTTGTGTCTCCGCCTTTGTCAACTGAGCGGGAAGAATGGCCCGGCGAGGACACCATGCGGGAATGCTCACCGACTTCGACTGCTCTGCCATACAAGCACCCTCGACGGCAGACAAGTCACGTTTCGCAGCGCCCGCGATTGGCCCGGCATATGTTGTGCGAGTCATGTACATTGTGTACTGGTCCATTGGTGGGAAACGCGATCCACCGGAGTCAATGTGCAGTTTTGACATGATATCAAGGCTGTTCGATTTACGCCAGAAATTCCACATATCTGACCGACGTCCAAGAGGATGCGATCATGGCGTCATCGCTGTGTTAGACATGCTCGTCGTGTATATCTGCTGCCATCGAAATTGCCCGCTGCATGGGCTTTTGTGTTGTGACCTTGACAGTTTCTTCCGATATATGTATTGTCCAGGAACACGCAGACCAGCATGGGGCAGGTCCGATACACTTCTGCCGCAGCCGGTGATGTCTGCAGTAAGTATTCAAGGTTCGTCATTGAAGGATCCGCATCATGAAGTCACGTTTCGTCTCCTCGTCGGTCGTATCTCTGTTTCTCGCTGCACTTCTCGGTTGGGGTTCCGTGTGCACGGCGGCTCCCGAGATTCCGGGGCCTGTGACGTTTCTCGTACACTCGGCGGAAACCGCAAAGCCGCTTACGGGCGTAACGGTGCACGTCGGTGCACGCATGGCCGTTTCGGATAAGTCCGGTAAAATCATATTCGACGGTATTCCTGCGGGTTCGTATCCGATCCGATGCAAACACCCGGGATATCAGACCTTCGACAAGACTATCGAGTTGCCCAATGGCCAGCGCGCTCCGCAGGTCGTATCGCTGGCGCCCGAGGTGGTCTCTCCTGTGAAAATGTCTCTCGTGGAACAGAACAGCGGCGAGTCGGTGGTTACGGCCAGACTGCATATGGATCCGATAACGGTCTCGGCCGCCCTTAACGGTTCACTAACATTCTGTCCCGACAGGGAAGGCAACGTTACAACGATTCCGGTGCCCGAAGGGACCTATAATCTACGGATCGAGGCACCGGGATTCGAAGGCGTGACGGAGGTTTTCGAACACAAAGCCGTTGACGCACCGGTGGTCATCAAACTAAAGCCCGCCGCGCAACCAGGTTCCTGCGTAGTGGCCGTAACTAGCGCCGATGGAGGCGCGCTGGCGAATGCGGAAGTCGAGCTGTGGGAAGTCTATCCTCTGACGAAAATAGCCTCCGGCAGGACGGACGCCGGCGGGACGGTCAGATTCTCCAATCTGCGGATCGGTATCATCAATCCTGCAGCGGACGATGGGTCCCTTCCCGCAACACATCGAGCGGAGGCGGTTGTCCGGGTGCAGGCTGAGGGGCATGCATCTGTTCTCAAGTCGGTACGACTGGCGGATGGCGCACGTCTGAGCGTCGAACTGGCTGCAAACAAGACGATCGAAGAACGAGAGTCGAATGATTCGCGGGGTACTGCCCAGCGTCTGCGTCTGGGTCAGCGGGCGAAGTTCGTGATCGACAAGAATTCCGACCAGGACTGGTTTGCCTTCGATCTGGACGAGCCGGCTCATGTCACCATCGCATTCGACGACGCAAAGCTCGAACTCTGGGCCGTACTGCACGACGCTCAAGGCAAGCAGCTTGGGACCATTGGTAAACACAGCAGTAAGACTGCCCAGGGCAAATGGAACCTGGCAGCCGGGCATTACACGATCTGCGTAACGGAATGGGGGATGAACGGGTCTTCGCCCGATCCACATGTGATGACGCTCAGCGGCGAGACGGCAGCCGATCCTCTGGAGCCAAATGACGGATCTGCGGGAGCGCGTACCATACGGATCGGTCAGCATCTTCGCGGGCTGATCTTTCCCGTACGCGATGAGGACCATTTCGTCATGCATCTGGATCGCCCGGGACGTTTGCGTCTCGAAACGGCAAATGAAGCCAAGATCGAGCGATGGGTCGCAATCTTCGACAGGCATGGCGTAAACCGCGCGCACCTCGCTTGCCACGCCGGGAGGGGCGCGTCGGCCGAATGGCAATTCGAGCCCGGAGACTATCGCGTTGTGGTCACCGAGTGGGGAAATAACGGTTGCTCGCTGGACCCCTACGACTTTCGCTTCACCATGATGGTCGATGATGGTGTGGACGACCCGGTCGTCCGGTCGCGGGCAGCGGTTTCATCTGTTCGGCAATTAGCGGTGCCGGGGCGAGTTCATGCGACCATCAATCCGATCGGCGATCAGGACACCTATACGATTTCCGTGCCCTCCAGGGGAGTGCTGCGCTTGTATCAGACCGGCCCTATCCAACTCTGGACATCGCTCGTGGATGGACGAGGCAAAGAACTATGCGCGACGGGTTCTCACACCAACCGTGGGGCCCACACAGAGTATTCATTCGACCAGGCCGCCACGGTGTATCTGAAGGTGACCGAGTGGGGGAACAACAATTGGTCGAGTTTTCCTTACGAGCTTCACGCCTGGTTCGATCCGGCCGGCGAAATCGAACGACTCCAACCCAACGAAACGATGAAGACAGCCGTGCCGATAGAACTCGGCGCAATGGTGCGCGACAACATATTACCCATGAAGGATCAGGACTGGTATCAGGTGGTCGTAGATCAGCCGGGCTATCTACGCGTATGGAACGATGCACGGCCGCAGTTGACTGTCGGCCTGCACTCCGCGGATGCAAAGCGGATAGCTTACATGAATACACATTGGAATAGGACCAATCAGGTTGACTGGCCTGTTATACCGGGGACGTACTACCTGCAGGTTAGCGAATGGGGCAACAACGGGTATTGCACGTGGGACTACGCGCTCAAGGCGAGCCTGCTTCGTGCGCTGCCGGGTGAACCGGCGGATTTGAAGAAGAGCCCGCCAGTACAATTGAAACTCGCGCAGGCCAGGCAATGCTGCATTGAGCACATAGGCGACGTGGAGCGATATCGCATAAGTATCCCGGCCAAAGGAGACTATGTGTTTCACGTTGGCGGACCGCTGCAAACGACGAGTACTGCTACTGATATACGAACGGGCAAAGAGTTCTTCCGGTTTAACGCATACGGGGGGCGCACAACAACGCATAGTTTCAAGACCGAAGGTCCGATGGAACTCCGACTGATCGTCACAGAGTGGGGGAACAATGGGGCCAACATGACGCCCAACTGGATCATGGTCGCACCAGCCGGCGCGAATCTCGCCGGTTCGGCCGTGGAATGGAGCGTCAATCCGATTCGCCCAACGCAGGTGACATTCAAGACTGTCGACACACCCGGCGTTACGTCATTTCCGACCACATCTCTGGACATCAACGCAGACGGGCAATCCGACGCCACTTTGATTAAGGACCAACCGGTCACGCTCGAGTTTCCGCGTCAGGGATTGTATCGAGTGGGCCTGCACTGCGAGGCTGGGGCGGTTTCGGCGATGGGCGAATTATGGGTCCAGGCGACAGGCCAGCCGGTGCGCAAAGGACTGCGCGTACTGATTGCCACGCCCGGGGAGGGCGAAATGATCGACCGGGAGATGCCTGTGCGCATTACGGCCCTCAGCTACGAAGGCAAAGCCATCAGTCGAGTGAACCTGCGCGTCAACGGACGCAGCATCGGCACCGATTACACATTGCCTTACGAGTTCAGCGTGCCGTGGGAGGACTTCGCGGGCGGCCGGTGTGCAATCAGCGCAGCCGCCGTGGATGCTTCCGGGAAAGAAAAGGCCGTAACGCGCAACGTGGTCGTCTCTGATTACTTCAATCTGCTGCCTGCAGATGGGGCGGTCATTACGGGCAACGACATAACCGTTTCGTGGGATGGCGGCGGATTCGGCCCGGCCGGCGTGCGATATCGTCTAAAGGGAGAGGACGAAGCAGAGACGCCCTGGAAGACGGTCGTGGGCCAGAATGCGCGGACTCGCAGGGTCCGTATCAGCGATCTGGAGGCAGGCAAGGCTTACGAGTTCCAGCCTTTGGGCGGAGGCTCCGAGGGGCCGGTTCGCCAGGTCACACGCGTTAAGGGACTTGCCTTTACCGAGTCTCATTACGGCGGTACTATCGCGCGCGATTACGATCAGAAACTGCCTGTAGCGGTACGCAACCATGCTGAGGAACCGCGCGTTGTGCGTCTCCGCTGCGATCAGCCCAAGGACAGCAAACTACTGGTTGCTTTCGTCGGCGATGGAGAAAAGGGTCGGCCCGTTGAGCTGGGCCCCGGTGAGCAAAGGGTCTTCACGCTCGGCTTCAGCGCGCAGGATGTCATTAAGGAGTCCCACACACTTCCGATTTACATTCAATCCGAGGACGGATACTCGGATCAGTCGCAAGTCGAGGTGCGCGTGAAGTTGCCGAAGGTCGACCTGGAATGGGCTGACGTTACCCCCGAAGGAGACGATGCACTGGGGCGGGTATACGAACTGCTCAACAAAGGCGATACGCTGACCGATCTGAACGTCTCGGCCGCTAATGAAAGCATCAATATCCAGCCGGAGGTGCAACATGGACTGATCAAAGCCGGTTCGCGAATGCGATTCGACATTTATCCGAAGATATACGAGGGATTCACGGGTTGTACGGACCAACTTCGGGCCACCTCTATCAACAAAACCGTGTCGATCGACTACGAAGGCAGGCTCAAACCCGGCGAACAGGTGTTCCGGCTGAACATGACGGCGGGCCTGGACCCGCTGACGGGCGAGCCCAACGATGTCAGCGATGCCATTCGTGCTGCGCGTCGCCTGGTGGGGCAGTATCTCAGCGCCGAGACCGTCGACTGGACGACCCGGACCGATCCGCAGGATACCGACAGAAACGGCAGGCCCGACCGCTGGACCGTTGTGGACCAACTCAATCAGACGCAGTGGTTTGGGCGCGACACCGACGGTGATGGCGAGGTGGATTTCGCCCAGGCGGATGTCGGTCTGGATGGCGAGATCGATCATTCCTCAATCCTTGAGGACGGCAAGTGGCGAAGCACAAACCTGCTCGACGCTTACCTGGAGATGAATTTCGCGGTCCCGAAGCATCGTTCCAAGTATCAGCCGCACGATCTGGATCTGATTGTTAACGGACAGGTCGTTGGACAGATGCAGCAGACGATTCCCGAAGGCAACTATCGCTTCGGCCTCAAGCCGGCGGCTCTCAAATGGGGCGGACGCGAAAACGACCTGGAGATCAACTCGCACTTCAAGAACTTCGCACACTATACGATCAGCAGCGATTTTCAGTTGAAGACGCGCCTGCTCAGCACGGACACATATATGATCGGCACGTCGCGTGAAGATGCCATCAAACGCCTGTACGAGAGCGACCCCGGTTTTTCCACAAATCTATCAGATTTCAGTATCTCTTCCGAGGACCTGAGTATATCCCCTGAAAGCGGCCTCAAGAAGGGTTCTGCGGTAACGATCTCGGGCACCGTGCGAAATCTCGGATCGGGCGGTGTCGAGCGTCTGCAACTGGGTCTGTTTCTGGCCGTGCCGGGCACCGAAGGCAAGGAACTGAATCGCATCAGCGTCGAAGCGCCCGGCATGATGACGACCACGGACTTCGAATTCGTCTGGCCCGCGGCGCCGGGAAACCACAGCTTGCGCGTTGTTGCCGATCCCGCTAATCGGCTCGGGGAGGCGAATCGCAAGAACAACGCCGGAATAGTGAATGTGTCGGTTCCCGGGGATGACGCCCCGCCGACGCTCACCGTCCTCGAACCCGCCGATGGGTTTGAGACTGAAACGGGCGCCGTTAATCTGGTCGCGACAGGCCAGGACGACACAGGTGTCATCGGTGTCGATGTTGCTGTCGACGGCGGCCCCATGAAACCTCTGCATCGTTCGGACAAAGGATTCGAGGGATTGGCCCGCCTGCAGAGCGGTGCACACACCTTGCGTTTCCGGATTACCGATTCGGGCGGCAATCAGGCAGAGGATACGCGCCGCGTAACAGTGAAGGCAGAACCGCCGGAATGCAGAATCGTCAAGCCGGAACCCGGTGCGGCCATAGAGACTTCCACTACTCGCGTGCAGGTATCCGCGTCTTCGATCGAACAATGCGGTATTCGCATCAACAACGGACCATGGTTCGGCCTGCAGGAAACGGCGGGCATGTGGACGGGTACTGTAGACCTGCCGTTCGGCCGATGCGACATTGATGTGGTGGCGATTGACAAAGATGGAATGCGCCGCAACAGCAGCGTAACGGTCGACTGCACAGCGCAACCCGAAGAGAAGGAAGAAGAGGAGAAGGAGGACAGGCAGCAGGAAGACGAGCAACAGCAGCAGGCAGACGCCGAGACAGACCAGGAATCCGCAAAGCAGAAAGCGGATACCGCCGGCGACGACAAGCCCGCGCAGGCTCAGGACCCCCGTACACCGCAGAATCAGCAGTCTGGTCGTCCCGACGCAAAGCAACCGAAGAATGCGCCGCCGCCGCAGAATGCACCCAACACCACGCCCGGCAGGCAGCCGACAGGAACCGAGGGGGGACAACCAAACAAACAGGCGCCTCGCGGAGATGGCGCGTCCGGTGGCAGTACGTCTACAGGGAACGGAGGACAAACAAAAGCCGGCGACAACCAGGATTCCGATACACCAGCAGATGACGCAGAAGGTTCAGTCGATACCCCACAGGTCCCTGATGACAAGGTCTTTCCTGTCGATATCCCCGAAGAAAACGACGTAGTGACACCCGCAGACGAGGGCGGCACCGTATCGCGCAGCAGACCGACGCCTACGCGGAGTCGGCCGACAAGCCCGGGACGTTCGCCGACCGGTTTTGCATACAATCGCCATCGCAACGACTGGTACTGTCCGAACAGGCCAAAAATTAAGACCAAGTTCAAGCTGCCGGAATGGCTGACGAAAGAGGAATTCGACAAGATCCTCAAAAAAGGCCCGAACAGCCCGGAATTCAAGGCTCTTGAGGCCAAACTTCTGGCCGGATATTGGTACCGCAACTTCGGCAAGAAGGTCAAAGGCCAGACGATGGACAAGCTGCTGCTGAAGTACAAGGAACTGCTGCTCAAGCGATGCGGCCGGCTGGAACAAGCTGACGGCAAACTGCCGAGCTTTCTGCAGTCACTCGGATTTGCCGCCGAGGATCCACCGACCGACCCCCGCGAACTGGAAAAATGGCGCAACAAGATGAAGGAGTTGACGGAAGTGTACTGGCTCCGCCTGCTGGCTACGGAAGACCCGGCCACCGTCATCCAGGGGATGCGCAAACGGGCCGATGCCCTGGGCAAGTACGATGAAGCCTCACAAATGCAGGCCGAGGCCATTATCCAGGAGATACAGGCCAACCAGAAGATTACGCAAGACGTGCTTGAGGCTCTGCCCTATACGGGAGAAGCCCTTGACCTGATTGCAGCCGCCACGGGCGAGTCGCTCTCCGGTGAGAAACTCGGGGGATGGGAACGGTTCTTCCGTGCAGCCTGTGCGGCGGGCCCGGCAGCGCTCGAAGAAGCGATGAAACGGTCGCCCCGCATGCAGGAGGCCCTCGGACAGCTTGTTGCAGCAACGGGCGAGATGGGCAGCAATATGAAGAACGGCTTCCTGCGGCGAATCGGAGCCGACGTCGATAAGTTCGATGAGATGGCCGAAGGAGTGACGAAGTTTCTCACCAAGGAACGCCGTATCTTCGGCAAGAGTGCCGACGATGTGGTCGATAGCGCCAAGGCCGCGTACCGACAAAGCGCCGAGGGTATGGAGGAACTGCGCCAACTCGAAAAGGCCAAGGAAGCCTCGAAGCAGACCGTGGACGAGTTGGACGATCTGGTAATGAAGGGCGGCAAGGCGGGTGACGCGGACATGGAAGATGCGATTCTCCGTATCCAGAAGGACAAGACCGCCCAATCCGTCATGAACGGTTCGGACGTTCCGATGGAGGTGCGCAAGAAGGCTAACGAGACGATCAAGAAGATCTACTCGGACGTGGACGCGCCGACGATGCAGCGGATCGCGAAGCACGACGACGTAAAGAAGTTCGCACAGCAGCACGGCCTCGATCCCGACAGCATCGAAGTGTCAGTCTGGAATCCGACCAACAAGCGTGGACCGTTGCCCGGCGACCCGGACTATATCGATCCGGACTATGTCAAGTTCGGTCGCGACCGCGACGTGACCTATCAGATCACCGGTAAGACCGCCGACGGGCGCACGGTTACTCTCGACGTGAACCACGACATCTCCGGCCCGATCTACCAGGATGAATTCTTCAAGCGTTGTAACGGCAGGCCGCCAGCAAACGCGGATGAGGCAAAGGCATTCGCGAACCAGATGGACCAGATGGTGACGTCGAAGTGGCATCGTGAAGCATACAACACGGGTCCCGACGTGCACATCGATGACTGGCTCAACAACGATATTACCCCACCGGTGGCCCGTCCGGAAGACATCCGGGATACCATAGTAACCAAGTCCAACCATTGGTTCAGTGAGGCCGCCAAACCCGGCAAGACCACTATCGAAAGTTCTCGTGATATGGCTGAGGGCATGCGGCAGGCCACCAAGCAATGGGACAATTTCGTGGCCAAGCGGGCTGCCTTGTATGGGGCGAACGTGCCGCCGCAGCTTGAGAAGGCCATGGACATCTTCAAGCAGGTGGAAAACGGGGCCGTCAGTCCCAAACAGGCCGAGCACATGCTTGATGCGTTGGGCGATCTGGCGGGCGGGGGCAAGCTGACTCCGCAAAAAGTGGTGGAGAATATGGCCACTTATTTCGAGGCGGTGGAAAAAGGACCGGGCAAGGCATTCCGCAGCATCAAGACGGCCAAACTGGCCGAATCCCTCGAAGGCGTCCGTAATGTGTCAGCTCGGACGGATATGATCAACAACGCCTATCGCAGCGGCCATATCTCGGGCGAAACGTTCCGCAAGATGCGCGAGGGCAGTTTCACCTTGCCCCCGAATCCAACGCCCCAGCAGACGCAACAGCTCAAGAACTGGGCCATCGGCGCCTGGAACCGACGGGCGATCAGCGCCACAGAGAAAAAGCTGATCGAAGAACAGACCGGTCCGCTCGATGAATAGCAGTTGGCTTGGCATGAGCGCAATCATCGCCGGGAACATGCACCGTGGAAAACGCCCGTGCGCAGTATCCACCGGAAGAGCAGCCCGCGTCAGCCTGAAAGAGCCTTGCTTCATTTGGGCTGTCGCAGATGGAAGAGGCATATTGTGAATGTAGTGCCTATTCGTCCTATTGCAACGGTCGCCCCACCATTCACGTTTGTCGGCGACAATGCACGCTCAACGGTCATTGCAATATTCTTGCGCGGAAAAGCCGAATCTCATTGGATCCGTTGGGACAGGCGACTTCAGCGTATGCCCAGATTTCCTCGCCGACATACATCCAGTGCGAATAACGCCATGTGTGGAAGTGCTCGCCGGGAGTTGTGCTCATCAACAGGGGTGATTCCGGCGTCAGGTCCACAATACGGTGCAGGTCGAACGTAAAGGCCAGTCCGGTCGCAATGTTATACACGGGATCGTACCAATCGGTGGCGGAACCCTCGTAAACGAACAAGTAGCCTGCGCCAAGCGGAACTACGCTGGCCGGACGAACGTAGAAGTCATGCCACCCTGCAAGGTCCATGATCGATTCGTAGGGGTTCCCCACAGGTTGCCAGTTCTCACCATCTCGGCTTGTAAAGTGATAGATGCGTTCAGTCCTTCGCATGACCCCGATGACATAACAATGGTAGGCACCGGCTGCAAACAGAATGAACGGATCCTTGTACTCTTCCACCATAACATCGCGATCGTAGGATTCTGCAATTCGCTGAATGACCGGCCTTGCCGAGGAAGGTCGGAACTCCGCCGGATGGTTGGCGTCATCGAATTTGATGATACACCAGGGCCCGCCTTTCCACGGACCGCACGCATAGAGTTTGAATTTCTCAGTGTGTGGATCAATCAGCAGAGCGGGTCTTTCAAACCCGGGAATCGGGACATCCTGTCGTCGCAAACGGTGCACCTTGTCGAAGTGAATTCCGTCTTCGCTGCGAAGCAAGCGAATCTCATACCCCCTCAGTCCTCGAGGCGCTTCGGCGGTGCGCATACGACATGCCAGCCAGAAGACGCCGACACAATCACGCACAACAGAAGGAGCGCCGGCCCACCATTCTGATTCGTCCCTGTCCGGCTTGAGGATCACTTCATAGTCCTTGAATCGCGATGGAATATCACCGAAGCTCCGTTCTACTTGAGGGATGGAAGTATGTGAGCGAGCGGGCATCGCTGCAACGCCAGACGTTTCAGACGACAGAGCCGCCGCCAGGAAACTGACGCACAGCAACAGGTTAGTTTTTGCCTGGTACATTGGACAAGACTCCATATTGCTCAATAGCTTCTGTCAACTTTCGCACTTTCATTAGCTGCTCAAGCCGCATTGGCGAGAGCCTCGATTAAGAAGTCGAATTTATTGTCATGTACGCTCGAATGTCCGAACATCGTTTTTATTCTTTGACGCCAAAGTTCGCGACGCAGACAACTCAAAGCATCTGCGAAGCTTGGAGCGCTCTTTTGGCGGTACCACGGCCGGACAAGATAATATCTTTGGCCGGATTTCTGGTTGATGTACCACAGCCATACCATCGAATAGAGCCAAAGCCCCAAG
>CAZGMJ010000018.1:0-81324 GCA_964526785.1 uncultured Pirellulales bacterium
GCAACGTATCGCATCGCCGGATCAACAGCCAGACGTTCGGCGTCATTGGTGTCGTCGTAACCAGCCAATCTGCTGTAGATTGACTGCCTGAGCAAAGCAGCAATGCTGTGCCGCGTGTTCTTGCCCGTTCGGATGTCACGTAGCTCAGAAGCGACCGTCGAGGTTAAACCGAGTGCGTCATCAAGCTCCCGATAGGCGAGCAAGCCTCCGTCGCTAGTCACCTTGGTTCCGCGGAATTCGACCTTCAATCGGCGGTCAAAATCGAGCCCCAGAGCGTCCTTGCGTGCTTCACCCACTGGGTTCTCCCGTAAAGAATGGCTGAAACTGGCTTGAGTGGTCTCCATAAGCCGTATACTATCAAAAGACGGTTCGTTTGTCACGCACTACTTGGGAAATCCGGGTCAAATCAACCGGTTACGAGAGCGGAGTTCTTATGCTCCTATCTCCCGCTGGATACGTGAGGCAAAAAATATTATTCATCTTCCGGTGCACGTCATTTACAATCTGAGAATAATGCAGTGATGCTGGTTGATGAATGGAGAAAAAGAGAGTGTGAAGAAGCTTTCGAAGCAATTGAATCTTCTGCATGTATTCTGCATAGCCTCAGGGGCTATGATCAGTTCGGGGATATTCGTTCTGCCCGGCCTGGCCCACGCCAAGGCGGGGCCCGCGGTTGTGTTTTCATATTTTCTTGCGGGCCTGCTTGCTACGGCGGGTCTGCTCAGCATCGCAGAGCTTACGACTGCGATGCCCAAGGCGGGGGGCGATTACTTCTATATCTCCCGCGGTTTAGGCCCTGCAACGGGGACGATCGCAGGTTTGCTGAGCTGGTTCAGCCTTTGCACCAAAAGCGCGTTCGCCCTGATAGGAATGGCGGTGCTGGCGGCTCCCTATATCCCTTTGAACTGGCATGTGGTTGCGGCGTTGCTGTGCCTTGTTTTTGTAGCGGTTAACCTTCGTGGAACGAGAGAGGCCGCCGGGTTCCAGGTGGCGCTGGTATTGGTTCTGTTCGGGCTTATGATTTCATTCATCATCAAGGGCGTTTCGCACATCAACATACAGAATTTCGAACCGTTCGCACCGTACGGTTTTAAATCTGTCGTATCCACCTCCGGCTATGTATTCGTTTCTTACGGCGGGTTGATTCAGGTAGCGAGCATCGCAGGGGAAATAAAGAAGCCCGGCCGCACTATCCCAAGGGGCATGGTCGCGGCTTTGATTGTGATGATCGTGATTTACGCTCTGATGATCTTCGTTGCCAGTGGCGTGCTGGAAACCGACAAACTCAATAATTCACTTACCCCAATCTCCGATGCAGCGGAAGCCTTCTGGGGAAGGACGGGCTATGTATTGGTCAGCATCGCCGCGGCGCTGGCATTTGTAACCACGGCAAACGCCGGCATTATGACGGCAAGCCGTTATCTTCTGGCTGTCAGCAAGGACGATTTACTGCCTGCTTCTCTGTCGAGGATGAGTAAAAAGTATGAAACGCCTTATGTGGCGATCATCATCACAGGCGCTGTGATCGTGGTCGCTGTTTTCCTGAATCTCGATATGCTCGTGAAAGCTGCGTCTACTGTTTTCGTACTGGGTTTCGTTCTTGCCAACGTCTCGATCATCATTCTGAGGGAAAGCGGGGTGCATAATTACCGGCCTGTATTTCGGGCGCCGTTGTATCCCTGGCTGCAGCTGGCCACCATCATCGGATTCGCATTCGTTCTTCTGGAGATGGGGGAAGGGGCTTTTGTTGTTACGGCGGTGATTATCCTGGCGGGGTTTTCTTTTTACTGGTTCTATGGCAGGAAGCGGGTCGAAAAGGAATCCGCGTTGCTGCATCTGATCGACCAGGTAACCGCCAGAGAACTGGTCACCGGCACGCTTGAAACGGAACTCAAGGAAATCATTCGCGAACGCGATGAGATCGTTCAGGATAAAATCGACAATCTGATCGAACATGCAATCAGCGTAGACATAGAGAAACCGCTGAGTCTGGAGGATTTTTTGGAGATTGCAGCGAATCGCCTTTCCGAGAGGCTTCCGCTGGAGCCAGAAGAATTGAAAGGCCGCTTACTGGACAGAGAGACCCAGTTCAGCACGGTTCTAAGCCAGACCCTTGCGGTGCCGCATATCGTTATTGAAGGAGAGGACAGGTTCGAGATGCTGATCGCACGCTGTCGCAAGGGAATCCGTTTTTCGGAAAAGGCCCCCCAGATCACCACTGTTTTCGTTCTGGTCGGCACACAGGACCTGCGGAATTTTTACCTGAGAGTGCTCTCAGCCATCGCCCATATCGTCCAGACGGAGAAATTCGAAGAAGGGTGGAACGAGGCCCAAAATGAACAGGGATTGAAGGACCTGGTACTTTTGACCCAGAGAAAGCGCTGATACCAAGCTTCTATCGGCAACGAATTGTCGAAGCAGACGAGCATTCATTCCGGCTCGTTATGGATCACTTATCAGCAGAGGGGCAACCGGCCATGCGGACCTACCCTACTACACCACACTTTCTATGATCGGGTTACGACAGATCGCCGACGGCCGGGCGAACGTCGTCTACGGAGAAACGCACGTAGTATTTGTTTGCCTGGGCGGGGTCGGCTACGTGTTGGCCGGCGGCTCGCAATTCTTTGACTCGTTCGGGTCCGGGAGTCTCGCTGAGCTTGGTTAGATAGAGTCTTTTGCCGTTCCAGCCCATGCTGTTCTCAATAAACATGTATGCTGCATGAGGATTACTCTGCAGGTTTTGGTAGCTCAGGCGAGGGGTCATGTTGAATGCTATGGTTGCCTCGTCGACTATCTGCGGCTTTTCGTATATAGCCAGATCGACCTTGCCTGCGGCATCGGCAGTCGCGAAGATCCCCACTCCATCGACGCTCTGGAAGTATTGTTGCAAATTCATTTTTCCCCTTTCCTTAATTTACATCGCCTATTTTGCTTCAATGCCGGTCGCCTTACAGTTTATCTGTGCCATTGCAGCCGGCAATGACGATCACGTATTCACCTTTGGGTTTTACGTCCGGTGATTCGAGCAGTTCGGATAATCTGCCGCGATGTACGGATTCGTACATTTTCGTTAATTCGCGAGCAACAGCCGCCCGGCGATCGCCGAAGACGGCAAGTGCATCGGCCAGGAATTTCTGCACGCGGAACGGGCTTTCGTAGTAAACCAGTGTATGCGGCGAGTCTTTGTCAACCTGAAGAAAGCGTTTGCGTTTGCCGGCGGTCTTCGGGGCGAAGCCGCGGAAGGTGAAACTGTGCACGGGCAGGCCGGAGAGCACAAGGCCCATCACCAGGGCGGAGGGTCCGGGGATCATAGTGACGGGAATGTCCGCCTCGATGGCCGAGCGGACGAGTGTGAAGCCCGGATCGGAGATGCCCGGGGTTCCGGCGCTGGTTACCAGTGCGACGCTTTGGCCCTGTTGGAGCAGGCTAATGATTCGGGGTCCCGCTTGACGCTTATTGTGTTCATGGAAGGAGATTTGCGGCCGGGATATATCAAAATGCTTCAGCAGGCGGCCGGTCTTTCGCGTGTCCTCACTGGCGACGACGTCTGCATCACACAGGGTCTGGACGGCGCGCTCACTGGTGTCGGCGAGATTGCCGATGGGAGTGGCCACGAGATATAGTGTCGGGCTATCCGTTGTCATTGCATGGGTCCATATTGCCGGTTTCGTAGAGTACCAATGACGCTGCGACGACGGCGGCGGTCTCCGTTCGAAGGATGCGCGGTCCGAGGCTGAACGGCGTTGCATGCCGTTGGTTGACACGTGCAATTTCGTTCTCAGCGAGTCCGCCTTCGGGGCCGATCAGGAGGGCTATGCGGCCGGGCGCGGCAGGCTTATCCTGCAGCGCGTCTTTCAGCGAAGTTGTCCGTTCGTCTTCATACGCCGCCAGCGCCAGATCGCTTTGAACGATCTGATCGATCGCCCGGTCGAACGGGACGGGGGTTTCGAGCTGTGGAATGATTCCCCGGTGCGACTGTTCGGCGGCCTCGGTGATAATCCGCCGCCAGCGGTCCATCTTGGCGGGCTTGATGCTGGTGTCACGGATAATGGTGCGTTCTGTGACAACGGGCACGAATCGACTGACGCCGATTTCCGTGCATTTCTGCAGAACCCATTCGAACTTCTCGCGGGCGAGCATGGCCTGGAAGAGTGTGAGGCAGACTGCAGGTTCGCCGGCGGCGCGGCGCTCACCTGCGATTCGACCTGCGGCCTGTTGCCCGGTCAATTCGGTCAGAACGACGTCGTACTGTCGGCCGGTATTGTCGAGCACGACAACCTGTCGGCCGGGCGTCAGACGCAGCACAGTGTGCAGTTGGCGGGCCTGCCGGGGACTGAAAGCCACCTGCCCGGCCTGTATATCAGCAGTCGGAACGAAGAATCTGTGCATGGCGGTCATAGTACGTCAGAAGATTTCATTGTGCAAGGTTGAGTCGTTCGAAGGCCGGGTGCGCGCCAACGCCCGCTCAGCATCGTCGGCACAGGGTTCGGGTTTCTTGCCTGACGATTGTTTGTAAGTGCAGAGTCGGGGTGAGATCGGTAGAATACTATTGCCAGTGCCCGAGGACTTACAGTGGCCCAGGATGAACAGGCTGAACAATGGAAGCTGTAGCAGTGACAAGATGGCGATGATACGGGATGCGACGACAGAGGACGCTAAGCGCCTATGCGAAATCTACAACTACTACGTAGAACATACGACGGTCACATTTGAGGAGCAGGCGATTTCGGTCGAACAGATGCGAGGTCGCATTGCCGCGGCACTGGAAGATTATGCCTGGCTTGTGTACGAGGCTGACGGCGATGTTCAGGCGTACGCATACGGCAGCAGGTGGGGCGTTCGCAGCGCGTACCGGTATTCGGTGGAGAGTACGATATACGTGGCTCCATCCAGGCAGGGACAGGGCGTGGGTTCGCGGCTATACCGAACGCTGCTGGCTCGGTTAAGGGCCTGCGGTTACCATGCAGTACTGGCGAGACTGGCGCTGCCGAATGATCCGAGCGTTCGCCTGCACGAGAAAGTAGGGTTCGAGAAAGTCGGTCACATTAGACAGGCCGGCCGGAAGTTCGACAAGTGGATCGACGTTGGCTACTGGGAAGTGCTTGTCGGGAGCGGCGATTGACTGATGACGGCGACAGCAGGTAACGGAGATGCGATGTCGATAGGCGGTCTTGAGATTGTCGTGACGCTGATTGTGGGCGCTGGTGCTCTCGGTGGCTATCTTGTCGGCCTGCTGGTCCTTTCGAAAAGCAACCGATGGCGCAGGCGCATTGCGGTGATTTGGGGATGGCCGTTGTGCTTTGTCGTGGCGGCGGTGATGACCCCGCTGGATGTGATATCCCTTTTGATTCTGGCTGTTGGCGCCGGAGCGGTATACGGAGTGATTGTCGGTGTGTGGTTACTTGTTTGCATGAGCCGGGACAATCGCGCTCCAGGGCGGTGCGCGTTGAATCCGTTTCGGTCGAATATCAGGCATTAGAAGTCGAGGTATGCAACGGATACTTCAAATATTCATTATCCAGGTCGTTGCGTGCAGGATGTTGCGGCGGTAGCATCAGCGGGCTTTTGGCGTGTGTCATTCAGGGTATGCGTTGCAGCGTGCTTGAGCATATAGAACATGCAACAACGGCCGGTCCGCCGGAGCGATCAATCGGCGGGCCGTGCGAAGTTTGTAGAGGTTTGAATGAAGGTTGCGATTATTCATAACAAGGATTTGACGCGTGTGATCAACGTCTTCGGGATGCAGAACAAGGAGCGGTACAGTCCCAAGGCGGTGCGGCGGGTTGCTGAAGCGCTTGAAGACGGCGGACACAACGTGGAGGCGATCGACGGGAACATGCATGTCATCGAGTCGCTGCAGCATTTCATGCCGCGGGTCGTGGACGGCGAGGGGATGGGCATGGTGTTCAACATGGCGTATGGCATTCAAGGCGAGAGTCGGTACACGCATATCCCATCGATGCTGGAGATGATCGGTATTCCGTATGTCGGATCGGGGCCGTCCGGCCATGCGCTGGCACTGGACAAGATCATCACAAAGATCGTTATGCAGAAGCATCAGATTCCGACCCCCGAGTTCCGGGTGTTTTCCTCGGCGGACGAGGAGATGAGCGGCGTACATTATCCGGTGATTGTCAAGCCGAAGATGGAGGCCGTGTCGTTCGGGTTGAAAGTGGTTCACAACGAGACTGAGATGCGCGATGCGGTTGCGTTTATCATTCGAGAGTTTCAGCAGCAGGCGCTGGTCGAACAGTTCATTCGCGGTCGGGAGTTCGCGGTGGGTCTGCTTGGCAACGGCCCGATCGAGGCGTTTCCGGTACTGGAGATCGATCTGGGCGATCCCGACGGCATCCAGACGGTCGATGACAAAAAGGTGCAGCCCCGGCGGAAGATATGTCCGGCCGATCTGCCGGCGGACAAGAGTGCTGAGATGGTGGAGTTGAGCAAGCGGGCGTTTCGGGCGCTGCAATTGCGGGACTTCGCCCGCGTGGATATTCGGATGGATGCCGACGGCTCGATCCATCTGTTGGAAATCAACTCCATGGCCAGTCTCGGCGAGACGGGCTCGTACGTTGCGGCGGCAGCGGCCGCGGGCTACGATTTCAAGGCGCTGGTGAACAAGATGCTGGACGTTGCGGCCGTGCGATACTTTGCCACAGGCGCAGCGGCCGGAAGAGCTGCATCCGGCGGCCGGAAGATGCCCCTGCCGGTACGTATCCGCGGCTTTCTTCGCACCCGTCAGGTGCAGAATGAGAAACTGCTCGGGAAAATGGTGAATGTTAATACACATGTGCGCAACGTCGAGGGTGTCAATACGCTGGCCAACATGCTCGCGCACGAACTCGATTCTCTGGGGTTTGTCCGTGAAAGCTATCCGCAGGTTGAGATCGGCAACCAGCAGTTCTTCACGAACTCGCAGGACGGCTCGTACAACATCCTTCTGCTCGGGCATCTGGACAACGGCACGCGGCCGGGCCGTCAAAGCGCGTTCGTTCAATCGGAGACGCGATTGCAGGGGACGGGCATCTGGGAACACAAGGGCGGACTGGTGGTGATGCTTGCGGCACTGCGGGCACTGCGTTTTGTACGCCGACTGCCGAAACTGCGGTTGGGAATTCTGCTTACCTCCGACGACACGCTTCAGGGGCGCTTCGCACGTCCGCTGGTGGAGGAAAAGACGCGCGGTGTGCCGACGGTTCTGGGGCTCGGCGGTGCCTCGATCAACGGAGGCCTGGTGACGTCGCGATCGGGAGCGGCGGTGTATAACTGCCGGTTGACGCTCGAAAAGACGGATGATGCCGTCGATGTGGCCCGTTCGCTCGGGGCGTTCGGTCGCCTGATAAACCAGTGGGCGCGGCTCAGTGACACCGAAAGCGGACTGGTGATAGCGCCATCCAGGATAGAGGCCGAGTCGAATATCATGGAGCATTACGCTTACGGCGACGTACGGCTCAGCGTGCGGTTCAATCGGCGCGATCAGTTCGAGGCGGTGGACGCGGAAATCCGCAAGCTGGCTCAGAAACGCAAAGGGCGACGATGGGGTGTTCAGCTTGAGGGCGTCCAGCGGCGACCTCCCATGGCCGGCACCGAACAGGGCGAGTCGCTTTGGCGGCGCATACAGTCTCTGGCTCGCGACCTGGATATTCGGCTCGGGCAAGAGCATCGCTGGAGTTCGGCCGATATCTGTTTTGCCGATGCAAATGCGGCGACGGTGGACGGGTTGGGCCCGGTCGGCGGCAAGCCACCCGAACAGCCCGAATATGTTTTACGGCACAGTTTGCTCGAGCGATCGACCTTGCTTGCCACGACGCTCGTTCATCTCCACGAGGAGGCATCTGCAGGATGAACTTGAAGAAGATCGAGTCAGATTTTACGACCACGGACGACGGCAAGTGCACGACAAGCACTCGCGGCATGATCTCGACGCAATCGGCGGAGGCGACGGATGCCGGGCTGGCGATGTTGCGGGCCGGCGGCAATGCCGTTGATGCGGCCGTTGCCGCGGCGTTTACGTTGTGCGTCACCGAATCACAGGCCAGCGGCCTCGGCGGACAGACAATGATGCTCATCGCCAATGAAGATGATGTGGTGGCGATTGACGGATCCAGTCGTGCTCCGTCACTGGCGCACAGCAGCGCCATCTACAAGCGGGATCGAGCTGTCGGCTATCGGGCCGCTACGGTGCCGAGCACGCCGGCTGCGCTGGGCTACGTGCATCGATGCTACGGCCGGCTGTCCTGGGAAGCCGTACTGGAGCCGGCGATTCATCATGCCCGCGAGGGCTACACGGTAACGGACTTGCAGGAGCGTTTGCTCGGCCGGGAGAAGTCCCGCTTCGAAGAAGTCAGCTCGCAATCGGGATTGAAGTACTTTTTCAGGGACGGCCTGCCATACGAGACGGGGGAGGTTTTCAAGCAACCCGAGTTGGGCGACTTGCTTGCGAGGCTCGCCGAACGCGGCTTCGAGGAATTCTATCGCGGCAAGACCGCCAAGCAGATTGACGCGGACATGCGTCAGAACGGCGGGCTGCTTCGTTACGACGATCTGGCGCTGATTCCGTATCCAATCGTGCGTCAGTCGCTGGTGCGGCCGTACCGCGGGTTGGACGTCCACACCATGCCGCCGCCGGGTTCCGGCCGTTCGCTGCTGTTCATGTTGACGATGATCGACATGATTCCACGGGAAAAGCAGATCGACGACCAGGCAACGCGCTATCTGCTCTTCGTCCGGCTCCTGCGCAAGACTCTGCTGGAACGCTCGGACCGCCCTTTTGATCCCAACTTCTTTCCCCAGATATCCGGTGACGCGGACATGCTCGATCCTGCCTATTGTCGTGAGTGTCTGGCGGAGATTCTCGAGGATGTCGACCGTTCGATTCTGCCGTTTATCCCTTCCAGGGATGAGGTCTCCGGCGAGACAACGCATCTATCGGTCATTGACGCCGACGGTGCGGCGGTAAGTCTCACGCAGTCCATCGAGCGTGTGTACGGCAGCAAGGCGGCTGCGCAGGGGCTTGGTTTCCTTTACAACAACTATCTTTACGACTTCGAATACGAACTGCCCGAGCATCCTTTCTACCTGCGACCGAACGCGGTGCCCTGGGCGACTGTCTCGCCGACGCTGGTGTTTCATCAGGGCAGGGTCTGGATGGCGGTCGGCAGTCCGGGCAGCGAACGGGTCATATCGACGCTTGCGCTGTTTCTGCACCGCGTGGCTGATTACGACATGTCCATCGACGAGGCTATGCGAACGCCGCGAATTCACTGTTCGCTTGGCGGACGAGTGAGTCTCGAGGTGGGACGGTTCGCCGAAAGCCTGGGGCCATTCTTCGAGCACAAAGGCTTTCGCGTCGATCCGCGGGAGGATTACTCGTTTTATCTCGGGTGTGTGCAGGCGGTTCTGCGGCGGGCGGACGGCGACGGCTTTCAGGGCGTGGCGGATATCCGCCGCCCCGGAACGGCGCGGGGGCTGGACTGATGGCGGCGCGTCTGCCTTTCCTGTTGAGTATCCCGCACGGCGGACTGTGCGTTCCGGAATGTGTGGCCGATCGTATTGCGATCGATCAGGCAGGTATTCTGGAAGACGCAGATTGCTTTACGCCGGAGATTTATGACCTGAGCGAGCAGGTTGCTGCGGTTGTGCGGGCGGATGTAGCGCGGGCAATCGTGGATCTGAACCGGGATGTCAGCGAAATGCCGCCTGACTTTCCGGACGGCGTGATCAAGAGCATGACCTGCTGCGGCAAGCCTGTATATCGCCAGGGGTGTTTTCCCGGGCCGGCCCTCGTTGATGAACTTCTGGCAAAATACTATCGGCCGTATCATGAAACGCTCAGCCGTCGCCAGGCCGAAGCGGTTATCGGCTTCGATTGCCATTCGATGGCCTCCAAGGGACCGCCGCTTGGACCGGATCCGGGTCAGCCGCGACCGGCGGTCAATCTGGGGAACGTGCACGGGCGAAGTTGTGAAATGCGCGTTCTCGAGTTGCTTGCAGATTGTTTTCGCGATGTGTTCAGACTGGAACCGACGGATATTTCGCTAAACGAGCCGTTTGCCGGCGGCTACATTACTCGCACGTACGGCATGGATGAGATTCGATGGATACAGATCGAGTTGAATCGCTCGCTGTATTTGGCTGATGATGCGTCTGGTTTGAGCGATTCACCGCCGCTCGCAAGGCCTCTGCAGGAGTTGAGGGCGATGATGGTCGATGTCTTTCAGCGGTTCTATCACATGACGTCCGGGCAGCTCGACTGAAATGAGGGATATCATTTGCGGGTTGAGCGGCGGGAGCGGACGAACTGACATAGCGTCCAAGGCCGCACGCCATACAGTGAAAACCCGTGTAGAATAGTAGACTTTCTATGGCACAAGTCTCGATATGTTCAGAATTTGTCTTGCCCGGTCGGACCTCAGCACTCACAGCCATACCTGCACTATTTGATCGCACATTATCGGCATCCGCTGGTGCGGGCGGGACACCTGCTTTTCGCCGGAAAATGGGACGGGGTTCGTTGGTGTGTCGTTCCTGGATAGTGGAGGGAAAAACTATGGGGAGACAAGCCACAGGTGCCCGGGGAGAACAGGAATTTAGAACGGCAGAGATAGTCAATGGCTATTTGCCTGACGGCGTCAAATCTACGATACTATAGATATCCTTTTCATTTGGCCTCTGCGCATTTCTCTGTGATCCTCCTCCTCCCGCAGAGGTCTTTTTTTGCGCGCGTTTCGAGCACGTACTCCTCACACAAGCTCATGAAGTTGTCCTGTTGGCCAGGGCCGTGAATGCCGCCGCGTTTGATGATCGGGATGGCTTTATCCGTCAATAGTGCCTACTGGCCGGTGATCCAGGTTTCGTTGAAGCGGGCGTATTTGATGGTTTTGTGAGGATCGCCGGCGCGGTCGTTATGGTGGTAGCTGTAGACGACGTGGAGCATGCCGTCGCGGCCTTCAATGATGGATGGATAGTGGCTGCGCGTGGCGATTGTCCTTTCGCGTTCGTCGAGCTCCAGATGGCGGGTATAGGGCCAGGTTCTGCCTTCGTCTGTTGAGATCGAGACGGCCAGGCTGTGGCGGCCGTCTTCGGTATCGTTGTATGCGAGGACCCAGTGGCCATTTTGCAATGTTACTATGTCGGCGCCCGAACCCGGATTGGGCAGATCGCTGTCGTGCACGTTGCTCCATGTCAGACCGTCGTCTTCGGAAGTGGAGACGTGAAGCCGTTGCGGAGCGGGGCCGTTGTCGCGCATATAGGCGACGAGCGTGCCGTCGGATTGCAACGCGATGCCGGGCTGGATGTTGCCGGCACCGACAAGCGGTTCGCTGAACCGCCAGGTCCTGCCCAAGTCATCGGTGAACGCCATCAGCGAGAAGCTGAATCCGTCCGAATAGAGCGGGACAATGATCCGCCGACTGTCTACGGTGACGGCCTTGTTCTTTGTCTGCCAGCCCATGCGGCGAAAGTAGGGATAGCCGAGCTGGGCGGTGGTTCGATTGCCATTGGGATCGACGAGAATGCCCTTGGCGATCATGTCCTGGCCGCGGGCTTTGGATAGCACGTGTGCTTTCCATATCCGGGCTTTGGCTGCCAGAGCTATCCGCTGGGCGGTGCTGAGACCTTCGGCGGCCCGGTCAATGTAGGCGTTGATCTGTCGTTCGCAGGACTTGACGAATTTGTCGTTCGGCTGGATGCCGCGTTCGGTGGGGCTTCCGGGTTTGACGTGAAGCACCTCCTGCCAGGACCAGTTGGGCGGACCGTCGGCCCGCATGTAGTCGGAGCTTATCCTGTATTTGGGCAGAGAGGTTTCCCACTGGTTGGCGATGACGGTGTACCACATCAGCCAGAGGCGGTCCTGCGGATCGAGAAAGAGAATCGGATTGATGTCCGGAAAGCCGGGCACGTCAGCCATGACAAACGGCTCGCTCCACCTGTCGGCGCCTTTAAGCAGCCTGGCGCCCATAACGGCCACATCGTCCGCCCATCGCTCGCCCGAACCCTGGAACCAGGCGGCCAGCAGGTCGCCATTGGGACACTCGACGATCGTCGAACCATGACAATGCTGCTCGGTCAGCGGGAATATCTCTATCGCGGTGTGCACCGCGTGCGATTGCTCGTTAGCAGCTTGAGCCGCAGAGAAACAGAGCGACAGTATCGCAACAGGCCAGATGTAACGTATTGCGGGATGTGGACATTCCTTTTCGGCAAAAACCATAGCGGCCCTTTCAATCAGGCTTCTCAAGCGAACATACGCCTGTCCTATCCCGAGCCATGTGTGCATCGATTCTGTTGGCCGACAGGGCGTCGGGATGAACCCGGTATCAGCCACTGACTGATAATACGGTTTGTAACCGCCGGGCTATTTGCCGTCAATCGTGACGTTGAATCTTTCGAGGACCGGACCGATCGGCGAAGCGATGCCGCGGCTGGCACCGCCGGCGAAAATCAGGCCGATTGGCTTCTTGCCGCGGGAGACGACAAGCGAACCGGAATCGCCTCCCTGGACGAAATCAGCACCTGGGGTAATGATTGTCTGATCCACGAAACGGAGGTCTGCGTGGCGATGCTCTCCATCGCGGGCTGGGCCGGGAAGGCCTCGCGGGTCCCGGACCCAGCCGCGTTCAGTTTGGAGAGATTCTCCGTAATTGCCACCCGTCTTTCAGGGCAAGCGTGTTTATCGAGATGCTTTGGCCGCAGCCTCTGTTGTGTCTGCCTCTTCGGCCAGAACGGCAAGGAGCCGAGCGGCGGTTTCGGGGGAGATCGGTGGGTGCTCGGTCGGCTGCGCACTACCAGTGGAAGGTGAAGCGGCGGTTGCGATCTTCTGCTTGTCGATCATGATGATGTCGAGGCAGGCCTTGCGGGCGGTTTCTTCTTTGTCGCAGGCGGCCAGTGCGATCAGTCTCCTGGCGGCTTCCACCGCCTGGCGGGCGAGCAGAGCGGCACTGCGGCGATACGATGAGCCGAGCCGCAGGTTGAACTGCTCGATGAACGGCGGTTCCGACTGCCATTTGTCGAACGTTCGACGAGCGACGTTGTGCTTTTGCAGAACCGCCGACTCGTCCAGATCGCTGTCGAACAGATCGTCAATTACCAGTCGCTGTTGTCTGGTTAGTTTGTTTGTCCGGGTCATGTGACATACCTCCAAAGAGTGGGTTGGAAAATAGCGACGCGGTTCTCTCTTTTCGCGTCTGAGAATCGTTGTGTGCGCCTTATGATGAACGTGCGTTATGTATTCGAACGATGGATCGACGAGGGCTTGCCATGAGCAGGCATTGCGAGACAGGTTCCAGGCGAAGGTGGCGGAGGTCTATCCCGGCGATTATTCGCTTGGGGTTTGCCGGGCCTCGCGGGGATGTGTCGGGTTTTGCGATGAGCGCAGGCCGCCGCGACATATCGCAGGAATCGCGACGCGATATCGTTGTTCGAGGCGGGGCCGGCCGGAACCTGCACGGCGAGCTGGAACTAATGAGGTTTCGTCATTGCGATGGGCGCGCGGCGGATGCTCTGAGACTGGATATGGCTCCTGCAAGGCTCACACACGAACCAGCGGACCGGTGCGAGCGGGGACGCTCAGCCGGAGCGGATCGAGCGGCGCTTTGGCGATCAGTGCTTTTTGAGCGTGATGCCGACGCCGCCGCGGACGATGGTCTCAAGGTTGGGATTGGTCGTGATCGCCTTCATATAGTCCGGGTCGGCCATGCCGGGCGTGATGTTGTGTGCCAGGATCAGGCCACCGGGGCGGACCAGCGGCAGCAGCTTATCGAGATAGTCGATGTAGCCCTGCTTGTCCGCATCGAGAAAGAGGATATCGATGGAGCCCTTGAGGTCCTTGACCTTCTCGTGGGCGTCGCCCAGGACGAGGGTGATGATGTCGTTCATGCCGGCGCGTTTGAAGTTCTCGCGGGCGGTGGCTGCCCGGCCGGGATCGATTTCGAAAGTGGTAAGTTTGCCGCCGGTCTGTTTGAGCGCCAGGCCGAACCAGATCGCTGAATAGCCGGTCGAAGTGCCTATCTCGACGACGTTCTGCGTGTTCATCGACTCGGCCGTGATACGCAGAAAGCGGCCGTCCTGCGGGGGCACGTTGCGATAGCGCTGGCGCGCGAGGATGTCGTCCAGTATGGCCAGGACGTTCTTTTCGTAGTCACTTTTCGCTACCGGCGGCTTCTGCAGTTGGGCGTCGCCGTCTGCGGGCCCCCGGCCGGCAAAGCGGCGCTGGGCAAGGGCATTGGAAAACATGGTGGCCGAGAGCGCAACGACGGCGATAAGGACAATTGCGAGGGCTGATTGTCTGGCCTGCTTCATCTGACTGCTCCTTGATTCTGCTGAAAGACTCAGTTTCCGGGCTGCGAACAAGCACGATGCGGCCATCCGGGGTACTCCGGACGCACCGTCCGTGCGGACAACACGGGTATAGACGCAGCGCAGCGTGTTCTAATTGCCTGCTTTTGGTTTGGGCGCGGACTTTTTCTCCAGCAGGTGCTTTTCGAACCACTCGATCATGGCCTTGCTCGCCTGCTCGGAATCCTTACCCCGAAAACCGTGGCCGGCCCCCTCGATGACGAGCAGTTCGCACGCAACGTCCTTTTCCTTAAGCGCTTCGCACATCTTTTCGCTGTGCCAAAGCGGTACGAGCCAGTCCTTATCGCCGTGCACCAGCAGTGTCGGGGGATCGTCGGCGCTGGCGTGGAGCAGGGGCGAGACGTCGTTGACATCGTTCGGATCGAAGCCCAGGGCCGGGAAGTTTTTGGGGTACTCGCTGTCCGGCCGGACGATGGGGCGGAGGTCCGTCGGCGGGAAATACGCCACGACTGCTGCGACGCGGTCGCTTTGGCGCAGGAGTTCCTCTTTGGCGTCGGGATCGCCCGCATCGGAGGTTGTTCCCAGCATCAGCGACAGGTGGCCGCCGGCGCTGTAGCCGCAGACGCCCAACCGCTCGGGATCGACGCCGTACCGGTCGGCGTGGAGCCGCACGAAGCGCACGCTCCTGCGAACGTCCGGCACGATCTCAGGGATGACGTACTTCGGGCTGCTGCCATGGCGGACCGCGAATACCGTGAAGCCGCTGTCCAGCAGCGGCTTGAACAGGCCCATCGTCTGCCGGGGCGGCGCCCATTTCGAGAACCAGCCGCCGCTGACCATGAACAGTACGCCGATGCCGTTGTCCTCGGCCGGACGAAAGACGTCCATTGTCAGTGCCATGCCGTGTTTGTGGCCGTAGACGACGTCGGGTGTGATGTCGATCTCGGCCGCCGCCGCACAGATACCGCCGAGAGCCGCCATCACCAGCATTGCCGCCAGTATCCGCCTGTTCGTTTCCGTGTGCCGCTTCATGGTTTGCCCTTTCATTGTGTTGCTCTGTGTGCCTGGCGCCGGTACGTCGTTCGACGTTGCGATGCACCATGATACCCGCCCGGCCCGCAGCATAGCAAGGCGGTTTGGGGCATCATGCATGTTTGTGTCAGTGGGATTCGATGAAGCGTTGGGCCCAGGTGTACATGCTCAGGCCGATGCAGACGACGGCGGGAATGAGGCAGACGAAGGCGGCGAGGTTGAAGAATCCGGCGATAAACCGGCCTTCGAAGTAGGGCGAGTCGGCCGAGCGTTTCTTGAGCGTGCCGCCGATCAGGGCGAGTATGCCCGCTATGGCGAAGACGCCGATGCCCGTCAGGACGCCGCGAACGGGGCTTCTGGCTGTGCCTTCCGGTTGCGGAACGATCGCCAGCGCGATAAAGCACGCCGCGGCTGTAACCACGCATGCGCCGAGCAACAGCAGCAGTTTTCCGGTTTCGGTAAGCCGGCGGGGCTTGGCTTGTTCGTTGCCTGTTTCGGTCATCGTCAGTGTGGTCTGTTCATATTCGACTGGTTCGGTCTTGCTTAGATCGCGGCTGTGCCGGTGTCTACTTCCCGCCGAGCGATCCGGTGCCTATGCGGCGGACGGTCTTATCCTTCGGGTCGTACTGGCCGGTCTTGACAGCGTAATCGTACAGCGCGCGGTACTTGTGTGCAACGTCACGCGGCTGGCCGATGAACTCCTTGGCGCCCCAGGAATTTCTGCTGCTGTGCGAGCCGTTGTGCGTATACTGCATGAACAGCGCGAAGTGCGGCTCGAGCTCGGCCAGGTAGTGGAGGTACACGTCGTAGACGGCGGGGTTCGCACAGAATACGTCGGAATTGTTCTTGAGATGCTGGCCGGCTTCGTAGGTCAGCAACTCGAGGCCGGCTTCCTTGGCGACCTCGGCGATGCGGTGTACTCGCACGAGACGCCCGGCGATGGCTTGCCTGCATTGGCTGACGATATCGGGATCGCTGCCGTCGAGGCCGTTGCCGAAGTAGGGGGCGAGGGCGTAGGCCTGGGGGCGGACCTTGTGCGGGTTCAGCACGTCGCTGCCGATGGCCCATATGTGCGTCTCGGCGAAGGCGTGCGCGGTGGCGCCGCCGATGACGGTCACCAGGCGGTGACGCTGGTCGGCGAAGGCCCTTTCGAACTGGTGGAAGGTCTCGAAGGTCTGTCTGGCGTGGACCATCTGGCCGCGGTACCAGAGGTTGTTTTCCCATTTGGTGCCGGGCGGCAGTTGCAGTTTCTCGCCCTGCTCATTGCAGTACCGCGACTGTTGGAACATGCCGTTCCACGTCTCGTTGGACCATTCGACGTAGCATCGCAGGTCCCGATCGAGCCGGTTGCGAATCAGCCGGGCCAGTTCGTGCATATACTCGCTGTCGGCGAAGTGGGGCACGCAGACCCACATGTCCCGCTGTGTGCGATTGCACAGGTCGATCATCCATTCGTACGCCACCGGACGCTGCACGGTATTGGACTGCCTGACGCGGTCGGCCCAGCGGGTGCCGGGATGCTCCTTGACCGCGTTGTTCGTCTTGCCCCAGTCCATGAAGCGAAAGACGGTGTACATACGAATTTCGTCGAGCAGTTCCGGCTTCCATGGATTGGCAGTAGTGACGTTTTTGTAGCCGTCGACGAATGGATCGTTGCCCGAGCCGCCCCAGCCGACGTCCCAGAAGTTCGTGCCGATTTCCAACGCTCCGACCGCCGGTGCGGCCATGCACAGTGACATGCAGCAGATCAGCATTTTCCCGAGCATAGAAGGCCCTTTCCGATTGATCTATGGCCTGTTTCGATATGGGCGGCGGCGTCACATCACCGCGGCCGGTTATTTCTGTTTGTCCAGTTTTGTGAAAAAGTCGCGGAAGATCGGGTCGCGATGAACGAAGTTGACTCTTCTTATCAGATGGCGCGAAGTATCGAAGCTGAACGTATAGTTGTCGGTCGGGATCGGGCTGTGCACCAGGTCCGACGGCAGCCATTGGGCGTTGATCACCCACGCGACCGCGGTCATGTCCCAGAGTACTTTGGACCATCCGAAGTGGTCTTTCCTGTGTTCTTTGAAGATCTTGAGCAGGTAGTCGCCGATTTCGCCGCGTCCCGTCAGATATCGCTCCATCTCCGGCACGGTGGTCGTAAAGTGTGTCACGACCGGTGTGCAGGGCAGTTGCACGAAGGGCACGCCGCTGTTGAAGATGATCTTCGAGGCGTTGAGGTCCTGGCGGTAGTTGAATTCTCGCTGGTGCGGCCAGTTGTGGCCGTTGCCGCCCAGCCAGACGATTACGATGTTCTTGATGATGGACGGATCCATGAGAATTGCGTTGCTGACGTTGGTGATCGCGCCGACGGGGACCACGTAGAGCGGATCGTCGGGACTGCTCTTTCTCGCCCGCTTGAGAAGGTCCAGCGCCGCGGGGCTCTTCTCGGGTTCCTTGATGTTGTTCAGGTACTGCGTGCTGCCTTTGAACGCGAAGCCTTCGGGCGATTTGTCCAGCCGGCTCAGCAGGCGGAGGATTTCTTCGTAGCTTTTCTCCATTCCGTCGCCGGGTCCGCTGGAGCGGCTGTTGTGGAACGGGGCGGCATAGACGGCTTTGACATCCAGTTCCGGCGAGATCAGCGAATAGACCACAGCGAACTGATCGTCGATCTCGTTGAACGTGTCGGTATCGAGCACCATCCGGACAGGGCGGTCTGTCGGAGGACGCAGCATCTCTATCCGCTTGCATTCTGAGATATCCGGGAATTTCTGCCCGCGGGCCAGTCCGCCGACAACGATGGTGATAACTAACGTCGCACTCAGTACACGCTTCATTTCGTATCCTTTCATTATTGACCCGTCACAATCGATTTCAATGCGGGCGATCCATTCTCGTCACGCCATTGCAGGATATAGAATAGCCCACCGGCTTGCGATGGGCAAGCCTTCGCCGGCAGCGAGTACGAACCCTGGCGGCATTACGAAGGACAGCTATCTGGTTCTTGTTGGGAGGGCTGGATTATAGGCTCCGCAGCAAGGCGTGGCGATACGAGTGGTCGAGCGCCGCTGCGCACGTGGATGGCAAGGCGCGGTCGGAATTGCTGGACCTGGCGCACTGGTATGATAGGATATCCGCTGAGCAGTGGCGAAAACAACTCAACGCAGGCATAGACGGAGGCTGCATTAAGAACTGACTCGATGAAGATGGAGGAATCAACAATGAACCATGCTCGCAAAGCCACCAGGCTGGCGACCCGAAAAACCGCTTCCGCCGGAGTGTCCCTCGGAAGAGTCCCGGTCTTTGCCGGAATTCCTGCCATAGTGATCCTGATTGCGATTTCATGCATAGCATTACCGGCTGCGGGAAAACCAAGAGTGGTGGTCATGACCGATATTGGGGGCGATCCGGATGATCAGCAATCGATGGTTCGCTTCTTGAGCTATGCCAATGAGTTTGATATCAGGGGACTTTACGCAACCAGCACCCGTCTTGAAGTCAATGTTTCCGTCATAGAAGATATGGTCAAAGCCTGGGGGGCGACACGTGATAATCTGTCCCATCATGCGGGTGGCTGGCCAACGAAGGATTATCTGCTCAGTGTGATCAAAGGGGGACGTCTGGTGGAAGGCATATACTGGTGTGGCATCGGAAACGGTGTGCGGGATCCTGAAACCGGCAAAGCAGGAGGCATTTGTACTCCGGGAGTTGATACTCTGATTGGTGAAGGTATGGATTCTGAAGCATCAGACCATCTGATCACCGTCATTGATGAAAGTCCGGATCCGACCTGGGTATTGGTATGGGGGGGCACGCGCGAACTGGCCCAAGCCATCTGGAAGGTTAAAGAAACCCGCACAGAAAGCCAGTTGAATGAATTCAACAGCAGGATCAGGATATATTCTATTAGCCTACAGGACAAATCCATGCCCTGGCTGCTCACTGAATTTCCAGATCTTTTCATCATCCGCACAAGATTGAGCCACCGGGGCATTTACAGGTACGATAAGCTGGATAGCGCATTGTTAAACAGTTACTGGTGCAATACCCATATCCGGAATAACCACGGCGCACTGGGGGCCATGTATGCCGGAAATCTCAAAGGAACATTCGATAAACACGGAATGAAAGAAGGCGATACGCCTTCACTTCTTTATTTAATACACAACGGCCTGAGCGATCCGGATGATCCGTCAATGGGCAACTGGGGAGGCCGGTTTTATCCAACACTGAGTGACAAGCATTGGTTTGAGGCGGAGGACGACAACCCGTATTCCGAGAAATCCATGCTTCGGGTTTACTGGAGTGTTTCCCGCTGGCACGTCGCTCGTCAGAATGATTTTGCGGCTCGTATGGACTGGCAGCGATATGCCAAATATGGTGATGCAAACCATAATCCTGTTGTGGCATTGAATGGGAACTCAACGAAAGATGTTGTCTTTCACACGGTTACTTCGGGAACAAGTGTTCCATTAAGCGCCGATGGCTCCAGCGATCCGGATGGAGATGCGCTGCAATATCATTGGTGGGAGTATTATGAAGCCGGAAGTGGTCAGGGTACCGGGCCGGATGAGGGGCCCACAATTTCCATATCCAATGCCTTTTCAAGCAATGCCGAATTCAAATCGCCGGATGTCGGCTCGCCGAAGGCCATTCACATCATTCTTGAGGTAACGGATAATGGGAGTCCTAATCTGACAAGTTATCGAAGAGTAGTGGTAACGGTCAAACCAGAAGGCAGCGGTAACGTTCGTGATGGAAGCAGTTCCGAAAACTAGGGACAGCCATCTGGTTTTTGTTGGCAGGGCTGGGTTTTTCAGGCTCCGCAGCAAGGCGTGGCGATACGAGTGGTCGAGCGCCGCTGCGCACCTGGATGCCAGGGCGCGGTCGGGGTTGCTGGAGTTGGCGCATTGGTATAACATGAAGGAATGAAAACCCTATGCAAAACCATCTTTCTGCTGATGGTCGCGGCGGTTTGCCTCTGCGATGGGGCTCAGGCCGCCGATTTAACCAACCGCCGGCAATCGCGAATGATGCGTTGGGATGCTGAGAATCGGCATCTCATCATTGAAAAATGGGTCTTCGCCGATCCCGTGCTGATGGTGAAGATTGCGCCGATGCCATAGCCTTCCGTGGATCGTGGGTCGTTCGCTCGACGCGAGCGGCAGGCGCTGGTATGATCTGCGGTGTTGAAGATCGTGTGTTCGCAGTATCATTTACCTGGTGTAAGGATTGCCATTGAGTGCGCATTTGCATATCAGGCCGTGTCTGGCTCTCGGGCCGGTGATCATTCTAATGATGCTCGCCTGCGGCTCGGTGCGCGCCGCGGACGCCGCGCCTCCGGAGGATGGCGATGCGGCAGCCGCGATGCCCGCGCATCGCTTCGAACTCGTCGCGGCCGAGCAGTCCGAGAAGGTCTCAGCGGACAGGTGGCTGGTAGGCCGGATTCGTGTGCTGGATGCCTGCGAGGACGATCTGATCCAGATCCTTCGAGTGCGTTTGGACGATCCTGAAGCGCAGCGACGCTGGAAGGGTCTGATGAGGCACGATGTCAACTTCGACGGCCATCTCGATATTGGGATCAGCCAGCGGGAAGGAGCCAAGTGGGGGCGCGTTTTCTGGTGGCTGTATGATCCCGAAAGCGGGCGCTACCACGTCGATACATTGAGCGAGGAACTGTACGCTCTGGGTTTGGCGGATTTCGAAGTGGATCCGGAGAGAAAGCGGCTGCGGGTGACGCGATTTGTGGGGACCAATCTCGATGAGTACCTGTACGAGGTTGCCGGCGGCCATCTGTTGCTGGCGGGATACAAGCGGCTGATCGGTCCGAGCGATGAGCTTTTTCTGACCGTCGCGGCGGTTTGCATGAATGCCAAAGCGGACACGCAGGCCAATCTCAAGACATTCGCTTCGTATATCAGGCAGGCGTCACAGAAGGGGGCGCAGCTCGTCGTCTTTCCCGAAGTTGCGCTGCAGCAGAATCCCGGCTGGAACGCGGCCGATGGGCCTTCGCAGGAGGAACTGGCCTATGTGCGCGATACGGCTGAGACGGTGCCGGGACCGAGCACCGGCGTGCTGGTTGAACTCGCCAAAGAGCACAGGATCTACATCATCTTCGGTATGACGGAAAAGTCCGCCGAGGGCGAACTGTACAACAGTGCGGTGTTTCTGGGGCCTGGCGGCGTGATTGGCACATACCGCAAGCGGCATCTCAACACCGGCACGGCGGGCAACGAGGATCTTTTCTGGAGGCCGGGCGATAAGATGGGTGTGTTTCGCAGCCCTCTCGGCCGGGTGGGGATCATGATGTCGGTCGAGATGGAGAAGCATCTCGGGGCGAAGATGGCCGATGCGCGGGCGGATGTGATCGTAACGCTTGCGGCCTGGCCGCCGATGGCCGGCAGGTGGTACGATCGGCTGACCCGCTCCAATGCCCTGGAGTCCGGGCGCTGGCACGTGATCGCCAACCAGACCGGTCCCGTCGGCCATACGTGGGGGTACGGTCACAGTCGCATCGTGGATCCGGACGGTGCGGTTGCCGCCGACACCGGCGTGCAGGAGGCGATGGCCGTAGTCACCACCGACCTGCCCATCCCCTGACGCTTCGCACGGTAATGACGCGATCTGGCTCGTTGACCGCGAATGCCCGAAATCTGGCAGGGATGGCGGAGATGCGGAATCTGTCTTGCACAAAATGACGAGTTTGCTGCACGGAATAAGGTTTCCAGCCGGGGGCGTTGTCCGTTATGCTTGTAGGCTGTGCAAAGCGTGCACGCACACGAAACCGAGCTTTGACGATGGAGATGCACATTATGCAATCGATTAGACGACGCGATTTTCTCAAGAGCAGTCTGGCGGCCACCGCTGCCGGCATAACGCCGTTCAATATCCTCAAGGCGGGCCAGTCGCCCAACAACAAGCTGAATATCGCCTGTATCGGCGTGGGGAATCAGGGTGCGAGCAATGCCGAGTATCTTGCGCGGATCGAGAACGTGATCGCTCTGTGCGATGTGGATCATGCCTGGCATGCGCGGGCGATCAAGAATCGTGAGAACCTCCACGGCATCAAGCTCTGGACGGACTACCGCGTAATGTTCGACAAGATCGGCAAGGATATCGACGCCGTGCTGGTCGCCACGCCGGAGCACAACCATTATACGATTTCGACCGCCGCCATTCGCAGAGGCAAACACGTCTACTGCCAGAAGCCCTTGTGCCACACGGTCAACGAGGTGCGGATGCTGGTCGAAGAGGCCCGGAAGCAGAAGAATGTGGTGACGCAGATGGGACACCAGGGCCATTCGAGCGAGAGTTCGGCGATGATTCGCGACTGGGCGCTGGCCGGGACGGTCGGGCCGATCCGCCAGGTGGACGCCTATTCGCGCAAGAACTACTGGATCGACAAACCTGTCGCCACAGGCTGCACCGTGCCGGAGACGCTGGACTGGAACCTGTATCTCAACCGCGCCGAGATGATCCCATTCAGCACGAGCTACATGAACCGCGAGTGGATTCGGTACAGCCACTTCAGCGGAGCGGTCGGCGACATGGCGGCGCACATCTTTGACCCGGCATATTACGGCCTGGACCTTCGGGTGCCGTTGAGCGTGCGAGCGGACGTGCCGATACCCGCCTATCCCGGTTCGTTGCCGAGAGCGGGCGTCATTACGTGGGAATTCGGCGCTCGCGGTGACAAGCCGCCGGTAACACTGAAGTACTACCTGGGCGGGGGGATCGAGTTCCCGCATCCCAAACACCTCGAAGAGAATCGACGGGGCATAACGAGCGGTTCGGTACTCATCGGCGAAAAGGCGTCGATCATGGCGGGCAGCCACAGCCAGGGTTCGCGGCTGATTCCGGAGAGCTTTATGAAGGAGGCGCCGCGGCCACCGAAACGGGCCTTCCGCTGCAAAGGCAGGACGCACTTCGACAACTGGACGCTGGCGTGCAAGGGCGAGGATACGGCGATGTCGCCTTTCGAATACGCCGGTCCGCTGTCCGAGATCATCGTGCTCGGCGATATTGCTCTGGTGCATCCGGGGCGGACGCTGAAATGGGACTCGAAGAACATGCGGATCACCAACGACGAGGAGGCGGACAAGAGCCTGTTCATGCGCCGCCTCGACCCGCGCGACGATATAGACTGGTGCTGAGCGGCGGCGTTCTGCGAACGGCGGGGTGGGAAAAGAGGCACATCAGATGTCTTTACGCCTGGCCGTCGCGGTGCGGTTGACCATGAGGGCCGGAAGAACACTCACCGGATGTTCTCAAACAAGCGGAGTCCGAGGCCCTGGAAGCTCGAGCATGCGATATCCAGGTCGCCGTCGCCTTCCCAGTCGAACACGCAGCAGCCGGAGTATTCGCCGTTTTCGGGCAGGCCGTCAATCGGGCTGCGGACCAGAGCGCCCGATCCGTCGTTGAGAAAGACCAGGATGCCCGAAGTCGAAGAGGTCGTGATGTCAACATCGCCGTCGCCATCGATATCGCCCGCGGCAACCTGCATGGTGCCGCTGCCGCGTCGGTTCAAAGGTATCTCCTTCCACCATTGCGATTGGGCTGCCGTGCAGCCGTTTCCGAGAAAGACGCGGAGTCCGGCCTGCGTACCGACGGCCAGGTCTGTGCGGCCGTCACGGTCGAAATCCGCGGCGGCGGGTTTGTAGCCGATTGTGTCGGTGATCTTCAGCGCTTCGGTGTGACGGGTGCTGTATGATACCGTCGGCGACCTGGAGCAAAGAAAGATACGCGGCGGCTTTCCCGGGTGATTGGTGACAACCACGTCGAGCCGCGCATCTGCGTTGATATCATCCAGCATAACGGCGGTGTCTTCGTACGTGTCGGTTTCGAGCGAGAGCGTATGGAACGATGCCGCCTTGCCGGCATTCAGCAATACCTTGACGCCTGCACCGCCCGTAGCCAGGGCGATGTCGATATCGCCGTCGCCCTCGACATCTCCAACGGCCAGATCATCACATGCTTTCTCTGTGAAGGGCGAAGTCAGGGCTGTGAAGCCGGGCCGTCCATCCGACAGCTTCGTCCGGAATATCATCAGGCCCTTGGTTCGGTCCTCGAAGGCGTTGCGCACGGCCAGAACGTCCAGCGTTCCGTCGCCGGTCACATCCGCCAGGGCAACACCGCCGTACCGGCCTGTCTCGGCAACCGACCTGCGTGTCCATTGTGAGCCGTCATACGAGAACAGGAACAGCCCCTGTTGCTTTTCGCGGCGCCCGGAGAGTATCTCGGCGTAGCCATCCTTGTCCACATCCCCGGCTGCGACAGCCGCGAAGTTGCCGTTCGCATTGGGTACGGGGACTTCTTCGAACCTCAGTGGTGCGGCTGATGCGGCGAGTGCGACGATCAGAACGGCTGCGATGGTTGTCTTTCTGTGTGTTGTCTTCATGGCCGCATTGTATCTGAGACCGGACGATATCCACAAGTCGCAAATATATGTCCTTTGCAAACGCAGCAATGTGGAGTAGATTGATCGAAACGAATCGAATGTCCTTTGTATTTGCCGCCAGATGGAGGCCGCCATGAATGATCGTGGAAAGAAACTCAGAGAAGGAGCCGTCAACAGCCCGCTTCTGTTTATTGTGATTCTGGTTGTTGTGACTGTGGTGCTGGGGTTGTGGTTCATGTACGGTCGTCCGCCGCATCCGCCGGCGGCGATGCACAGGCTGGAATGTTCGAATCATCTCAAGATGCTCGGACTTGCGATGCAGTTGTACGCTCACGACCATCAGGACAAATTCCCTCCGCCGGAGAAATGGTGCGATGCGCTGCTTGGTGTCGAGATAGAAGACACGGACATGGCCGAGCAGTTTCAGTGTCCTGCAGCAGTCGCGGCCGGCGACCAGGCTCGGTGCCACTACGCAATGAACCCCAATGCTGCGTATGATTCAGAGCCCAACGTGGTTCTGCTGTTCGACAGCAGGGGCGGCTGGAACCTGCACGGCGGGCCGGAACTGATGGTTACCGATCGCCATCCCGGAGGCAGTTGCGTGCTGCTGGCTGACGGCAGTGCGACATTCGTACAGTCGGACGCGCTGGACACGCTGAACTGGGGCAAACCCATACAGCAGACGGATACGATGGAAAAGGAGAAAGAAATGGCGCAGTTGCAGGTAGGTGATAAAGCACCGGCATTTACATTGCTCGACCAGGATGCACAAGAGGTGAGTCTGGCCGACTTTGCCGGCAAGAACGTTCTGGTGTACTTCTATCCGCGGGCGGATACGCCGGGCTGCACGGTCCAGGCGTGCAGCGTGCGGGATACGATGGCTGAGCTGAAGAACCTTGACGTGGTTACTCTGGGCATCAGTCCCGACGAGCCCGAGGCGTTGAAGAAGTTCGACGAGAAGTACTCGCTGGGTTTCCGGTTGTTGTCGGATCCCGATCACAAGGCCGCCACAGCCTACGGCGTCTGGGGGGAGCGGACCCGAGGCGGCAGGACGAGCGTGGGCATGACCCGTTCATCGTTCCTGGTTGATGAGGAGGGGAAGATCGTTCAGGTCAGCTACGGCGTAAAACCGGCCGATACGGTTCCCAACGCCATGGCGGCCCTGAAGGAATCCGGCCAATAATCGTTACCGCATTCGATCCGGCCGCCTTATATGGACGAATGGTTCTATTAAAGGAGGCTGCAATGATGCCAAGAATTGCGTGGAACTCTGCGCTGACGGGACTGGTGGCCGGGCTGGTCGTCTTTATGGTGCTGGGGGCGGGGTATGCGAGCAGACCGGTCGATACGTACGAGTTGTCGGTGATAAGTGTGGGTAAGGACGTCGTATACACCCGGATGAATACCAGCACGGGCAAGGTGGAAACGTGGCGATATCTGGTGACGCAAGTGCCGTCCTACCGCGACAGCAAGATATTGAACGAACCAAGATACTGACATTCGGTTACGCTGTCACTGTATCATCCACCCCGGCTGCGACGAAGCAATACGGCGCCCGCCGCCAACAAAACCAGCGAGGCCGGTTCAGGAATAACTACCACATAATCCTGACGATCTTCGTTCACAAGAGCCCGCAATTCGGCCATCGGGCCCGTGCCGTCCAACGAGGAGAGCCAGGTGTCGGCCAGAGCTGTCTGGTAGCGCCTTGCGCCGAATCGCCCCGGAACCTCTTCGGCGTCGAAGATGACCTTCCACCGCTCCGAGGGTTCCTCGTAGACAATCTCCCAGACGGCTATCGCGAAAGCTTCAGCCTCGGCGCTGTGCTGTTCGCTGTGTACGCCCGTTCCATTCCAGGCAGGATCATAATATCGACCGAACAGTTCGCTTATCCAGGCCGCCTTTTCGGGGCCCACCGGTTCATCCAGCGAGGGCACATACGCGTCCTCGAGCAGTACGATGTCGTATTCTCGTTCGGTATGCGGAATGCCCTGGTTCAGTTCGATGCAGAATCCCGCCAGCGGATCGGAAGGTAGTGATTCGGCCTGACCGGGGACCCGGATGGTATCGAGCATATAGACCCCCGCCGTGTATCTGCCGCCCTGAAATTCTTCGCCGCACAGTTCCACATCGCAGCCGGCGCCGTAACCGCTGAAACGCAGTTGGACGTTTTGCTGAACACGTCCCTGTGCGACACACGCGCAGACGGCAACAGTCAAAACGCACAGGATCGCTATCCTCCTGATCATCACCACTCCTGAAGCGCAAGAACAACCTTGTTATGCGCCGATATCCATTCCGGCTTAAAACAGGGGCATCCCGCCTCTGTATCGAGCATCCATTGGCCGGCACCATATCATAAGGCAGGCCCGTTGTCAACCCAAAACGCTCCTGAATTCGACTGACGGTGACACGGCTCACTGCTGTCACCGACGAGTGGCCGATGGGCCTGACAGAGGCGCCGGCGGCGATGCTATTTCAGGCCGTAAAGATGCCTGCCTTTGCGGGCGGCCTGGATAGCCTCATGCGTATCCTGCGGCGAGCCGGGGTCCTGCTGCTGCTGCATCCATCGATCGAGTTCGGCGCTGAGACGGTTTTTAACGCCGGCCATTGTCGGGTCGTCGGCGAGATTCTTCATCTCGTAAGGGTCGGCGGCGGTATGATACAACTGCTCAGCCGGCCGGTGCATGTATCGCTTGACCAGATCGTAGGTGTGCGGCTGGTTCCACGCCTGGCGGACCCACGTCGCCCAGTAGGGATTATTCAATTTGCCTTCGCCCGACCAGCCCATCAGATGCTTCTCGATGTATATCTCGTCCGGCCGCAGGTTGCGGATATAGCGGTACCGGCCGTCGGTGACCGTGCGGATGGGATAGGCCGGGCCTTCGGGGATGTTGTTGTGCATGCCATAGACGTACGTACGGTGCGCTGATTTGCGGCCCCGCAGCACGGCCAAAAAGCTCGTGCCATCGTAGTTGTGCGCCGCCGGATCGCCGCCGGCCGCCTCGATCAGCGTCGGCAGTACGTCGGCGTACTGCACCATTGCATCCGTGCGCCCCGGTGCAACTCGGCCGGGCCATCGGGCGATCATCGCCGTGTGCAGCCCGCTGTCCCAATTGGTCCACTTGCAGCCCGGAAACTGGCAGCCCTGTTCGGACGTGAACAGCACGAGTGTGTCGTTCGCTTTGCCGGAGCGTTCGAGCGTATCGAGAATGTCGCCAACCTGGCCGTCCATGTACGTGATCTCCGCCAGATAGCGGGAGAACGCCTCGCGTGTCGTGGCCGTATCGGCGATATTGGGCGGCAGCTCGATTCTCTCCGGCGGGTACTTCGATGGCTCGCCCATCACCCACGGCACGTGCGGCTCGACCAGACAGACCGTCAGGCAGAAGGGCTCATTCGCATCGCGTGACATGAAACCGCTGATGGGGCCGGTGTCGTGCGACCGAGTCGGGTTTCGTACGCAGTTCGGGTCGAAGCCGCCGATCTTCTCGAAGGGAAAGGCCTGCTGCGGCTTGACGTGCACCTTGCCCGCCAGGCCCACGCGATAGCCCAGCGCAGAGAGATGCTGGGGCATGCTGGTCAAATCGGGCCGGCTGGCTGAGTGGTTCCACGCGCAGCCGTTGCGCATCGGATATTTGCCCGAATAGAGTTCGGCCCGGCACGGCTGGCACATCGCGGAGGCCAGATACGCACGGTTGAAGACCAGGCCCCGGGAGGCGAGCCGGTCGATGTTGGGCGTTCGGGCGTTCTTTCCGCCGTAGATCGGCAGGTCCGTGAACGTGCAGTCGTCGGCCATTATGATCAGGATGTTGGGTTTGTTGTTGCGGGGCGGTCCTGCATTCGCGGCCAGGGTTCGGCCTATCATCGCCGATGTCAGCGTCGCTCCGGCGTATCCGAGAAAATTGCGTCTACTGAGCATGTCTGTTACTCCGAAATGTCCTGGCAAGTCTGGAAGACGCGCGGGGTTCTCTGATCGCAGACGTCTTCAGCTTATATTCGACCGCCATGCTATCTGATTGAATGGTGGATGGCAATCGCCAGGCACGGGGCGGTTGGGCCGGGCGTTCGGTGGCTAATCTTCGCCGGGCGGTATCGGCTCTTCCTTTGCACTGAGCATCCCCGCGATCTCGTCGTACCCCTGCATGGAAGCGACGCCGGCGGGCGTACGGCCGTGAATATCACTGAGCCGGGTCGATGCACCGGCCGCCAGGAGCAATTCGACGACTTCGCGATGTCCCTTGCAAGAGGCGAAGAACAGCGCCGTCCAATCTTCCACGCCCCGGAGATCGACGTTGGCATCGGCGCCGAGCAGAAGCCGGACCATCTCGGCATGTCCGAGAAAAGCGGCCCGGTGCAGAGGAGCGTTACCCATACCGTGGGCGTCGACGTCTGCGCCGTTGTCGATCAGCAGGCGGGCCATTTCCGGGCAATTCGTGTTGACCGCATAATGCAGCGGCGTCCAGCCGAGTTTGGTTTCCGCGTTGACGTCGGCCCCGGCCGAAACGAGCAATTCGGCGATCGCGATACGTTCGGCGGAGGCTGCGACGTGCAGTGGCGTGGCCCGATCGGTCTCGTCGCCGATGTTCAGGAGTTTCGGCCGTTTCTGCAGGAGATCGCGGACCTGCTCGATGTCGTCGGCATAGATCGCTTCGGTGAGTTCGCGCTGGAGGCGTCCGCCGTCGGCGAGGCTCCATAGTGCGACCACCAGCGCCGCGGCGGCGCTGGCCAGGACAATGTACGAATTCCGTTTGCGGACGTCCATGTATCAGTGCCGGCCCTCGGTCACTTCGTCGGCAGTCACATCACCGCCGCCCGGTTGTGCCTTCTTGTCGCTGCGATTCGATCCGAACGGCATTGTGTGATACTTGCCGAGGATCAGGGCGATCAGGAGTGTCAGAGCGACCGGGCCGAATACAATAAGACGCCTGTCGGCCGGCACAAAGACTCCGAGCAGACCGACGATGATGAATGCAATGATGCCGGTCCTGGCAAACTCCACTTTTACTTTCTTAGCCATGGTTCTGCCCCTCCGGTTCGATTCCGTGGCTATTGCTCTTTACGCATCGTATTATAGCCCAAATGCGGGGAAAAATTCCAGTCTGTTGCACATTTCTGCCGCACCGATGGCCGCATATTGTGATACCCGTAATGGCCGTGCATCGGATTATCGCTGTTTGTTGCTGGTGCGGAAAAACCGTCTGATGGCTCGAACACGGTCTTTTTTGAAGAAGAACCGCGAAGCACGGGTTCGCGTAGAAGCGTTAGAATTGCTGAAAAACCGATTTTGATCGCACGATACGATCCGCTTTTCTATGCAAAAAAACGGGTGTTCGAGGCTTTTTTACAAAATCTTTCGCACATTTTAGTGCTCTTTGCGGCCCTTTTGGGCCCTGCGATAAGGACAAATCAGGGTGGTACGGGGCCGGCAGTGGCACAGTATAGTTATCGTAAGGTGTTGTATGGCAACGCTTTAGGTTGTGTATGCGACGGTGGCGGATGTAGCCGGAATGCTATTGTGAAGAAACGCTGTATAATAGTAGGTTTTCGGAAGGGCCAAATGTAGGATTTTGCTCATGCACATTTTCGAGGGTATCGCGTATTATATAACAAAGGAAAAATCATCAGACCTCTGCGATGCCGCATACCTTCTCTCCTCCTCCTCTCTGGGTGCAGAGGTCTATTTTTCCTTTTTTTATGCGCTGACGTTGGCAGTGCCGGTTTCGGCCATACCATTGTTGGCGTACCTTCCACACCAGTAAGCAGTTGCCGGACAAGCCCCTGATGTGACGAATCTCTCTCATCGTTCCGGCCTGACGCTTCCAAATCGCCGTGATATACCCCTGATGATCTGATAGGATGGCATGGGCGAGCTACGGACTCGCGCAGCGTGAATCGGATTTTGCAGGAGATACGCGATGACACAGAACCGCCTGAACGGCGTGGCCATTGGATCAATGACAATTTTGCTCTGCTTCTGGTTGTGTCCGTGCGCGGTCGGCGCCGAGGGACCTGCTGCAGCGCCATCGACGGGCCGGATCGAACCTTCCACGGGCGAGCATGAGGGGCACAAATGGCGGATCGACGCAAATCATCTGATGTGGTGGGACGACGAACCATATGTGCGTTTCGCTTTCACGGGCAACGGCGATTTGGTTGAAATGCTCGATGCCGGTTTCGATCAGTTTGTCCTGACACCCGCAGAGCGATGGCCCATAGATGGGCCCGATCCAGAGATCGTCGAATCGGTGAACGAATTCTCGAAACGTCTGGAGAAGGCCGGAGCGTCTTATTATGCGAACCTGAACCTCTTGTGGCCGTGGCGGTACGGCGATCTCATGGACGAAGGGCATAAGGCGGAAGTCTTCTTTCGGCACGTTCGGGACGTCACAGAATACGCCGGTAGCAGCAGATCGCTCGATATCGAAGTATGGCTGCCATTGCAGGAGGGGCGGCGGGACAAACTCGTGCCGGCTCACGTCGAGGTTGTGCTATTCGATTTGGACCGTTGGGTCAGCCGTGACCTCAGCGCAAAGATCGACAGCGTTCGGGCGATTCCTGTCGAGGCCCGGCCGCAGGAGGAATTGCGAACGGATGATGACCGGCCGGTGGGCAGGATGTTTCGCGTGCGTCTAAAGAAGGTGGAGTTGCCGGAATCTTCGTCGCTCAGACTCGTAACGGGCATGTGCCTGCGGCAGTCGGGATTGCCCGGCGTCAATGGGCTCGTTCCGCTGTGGAAACCGGGCATCCGCAGGTTCTACGAAAGCAGCCTCAGGGCGTTTCGTTCGGCGTACGCCGGGCCGAACCTGCGGGGGATGCAATTTGGCGACGAGATCAACACGTGGCCCGTCTCACTGACGGCCGCTCATGCGTACCTGGATATTCGCAAAGATGCAATCGCGCTGAAGGCCTATCGCAAATGGCTTTCCCGGCGGTTCGAAAGCATCGGGGAGCTTAACCGGCGGTTCCGCGAAACGTACGGCTCTTTCGATGAGGTGGGCTGGCGGGTTCCTTTGCACCCGTTCGATCCGGAACTCGCCCGCACGGATAGAGGGGCCGAACGCGAGGAATCCTGGGCGGGGGCGCAGACCGCCTGGGGGCTGGCCGGCTCGGTCGATCAACTGTGGGTGGTGAGCCGGACGCAACGGGAGTTTCTCGAATGGTTCTATGGCCACTGGCTGGCGGAGTATGCGAAGCTGGCCAAGGAGATAATCGGCGACGTCCCGGTTTTTGTCTGTTCGGCCGCGATAGGAGGCGATGCAGACCGGTATCTTGCGATGCACCGCTGGGCCCTGCGCGAGGGCGTGGACGGGTTGATTCGCAATCACTACGGAAACTGCGGCCCGGAAGAGCGATATGCACTGGCGAGCCTTGCCGCGTGGATGGATAGGGTCCAGCGGGAAAGCGGCTGCACGAAACATCTCTGGGCGAACGAGGTCGGCTACGTTCGGCCGCATATGACCGATGACGAGTGGGCCGCGGCCGAAGGGGCGGAGCTGGATCCGCTCGAATCTTTCGGCAGTCAGTGGGCATTTCCTTCGAGAGAATCATTGCGCGAGATGCTGGTACTGCTGAGCGAGTATGGATACAAGGGCTTCAATCGCTTTTTGATGAATCCGTCGGCTCGGCGGGCGGCTCGTGAAGTGCGGTGGATGGCGGAGCTGCGCGACGAGATTGTTCCGCAGGTTGCTGGTTCGACCGGCACCGGAGGCGATACAGTCGTGCCGCTGCCCCATGCGCACGCGCACAACGACTACCGCCACTACCGTCCTCTGCTTGATGCGCTGTCTCACGGCTTCTGCAGCGTCGAGGCGGATATCTTCCTCGTCGGCGAAGAACTGTTCGTTGCGCATGACCGTGCGGACCTGCGGCCCGAGCGCAGCCTGCGCCGCCTGTACCTTGATCCCCTGCGTGAGCGGTGCGCCGCCAACGCCGGACGGGTGTACGCGAACGGTCCGCAGGTGACGTTGCTGATCGATATCAAGTCCGAGGCGGCCCCCACATACAGAGCTCTGCACGCGCTGCTGGCCGAGTATCGTGACATCATGACGCGCTGCGGTCCCGACGGTCGCACCGACAAGGCGATCGTCGCCATTGTTTCGGGCAACCGTCCGCGGGAGTTGATGGCCTCGCAGAAAGAGCGGCTCGCATTCTACGACGGACGACTGGGCGATCTGGAGTCCGATGCCCCGGCCGAATTGATTCCCCTGATCAGCGACCGCTGGACCAGCCATTTCCAATGGCGCGGCGTCGGAGCCATGCCTGCCGCAGAGCGTCGCAAACTAAAGGCGATTGTGGAAAAAGCTCACGCCAAAGGGCGGCGCGTGCGCTTCTGGGCCACGCCGGACGCACGATCACCCGCCAGGGAGGCCCTCTGGTCGGTTTTGCTCGATGCGGACGTCGATTTGATTAACACCGACGATCTGGAAGGACTCCGGCGTTTCCTGCTTGAAGCCGCGAGGTGATCGACAGTGGCAGCAGGGTCGTGCGTTCGGTTCAGTGTCATGTTCCGTGGACAGGGACATGCAGCATCCTGTTATGGAACCGATTACTCTTCAGTCGGCGGTTCGCCCTCCAGCACGACGCGGAAGCCGATGATGCCTCCCTTGCTGGTCGGCGGCATATAGCCCCGCTCGGCGGAGCGACAATCAAACGGAGTGTTGCTGTACGACCCGCTCCGGATTACGCGAACGGCTCGCTCGGGCGGTTGGTCGGGGCCTTTCGGATCGGTCAACTCCTCGCCGGGATACCGGCCATACCAGTCACTGCACATCTCCCAGACGTTTCCACCCATGTCGAACAGACCCCACGCATTGGGCCGCTTTTCGCCGACTTCGTGCATGTTCAGCTCGCTGTTCTTGCTGCTCCATGCGTACCGTTCGTCGAATGCATATCCCCAGTAGAAGGGGCTATATGTTCCCGCCCGGCAGGCATACTCCCACTCGGCCTCCGTGGGCAGACGATACCGGCGGCCTTCACTCTCGCTGAGACGCCGGCAGAATGAAACCGCGTCGGTCCATGTCACGAATACGGCGGGCAAACGCGCACCCTGCTGGATATTCGGATTGTCCGCCCAGGGAGCGGTGCCCATCAACTGCTCCCACTGCTGCTGGGTCACCTCGGTGACGCCCATGTAGAATCCTTTGGTTAGAATAACGCGGTGACGCGGTGATTCATCCTCTTCCCGGCCTTTTTCGGATTCCCGGCTGCCCATCGTGAAACTGCCCGACGGAATCCATGCCAAATCCATGGCGAGGGAATTGGTGATCGTGGTGCGTTCGGCGTCTTCGACCTGTGCCGTGCAGGGAACCGCCAGGACCATAACAGCGATCGGGACGACAAGTTTACAAAATGCCCGTGCCATATCGAAAAACCTCCACTGAGCTTTATATGTACGCGGCTGAAACTGCCTGGTACCAGCATACCACAAAGCGCCCTGATTCCAAAGCGGCAATTCGATATATTTGATCTCTCATGTGCACAGCGCAGGCCCCTGGTTTGCGAACCTGGGCGAGTTGCCCGGCCTGCCCTCTTTTTCAAAAATGCCGCAAGCTGAGGGACGCCCGGGGCGGGCAATCTCGTGCCGCCCGGGTACGGGTCGTCGTGTGGCGCCGGTCCGGGGCGGAGAATCAATGACTTTTATACTCCGGATAGTTGCATTTTGTGCTTGGCGGATGGCCAAGACGCCGGTAGAATGATACACGAAGGTATGGAAGACAAACGAGAAGGCTGTAAGAGTAGGAGACAGCATCATGACCGGCGAATCGCAAAAGCACCACGTCCGCAGGGGTAAGCATCCATGTCTTGCCGCCTTGCTGGTATTCGTATTAATCACCGGGGTTGCCGCTGTACTGATCTGGTTGCTGATATCGCCGCGGCACGTTGTAGCCGGGTCGATCCATGTTGCTCCGGTTCTGGAGAATATATTGACCGGCGAACCAGCAAGCCAGATCGCGGACTACGAGAAGTTCGTCAACACACAAGCCCGGGTCGCAACCGGCACGCGAGTCGTGCATCGCGTGGCCGATGATCGCACGATTCAGAGCATTGACCTGTCGCGGGTCACTGCGACGGAGGGTGCGAAGATCAGGAGGATGTTCAGTCTGTCTGATCCGAACAGCGGTATCGGGAAGAACGATCCGGTTGCGATGCTGCAGGCGGCGATTCGCAACAAAGTCATCTATGCAGCTCCACTGCGAAATACCGAATACATGTCCTTAGTGATGAAGAGTCGCAATGCCGGCGAAGCGAGAAGAATCGTAGATGCCTTTATTCGGCACTACATTTCCGTGCATGAAACGGAGCATACGGAAGGTGCAACCCGCGAACTGCAGACGCTCGAAAACAGAGAGGCTCTTCTGGAGGGCAGACTCGGAGACTATCGCTCGCAGATCAACCAACTGGCGCAGCGATTCGGCACGAAGGACCTCGACGGCCGCCACGATATGAAGCTGCAGCGGGTAGACAGCCTGCTGGCCGAACTGGGCAAGCTCCAGGCCCGGAGGATCAATCTGGAGATTCGGGTGAAGGTCCTGGAGAATATGGATATGAATGAGCCGACCGTCGATCCGGGCGAGATGGTGCAGATGCGCCAGCAGTTTGTCGCTAACGATGCGTTGGTGAAAGAACTGGCCGGCGAGGTGGCGCAGATAGAGCGGGAACTGGCCGAGGCGGCCCAGCAGCAATCGTCGGATAATCCTGAGAGCAAACGCCTGCAGGCCGCCGTTGCGACGATGCGCGAGCGTCTGGCCGATGCGCAGGAAAGGGCACGGAACGCGTTTGACGCCGAGGCCGGGAAGAAGCGCGTCGGCGAACTCGAACTGGCTAGAAGAGAACTCGAAGAAGTCGCCCAGTACGAGCAAAGCCTGCGCGAGACGCTCAGCGAGGAAGATACGGAAACGATCAACGTCGGCCGGATTCAGTTGATGATTCAGGACCTTGAAGAGCAATACGCTTTGACCAAGGAACTCTACGATGCGATGCGAAGGCGGATCGAGGTAATGAAGTTGCAGCAGCAGCGTCCCGGCCGGATTTCCGTTGCGGAGTACGCCAAAATTACCGACGTCGAAGACTCCCGGCCCGGCCTGACCGCTATCGCCGCCGGAGTCGGTCTGATCTTCGCACTGATCACATATATTCGCCGGCGCAGAAGAATGAAAGCCGGGTGAAGCTGCCGGGGCGATGCTTGCGTGGCGCGAGATTGAACGGGACAGATCGAAGCGAAAACGCCCCGGCCGGCAATCGAGTTTTTCTTGACAATTGTTGCCAAAGAAGGTAGCATTCAAGCGTACATTGTTCGGGGAGGGGACGCTCCAGCGACGTAGCCGGCGGGCCCGCCCCGGGGAGCACGCGTGATGAAAAAGGAGGATTGAGGATGATGCGGAGCGACACACTGATTGCGCTGGCGGTTCTTGCCCTGATTGCAACGCCCGATACAAGCTGCGCCGGATATGCCTATGATTCTGCTGACATGCGCTATGAGCTTGTCGACCTGGGACTGAACAAATGGGCGCATAGCGTAAATGACAACGGCCAGATCGTGGGCATCCATTATGGAAGCGGTCCCGTAGCGCTGCTGTTCGACACCACCGGCCAGGGAAACCACGTGGAGTTGGGGTCGAAGCCTGTCTGGGGCGGACCAGCTTATTACTTGAGTTGGCCAAACGCCATCAATAACGAAGGTCAAATCGTAGGCTGGGAAAGGCCGCAGGGCCAGAACCAATTTGCGACATTGTTCGATGCATCGGGCGGCGGAGCGAACATCTATCTCAATACGTCGGATTATGGGAGCGAGGCTTATTGCATCAACAACGCCGGTCAGATCGTCGGCAGCAGGCGCTTTGGAACGGGCTTCGGGAGCGCTGCCGTGTTTGATCCAACGGGAAACGGAGCGGATGTGAATCTTGGACGACTCGGCGACAGCGGCTTCCCAAGCAGGGCAATGTGCATAAACGACAAAGGTGCTGTAGTTGGAACATCCAGCCTGGGCATGCAGGCGTCACGGGCAACGCTTTTTGACGCAACGGGCGAGGGCGAAAACATCGACCTTGGCACGCTGGGCGGCCAAAACAGTCATGCCACATGCATCAATAACCTGGGGCAGATCGTTGGCCAGGCCAGTAATGCATCCAATCGGTCGCATGCGGCGCTATTTGATCCCAGCGGGGCAGGGGACAACACGGACCTCGGGTCGCTCGGAAACCAATGGAGCTCGAGCATCGCCATGGCCATCAACGATCACAGCCAAATCGTTGGGTGGTCTGTTGTCCATGAGCGGAAAGAGTACGTCGCCACCCTGTTCACGCCTGACGGACCGGTGGATTTGAATACGCTTGTCGACGAGCCATCCTCGCTGACGCTGGCTCAGGCGTACGATATCAACAATAACGGCTGGATCGTTGGCATGGCGATGGATCGCCGCGATACCGAACACGCCTTTCTGCTCAAACCCATTCCCGAGCCGGCGACCGTGCTGCTGCTGGGGCTCGGGGCGGCGTATCTTCGGCGCAAGTCCAGACCTCGACATTGCTCCATGGGCGGTTGATCTGTTGACAATGGCAAGTCACTGCCGGGTGTCTTGCGCATATCGTGCATTATGCCGCAGTCTCGCAATCGTAGCGACACATGCTCGCGCACGTCACCTCCTGCGCGTTCGCGGTATTGCCGGCAGTGCTTCGACCGTTTCCGGCGAAAGCTCCGAGAACACTATTGGAAAGCCGCGGTGCGGTCTTACCGTCGGGCCGCCGACATTATCAAAGCGGGCTGCTGCGAGCGAAGAAAAGAAAAAAACGCTATGAACTTGTCAAAGAGTGAAAAGCGGTGCTATCCGGACAAGAGCCTTTGCTGTACCGGCATGAGGGCCGAGCCGATTCGGCCGGCGTCGGCTGCCGCGGCGGCGTCCTTTGCCACGGTGGTGCTGTCGACGTGTTTGCGGCGGCCCATGACCCAGCGGTACGCCTGCGGGTCCCTCTCGGCGGCACAGGGATCGAACTTCACCAGTTGCTTCATCAGGTGGATCCGCTCGGCCTTCGTATACTCCGTGCGGACGATCCTCCAGAATTCCTCATAGGTCACCGGTTCGCCGACCTCCTGCTCGGACTCTTCATGCCCGGCCGGCCGGGGGGCGTTGTAGGCCTTGAGTATCTCGATGATGCGTTTCGTGCTCGGCATGGACGGATCATCGAATACCTTGTGTCGGCGGACCGCCTCGGTCAGCCGTGCGGCCTTGATATGTCCGAATGCGGAAAACCAGTCGCCCAGCGTCTTTTTTGTGAAGTGCGCCCTGGGCCAGCGCTGCTGCACTTCATTATCAAACCACTCGACAAATTGCTTCTTATTCATCGCTGAGAAACTCCCTTCCCGCCCGCCGGAGGCTCTCCTGAGCCTGCTCGCAGTCCATCTGATAGAAGGATTTGAATGAAGAACCGCAGGAGGGGGCGCCTTGTTGTTTCCTTCTTTCTCTTTCTTCGTTCTTCTCTTTCTTCTTACCTTCTTGTTTATAGTTCGCCGGCTCTTGTGCTTTCGCACCGGCGGTCGTGCGCTCACCGTCGCGCCGCTCGTATGTTGCCGGGTTCTGGTAAAGCCCGTAATTGACGATGGTTACGATCATGCCGCGGGAGACCCTCGCTGTGGCGATCATACGCGCCTCGCACAGCCTTCGCAGCGCCCTTCGTACGGCTTGTTGGCCGGGCTTTTGAATGGTGTAGCCCCTGCGGTGGGACATGGCGTTCTGTATCTCGCGGACGGACGTGAAAACCTGGCCGCGTTTGAGGTTCCTCGTGTAGCCGCTTGCGTCTTTGTGCGTCGCTCTGCACAGCAGCCAGAGCCACAGTGCGCGGTCCAGCAGCGGCGTCTTGTCGAGCATCTCGAGGAAGACGCGGGGATAGAGGATGTATCCGCCGGGGATTCTCGTATCAGGTGCGTGCATGGTTCTCTCCAAAACGATTGTTGTCGAGGTACTGTTCGGCGAGATAGGCCAGGGCTGTGCTCTTACGCTCGGCCCTGGTGGCGCTGCGGTCGGCGGGGACGCGGGACATCGCCCGCTCGATCACCTGCTGCTGTTCGGAGTTGACGAAGAACACCATCGCCGTCGGAATGTCCTGCGGCGGCGCCGGATGCGTCGGCAGCTTGAGCCGGGCGATGCGTTCGACGTTCCTGGCGCTTTCCGGCAACAGACCGGCGAGCTCGCGGGCGGTGCGTTTCTTGTTGAGCCGCTTGAGCAGCGCGGCCTTGCGGGCCAGCACGTCGGAGCCGCCGAGGCGATTGAGCGACCCGAGCAGAACGTCGGTCTGCTGGTCGTCCACATTCCACACGATCACCTGAGCATGCGTTCGTCCGAGCTTGCGGAGGGCCCGGGCGCGATGATGTCCGTTGATGATCTGGAAATGGCGGGCCTTGTTCGGATGCGGCCGGACGATCAGCGGCTCGTAGCAGCCGGTCAGCTCGATGTTGCGAAGCAGTCGTCCGAATGCGGCCCTGGCCATTCGATTCGGATTGTCGGGGTGCCCGCATAGACGATTGAGGGAGACGGAACGTATCGTGCCGGCGGATTCGGTTCTGCGGGCGGGTCGCGGGGAGCGTGATTTGGGCGTCTTGCCGTGCGATACCTGGGTGGTTGCGTCCTTTTTCATATTGGCCTCCGGCGTTACGAGTAATATAGTAGAGAGATAGGGTTAAACAGGTTTGGCGGGAGTTGCTGCGTAACGGGATTTATCGTGCTGCTGCCGGGGCTGATTGTTCCGCCGATTCTGTGCTTCTTCGGCACGCGCTGGATCACGGGTGTCGAGGGCATCATTGACTTGCTAAGGCAACGAACGGCTCTGCGGAAACATCCTGCGGCAATCATCAGCTATCTCCTGCTATTAGTTGTTCCTGCGTACTTTCGTGCTGTCTTCCTTCTTCAAGCATCTCTCCGATCTTTCCAACTCATCTCAGCGCGGCTGATTCGATGTCCATCCCGTCGCCGGCGGCGTCGCGAGCATCCTGTGAAGTGCGCAGTGGCACCTCGTTGTTGAACCAGATGTAGTAGGTCGGTCTGGCGGTGAGTTTGCTCAGCACGAAGCGGGTGCGTTCGATCGAGGGCGGGGCCTTGCGCTGCCTGGGATAGCTTTCGACGAACATCGTAATCTCGCGTTCGATGAAGGCTGTCTCGGGCAGGCGGAGCGCGGCGAGTTTTTCATGCACGCCGGGCGGATCGATCAGGTCATCCTGCTCGATGCCGACGCTGCTGAACGCTTCGATCATTCGGGCGTGGCGTTTGGACGGCGGGGCGGTATAGGCGGTCATGCCGGCCCGCTCGAAGAATGGGTGAGCCATGCCCATGACGGCGGAGGCCTCGACGATCGGCACGTCCTGGGCGGGCATCGTTTCGCGGACCAGTCGGCATGCGAGCCCCAGCGCGCGGAATCGCGGTTCGATGATGACGCGGCTGATGCAGCGGATGTTCGCGTTGACCAGCGTCAGTTGCGTGCTGCGGTCGAGGCCGGCGAACATCTGCAGCGTGGCGAGGTTGCGCAGCCGGAGCGATGGGACGGGGCGGCTGTACACGATCGCACCGGCGAGCGTCTCCGGCCGCACACCCGGCAGGCGACCGGCGGACTTCAGTGCGTAGACAGCGGTGATCGGGCCCGGCCGACCGGCGCGATAGTGGTAGTGAGCCAGTTGCTTATAGTCGTCCACGGTGCCTGGAACGATATGCAACTTGTCCGTTATGCTACACTCGGGCATCGGCGAGTCCCTTTCCTGGCATCTTTGTAAATGACGACCGTTTCACCGGCCAGTTGTGTGGTAACCAGCACGTCCGGCTCGAGATCGAGCAGGAAGTCGTCCTGGCTGGCAGCGAGGAAGAACGTCGTGCCGGTTCGTGTGGCGAATTGGCGGACTTTGTGGGAGATTACCGCGGCGGTGAGGCGGTCGAGACTGGCGACAAACTCATCGGCGAAGACGAACGGTTTGCCGGCGTGCAGGGCCATGGCGAGTCGAAAACGATACTGCTGGCCTTCGCTGAGGCGGGCCGGCTGGTTCAGCAGACAGAACACATCGTTGAGTCCGGCCGTGCTGAACAGACGAATAGCCGAAACCAGATCGCCGTCTACGCAGTCGATCAGCGTGCGGTCGTTCGGCAGGGCGATCTGCTCGAGACTCGTGCGGTCGTCTGCGGGAACGGCGGCCTGCAATTCCTTGAGCAGTACGGTCTTTCCAGCACCGGATGGTCCGCCGATGAAGACTATGTCGCCCGGACGGACCTCCACATCGCATGCATGGGTTAGCGTCCGGGTCGTCAGGCGGTCGGTAGTCAGGCCGAACATGCGGCACAGCGAGACGACGCGAGGGGTTATTGTTCCCTCCCAGGCAAGGCTTCTGGAGACATGAAACTTTGGCATTTGAATTCCTTTCATATTTGGTTGAGGTCAACGGCGAGTCCGATGATCTGTAATAGTCGAATCAGCCGGTAAGGGCCCGGCGGTTCGGCGACTTCCTATATGAATACCTGCCGTCGATTTCGCTTCGATCGGGCGGATCCTTCGTTGTGTGCTTGATTCGCTGGACGCTCTGGCGTATCGAGTAAAAGCTGCATTGCCGCTTACGGGCGATCGCTCGCATCGAAAGTCCTCGGATGAAGTGATCCCTGGCGATTTCGAGATCGTCGGGGCTCAGGCGATGCTCGTTTCGCACGTATCTGCGGTACGTATCGCCGGTTAGTCGCCGGACGATTGCCTTGATACGGCGGGCGATGCTGGATGTGCTGACGCCCATCAGTTCGGCGATGCTGCACATGCTGGCGCCGCGTTCGAAGTACATCTGCATGATCGTGCGGTCGGTGTCAATCAGCACCGAGGCACGGTTGCAGAGCATTTCAGCTACCTCGCGGTTCTCTGTAAGTCGCGATGTGGTTCTTGTCGTTTCTTGTGCGTGTTTTGCCGCCATCCGTGTGTCCTCCGCAGGATGTTGTTGCATGGGAGCGTTTTGTGGTTGCGAGCCGAATCAATGCGTTGTGCGAGCTTTTCTCCATAAGTCCGTTATTGATTTGTATGTGCTGTTCTGTAAATAACAAACTCTAAACATTCTATCCGTATAGACGCAGCCTGCAAGCATTTTGTTCAGTAGTTATTAAACTTTTCTTCGGGACGGCCCGGCGATATGCGAGCAAACCGCAGATTTGGGGCAGCTAAAGGCCGATTCGGCCACGAAAAAAAATTGTGCGGATCACTCGAACTTTTCTCTCGTGAGCACATTTGCTGTGAGATAGTTTTCGCTTTGTGCACAATCGAGACGTTTGTTTTCGCCATGCCTGCACAGGCAGGCGGCTGTCGGTCGGCCTGTGGTGATGAGGGATGGAGGTTCGGGGTGTCCTGTGGCAGGTTGGTCTATTGCGTGCGCCGTGGCGCGGATGGGGTGATATGCGCGGGTTCTTGTGCGGATGTGGTATTTCCTGGCGGGGTCTTCGGCAAAAAAGATGTGAAGCGAAACGGAATGTATCCGGGTGAGACGCCTTTCGAGTTCTTGCGGCAACTTCCGATAAGGTTGCGGCTGTGCCGGCTTGAGTCGCGGTTCTACAGTTTTGCACGGCGGGAGCTAACGATCGTGCAGGGATATTCAGGTGACATACAAGTGCGAATTTGGTTGACTTGCCATGTTAAATTGGGTAAAATGCAAACACAATCGAAATGGGGCGGCAGTGAATATCTGACGTGCGGAACACAACGGTTTGGCGACCGGCATATCAGAGACAACTGTCGGCATTTCAATCCGGGGGTGATGGACAATGCAGTATAGAGCGAAGATTTTTCTGGTTATCTGTATCGCGGCACTTGCCGTATCTTCTTCGTCTGCGCTTGCGGCGTTTCGGCCGCGGATTTCGGACAGCAGCCTGCCGAACGAGGCGTACGTCGTTGATCCCGGTCAGATCGACGTGACACCTCCACCCTTCGCACACGATAATGCGATCGGGGTGCAGGGTATCAACCACCTGCCGGAGCCGGCGACCATATTGCTGCTGGGGATCGTGTCACTCGCCTTCGTCGGCGGCAATCGGCGAACCGAGCAGTGATATGCTGTCTGACAATTCCGAGATGCGGGCGATGGGACGAGATTACACCTTGTTATGCAAAGAGATAATGCGATTGGTATCAGTTTTGGGGGATTCTAAAATGCGTAGATTTTCACGAAAAGGACGTAGTGCGGTTGCGGCGGCGGTTCTGTTGCTGACGGCAGCACTCAGCGGGAACGCAACGGCCGAGATTCTGGGGACGATCGATCTCGTTCACGACGGCTATGGTGCGTCGAATGTCGTCGATGTGTGGGGCGGCGGTCTGTCTGAGGCCACTATCGGCGTCGGACTGAATGTGCTGAACAAGAGCGACGGCACGGGAGAGGGAGAGTTCTGGGGCGATGGTCCGATCCCTGCATTCTGCATAGAATTGTCGGAGGCCATTCCGGAAGATGACATCTATCCGTACGATGTTGTACCCGTCAGCGACGCGCAGAATCCGACGACATTCCTTGGCGGTACGATCGGCACGGCCAAGGCGGACTACATCAGCGAGCTGTGGGGGCGCTTCTACGATCCGACGTGGGCGCAGCCCGGTCCGTATTTGCCGGTGACCGACGATGCGGCAGCGGCGTTTGCGGCGGCCATCTGGGAGATCGTGTACGAGGATCTACCCGGTTCGCCGGCAAGCTGGGATGTGGCATCGGATGGGACAGCCGGACCGCTCGGATTCAGGATCGAGGGGATTGATGTCAACCGGGCCAATACATGGCTGCATTCGCTCGACGGCCAGGGGCCTCACGCGGACTTGCGGGCGTTTGCATACAACGGCGCGCAGGATTTCGTGGCCCAGGTGCCGGAGCCGGCGACGATTGTGATCCTGGGCATCGGAGCGGCGAGCCTGGTGCGTCGGCGAAGAGTGCGGCAATAAGCCGCCGCGGGCTTCGTTACGAACGCGCTTTTTCGACAAGCGTCAACACCGAGGGGGGTGAAGAGAAAATGACAGGCAGAATATCTATGGCGGCCGGGGTTCTTTTCGGCATATGCTCTCTGGCGATGAGCGGGCCGATGGTGGACGGCGGGTATGAGGCAGCAGAGATGTGGCGGCGTCCGGCCCCCGCCGAGCGCAACGGGCACCACGGCTGCATCAGCAAGGTCGATGAGCCGATACTGCTCCATCGCGACTCGAACACCGGCCAGTTTTATGTCAGCACCGGCGAATTGCAGCACGGCGTCCAGTCCAGCTTTCCGCTGGCGGACGTAGACCAGCGGGCGGTACTGGAGTTCATCCTCGACGAATTGCTGCGTGATCCCAATGACGCCGGGCCCGAAATGCCGCCGGCCGGTGGAGGGGGAGCGCCTTCGACGAACAGTTTATTTGCTTCGAACGGCGACGCCGGCTATGGCAGCGCGCTGCCTCTGATGGCGGTGCCGACAGCTACGAATCGTACGGCAACGGGACCGGTCACAACGGACCGGCAGTTTGCGGCCGCTCCGGTTCCGGTATCCGATATCATCGTGACGCCGAGTCCGGGCGGTTCGACCGAGGGTTCGGCCCCAATCCCGGAGCCCGCGACGTTTGTTCTGCTGGCAGGCGGTGCGGCGATGCTGCGACGACGAAAACGAAACACATGACATTTGTCCAGACGGGCGTCGGTCTCGCCAACCGACGCCCGTTCCCCCCTACTGTGGGCGTCTATTGTTACAGGGCAGAAGAGGGAGGGCGCTTCGAGAACTGTATTTCCGGTATGCTCTCGGAGATTACCACGGATTCGAGGGCCGGTCGCCAGGATCGGCCCATTTCTTGTCGGTACGCGTTTGTTTCGTATACTTTAGTTGTCCGGACACGTAGAAGGAATTACATCACACCATTTGCAATATAGCTATCCTGATGGGGGTGCTATATGTCTCGCCCGAAAACACGCCGCGGCGTTGTGCTGGTGGCCGTGGTCTTTTTGCTCATTTTCTCGGCTCTGGGTGTCAGCATGGTTGCCATGACCGGGACCAACGCGCAGATCGCGCACAATCACCGCAAGATGAATCGTGCCTTCAGTTCGGCTGAATCCGGCCATGGCGTTATGCGTTACTGGCTCAAATCGGTAAGCATGCCAAGCACAACGCCGACGTCAGATTACTTCACTGAGATTGTTAATGACGTACAAGTTGCTCTTTCTTCGAACAGCATAACAAATGTGGTTCTCCAGGACGACGGCTCGGTTCCAACGGTTCCACTCGATTCCGGGATTCACACAGACTTTCATGGACAGATGTCGATCGATCCAAGCCTGCCGGCCGTACTCCAGGTGCAGGTAACGGGCACGAACCAGAACATAGACAGCAAGATTAAGACAGGCTTTGTCGTTGGACCATACGAACATCCGATCTTCAATTACGATGGATTTCGACCGAGTCAAGAGTTCGAAGATACCGGCGGGTTTCGATACGCTGCGGGTGCTGCACTACGATCCGCCGTCGCATGAAATCGTTCACTAAGGTTACGGGTAGTGATGGGAAGTGAGAGCCGCCATGAGTCGGCAGGAATTGGTAATAGGCCTCGGTATTCTGGCGATAGGAACGCTGGTTATCGTGCTGGTGTTCCTGTATGGATGATTCCCGAGACCGGAATCGAGGTTTGCCTGAGTACGCTGAGTTGTGCGGGAGCATCGGGGCGCCGGTTGCGGCCGGCGCAGATGCGGGGGGAGGTTCTTCAGGCCAAACCGGTTTTGGGGAAGGCTAGGTTACGAGCCGCCCGCACCATTCGCTCCCAATGCAACAGTGAGAAAACGGGCGGCTCGTATGCGACTCTTGCAGAGACTCAGGAGGCTTTGTCTGCTACTGGTGGTGATGCTCGGGATTGAGGGCGAGTCTCTTACGGAAGAGAAAGACAATCACGCCCAGGGCAATCAGGCCCACAAAGCCGTTGTCGCCCAGAGTGCTCAGCAGCGAGGTCAGGTTCGCGACCACACCGCCGAAGAAGGGTACGCCCTGGCCGAACAGTATCTCGACGACGATGCCCAGAGCGAGCAGCAGCAAAAAGATCTCCGTGATTTCAGCAATCCATTTCTTGATTTCCTGTAGGTACTGCATTGCGGACTCTCCTTAATCATTGAGTACCATTGCAAAACGACACGCTAGTAGTGATCCAGATAGTATTTTCGGCTCTACTTTAGCTTTTTCTTTAAGGTTGCACCGCGTGGATTACAAGCCTTTGCCGGCCCGGCAGAGCATTTGGGGCTCGGCTGCCCTCCAGGTGCGGGTGTGATGTGCGTTTTTCAGGCTGATATCGGCCCTCAAGGGCATTGGTGTGGTTCGCAGTGCCCGGACGGCGCTGCTATATGCCGCCGAGAAAATGCGTGCATTTTGTTCTTGTTCACCATCAGAGGCCCAAAAAAGGCAGCCAGTCGGGAGGTGCCAAGAGCCGCGATAGGCATCAATTAACGCGGATAGACCGCAAGAGAAGTCTGCTGTCATCCGCATGTTCCGGTACAAGCGGCTCTCCAAACTTGACATTCGATGTTAAAATGGGTAAGATATACTCATGGCTTCGGAGGTACTATCGTTTGTACTGAGGGTGGTGTTGGTTGCCTGTGTCTGGGCCTTCACCTGGCAGGTGGTGGAGCCCAGGACACAGGGCTTGCGCATCGTTCGCGCAGCACTGCTGGTCGTTGGGCTGCTGGTTGTTTTCGGCGCTCTGCGCGTTGCGGGGATTTAGAGCGGCTGCGGGATTCCGCTGCATTCAAGCAGCGTGGTCCATCTCGTGCATCCACTTGCGGCGACTATCTACGGCCGGGCTGTTTCATTCCTCATGTTCTCTTGCGGGACGGGTCGAGCAGGAGTCCCTATCGCTTGTTTTCGGTGCGAGCATTACTGTGACGCACGCCGGTTGGGCGCCGAGATTTCTTCGACATGTGTCGGCCGAAGTCAGAGCTGCGAATGTTGTGCCGAGGTGCGGTTCGTATTTGGCGAGCCGTCGGGAGATTGGCGGAGCAGTCGAAGGGAGCGGGCAAGCGGCCGCGTGTACTGTGCTGCGGAAAACTACGTAGTTGCCACAATAGACATGTGCGGCCCGGCCAGTATAATTCCTACAACTCTATCGCTCGAATTATGGAGGTTGTGGCAGAATGCCTGGACGAAGTCTGGCCCGTTCCGGGTAAGCGCGCAAAATCATGACCTCTGCACAAGTCTGGCCCCGGCGGAGGCTCCGGGGCTTTCTTTTTGCGCTGCCGGCAGGATGTCTACGGTTGTTGCCAGAGCCAGTTGCCTGCAATGGCCGCCATATCCCGGAAATCGACCGTCGTGTTGCGATCCACATCGGCCGGCATGGGGGAGCCAAAAGTCAGCCAGTGTTCGGCAAGGGCGCGGATATCCAGCAGGTCGACCAGTCCGTCGGCGGTAACGTCTGCTGCATTGCCCGGTCCGGCATCGAGCGACATGGCGGCCTCAGGGGTGCCGCCGTAGGCTCCCATGTTTACTGCTGCGCCGTGCGGCCACAATTCCATCCGCCAGTCGATGCCATCAAAACGCCATGGTGAGTTCGGCTCGCTCACAGTATAGTCGGTGCCGGCGTCGATACACGAGCTGGTCGTGCTGTCGATTTGCCAGCTTTGTGCAACGGGATCCCACCGGCCGATCTCGGATTGCAGATGGAAGTCCGCATTGGCGGTATCGACGAAAAGCGGATCGACATCGATATTGCCCCGGCCCCAGGTTACGGTTGAGTTGGCGGAGACCGACAGCGCGGCCCGGCCGCCTTCGACGCTGGAGTGCATTACCGTGACGTTGGAGCCGCGGTCTTCGTCGTAGGGACTGTCCGTCAGAGCCATTGGGGTGGGACAGTTGCGAATAATGCAGTTGACGACTGTGGCTGTGCCGCTTCCGGGATAGAGGCAATAGGGCGGCCCCCAGCGGCCGGTGTGATCGAAGAAGCGAATGCCTCGACCGCAGTCGAAGATGGTATTGTTAACCAGCAGGGCGTTGCATTGATTCTGCACGGCGATGCCGGCGCTGGAGCAGTCGTAGATGAGGTTGTTGATCAGCACGGGCGAGCACTTGTCGCGCAGGACAATGCCGTGGTCGTCACTGCCTGCGATGATATTGCCGATCAGAACAGCCGAGCAGCGAGTGGGGTTTATCATGTCGTCGTGGTGCGGATCAATCATGACGTTGTTGCGGATTAACGGGGCCGGATCGCTTTCTCCGTACAGGTCGATATCGTCGTTGTCACCGTTGTGCCCGGTGAAGTAGCAGTCCTCGACCAGCACATAGGAAAAGCGCGTGTGTATGCCCTGGCCTATTCCGATGAAGGTGCAGCCGGATATATGGGCCATGGCCGGTCCCGGATGCTCCGGGTCGTCGGATATGATAGCAATGGCGTCGCCGGAGCCGCGGATCCCCTCGTCGGGAAGGTTTTGAAATGCACAGTGTTCGATATCGAGGCGGCAGGCAAGGGCGACGATCGCCTCGTGGTAGTTGCGATTCGGCAGCGGCGTCTCAGGGTTGCAGTCGTTGTCGTAGTAGTCCTTATGGTCGCCCTCACAATCAGCGTATTCGAAAATGCAGTGACTCAGGCGGCTGTCGTCGGATTCAATGAACGTAAGCGACCGCCATCTGGCCGCATCGTCGTAGCGGGTGAAGCGAATCGGCTGGGTCTCGGTTCCTTCGGCGATACATCGGCCGTAAACACTTATCGACACGCCGTCCTGCATCAGTACGTGCGTTCCGGGTTTTATGGTCAGAGTGCCGCCGACAGGGACGACGAGGTCGCTTTCAAGTACGACCGCCCCGGCCCACACAGAGTCGCCGGCCAGTTCGCCGCCGAGGTAATTGGCGGGCGGGATGTAGAGCAGTTCGATGGAACCGGTATCCACCGCAGCAAGTTCAGTGTCACGCGCTTCGGCAACAACGGTGTTCAGTCCGTCTGCGAGCGTGATATCAGCAGACCAGGCACCGGTAGTCGAGTTGAAGGCCGCATCGACGCCGGCCACCACTACGCTGACTGCGTTGACGGCATTGGTTGTGCCTGTCAGTGTGATGTTTCGGCCTGGAACGACCCACGTTTGCCCGATCTGCACGGCGGCGCCGGAACTCCGCAATGCGGGCGAGAGGGAGAAGTCACTGCTTCCGGAAGAGGTGTTGTGCCCCTCGATTGCCAGTACGTTCAGGCCGGGGGTGAGCAATTGGCCGGCATTTCCAAGCGATATGATCTCCGGCGTACCGGCTTCATGCGATGAAGCCGTAGTTTCGTAGGTGGCCGGACCGTCCGGCATGTGGCGCCGCGCCACTTCATTTCCATTGAGCCATGCGATGAACCCGTCATCATAGTCGATCAGCAACTCGATGTTCACATCGGTTGCGGGCTGCGGAACGGAAAACGTCTTGCGAATGTAGACTGCAACATAACGATCTTCCATATCCTCCAGAACGGTTGCATCATCGCCGTCGCCGTATCCAAACCCGGCGGTTCCCGTTTCCCACCCCGAATCGTTGAAGTCGACATGAGTCCATCGATCAGGTTCGGTACCTGGTGCAGTTATACCTCGAAAGAACCGCCACGTCGCAGCCGGTTCGATGTACGTGGTCGAGCCGGATGCGAGGTTGACAGTCATCGCCGCAAGTCTATTCCAGGCCGAGAGCAGGCAAAGCAGAAAAAACAGTATTCGTTTAGCATCAACTCGTATCATAACCTGCTCCTCCGGCACCGTGTGCGGCATGCATCAGTATGCACATCGTTTCCTGCACTATTGGCCGATGGTTCATCGCGGTGGTGCGCACACCACATCTGTACGTCAGAACCTGCTCATAGAATTATACCGGATTTGATGCTGCAAACCAAGGACCGGGGCCGTCTGACGCGGGTAGTATGAAGAAAAGTCGACCTTGTCTTTTGGAGTTGGGCCATGCATTTCGTATGTTTTAGACAGTGAAAAGGACGCGGCGGGAGAGGTCGTAATTGCGGGAGAGATAGTAGTTATCGGAGAGACACTGACTACTAAAGAGAGGAGGATGTATTATGTTACATTCCGTTACGGGCGCGACCCCTGCGCCATCACTTTGTCAGTACGTCCGGGAGGCCACGAGTATAGAGCCCGATGAGCGCAGGCAGTCGAGTCTGCCGGCGGGTGCGCTGCAGGGTATCCGGGACTCCGCGCGACGGACTGTAAGCGAATCCGGGTTCATTGATCGGGAAACATCCAGATCGGAGATGATTCAGGAATTCCTCGGTGTAGGGCGCGATGGAGCGCCTGTTGACAATCTGCAAAGAAATGGGGAAGGCCTGTTCTCCATTCTGAGCAGGACATCGCGAGAAATCCTCGAGAGTATCTTGAAGTCCGATGGTTTTATCGGGCGCACTACTCCACGTTCGGAGATGATCCAGGTGACGCTCGGTCTCGGTCGTTATGCGCCCGATCCGATGGAACAGCCGGTCATGCTCAGCGCCGCCGCTCGCATTGCGCAGTTCTGTTCGAGCCTGATGCAACAACAGCCGCAGCGCGCGATCCGCACTCACAGCGCGTCGACCGGTCTCGATATCCTGGCATGAGAGGATCGACAGGCAGGTGGGAATCGAGCCCCAGGCCAACACATATGTCCAATGGCGATAGCATGGTGACTTCAAAAGCGCGGATTTGCGCACTTTTCTCAGAAGTGACATGCTCTTCCTGTCGATATTGAAAGCGGGTCAAGAGAGTTGCTATTCAATTGGAAGAGGACCACTTATGATCAAAGCTCGAGAGATCATGACGCGGGACGTTGTTGTCGTTACGGAAGATACTCCCATTATCGAAGCGCTGGAGCTACTGATCAGGCACCGAATCAGCGGTATTCCCGTAGTGGATTCGGAGATGCGAATCACAGGGATGTTATCTGAGCGGGACATGCTCAGGCTTCATAACGAAGGAGAGGCTGTTCACGGCCAGTTGGTTGCCGATTACATGACACAGCCGGCGGTGTTCTTCGATCAGAACGAGAGCGCTTGGGATATTGGCAAGTGCTTTTCCGAATACTACATACGGCGGGTGCCGATCACCGACGACGGCAGGGTTGTAGGTATTGTCAGCGCCAAGGACGTGTTGGAAGCGATTCTCGATGCGGTGCACGCGAACGGACCAACTCGCTGAGGTGCTGTTGACATCTTGATTGCGGCATATGAAAAAGGAGCCCTTTTTCAGAGGCGTGGGCAGGGCCTGTAAATGCCAGGCCCGCGCTTGTGGCTTGAGTTTTCCCTCTTCGGTCTGCCAGCCATTCAATCGGCAGGCTGTGATCACCGTTCGAATATCCACACGAGGTATGTTTCATCAACCGATGACCGGGTAGCGTTCGCCAGGGCGCGGTAGAATCGCGGGCGGAGGTCTGCTTGCGGTTTGGTCATCCGGTTAACATGCGACCGGGCTTTCCGGCTGATTGCGTCCTGCTTACATTCCAAAACTGTCCATGAATTGCATCAGTTATCTGCATTCGCTGTTGCATTTCAGCCGGCACAACCACGGCCGTCGTCCGCTTTTCTTTCCTGATTGTAAGTATTGCTTTCCAAAGGGTTTGTGTGTTTTTTCCGCTCGCGGTTCCCTGGCTTCGGTCTGTCCTGAGGGCGAAAGCACTTGACTTTGCAGGTTAAGATAGGTAAGATGGGGCGTATAAGGAGTGTGTGTGACTAAGGAAGAGGTCTCTATTGGAAATGAAGCAGGCGCTCATCGTATGAGTGCACATGTTGCACACTGGAAGGTTTTGATCGAGCGGGCGCTCGCACAGCAGTGCAACGAAACAGGAGGCTCAGATGAAAAGGTGTTTGATTGCAGTTTTGTGTACAGCGATTCTCAGCGGTTCGGCCTATGCCGGGCCGACGCTATTCTCTGACAACTTTGACTCAGAGAACGGCGGCAACGAAAAACTGAATTACGAAGGTTTCACGAACTGGACTGTTTCGGACGGGACTGTGGACCTCATCGGCAACGGGGGTACATATGATTTTCTGCCGGGCAACGGTCTGTATGTGGATATGGACGGTTCAAAGAAAGACGCCGGCAAGATGACGTCCGACAATATCAATCTTGCGGCCGGCACGTATTTGCTGAGTTTCGATCTGGCGGGTAACCAGCGGAACGATACACCTGAGCAGGTTACTGTCGAGGTGTTGCTTGGTCCGTTGTTCAGCAAGTCGTATAGTCTGAGCCAGCATGCCCCGTTCCAGACGTTTACTGAGATATTCACTGTGCCTACGGATCAGCCCGTAAAACTTACCTTCGCAGGGGCGCACGGCGACAATATCGGCATGCTGCTGGATAACGTGGCCGTCAGCGTGGTCCCGGCTCCGGGGGCGTTTCTGCTTGGCAGTCTCGGTGCGGGACTGGTTGGGTGGCTGCGCAAGCGCAAGTCACTGTAAGCGACCGCCGCCATGTCATGACTCTGCAAGGCCGCAACTCCTTTTGCGGCCTTCTTTGCTGCGCCGGTTAGAGGGCAGATTCTCGCCACCCGAATTGCCCGAAGAGGCCAACGTCATGCTCCCATTGTATGCGGAGTGCGCTTCGGCTATCTCATAGAAACCACAGATATTGCGCTCTGCGCAGAAAATTTGTAGTGACATTGTCGGCTATTGACATTTGGCGCATTTTCTTCAAAAAAATCTTTCGGTGTAACCCCAGTATTAACATGGTGTTGTTAGGTGTGTCTTGCCTAATCGCCCTCTTTTGCCCTATTTGTCTTGCAAGCATGGGGCGACTTTCTATAATTACTTATGCTGCTGATGCAAACTTAATGGATTAAGCCGCAAAGTGGAATACACTGGCATACAGGCATCAAGCAGCGAGGAGACGGGGTGATGAAATCACACGTCTCCTCTTTTGCTAAGAGGGAAGGCCCATCTGTCTTGTTCTGGTTCAATCTCATCGCATGACATTTGGCTGCCGTCACATCAATGGATGACAATTGCGACGGTCCAGACACTGCATGGGTGTTGTTGAGTTTCTAGTCCGTGGTGTTCGGTTGCGAGAACTGCTGTCGGGCAGAGACCTACTGGCCCATAACGCGCAGTCATCTATCTGCGGGGCAAAACAAGTGTGCGGGCCGGGCGGCCCGATGGCATGACACGGATTCATTTTTTCGATTGTTTACGATTGGCTGCGAGGTTCTGTATTTGTTCCTTGTTGCACTTGAAGAGAAAGCAGATGTTCCTGTAGAAATGGATCGAAGCGATATCTCTAACGAGATGGCTCGGCTGACCCTGCAGATGCACATCGTCCACCAGTTGCTTGAGAAACTCGACGGTGGTGTCGTATTTCCGAAAGCCGCCGCCGTATTCCGGGATATATGACGTATGCAGGTCTTCAATCACATAGATTCCCATCGGGCTCAGGAACGGCCAGAGTGTCTGGAGGCTTGTGATCTGTTCGTGCATCCAATGACCGCCATCGTCGATGATGATGTCGAAGTATCCACCGGCCTCAGATACAACGCGCTCGAGGAATGCATGGTCGCTCTGATCGCCGATAAAGATGCGGGTCCGTTCGGTTTGGAATCGCCTGCAGTCTTGGCGGATGTCGATGCCGAATATTCGGGCTTTCGGGAAGTAATCTTCCCACATCCTGAGCGAGCGCCCCTCTTCGACACCGATTTCGAGCAACCTGATCGGCCAGTGGCGCAGCTGTGCGAATGTGGCGTCATATAAGTGGGTGTAGCTGTGTTCAGTCGAACTCTTGTCGGTGCCGTGTTTTATAGCGAGCTGGTCAAGTATGGAGTTGCTGTGTGAATTTTTCTTCATGGCGTCTCTCATTGGCTTTCTTCACATATCGCGCTGTGGACAATAGCAACTCCTGCGCAACTTTGCAAGGTTTTCTAGGCGGTACTCGGTTGGTCTTGTGCCACTTCGACGGCTGCGCATCTCACACGGCTGATGCGGACAATGTTCCAAGGAGAGAAGACCTCTCGCGTCGCAGTACGGCGCTCATGTACTTGATTTGTGCGCGTTCAGGCGGTCTAATACGCATGTTGTGTGAGTGTGCCCCAGTACGAGAGATACGGTCAGGTATTGAAGACAATTATGGGTCCCGAATTGGAAAACAAGTCACAATTCATTGATGATGAAAAGCCCGAGAAGGAACAGAGGCCGGTCGCTTTCTCTGCGCAGCCGGCGGGTTTCTGGGTTCGAGTGCTGGCGGCATTCATTGACGGTTTGGTCCTGCTGCCTGTCGCGGCGCTGCATCTGCGCAATATGACGATAACGAAGAGCCTGCCTCTGTTCCTTCTAAGCGTGGTACCCAACTTCCTCTATAAACCCCTGATGCAGTGGCGTTATGGTGCGACTCTGGGGAAAATGGCCGTGGGGTTGGTGGTTGTGGATGAAGACGGACATCTGCTGAGCATTGTCAGGGCGTACCTCCGCTTCCTTCCAAATCTGCTGCTGGGGGCAGTGAGTGTGACGGGAACGTTGGCGGTCTTCGGGACGGAGGCTTTCAGGCAGGCCCGCTCGCTGGACTCCCTGGGTGAACTACAGATACCCGCTGCGCTTGGCATGCTGCAGGGGGTTCTTGCGGCGTTTGTCCTTGCCGACTGCCTGGCTGTGGTCTTTACTCTGCGCAAGCGGGCGATTCACGATTTCATGGCGGATTCGTATTGTGTCATAGGCAGATCGCTGAAGTATCGAGACGAACCGGAAGAAGAGGGTGACTCGGGTGCTATGTAGTTTCCAGTAACGGGGTCCGAACAAGAAGGATGAATGAAAGAAGGTGTACAATGAAGCGGAAGATGTGTTTTCCAGGTACGGCGGGACGAGGTTTCGCATTTGTGTTGCTGATTGTCTGCTGCGGTTCGGCCTTGTCGGCCGGGCGCGCGGCGTCCACGAACACTGCATGGGGCAAGGACGGCCCCGGCGAATTCAAAATCTATCGCGGAATCAACATCAGCCACTGGTTGTCGCAGAGCGGTCGGCGAGGGCAGCAGAGAAGGGAGTACTTCACCGCAGAAGACGTCAAGTATCTGGCCTCGCTTGGTTTCGATCATCTGCGTCTGCCGGTCGATGAGGAGCAATTGTGGGATGAGGCAGGGAACAAGGAGACCGAGGCGTTCGGCCTGCTGCACAGTGCGATCCGCTGGTGTCGGGATAAGCAGTTGCGTGTCGTCGTCGATCTGCACATATTGCGGTCGCACCATTTCAATGCCAGGGACAAGCCGCTGTGGACGGATCCGGCCGAGCAGGAGAGGTTTCTGCAGCTATGGCGGGAACTGTCGGCCGAGTTGAAGCAATACCCGGTAGGACTGGTCGCGTATGAGTTGATGAACGAGCCGGTGGCGGACGATGCGGCGGATTGGAACCGGCTGGTGGCCAGGGCGGTCAAGGAGATTCGCAAGACCGAGCCCCGGCGGAAGATCGTGATCGGTTCGAACAAGTGGCAGTCGGTCAATACGTTCGATCAACTTGAGGTGCCCGAGGGCGACCGGAATATCATCCTGAGCTTTCATTTTTACAATCCGATGCTGGTGACGCACCACCAGGCATCGTGGACCGGCGTCGGCAAGTATAAGGGGCCGGTGCACTACCCGGGCAAGCTCGTTCGCGATGAGGACCTGGAGGGTCTGCCCGAGGACGTCCGGCGTACGGTTGGGTGGAGCAACGGCGTATACGATCGCGAGCGGCTGGAGAGCATGCTGGGAAAGCCGCTGCATATGGCCGAAAAGACGGGCCTTCCTCTCTATTGCGGCGAATGGGGATGTATCGTCAAGGCCCCGCGCCAGGTACGCCTGCAGTGGTATCGCGACATGGTGCATATCCTCAACAAGCACAAGATCGCCCGCGCGAACTGGGACTATAAGGGCGGTTTCGGCATCAAGAGCCGCGACGGTGAGCCGGACGACGGACTGATCGACATACTAACGGGGGATTGATGTTGAATCGCAGGGCGTTTTTGAAGCGTATGCAGACGGCGGCACTGACAGGGGTCGCCTTGTCGGCACGTTGCACGGGTGGAGAGAGCCGGGCTGAATCAGACGGGATTGCTACGGGTCGGCGGGACTATATCGCGATGGTTGAGAGCCATCTGGAGGCCCTTGCTGCTGTTGGCCGTGACAACTATGGTCCGGTGAAGACGGGAATGTGGCTGGCTTCTATCGACACGAGGAACAGAAGACCGTTGCGGGACAACAAGGCCGGGAGAGTGTACCGTCTGATCGGTGCTCCGAACGGTTCGAGCTTCTACTGGGACCAGCCACTGGTGGTTGCCGGATTCGAGCTGACGCGCCTGACAAGACGTCCGCAGTATGCGCGCATGGCGAGTGAGTACATAGAAGCATTCCTGGATCGCTGTGTCGCCGACGATGGGATGTTTGAATGGGGTAATCACAAATACTACGACGTCTATACAGACGAGATTGTGGGCTTCTCGGGAAGCTGTCACGAACTGCGTCCGATTACCCCGGCCTGGGAACTGCTGTGGCAGCACGATTTCAAAGCCTGCGACAGATATATCCGTCGGATGTGTGAACGTCACGTGTATGACAAGGCCACAGGTGGCTTCAACCGTCATGATGACGGCAATCGCGGACATGCGTTCATAGAGGCCGGTGGCATACTTGCCGAGTCAGCCGCGTGGTTGTACGGCAAGACCCAGGACAGACAGTGTCTCGATACAGCTCTTCGAATTGCGCGGTACAGCTACGGCCACCGGGGCGAGAACACCGGTCTTCTGGTGAACGAACCGGACAACGGACGTTGGGACTCCAAAGTAGCAACTACTGAGACCGGCGTATGGGCACAATCCTTGCTTCGAGCTGCTGAGTACACCGGTTCTGCGGAGTTTGTGCAGATGGCCGGCGAGACTGTTGCCGCGTATCTCAAATACGGTTTTGACACTGAGGCCGGTCAGTATTACGGCCAACTGGATGTACAGACGGGCGAGCCGGTAGCGCCGCAGGCCGCGGGGTATTGGCCGGGGGAATACTCTCGGATCTGGAACCCTGACCAGTGGCCAACGCATGATTACCCGATGGCAATGGCGAAGAGTTCTCTCTCGCTATACGAGAAGACTTCTGATGAGGCCTTTCTTGAAGGGGTCAGGCGATGGGCTTCGGTAATTGACGAGGATTCTCACGCTCCACGGGACCAGGCGGTCTATGCGGAGCAATACGGCAGGTGCATCGATTTTCTTGCCAGGGCGGGGCGGGTCCTCGGGAACGACCGATGGCTGCAAATGGCTAACCGTCTTGCCGATGACGCGGTTGAACGGATGTACGAAAACGGGATGTTTCAGGGATATCCTGGCGGCCATGTCTACGAGTCGGTAGACGGCGTGGGCTTCCTTGCTCTTGCTCTGATTTCACTTCAGGTAGAGGACAATCTGTGCGCCTACGGGATGAGCCTGTGAGATGGTTCTGTCCTCTCTGGTTCGCAGGTGCTACAATGCTGCAGGCCAGTCTCTCTATGGAGGCCTTGGATGATGCAGCGAAGAACCAGAAACCAATTGCCACTTTGGCCGGCCGGGTGTTTGTGGATCATTGTGCTGGCGGGTATTGTCTGTTCCGGCGGCTGCGATGAGGAGGCGGCCGAACCGTACGCACGCGAGCCGGATGAATCGAACTCGATTAGTTCCGTTGATGAGAATTATCCGCAAGACGTCGGAGTAGCGGAGCGGGAGAATGTGCCGGAAGATGCGAACTGGCCGCCGCCGCGATTCAGCGAGCGCCGGGAGGATCGCGAGGGGATGGTGGACCGAATCCACCGGGCGTACGATTTCACCGATACCCAGGTGCTGGACGCGATGCGCAACGTACCGCGCCACGAGTTTGTCCCGGAACATTTATCGCGTTCGGCCTATGCGGACAGACCCCTGCCCATCGGTCACGATCAGACGATCTCCCAGCCCTATATTGTTGCGCTGATGACGAGCTTGCTGGAGTTGAATCCGGACAAGAAGGTGCTGGAGGTGGGTACCGGTTCGGGTTACCAGGCGGCGGTGTTGGCGGAACTGACGCCACATGTGTACACGATCGAGATTGTTCCGCCGCTCGGCAGACGGGCGATTCGGACGTTCGATGTGCTGGGATACGAGACGATCCGGGCACGCATCGGCGACGGCTATAGGGGCTGGCCCGAAGCGCAGCCGTTCGACGGCATCATTGTGACCTGTGCCCCGCATTCGATTCCCGAACCGCTTGTAGGGCAGTTGAAGGTTGGCGGACGGATGGTCATTCCGGTGGGCGCGTACGTGCAGGAACTTGTGCTGGTGACGAAGAACGAGGACGGAAGTCTTGACCGCAGGAGCGTGCTGCCGGTCCGATTTGTTCCCATGACCGGCGAAGCGCAGCGGCGGTGAGCGGTTCGGGACCATGCAGTCCTCAGGTGACGGCTGGCCCGGCGGATTGATCGGAAGCGTTGTAGATGGAGACATTGATATGACGAATGGGGCAGCAGCAGGGGGCGCAGCGGCCGCAGCCGCGGCTGCGGCCGTCAATGCGGTCAAGGCAATCGGGCCGGTAGTACTGGTCGAGCGCGGGGAGTTTCTTGCGATTCTCCGAAAGACGGACAGGCCGCTGGTGGTCCACTCGCCGAGCGGCTTTCTGACCAAGTACAAGTATTTGACAAACTATCGCGGCCTGTACTTTGCGTGCAAATCGAAGGAATCATTGATGCTGCCGGCTTCGGCGGAAATTGTCAGCGCGCGCAAGATTTCACTGCCCGATCTGTAAGGCTCCCGCGGTCCCGAACGGACCTGAAGAGCAGTAGTCCATCCCATCATAGCGAACATAGCGAATGTGACACTAGCGGGCGGCGCTGTCGACCGCGGCCTCAAGCCTCGTTCGTCTCCTGCGATTGCTTCGCGCTGCCGCGGCATTCGAGCAAGTCCCCCGCCGCTGATATGGCCAGAATCAACACGACGCCGAGCGCGGCATACCAACTCGGACTGAAAATCAGCAGGCCGAGCAGGATCAGCATGGCGTATTTGCCCATATCCTGCCACCGAAGCGACGCGGCGCCGGCGTCAAGCAGCATGATCACGGCCGCTACAATGGTGGTGATTCCTACGAGCGAGGTAATCCATCCGAATGCCGTCTGTACGAAGGTCCCGGTCTTGGGTTCGGATATGCAGAATGCAGTGAAGATAATCATGACGACTATGAGAATAGCCAGGGTGATTATCCAGCAGCCGGTGCAATTCTTCTTCATGTCTGTCTCTCCAATCACTCATCCAGTCCAGTTAATACGATGCCTGTTCAACGAAAAGCATATCACGGTGTCTGCGGATGGCAAGTGTATTATTGTACGTGCAGAACTGCCGTATTGGTGATTGATCCGTGGATATCCGGCGATGATGACGCCGACAGCTACGGCTGCCATGTTATCTTCAGATGGTGCGTTTCGAACAATCGGCGTAATTCGGTGTCGCTCAGTTGATATCGGCGTCCTCCTTCGGATTGGAGCGTCAGGCTCTGAACCAATCGCGGGGCGAAGTCGAGGTGAAGATGTCCGTTGACGTCGCTCCTGGCGATTGTGCCGCAGTTGGCCCCGCACTCGGCGGTTCGCAGGCAGTGCCTTAGATGCAGGTCCGTGAGCGGTTCGCCGTCGCCGTTTCGCACGCGCAGAGTGAACGTCTCGGCCCGAAGGTTCCAGGTCTTCTTGATAGTCAGATCCTGCTGAACCGTGGTGCGCAATCCGAAATGCATATCCATCATCTGCCCGGCCGGACCCAAATCGCCGGGCTCGTAGAAACGGGTATCGAGGTACAGTGGGACCAGCGGAGCCATCACTTCAATTTGTCCGAGGGCATCGGTTTCAAATGTGCCCAGGGGCAAACCTGTGTGCGCGCCGCAATGATTCTCGTCGTATAGGTATATTGAGACCGGTATGCGGATGCCCGCCACAGGGTTGCCATTCTCGTCCAGCATCACCAGTCGGCGGCAATGCTGTTCAGGCAGAACGACGGTTCGCCTGCCTGCGGGGCCCCAGGCAACTGCTGCGAGGCTTTCGATGGCAGGGATAAACCGTTCGAGGATCTGCTCGGCAGGTATATCGGCGGTTCTGTACCAGCGGCGGTTGGGCAGTTCGAGGACGACAACGTAAGCGGTGGTGTTCGGGTGCGGACGAATCTCGTTTTCGATTCTGTCGGCGGAGAGCCGGATTAGGGCACGGCCGTCCTCGATCCCGGCCAGCCGGAATCTCTCCAGCCCGTACCATGAATAGTGATACAGCCACACCGTTCCCGTCTTGACCGTGCGCACAGGTTGACCGACCGCAAGATGATATGTCACATCCACGCGAGGAGCCGGGCTCAATTGCGAGCAGAGGTACGTACCCCAGAATACGGCACCAGCCATACGGCGGATACACCCGCTACCGGCCAATATCGCAAAGAGCGTTGGTCCCATCTGATCCGATCCTTTACCAGGCGATTAACCACCCCCAGCGGACTCATCCTGCATCATGTCTTTCGGTTCAGTCGATTACCTGCAACTGCTCGACCACAGTAAGGCTTTCGCCACCGAGGTGGAATGCTTCGACGAGGACCCGCCGGCCGGTCTCTACCTCGCGCAGCACGCGCAGGAATCGCTCGGCGGCATCGCCCTCGGCGGGAATCTGTATAACCAGTCGTCTGCCGACAGCCGCTTGCGAATTCTCGGCCTTGCTGGCATCCCAGACCTGGCGGACGCCGTCGAGTTGCAGCACGAATCCGCGATCCATCTTGCGCAGGATCTTACCGGTCAGCACGCCTTTGAATCCGGCCAGACTGTCAGGCAATGCAATACGCCTCTGCCACTCGGCTTCCGCCCTGCGTGGACGCCCTTCGCGGGCCTCCTGCGCTTCGCCCTCTCGTCGGCGGTCACCCCTGTCCCGCTGCCACTCTGCCTCAGGACTGGGCCGGCGCCCTTTGCGTGCTTCAGGCGAGCTGTCTTCCCGCATGCGATCACCTTCGCGCCGGCCAAGCATTCCGCGCAGCCTCTGGTTTTCCCGGCGCAACTGCTGCATTTCCATTTCCATGCGCTCTACGCGGACCGAAAGCATTCGCAGTTGTCGCATGATGTCATACAGGCCGGCGGCTATGCCCTCGCGGAGTTCGGCGCCTTCCCATGGACGTTCGTATTCATGCCGGTCGCGCTGCCACTGAGCCCCCGGACTGCGACGACGACCCTCCCGGGTTTCGGCTGACTCAGCTTCGCGACGTTCGGTAGCCTCGCGCCGGCGTTCGGTACCGCGGCGGATTCGCTCTTCTTGTGGTTGTTCGCTGTCTCCTTCGAGATGCAATGCTATTGCGTGGGCCTCGGCCCGCTCGCCATCACCTTCACGCCGCCATTTTGCCTCCAACCCGCGCAACCAGTTGGGTCCATCTTCGCCTTCGCTGCGGACGTAGCGAACCGTTACGCGCTGGCCTTCGCGCAGTTTTCGCAAAGTGTCGAGTACGTGTTCGGGGCGACGCGGCGTCAGGACGACAACATTGTCGTCGCTCTCAAGCGGACGGATCACCATACCTACGTATTCTTGTTCGTCGAGCTGCCATTCGGTCAATTTGATGAACACGCCGCGGAGTTCGTATTCCTGTCCGAACACGATCCCTGCAAGCAGCAGTATTGTGAGAAGGGCAACCGGTGGGATGATTGTGGTGTGTCGCATGATCGATCTCCTTTTCTTGAGAAAGTACATTTGCCACAGACTACGGGTATGTTAACAGTACCGCTCGCCGAGTCAACGCAATAGCACATCGTCGGTTCTACATGCGGGCATAATGTTCGGCTCGCCTTTTTGTTTGTTTTGGATGGCCGCCTGCATAGAATGGATGCAGGATTTCGCCGTTGAATGCAGTTTTTGAAGGAGCCCTAATGGACGGGATTGGCGATCAGTTTCAACAGGAAACCAAATACCAGGCGGATCGCATGCCTCAGCGCCGGTTGCGATGGGAGGACCAACCGGCGCTGTACAAGACATATCCGCAAGCGCCGCGGACGAAACTGCCTGAGTTTGTGCCGCATCGTCCGATGCCGCTCGATCAGGTTTTGCGGGAACGAAAAAGCGTGCGCGAATTTTCGGATAGGCGTATCACTCTCGGGCAGTTAGCTTACCTGCTGTGGGGTTCGACGGGGCTGGGGAGGCAGGAAGGTGGATATGCGTTTCGCACGGCTCCCTCGGCCGGAGCCTTATATCCGATCGAGACGTATCTCGCGCTCCACACCGTGAAGGACGCAGAGGCCGGTTTATACCACTACAACATTCAGGACCATTGTCTGGAGCAGCTCAAGGTCGGCGATTTCCGAGTCTCTGTCGCCCAGGCGGCTCTCGGTCAGCGGATGTGCGCGGACGCGGCGGCGGTCTTTATCTGGGCGGCTGTTTTCGATCGCAGCAAGTGGAAGTATGGCCAGCGTGCCTACAGATATATCTACCTGGATGCAGGTCACATAGCGGAGAATCTGGCGTTGGCGGCTACGAGCCTTAAGCTGGGAAGCTGTGAAATCGGGGCGTTGTTCGACGATCAGGCCAACACGCTGATAGATATCGACGGCGAGCAGGAGAGTACGATCTGCATGGCAGCGGTCGGCGTGCCGCTGCGGGCATTTTGAAGCCGGTGGAATCGTGCATGATCTGGAGGAAATCTTTACTGCGTTAGGCCGCTCGAAGTTCCGCAGTCGATTTCGACTTGGGACAAGGGAAGCAGCCTACCTGGAGCGAAAGGGGCTGCCGACGATTCTCATGCATGCGCGGGACTTCGTCGAACAGCGTCTGGCCGATGCCCAACCCATCAACGATGGACGACAGACGCCGATGCGGAATCATCCTGTGTTCATTGCCCAGCATGCGACGGCGACCTGTTGCCGCGGATGTCTGCAGAAATGGCACGGAATTGCGAAAGGCCGGGAGTTGACCGAAGAGCAGATCGATTATGTGATCGCAGTGATTGAGAGGTGGCTGCACATGCACATGGGATAGGTCGGTAATTGGAGCCGGTCGGGTGAGCGGGTCCGAAAAAGTTTTGCATGGATGCCGGCGGCGCATATACTGAGCGTAGCGGCAATATATACTGGACTACGCGTTGCCGGCTGTTATCACAGACAATGGATTGGGATACGTTATGGACGAGGTACGGAAACCGAGAGTGGCCGTCATCGGCGGCACATATATTGACCTGGTCGTACGCTGCGCTCACATCCCGCGTGCGGGCGAGGCTGTCGCGGGTTCGGCGCTGTCGTATTCGACTTCCGGGCCCGGCCCGAATCAAGCAGTCCAGGCGGCGTTGTGCGGTTGCGATGTGTATTTGATAAGCAAAGTGGGGGAAGATCCGTGCGCGGAAGTCGCCCGGCAGGCTCTGGCTGAATATGAGGTGAACACGCAATATATGTGTGTGGCATCGGCCAAGAATACCGGCACGGTGGTTACAATGGTCAATGCTGAGGGGGAAAACGGCGCCTGCCACTATCTCGGAGCGAATGCATCGTTAACGCCGGAAGATATCGAAGCGGCCGAAGAAGTTATTTCCGAGGCCGATGTCTGTCTCATTCACGGCAAACTGCCGCAGGAGGCGATTGTCGATGCCGTGCGACTGGCGAAAGTGCATGGCACTAAGGTGGTGCTCAATCCGGCCCGGCCCCTGGCAGCTCCGGCAGACGGCGGCGGACAGTGCAGCGAACCGCCCGCGGAGTTTTTCACGGCTGATGTTGTGGTGCCGAATCTCTATGAGGCTGCGGAAATAACGGACACTTCTGCGGCTATCAATATTCGAACGGCAAAGATGATGGGTTCCGATCTGGTCGCGCGCGGTGTCAAATATGCGGTCATTACAATGGGAGGGCGCGGGTGCATTGTAGTGGACCGGAAGGGAGCCGATCACATACCGGCCTTTGATGTCGAACTCGTTGACGATGCCGGCAAGGGCGATGCATTCGCCGGAGCGCTGGCGGCTTCGTGTGCGGTGGGAGATGAAGTGCGCCGGGCGGTGGAGTTCGCATCGGCGGCCGGGGCGCTGGCCTGTACGAAGTTCGGTGCGATGGAGGCGATGAGCAACAGAGCGGAGATTATTGAGTTGCTGCAACGCCAGGACACCGACTGGCTCGATACGGGCCAGTGAGAAGATGGGTGATCTCCGAGTGGGTCTGACTTCCGTATTGTCGTGCTTCTGATTCGCGTCTTTATCTCACTCTCTTGCACTTGTCAATACTCGCATGTGTCGGATAGATAGTGCAGAAAATACCAAATCCGCAAAATTTCTTCTGCTCGCCGACCCCGCTTTTTGGCCTGAAAACAGGGTTGCTCCTTATTACTGTGACATACGTCTGTCACCCTAAATGCGGCCGACGCGATTTTCTTCCGTTTTCCTAACTTGACACATTGTAGATATATGGTAGCGTTATCAGCATTGAATATGTGATTGCGCACCGTGGTTGCCCGTGCGAGAGCCCCAGGCGCAGTCGAGAGGATACAGGTTGGCTTGCAGGGAGTGCCAATGAGAGGAACCTGAGCGGTTGCCAAACACGACCCCATCATCCGTGCAATCGGCGCAAGGCGAGATCATTCAACGATTTGTCGGCCATGGCGGCCGAAATAGCGCGCGTATGGGTAGTGTCTGAAATTGCGGACGGGCGAGACGTTGAAGACCCCGTATGGCAAGGCGCGCAGGTTCTGCGCCCGTAGAAAGCTGGCACAGAAAAAAATGTGTAAAAAGTTCGGAAAATCGGCAGAAATCCGATCAACATTTTGCTCTGCCAAACGGCATGTATATAGACGCACTGATCTACGCAACGTTATCGTGTTTTTGTAATACTTTTCGGGAGGTCGCAATCATGGCGAGGAAACAATACCTGCGAATGTTGGCATTGGCCGCGGTGCTGGTATCCGCCGTCTCTGTTGTACGGGCGGATGATCTGGCCGCACAGGAGAAGATGGCCGAGCGGCTGTGTATCAAGAAGCAGTTCGCACAGGCCGAGCAGGTCTACCAGGGAATGCTGGATCAAGCCGGCGATCCTGAAAAGCGTTTCGGTGCGGCCCGCAAGCTCGCAGCGGTCCTTACGGCCCAGGACGACAAACAGCCGGCCGCAAAGGCCGCAATCGCAGGCATACTGACCGATTACGCCCGCCTGCCGCACGCGATTCACGAAATCGCCGAGAATTGCCACAAGTTCGGCAAGGCGAAGGAGGCCAAAGGTCTGTACCACCAGATTCTCGAAGACCAACCCGAACGCCCCGACGCGATCTGGCTGGTTATGGGCCAGGCCATAGCCGATACCTTCGCCGGCGATGAAGACGCCGCCTGGGTCAATACCCAGAAGCTGCTCAACGATTATCTCACCGACGGCCGAGCCGCTGAAGCCGTCGGGCAGGTCGCATGGTGCTGCCGGAAGATGGAAAATTGGGAAAACGCGCGGGCTCTTTACCAGCACGTAGTAGACACCTGGCCTGACAACGAGCGGGCGATCTATTCTCAGCGAGGAATTATCCTGGCCAGCATTGAATTAGAGGATTTCGACGCGGCAGAAGCGGCCACAAACGATCTATTGGCGAATTACGCCACTCATCCGGCATTGGTCGATGCCATGGGTGATGTCGCAGAGGCATATGCCGCCAATGTCCGATTTGAGAAATCGCGCGACTTGCACCGCTATATCATCGAGGCATTTCCGTCCAGCGGCCAAGCCATATGGTCGCAACGAAGCGCGATATCCTGCAGTTGTCGGCTCAAGGACGAGGACGCGATTGACGAGGGTTTGGAGAGACTCTTCACGGACTTCCGGGATCATCCGAACATCGTCAAGGCCATGTATCAGGTCGCCAGACGCCTCAACGGCGTCCGCGATGTGCGTGCGAAGAAGGCCTTTCAGTTCGTTCTGGAGCGAGATCGAGATGGCAAGCTTGGACTGCTCTCACAAGTAAACATGGGCGGCATCACGATCCGCAGCGGAGACCTGAAAGGCGGGACCGCTACGTTCGGGGCTATTATCGACAAGTACAAGGACCATCCGAACCTTATCGAGCCGTGTCCTTAATGGCCGAGGCTTACTGGCATGAAGCGAGTTGGAAGAACCATTACGGCCTTAAGGACCAGTACCGTCAATATGTTCGCCTGGCGCTGGGAGCATGGAATCGCATTATCCTCGAACTGCCCGAGCACGATTATCACACACCCCAGGCCCACTACATGTCTGCCGAGTGCTATCGGATGCTGGGCCAACCGGCGCGTGCGATAGAGCGGTATCAGGCGATCGTGCAAAACTGGCCGGAGCACCAATATGCGGATCTTGCGCTCGGTCGGGTTATCAAACGGCTCGAAGACATGGTCCGGGCAGGAACGGTGACCGAGGGACTTGGGGCGGCGGGTCTCCGCAAGGCATGCCAGGATATCCTCGATTATTATCCGGACAGGTCGATGGCTCCCGTTGCAGAATCTGTGCTGACACAACTGGAGCGGTCGATTTCAGTGAAGGGAGACAGCAATGAGTAGCAGACGAAGGTATTGTATTGCCGTTACATTGATCGTGGTTATGTATGGAATCCATGCGCAAGGCGATTATATAGCGCCTTACGCCAAGAGCAGGAGCGGTCTGTTCCTGGGATTGCCTAACCTGCCGCTGACATCGTCGCGAAGCAAGTATGTCATACGTGTAGACAACTGGTTCTATATGGATGGACACCTTTCGGTAGACAGGGACTTTAACATTTGGGCTTACGATCTCAGGAAGTGGCAATGGGACGTTGGGGATGGAACCGAAGTATGGGAAGATCCCTTTATTCCTCGCGCCAATACAAATGACCCGGAGGATTTCGATGCCGATGGTATCTGCCGTCACAAGTATACGACCCCGGGCTTCTACAACGTCAGCCTCGAAGTCACTGATACCGATTATGACGACAGTGACGGAGCAGTTGGCGATCACACGGATGAAGATCCCAACGTGATGCCCTATCAGGTTATCGCCTTCGACTTGGATATCGCCGTTGCCGATTATGTGGGCATCAATGACGATGATGATGACGAAGACGGCGTGATCGACTATGACGACGGCTATGACAAGGACGGCACGCCGGGAAACGCCGACGACGTCAATCTGGACGAAAACGATTTGGCGGCAGTCGACCTCAGTTTCTCTCCATCCACCTCGTTGGGCAGGGTAAAACTGTCCATAGACTCAAGTGCCTGGGATTGCGTCAAGATATGGAACGACCCCCGCAAAGGGAAGAATAATCTGCTGATTCCCCGAGACAACGAGACGGGACCTGAGAAATGGTGCTGTTACTGGTATGATCCGAGCGCCCTGCCTTCCAGTGTGTGGCTGGAGGTTGAGACAATGCCCATTTACGGAGGCGTGCCACTGCGATTGCAGTACCAGGTCGCGCCGGATGGCGGTGATAATATCGACGTCCCTTCCGGCGAAGCGGCAGATTTGACAACGGTGGTGGCAATGTATCTGACTGCAGACGAACTGGGGCGCACACTTCCGGATCCGTGCGAGGAAACATGTGGTGCCTTCGTGCATTTCAATGTGGACAACGACAATGAAAGCGACAACAGCGTGGAAGCGCCGAAGCACCCCGGTGCGGACTACGCAAACGATGAAAATCCGGTTGCCGGCGAAGACGATTTGCTTTCGCTGTCACTGACAATGAGTCCATTGGATCTCGAAGAAGGTGTAGTTGTACTGACCAACAACAGTTCGGGTGAGTTATGGACCAGCACAAGCAAAGGTACCACTGATCCACTCCTTGCCTCATACCACAGCCTGTCCTGGGATTTGAGTGATGGTCAAGACAGGAGCGAATTTGCTTTATTCCTCAACAGCAGCAAGTACGTCGAAGGAGCAAGCGCGACAGATGATGGTGAAATAATATTTCGCTATCACCCTCCTGGCGGATCAATGGTGCATCGGGATCGCGTCAAGTACACATATGTCGCAGCGGATTGCGGCAACCAGCCAACGACTAGTGGGTCGCCAAGTCAGAGAGATGTGCTTGAGCAGGTTAAGAGTCTGAAACGCTGCGAATGGAGCATAACCGGAAACGCTACGCAAGCGTACAATTGTATAGCGTGGTCAGTAGATGAGACGAACACATGGTACAACGAGTGGGATATTGATTCCAACCCTGCCTGGGGAGATAATGATGGAGTCTTTGAAGACTCTGATATGGATGGCTTCTATGCAGCGAAAAAAGGGTGGAGTCTAATTACGGGAGGATCGGACGAGGAAAGAGCCGAGAGAGCAGAAGCCATGTACTATTCGTACGGACAGAACTGGAACTATATATTGTACCCCAACAATTGCCCATCGACAGGGTATCATGCGGCGCGGCGGCGGACATGCTCTGGTGGATCCGGCAAATGGATCATGTATGAGAGTAAATGCGGGCGGTTTGAGCGAATTAAGTACGTTTGGGATCAACTAAATTCTTATTATGGGGATCCAGATAGGTTCTATGAATGAAAGGGCAGAACAATGCGGGCTATTCTTAACATTCTTTTGACTGTGACGGCTATAGCTTTCTTCGGGAAGGCGGTACATGGAGAGGGCTCTAAGGCGGGAATTGCTAAGGACATTGGAGTCTTATTCGAGAGAGAGTACCAACTCTACCTTCAGGCAAAGGAGGATGAGGTCCTTCAAGCCATCGGGTCAGGGCTGGGGCCCCGGATGGCTAGGCACTTGGGGAACATAATAGAAATGGGCCCCCGGGTCCTTCCCTATCTGATGGACAAGGCTAAGGGCAAGCCTGAGGGTATGGAAGACAGCTTTCTGACGCTTCCCTTGAATGTGCTGACCATGAAGTGTTTCGAGCCGTCTGATTGGCCAACGGGCAGCAGTATGGATTCACGAGCTAAGATCAGACTCTATCTAAGGTGGTGGCAAGCATCCCGCTTACAGACACCACAGAGGTTCAAGAAGCTGCACTCTGAATGGAAGAAGTTCAAGCGACAAGGCAAAGAAAGCCAGGCCAAAGACAGGCAGGCTCAAATACGTAGACTTGGTCTCGCCGCCTTGCCTGACATTATGGATCAGATCATGCATGGAGATAAGGAGCTCATTTCCATCGTTTCGACTTTGACTAGAGGTAAGGTTGATCCGAACGCCACATTGGATGAATGCGTCTCATGGTGGCAGGACAACAAAGAGAAATGGCGGATACCGTTTCCGAACAAGCAGCCGGTTGCGGAGGCCGGCGTCGCACGGAACGTGGAGGCAGGTTCTATCGTAGAACTGGATGGCACAAAGAGCCGCGATCCGGATAAAGATCGACTGAAGTATCGATGGAGGCAGATAATTGGGCCTGATGTGGAGCTTTCGGACCCGGATGCAATTACGCCGACGTTTACAGCACCCGATGTTGACCGTCCGACGACGCTGGTCTTTGAACTGATTGTCGATGACGGATACAGGGTGGAATCTGTCCATCCGACCTGCGAGAGTGGACGAAGCGAACCCGACACCGTGACGATTACCGTTACGCCGAAGTAACGAAACCAGCGAGCAATATGCAAATGCAGGGACAGTGCCATTATGGTGCATGAAAAGCAGCACGTGTACGGCGACAATGAGATACTAGCTCGTGAAGAGGGTTTTGGCAATCCTGAGACGACTGATCCTGCCAGGGATTGGTCGAAAGGGGGTAAGCAATGGGGACACTGAGGGCCACTCGCATCACTTTGCTCGGGATGCTCTTGATTCTGGCGGAGGCAACGTATGGTGTCGCCCCCTTACGCATGGCTCCGTGGCGTCCACGTCAAGTTCCCGACAGTGTTGTGGACAACGACGTCAACTCCGTACGTCAATCCATTGGAACATTCTCTTATGACGAATCTGACGGAGATACTCTGGTGGCGCTTTCGTTGTTGCTTCCGTACGATGAAGCGACAAGAGTGCTGATGGAATACTCGCGCATTTACGGAGAGAAGATGCCTGTTAAGAATATGCACTGGGCCAGGACGATATTCTGCTTCGGATTGGTGCACACAAGGCAGGCACGAGAGTACCTGATGACGCTTTGGGAAGAATGCGACAGAGATTTGGCATCAGGTAAAGTGAGAGTTCGGTTCTTAGGCAATGAGAATGGTCTGAACAATGTGTTGGCTCCTATCTCAGATGGATTGCGTTTCTACATAGACGATCCAAATGTACAGTCGTGGATATATAATAAAGCCGAGGAAATTGATGACATAAAGCAACCATATCCTGTTCGTGATCTCAACGCGAGTTGCAGGAGATCTGCGAGGAGCCAATTAGTACTTGCTCTGTATACGCGGCTTATTATTGATTCATCCAGTGAGGAGAGGAACTTATCAAGATGTATAACCGAAGAGTATTTTTACTCTTTGCCGAAAGAGCTGGATTTCAAGAAATCTGCAACTGCTGTTGTTGATATTGCCAAAAGATCGAAGGCGGTGTCCAGACAGGTGTTCAAAATGTCCCAAGAGGATTGGGCTAGACTGCGGGCTTTGCCGGTAGAATCTATGCTGGAATCCGTGGCATGTCGACTGGGAGCACCCCTGGCAATTGCAATTTGGCAAGAGTACTTGTCAGAGAAATCTGGGCCAGCCAAAGCAAGCGAAGGACTTAAAAGAAGGCTTTGGATGACATCCGTATGGATCTATGTTAGTTCTGTGTGGACGAAGAGCATGGATTTAGATAGCGCACATACACAATTCCTAAAAGACGCCTGTGCTTACTTCAGTCAGGCTCCGTCTGGCCCTGTTTCGGACATGTTCATAGGGGCGCTCTATATTGTAGCCTGCCACTTTCCAGATTCAAATGCGAATCCGGGCATTGCTGCGGTACGAGATATGGCTAATGTGCGGCTTAGTAAGGAAGAACGGCAAGCGCTGATGCTGCGCGTCGGGAAACCTGAGCGGCGGTGAGTATTAACGGTACATGGTATCAATGCTCTGATTTCTACAAGTGGCATTCACAGCATTACCTCAAGCCAAAGCTGCCTGGCCTTCTGTGGAGAGGGACAACGAACAACCTGCTGGGATCGGGTTGGATAAGTATTCCAAGCGTTCCTCCATATTGTTTTCCGGATTAGCAGACAAAGGAGATAGTAATGAAGATACCAATAATCTTTGTGTTGATTGCGTTTGCCTCTGCGGCAATCGGCCTTGTGGCAGGAATGTGCCTGTCGGAGCCTGGGACATCGAGCAATGCAGGTGTGGAAGATTCATGTTTACTGTCTGAGGACTTGGAGGAACGACAGGCGTATTTGAAGACGGCTCTGGAGTTGCGCGACAGCCAAGTATCTGAGTTGATCGAGCTGGCTTCAGAAAGTGTAGAGTTGCTGCCCGCGATGGAGCCGGAGGAGGCCAGGTATCCATGGCGCGACTCCAAGCATCTTGCCATAGTCCATCTGGGTGATCTGCGCGGCAGTGCGGCCGTTCAAGTTCTGTTGGACAACCTGGAATATCGCAATCCTCGTGAACTTGCCGGCAGCTATCTGGATGTTGGTGGGTGGTATCCTGCAGGCGAAGCCTTGGCGAAAATCGGCATGCCGGCTGTGAAGCCCGTAATAGAAAAACTCGGTAGCTATTCGGCGGATAGCAAAGGGAGCGAAATCTGCTGCTGGATACTAACCAAAGTGCTGGGTGCGGAACTTGCTAAGGTGCAAGTTGAGATGGCAATCCGCGACACTCGTGACGAAGGCGCCAGAAAGAATCTGGAGGCAGCCTTGCCATACTTGAAGGCCACAAAGGAAAAGAGTCTGTACTGACTGTTCTGGCCGGTCAGGCTTTCTGTTGCGAGCAAGGGCCTGAATTGGTCTTGCCTATTCTTTAAGGGCTTTGAGGATCAGGTTGAATGCCTGTTTCATCAATCTTATTGGGAACCAAGGTCACTTACCTATGAAGATTGGGCGGATGAAGGGTGCCGGTGGCAACCATAGAATAATTGCAACCGATATGGCAAATGTTAAAATTTCAAGAGTTCGCTATTTGCGAGGATAATGGAATGCGTTTATGCTGTAGACACGCGGCGATAGTAATGGCTTTTTTTGCCTTCGTGCTATACGATGGTAGGGGATTATACGCCGAAGATTCAAACGGAGTATCCAACGACCCTCAAAATGCAATAGATGAGCTTTTCGAAGTGTTGGCTAAGAAACCTGAATCGATTCCAATACCTACTGAGATCATTCTCAGTGGAGATTTTGAAGCAAATAGGCGATTTACCGAAAAAAGAAACAAAATACTCGCTGAAAGAGAGGCAATCATTGGCCGGGCTACAACTGACTTAGCAGGACTTGGGGACTCTGTGATTGATCCTCTTCTAGAAAGGTGTCGGCAGGAAAAGAAGGGCACCTTCTTGAAACGTGCCATTGAAGTCCTGTGTAAGATTGGTACGCCAAGGGCACGCCAAATACTGCTGGATATTGCTCTTGAAAAGGACATAGTGCGAAAAGGTGATCCCGCTAGTAGCTGGTCGGCTCACAATTTCCTGGAAATAACAGATGACAAATCACAGATCAAAAAGCTCCTTGCCTCGAATAGCGAGGGCATTATCGGGATGGCCCTGCAGGCGTTGGTTGGCGTAGAAGTCGATGCGGAATTGATGACGCACCTGGAAAAGGCGCTCCAATCGGGGAGTTTCCATTTACGCACGACTGCAGCAAGAGTCATTGCCCAGGATCCATCAGAGAAGTTGGTGGGGCGAAAAGTGGAAGCTCTAGTGGGGTCACTAAAGACGGTAGCAATGCTGCCCGGGGCCAATGAGAAGTTTCAAACTGATTCGGTAGGAACTCTTGCTGATAATCTTTATCATCTACTTACGGATGCCTTGGCCAAGGTAAAAGGAGCCGATGACCAGTTGAGGGATATCAGTGAACAGATCAGCGGAGCACCACAGAGATGTATCATGATAGCACTGGCAATCAGAGGCGAGCAGAATGTAAAAAAGAATCTATATGAAATAATCCAGGATCCGAACATGGTAAGATTGGTAAAAATGAAGGCCTTAGTCTTGCAAGGCCTGGCCAATATCGGAACGCAAGAAGACCTGCAATTCGTAAAGAGCATTGCTGAAAACGATCCTTTGCAGATAGTGGACTTGGGGGGGCCGTTGTACGAGGTGGTCGGAGGAGAGGTCATCCTTAAGGGTGAGCGTATGGCTCCTATACCAGAAAGAGACAGTCCCAGATGGGTGAATGCAAGAAGATCATACCCAATTCGAAGCATGGCAGAACATACTGTTAAAGAGATAGAAGAACGTGAAGGAGTAAAGCACCAAATGCACGTTGTGACTGATAACTTACAGGATGATCGCAATAGCTGGTGGGTTTACGGGATCATAGTCACTGTTACAGTTTGTTTGGGCGGACTATACGTCCTAATGAAGAAGAGGATTCCGAGTCGGCCGAGATAGCTGGACTTCAATGATCACAGAGCAGAAGCGATGGCTATGATGGCGGGCGAATTGACCACGTTCGGTGCCGTATCTAGAGTGACCATTGCTTAATCTGACTTTCACGTGAAGGCAACCATTGTCTTTATGGTTTAACTCGGGGTGTGATTTTAGGGATATAAGGTGTTGTCCAAGTGAGAGCGAGGCAAGGTGTGGGGATGTGCGCAGGCGGCTGGTATAAAGAGGGAGACTGCGCTTTCGAGCGCTGTACGGACAACGATTTCCCGGAAGAATATCCCATCGGCGGTGATATCGACGGTCCCGGAATTCCGGGGACGCCATATCAGTTTCGGGGCTTCTGTTGACACGGCTGGATTTCAGGATTCGGAGCGATCCGTGTCGGTTTCGCGCCGGTGGACGTGGAGGCTGCGGATCAGGTAGATGGATTATGTGTGAGAGTACAATGGGGCCCATCGAGCGCATCGAACATATATGGGATCAACTGAACGATTCGACATATGGAACGGCAATTAGGTTCTACACATAGAGTATAGGAGATCCAAAATGTATCGACTGTCATCTACTACGATGTGTATTCTAGTGATCTTCGGTAGTTTGTTCAGTGTGTCCCTCCATAGGGTAACGTGTAGAGCCGAAGATGTGGAGCAAGACATTGCTTTGGAGGTAGACAGAAGAATTGAGGCCTGGGGCCAATATCTGCAAGCCCATCCTACCTTGTCAGATCTAACTGGCAATAAGTACTACCGGGACATAGTTGATATGCAAATGCCGGCCCTGCCATACTTGATGGAGAGAATAGAGGCGGGTAATTGGGCGCTCGGAGGTGCGGTTTTTCGGATCACAGAAAGACGTTTCGAGGAATCCGAATGGCCTGAGGGCAAACTCGGAGACGCGATATCGGGAGTCGGGCTGCTGTGTGAATGGTGGCCGAAAGCGCGCAAGGAGACACCGGCAAAGTTCAGTAGGCTGTACTCCCAGTGGAAGGAGCTAAGACGCCAGAACAAGAAAGACGAAGTCAGCAATAAGTTACGCCAAATACGCAATCTTGGTCTCGCCGCCTTGCCTGACATTATGGATCAGATCATGCATGGAGATAAGGAGCTCATTTCCATCGTTTCGACTTTGACTAGAGGTAAGGTTGATCCGAACGCCACATTGGATGAATGCGTCTCATGGTGGCAGGACAACAAAGAGAAATGGCGGATACCGTTTCCGAACAAGCAGCCGGTTGCGGAGGCCGGCGTCGCACGGAACGTGGAGGCAGGTTCTATCGTAGAACTGGATGGCACAAAGAGCCGCGATCCGGATAAAGATCGACTGAAGTATCGATGGAGGCAGATAATTGGGCCTGATGTGGAGCTTTCGGACCCGGATGCAATTACGCCGACGTTTACAGCACCCGATGTTGACCGTCCGACGACGCTGGTCTTTGAACTGATTGTCGATGACGGATACAGGGTGGAATCTGTCCATCCGACCTGCGAGAGTGGACGAAGCGAGCCCGACACCGTGACGATTGCCGTTACGCCGAAGTAACGAAACCAGCAAGCAATATGCAAATGCAGGGACAGTGCCGCCACTGACCATCTGTTTACGGGCCGGTGACACATAGTGGAGTCTCCTGACACATCTCGATGCTCAATAAGTGTCGTGCGTGGGCTTTCCTCACCCTCTGCGTGCAGCGAGGCAATCATCGGTTTCGCGACTGTTTTGCACGCGACGAGTTCTGTTACAACGTGGGCAGCGGAACTGTAGTAGTCCAAATCTAATCCGCCACAACCAGCCTGACCGCCGAGCTTCGCCTGTCCGTTCACTGTGGTACACCAATCGCCGGTTAAGTAGCGATTCTCCCAGTTGCCTCCGATCGACTGTACGGATGACGTGACTATCGCGCGCTGCCGGGGCAGAATACGACGGGGTAGCGCCCTCCGGCGACCAATAACGGTTTGCCTTGCCGTCTTGGGCGCCATTGAAAGACCCAGACTCAAGTACAATTCCAGGGCCACGGGCTCAGATTGCATATTTGATCGATCAAATACGCAACAGGTCCGGACGCTAAATCCAACAATTCTGAAATTCTCTTAATCCGCTCCCCACAAGGAATTGGCCGGTGCGCGCCGACCGAAATTGCCGGGAAATTCGACACGAAAACGCAACACGTCCAAGGAGACCTTATACGCCTACCGTGTCAAAACGGGTAATTGTGGGAAGACAAATTCTTGCGTGGCCGGCTCGACTCTGGTATTATTAAGACATGTGCCCAGGGTAGCAATTATGATATTAAATGATAATCCGGCTGTATGAGTACTCATAGAGGAGGTAGAACCATGCGTTACCGCAATAACTTATCGGTTTATGTCTATATTACTATTACACTTCTAGCACCTATTTGCGCTAAAGCCGTAGATGGCGAGTGTATCGCTATTTCAATAATGCGCCGTTTGAACAATTCTACTGAGTTCTTTATGCTATGGGATAGTGACTCAGGATGGCACGGATCGGGTCCAGATGAGAATATTGTGTATATAGACCCCGGTACGAAAGTAACAATTACAGCTAGTGGTTATGGAGGCGAGCAACCATATAGCTACGTATTGGCTGGATTTGCAAACGGACAACCAATATTGCAGGAAATAACGATATATTCATATACATACGTGTTTTCCGCAGTACCAGGAGAAAGCGATGAATCACAGAGAGATATATCATCCTATACATTAACAGTTGACTCTGGACCGAAAAAATTTCATATATGGGAACAAAGCGACAGTCCCGGAATTTCTGTTAGCACGGTTAAATTGTCTCAGACATGTCAGGAAGGTGAGGATGCGGATTCACAGACATTTAAAGTGTGGAATGGAGGAGAAGGTACGCTCTCTTATACTATCGAGGATAATCAGGATTGGTTGTCCTGTAAACGTACCAGTGGAGATGGCAAATCTACCGGAGAGACGGACAAAGACACCATCACTGTAAGCTATGAAAGCTCAGATTTGGAGGCCGACACTTATACAGCAGAGATTATTATTTCCAGTGATGATGCCAGTAACAGTCCACAGACAATTGGCGTAACATTGACGGTTCATCCACCAGATGTAGTCAGCATACAGGTTCTTCAGCCCTCCGAGAATATTGACTCTGACGGCCAGGTTAACATTAAATGGGAAAGCAGCAATGCCACGAGTCAGGCAACAGTTACGTTGTTATACGATAAAGATCAGGTTTTTAACAACGACAACGAAACACAAATTATAGATGGCCAGGCTGCAGATGGACAATATTCCTGGAACACTACTAATGTGAATTCTGGCCAATACAGGATATGCGCGGTAATTGAAGATGGCGATGCATCCGGTCATGACTACTCAGCAGGTAAAGTCACTATAAGTGATGGAGAGTTCGAAATACTGTCGGTCGAAGCAGAGTACTATGGAGTCTTTCCCGAAGGAATTGATATCGATAATGAATTCACATGCAATGTATGCTGGGGCGATAAAACGTCATCTCATGTCGTGTTTGAATTCAATGGTGACGATATTGAAATATCCACAAACAATGAAGAAGCAAAGATAATTTACAACATGGGTGCCGATCTTGCCTATTCCGCAGCAGGAACAAAAAATACGTTGCTTATTTATGCGGTTAGTGCGGATGGGACCAAATCAAACATCGAACGCATATATTTATGGGGACTTCAATTACCCGAGTGGGCAACTTCTCGTGAGACACAAATCGGTCCAATTACTCTTGGTGTGGATCCGCTAACCGGAACAGTCTGGTTTTCAGGCGATGTGGAAGTGTTAAAGAATGGTATAAAGGGAAACGTAGAGATACCCCAAAAAGTACCTGAGATCGGAGGGAAATGGGGAGTAGAGTTAGAACCGCTCACTTTTTCCTGGAAATTGCAGGCGCAACCGAACATTAAAGGCACAGGTCTGGAAGGTCTTTTTGACTTATCTGGATCATTGGATGGCAGTATAGCGGTTGGCAAAGATAGAAAAGCTGAATTGGGTTCAGGAATAAGCGGGAAAGGACAATTCTATCCTGAATTTAGATTGACTGAAGTTTCGGCTGAATTTGAGGTAGGCATTCCCTTTCAATTGCCGAAAATTTATTTTCTGTGCGGCACCCCCGTACTTTGCTGCACTTCGCCTTGTCCTTATTTCCAGGGTACCGTTACTCCTGAAATACGTGGGAGTTTGTCTTTACAACAAGCTGAGAATACAGAAGATGCATTAATCGCTGGTTTAAAGTTCAAGAACAGTGATGTATCACTGGCCGGTACCATAGCTGGCACTGTCGGCATTGGTAACGAGACAGTAGGTCACGCTGCAGGTACTTTTGGCGGCAAACCATACGTCACACTCCAATTTCCACCTGATTCACACTCTTTCTGTCTCAATGAATATGTAAAAGAAGCAGGTGCAACTTTAGAGGCGAGCTGGGTTGTAGAAGTTTTCGGCGTGAAAATACAACATAAATGGGGACCTGAAACAATATACCAGTGCCCTGAAAACGGCCAGTACAGCTCTGCTGACTATATGGTTGTAGATCCACCTCAGTTTATCAGTCGTGACTACCTGTACGCGCCGGAAGGATACTGTAGTATCCAAAATGTAATTCAAACACAAACAATGAGTGGAGATTCACTGCCTGGCCCGATCGAGAATGTTGGAACGCAACCACTTCCTTCAATAGGAGCCATTCAGAATGAAGGTATAATGGCTTTTGTTCGTGATGGTCTCAAAGCCCCCGGTTCACATCAAGAAATCTGCTGTATGGACTGGCAAGATGGACAATGGACAACGCAATCGCAACTAACGGAAAACAACTCACCCGACACATCACCAGTTGCAGCTATAGATAGCAGTGGGACTAGAATAGTGGCATGGGTTAATGCAGGGCAGTCTCAGGAGCTTACATTTACAAGTACAGAAATACTATCAGGCTGTGACATCATGTTCAGCACGTGCCTGGAAGGCAGCGATATATGGGGACAGCCTCAAGAAGTAACAAATAACAGCTATGCGGATATCATGCCATGGTTTGATGATTCGCCGGCCGGTGTTCTCAGGTTATGCTGGTTATCAAGCAAGACTAATGCTATTCCGGTCTGGCCGGATGATGCGGTCGCTCCATCGGTAGATATTTTAGCCGCTGATTGGGACGGGGGATCTTTCGACGAACCTTATACTATAGCCAGTGACCTGCCAATTGTTTCACGGCCTTCGATTTGCTTAACGCCAGAGAATGAACTTTTGGTCTACGTTCGAGACATCGACACCAACTCAGCTACTACAAGCGATCGAAGAGTCTACTGGCGAGCGCGGCCCATTGATCAATCCTGGTGGGGTCCCCATCAGATGTTGACGAATCGTAACGAGTCCTGGGACGATCAGGCTCAGATTGCAGCCGATGACACGGATAGTCCGGTCATTGTCTGGGTAAGAAAACCGCTGTCAGATACAGGTATGCAATCGATGGATCAACTGTGGTTTGCAACACAGGATGGGGACTCATGGAAAAAGAGACTTGCTTTCAGGACGAACAGCATAACCGAGTTGAAGATGGTTAGAACAGGTATGGGCAAATTACTTCTGTTCTGGGTAGGACCATCTGATGAATTCACAGATATATACTGCAGTGCATACAGTTCTCAAGCTCAAATGTGGGGGCCGCCACAGCAATTGACACACGATACGGGCGCCGAAACAATGCTAACCTGTGCCGAGAAACATGGCAATGTTATCATCGGTTACAATAAACGTCGGATGAAGCTCGATACGGTGTCTGGGCTACCGGAAATCGGTTACTCTGATTTATATGTAAAGGAATTTTCAACAGAACCAAATATATCCATTTCACCGAAGGACGTCTGGATAAGGTATGATGCTCATGGATTTAATCAATTATATCTGATGTCTGAAAAATGGCTTGAACAGATTGAGGATAATGAAGAGCCATACGCTGACTTAGACAGCAACCATGACGGGCATCTTGATTTCAAAGATTTTGCTGATCTAACCAAAGACTATGATGAATACTCAGGTTATTCAGAAATCAGGGCGGATGTCCATTTGGCCGGAGCTTGTGGTGTACGGGACATCAACGTTCTATTCTACGATGGACAACCTGACAGCGGTACTTTGATTGGAACACGAACAATTGAGTGGATGCTACCGGGAGAGACACGACATGTGCGCATTCCCTGGCATGTACCGGACGACAATGAAGTTCATACCGTGCATATCAGAATTGAGACTGATCAAGGCGATGCTCCCGAAGTTGAAATACAAGCATTCAAACCAAATCTTAAAGCGGACAACTTCGTATTGTTAGAATCTTCTGATACAGATGCCGTTCAGGCTGGCTTTTCTGTAAGCAATAACGGAGATGCAAATTCAGGTTCTTTTATCTGTTGCCTGTATGAAGATAATGCAGATGGGCCAAGAATTCACGAAGAGCCAATCGACAATCTCAATCCAGGTGAAACCCAGGTTGTCAAATATGACTGGGATATTTCCGGCAAAGATTCGGGGCTGTACACACTGCTTCTTTGCGTTGATGAAGTTAATGAAGTTTCGGAATGGTCTGAAGATGACAACACAAGAACTGCCTTAATTCCAATACTACCTGATTTAGAGGTGGAGCAATTAAGCGCGCATATCACAGATGGAAACGCCTGTGTCAGAATTAACAATATAGGAAGCAGAGCGATGCCCGCTACGGTCATACAGATTCGCAGTGGCAACGATGTTCTTCAGGAAGCAACAATAGAAGCTTTGGATAGCGGTTCTAATATAGAAGCGTGTATTCCACTGTCAAGTTCGAGTTGTGGAACCCGTATTGAAGTAATGGCCAATCCCGACTCTGACGGCACAGATGAGATAACTCTTCTAAACAATAGTGCGATTGTTCTAGTTCCCAGCGATTTGGTCACTGATCCCTGCGATCCAAACACGGAAGAGGATATGACACTGATTGAAGGGGGCGAATTCCAGATGGGGGATCCGAACGGCGATTACACCGAAATCCCGCATATGGTGAAGGTTGACTCTTTTCTGATAGATAAACACGAGGTGAGTAACCGCGAGTATTGCGAATTCTTAAATGCTAGTCTCTCGGCAGGGACCATACATGTTGGCGCTGATGGCGTTGTTTATGGCGCCGGTGAGAAGGAGTACTGCAAACCTGAAGAAAGTCAAATAGTCTATGATGAGTTACTCGAAGAATTCCGGGTAATCGAGAAGGCTGGCGCGACCGCAGATAATTATCCGGCTGTCACTATTACATGGTATGGCGCAGTTGCATACTGCAATTGGCTTACCGAAGGGTGTGGATACGAGTTGTGTTACGACTTAGGCGACTGGTCGCACGATTTGACGAAGACGGGCTATAGGCTTCCGACCGAGGCTGAATGGGAGTATGCAGCGCGATGCGACCTCACCGGAAACCGTTTCCCGTGGGGTAATGAGATTTCACACGAAAACGCCAATTACGACGCCCCTACCGACGGCCCTGCCTACGATCTCAGCGCCGGTCAAGGGTGGCACCCGGACTACGAGTTGCTTCCGAGTCCATACACCGCTCCGGTAGATGCCTTCAGTCAGGGCGATTACCAATTATGCAGTATTGTGGGCAATGTCCGGGAATGGTGCAATGATCGATATGGCAGCATGTACTATCACGACTCTCCGTATGATAATCCCGAAGGTCCTGACGGTGGCAATGATCGAGTCTACCGCGGCGGGGGATACAATGACGGTCCAGAGGATTGTCGTGTTTTCTACCGGTGGAAATATAACCCTAATAGTGCTTACATCAACCAAGGATTTCGCGTAGTTCGTCGGCCATGAAGCATTGAGACCTTCATATGTAGTTGTTGTCATCGCCAGTAGCAAAGACTTTTCCGCGCATCGCGGTGACATACATATGTTGATTAGCTTACCATGAAAACTGGAGTTTATACGTGTGCCCGGTGCTCTCTATTCGCCCGTCCTCCTCTTATGGCGTCGCCTCGCTTGATCCACAGGTAAGAAATCCGCCTGCAACTACGAGTGCAACCAGTGCCGCAAGCACGTGCAGCACAAGAAGAGCGTTCGGAACCCATATTTCTCGAGAGGTGAAGGATCGATATACCTTCGGATCTTCGCCACGGCCGAGCGCCTCCCACTCCGCAGCATAGATTGCCGTCTTCAAATACCGTTCTATGGTATTGATAACTTGAAATTTCCCTCGATTCAATTGCCCAAATGAAGTGATCAGACTTCTCCATGCACCACAAAGGATTGCTCGATGACGTAGGATATTTTTCGCACTTTTGTTTGGGATGTAAAAGCGGTCCTTT